>JAHECS010000028.1 GCA_024641635.1 Actinomycetes bacterium | reverse complement strand
TCTGGAAGGATGTCATCGCTTACATCCGCCCGACAGCAGGAGTCCCGATGCCCATCGCATCCCCCGAGGTCTACGCCGAGATGCTCGACCGAGCCAAGGCCGGCAGGTTCGCCTATCCGGCGATCAACTGCACCTCCTCCCAGACCATCGTCGCCGCCATCCGGGGCTTCGCCGAGGCAGAGAGCGACGGCATCGTCCAGTTCTCGTGGGGTGGTGCCGAGTTCGCGTCCGGCCAGCCCGTCAAGAGCATGGTCGCGGGTGCCGTGGCGCTCGCCGAGTTCGCGCACTCCATTGCCGCTCACTACGACGTCA
This sequence comes from Actinomycetes bacterium, assembly GCA_024641635.1. Taxonomy (GTDB): domain Bacteria; phylum Actinomycetota; class Actinomycetes; order S36-B12; family S36-B12; genus UBA10649. The sequence continues at coordinate 41,254 of JAHECS010000028.1, read as the reverse complement.
ACATCGCGCTGCACACCGACCACTGCCCGAAGGACAAGCTGCCGGGGTACATGGAGCCGCTGCTGAAGGTCTCCCAGGAGCGCGTCGCCAAGGGCCTCGAGCCGCTGTTCCAGTCGCACATGTGGGACGGGTCGGCCGTCCCGCTCGGCGAGAACATGGAGATCTCGAAGCGCATGCTCGAGGAGTCCGTCAAGGCGCGCACGATCCTCGAGATCGAGATCGGCGTCGTGGGCGGCGAGGAGGACGGCATCGAGGCGTCGCATGATGCCAAGCTGTTCTCGACCATCGAGGACGGCCTGGCGACCGCGGAGGCGCTCGGCCTCGGCGAGCGCGGCCGGTACATGGTTGCCGCGACCTTCGGCAACGTGCACGGCGTCTACAAGCCGGGCAACGTGGTGCTGACCCCCAAGGTCCTCGACGAGATCCAGACGGCTGTCGGTGAGAAGTACGGCAAGGACAAGCCGTTCGACCTCGTGTTCCACGGCGGGTCGGGCTCCCTGCTCAGCGAGATCCGCGAGGCCCTCGACTACGGCGTCGTCAAGATGAACATCGACACCGACACGCAGTACGCGTTCACGCGGCCCGTGGCCGACCACATGTTCAAGAACTACGACGGCGTGCTCAAGATCGACGGCGAGGTCGGCAACAAGAAGGCCTACGACCCGCGCGCGTGGGGCAAGCTCGCCGAGGCCAGCATGGCCGCTCGCGTCGTCGTCGGCTGCGAGGACCTGCGGTCCGCCGGCACGAAGATGCGCTAGCAGTTTTCGTTCTCCCGCAAGGCGGGACACATGCGCAGGGGTGGCCCGGAAGCGGGCCACCCCTGCGCATCTGTCCCGGACCGGACTCCGGGGTTGCCGCAGCTGGGCTGCGGCCGGCGCGCCGAACGCCTCCCGTGATGGCAGGCTGTGTCGCATGACCATCGGCAAGAACCTCTTCGACAGCCCGCCACCCACGAACCTTCCGGAGGATCCCGCCGCCCGCGACCTCGCTGCGGGGATGGACGCGGCCCAGGCCGCCCGGAACCACCCGACCAGCTCGCTGGCCTGGGCGGTTCTGTCGGACCAGGCATGGGCGGACGGTCGGGTGATGGAGTCGTATGCCTTCGCCCGCGTCGGCTACCACCGTGGTCTCGACGCCCTGCGCCGCAACGGCTGGAAGGGCCACGGCCCGGTGCCGTGGCACCACGAGCCGAACCAGGGCTTCCTGCGGTGCCTCCGTTCGCTGGCGCGGGCAGCGGACGCTATCGACGAGCACGACGAGGTCGATCGCCTGGCGGTCTTCATCGACGACTGCGACCCGTCGGTACCGCGTGACTGAAGGCGCTGTCGTCGTCGGAGGGGGGATCAGCGGGATCGCCTGCGCCTCCGCGATCGCGGAGTCCGGCCTGGACGTCCGGGTGCGCGACCGCGGCCGGCGACTCGGTGGCCGTATGGCGTCGCGCACGCTGCGTGACTCCGGCACCGGCTTCGACGGACGCGTCGTCGACATCGGGGCGTCCTACTTCACGGCGTCCGACCCGTCATTCAAGGCCGTGGTGGAGAGTCTCGTGGCCCGCGATGTGGTCCGTCCGTGGACGACCGCGTTCCACGTCGCCGGGCCGACGGGCATCGAAGGAGTCTCCACCGGTCCCCTGCGTTACGCGGCCCCCCGGGGGCTGCGCGATGTCGTCGAGACGCTGGCGGCGCACCTCGCGGACGTGCGCGTCGATGACGAGGTCGGCCGCGTCGGTGTCGTTGACGGCCGGGTCATCGTGGATGGCGCTGCGGTGGACTCCGTCGGCGTATGCGTGCCGGCTCCCCAGGCCGAACGGATCACGGATGCCGTCCCTGCATCGCCGATCACGTGGGAGCCCGTCATCGCCGTCACCTGTGTCTTCGACCGAGTGCGGTGGATCGAGCTCGACGGCGTGTTCGTGAACGACGACCCCGTCCTGACCTGGATCGCGGATGACGGCAGGCGGCGCGGAGACCTGGCGCCCGTGCTCGTCGCCCACGTGAACCCGGTGCTCGCCGCGGTGCACCTGCACGATCCCGCGTCGGTCATCGGTCCGGCCGTCGCCACCATCCAGCGCGTTCTGGGGCTGGATGCCTACCCGGACTGGGTGGACGCGCATCGCTGGACGTACGCCAAGCCGCTCGTGGCCCGCGAGGAGAACTACTGGCTGGACGACGCGCTGCCGCTGGGTGCCGCGGGCGACGCCTGGGCGGGGGGTCCGAGAGTGGAGGCCGCCTGGCTGTCGGGGCACTCCCTGGGCCTGGCCCTCGCCGAGCGCGCGCGAGGGTGAGTGCCGCGGGGAGGTAGTCTTGCCCCCCGTGCCAGCAATCGTTCTCGTGGGCGCCCAGTGGGGCGACGAAGGCAAGGGAAAGGCCACCGACCTGCTCGGTGGCCGCGTCGACTACGTCGTGCGCTATCAAGGCGGGAACAACGCCGGACACACGGTGGTCATCGGCGACCAGAAGTTCGCGCTGCACCTGCTGCCGAGCGGCATCCTCACCCCGTCCGTGGTGCCGGTCATTGGCAACGGAGTCGTCGTCGATGCGGCAGTCATGCTCGAGGAGATGGCCGGGCTCAACGCGCGGGGCATCGACACGTCGCGGCTCGTGATCAGTGCGAATGCGCACCTCATCACGCCGTACCACGTCACCCTCGACAAGGTCACCGAGCGCTTCCTCGGCAAGTCGAAGATCGGCACGACGGGACGCGGCATCGGGCCGACGTACAGCGACAAGATCGCCCGCATGGGCATCCGCGTCCAGGACCTGTTCGATCCGTCGATCCTCCGCCAGAAGGTGGAGGGCGCGCTCGACAGCAAGAACCAGGTGCTCGTCAAGGTGTTCAACCGACGCGCCCTCGACGTGGACGCGATCTCCGAGCAGCTGCTCCAGTACGCGGACGTCCTGCGCCCGTACGTCGCCGATACCGCGCTCCTGCTCAACGGAGCCCTCGATGACGGCAAGGTGGTGCTGCTCGAAGGCGGTCAGGGCACCCTGCTCGACGTCGACCACGGCACCTACCCGTTCGTCACCTCCAGCAATCCGACGGCCGGCGGTGCCTCGACCGGCAGCGGCATCGGCCCGACCCGCATCACCCGAGTGGTCGGCATCCTCAAGGCCTACACGACCCGGGTCGGCTCCGGCCCCTTCCCGACAGAGCTGTTCGACGACGACGGCGAGCGGCTTCGGACCATCGGCGGTGAGCGCGGAGTGACCACTGGGCGTGCCCGGCGCTGCGGATGGTTCGACGCACCGATCGCCCGGTTCGCCACTCGGGTCAACGGGCTGACCGACATCTTCCTGACGAAGCTCGACGTCCTCACCGGCTGGGATCGGATCCCCGTCTGCGTCGCGTACGAGGTGGACGGCCAGCGCGTCGACGAGATCCCGATGACCCAGACCGACTTCCACCACGCCAAGCCCATCTACGAGTACCTGCCCGGCTGGAGCGACGACATCTCCGGGGCACGCACCCTCGAGGACCTGCCGGCCAACGCCCGGTCGTACGTCCAGTTCCTCGAGGACGCCTCCGGTACCCGCATCAGCGCGATCGGCGTCGGCCAGGATCGTGACGCGACCATCTCGATCCACGACCTGATCTCATGAGCCTGCGTCCGGCCACCACGGCGGACTTCGCCATCATCCGTGGCGTCCTCGTGGACTGGTGGGACGGCCGCGACCTGACGGGCCTGCTTCAGCCGCTCTTCCTGGAGAACTTCGCCAGCACGAGCCTGGTGGCCGAGGACGACGAGGGTCGCATGCGGGGGTTCCTCGTCGGATTCCCGTCCCAGGATGACGCCGGGGCGGCCTACGTCCACTTCCTTGGCGTGGACCCGGCGCATCGTGGTCATGGACTGGGGCGACGCCTCCATGACGAGTTCGCCGACCGGATGGCCGAGCGGGGGGTCGAGACCGTCCGCTGCGTCACCTCCGTCGTGAACTCCGCCTCGGTGGCCTTCCACGAGCGCATCGGCTTCGTGGTCGAGGATCGAGACGACGAGATGGTGCATCTCGCGCGCACGCGCGCGGCCGCGGGCTTCGTCCCGAGGGTGGACCCCAGGCCGGGGGATCCACCGTGGGGGAGCGCGCAGTGGCCACTCGATCCGTCGGTGGTGCTGGCTCATGGCCGCGTGACCCTCCGGCTGACCACCCCGCGCGACGCACTCCCGCTCTTCGAGGCCCTGGACGACGACGCCTGCTGGGCCCACGTCCGTGGTCGACCGTCCTCGGAGGACGACGTCCTCCAGTCGATCATCGACGCGCCTCGCCAGGGCCGCACCATGTGGACGGTCGAGCGTGACGGCCGGGTGGTGGGCACCACGTCGTTCCTCGAGGTCTCTCCCCTGGACGCTCGGCTCGAGATCGGCTGGACCGTCTATGCCACCGACGTGTGGGCGACGGACGTCAATCCGTCGTGCAAGTACCTGCTGATGGAGTGGGCCTTCGGGCACGGGTTCGGCCGCGTCCAGCTCAAGACCGACATCCGCAACGGACGCAGCCAGCGTGCGATCGCTCGACTCGGTGCCGAGTACGAGGGTGTCCTGCGGCGGTACCAGCGACGGCAGGACGGGTCGGTGCGCGACACCGTGGTCTTCTCGGTGACCGCGGAGGACTGGGCAAGCGTGCGAGAGGGGCTTCTCGCCCGACTCGATCGGGCCTAGCCTTCGGGAGTGGCCGATTCGCGGGCCGTCCGCCGGGTCGGCGTCAGCACCGGCATCGCCATGGCCCTCCGCGAGCAGGGTGGACGCCAGGGGAGGACCGTCGTCCTGCTGCACGCGTGGGGTGAGTCCCTCGGCAGCTTCGATCGGATGACCGACGCCCTGCCGTCCTCCCTGCACGTGCTGGCCGTCGACCTGCGCGGCCACGGCCAGTCGGACAAGCCGCTTGCGGGGTACGACCTCGTGTCCGTCGCCGACGACGTGCTGGCCCTCCTTGCCGAGGTGGACGTCGCGTCGGCGGTGCTCGTCGGCGCCTCGAGTGGCGGCTATGTCGCACAGCAGCTGGCCGTCCTGGCCCCGGAACGCGTCGACGGCATCGTCCTCGCAGGGTCGCCCACGAGCCTGCTGGGCCGGCCGTCGTTCGCCGACGAGATCGACGCCCTCGTCGATCCCATTCCGGCCGACTGGGCCCGCGAGATGGTCGCCTGGTTCGCGCTCGAGAACGCTGTTCCTGCCGAGTATGTCGCCGACCGGGTTCTCGACGCGCTCGCCATTCCCGCCGACGTGTGGCGCCTGAGCCTGGCTGGGCTCACCGAGTCGCCGCCGCCCCTGCGATCGGGGTCGATCACGAGCCCCGTGCTGGCGATCTGGGGCGATCGGGACATGCTCATCTCGCCGGACGACCAGCGGGCCCTGCTGGCCGCCGTCCCGGGCGCGCGCCGGCGCGAGTACGCGGGGGTGGGCCATCTGGTCCTGTGGGAGCAGCCGGAACGGCTCGCTGACGACGTCGCCGCGTTCGTCGCCGGGCTGGTGACCGGGACGGCGGAGCCCGAATCGTCATGAACATTCCGGCACCCTTACCCTGCTCGGGCGGAGCGCGTACCGTGCTCACGACGACAGGCACGACCCCGAGGAGCCCCTGATGTCCTTCACCCCCGATCCCGCAGAGGGCCAGCGCGTCCATGATCTCGACCGCGCGCACGTCTTCCACTCGTGGAGCGCGCAGGGCGCCCTGAACCCGATGAACGTCGCTGCGGCCGAGGGCTGCTATGTCTGGGACTACGACGGCAACCGCTTCCTGGACCTGTCCTCGCAGCTCGTCAACGTGAACATCGGACACCAGCATCCGAAGGTCGTGAAGGCGATCCAGGATCAGGCCGGCCGGCTGGCGACGATCGCCCCGCAGCACGCGAACGACGTGCGCGGCGAGGCGGCCAAGCGGATCGTCGACCTGGCGCCGGACGGCATGAACAAGGTGTTCTTCACCAACGGTGGGGCCGACGCCAACGAGAACGCCGTCCGCATGGCGCGACTGCACACCGGGCGCGACAAGGTGCTGTCGTTCTACCGCTCGTACCACGGCAACACCGGCACGGCGATCCAGGCGACCGGCGACCCGCGCCGCTGGCCGAACGAGTACGCGGACCACGTCGTCCACTTCTTCGGCCCGTACCCCTACCGGTCCAGCTTCTGGTCGACCAGCCCCGAGGAGGAGACGGAACGTGCGCTCGAGCACCTGTTCCAGGTGATCCAGTTCGAGGGACCGGCGACGATCGCAGCGATCCTCATCGAGTCCGTCGTCGGGACCGCGGGCGTGCTCATCCCGCCGCCGGGCTACCTCGAGGGCGTCCAGGCCCTGTGCGAGACCTACGGCATCGTCTTCATCGCGGATGAGGTCATGTGCGGCTTCGGCCGCACCGGGAAGTGGTTCGCCTTCGACCACTTCGACGTGACGCCCGACCTCATCACCTTCGCGAAGGGGTCGAACTCCGGGTACGTGCCCGTCGGCGGCGTGGTCATCTCCGATCCGATCGCAGCCACCTTCGATGACCGGGTGTTCCCCGGCGGACTGACCTACTCGGGCCATCCGCTGGCGGCCGCCTCGATCGTGGCGTCCATCGATGCCATGAAGGAGGAGGGGATCGTCGAGAACGCCGCCCGCATCGGGGAGGACGTCCTCGGACCGGGTCTTCGCGACCTCGCCGAGCGGCACCCCGTGATCGGGGAGGTCCGTGGCCTGGGGGTCTTCTGGGCCCTCGACCTGGTGTCCAACCGGGAGACGCGCGAGCCCCTCGCCCCCTACGGCGGGACATCGCCGGCCATGGTCGAGCTGCAGGGCGAGATCAAGAAGCGTGGCGCCCTGCCGTTCGCGAACTTCAACCGACTCCACGTCGTGCCGCCGTGCACGATCACCGAGGCGGAGGCCAAGGAGGGCCTGGCCATCCTCGACGAGGCCTTCGCCGTGGTGGACGGGCACTACACCGGCTAGCGGTCCGCCGTCAGCGGATACCTCGTCACCTGTGGCGGGTCCCGGCGCCCCTGACCCCGCCACGTCCGACGAGGCATCAATAGGCTGACACCGTGAAGGTCCTCGTCATCGGATCCGGTGCTCGCGAGCACGCCATCATCACGAGCCTGATGGCGGACGATTCCGTCTCGGAGGTCGTGGCCGCCCCAGGCAATGCCGGGATCGCGCGCGAGGTCGACACCCGGCCGGTCGATGTGACGGATCCGGTGGCCGTCGCCGACCTCGCGGTCGACGTCGCTGCCGAACTGGTCGTCATCGGCCCGGAGGTGCCCCTCGTCGCCGGCGTCGCGGATGCCGTTCGTGACCGAGGCATCGCCTGCTTCGGCCCGTCCGCCGAGGCGGCCCAGCTCGAGGGCAGCAAGGCCTTCGCGAAGCAGGTCATGGCCGAGGCCGGCGTGCCGACGGCGATGGCCCACGTCTGCACGGGCATCGACGAGGTGGAGTCGGCGCTGGACCAGTTCGGCCCCCCGTATGTCGTCAAGGACGATGGCCTGGCGGCCGGCAAGGGTGTCGTCGTCACGTCCGACCGCGCCGAGGCCGTCGCGCACGCCCGAGCCATCCTGTCCAAGGGCTACGGAGTGCAGACCGTCATCGAGGAGTACCTCGACGGCGAGGAGGTCTCCCTCTTCGCGATCACCGACGGCACGACGGTGCTGCCGCTCCAGCCGGCCCAGGACTTCAAGCGGGCCGGGGAGGGCGACACCGGCCCGAACACTGGGGGGATGGGCGCCTACTCACCCCTGCCGTGGGCACCGCCGACGCTGACGGCCGACGTGACCGAGCGGGTGCTCCAGCCGATGGTCGACGTCATGCGCCATCGCGGAACTCCCTTCGCGGGCCTGCTCTACGCGGGACTGGCGATGACCTCGCGAGGCGTGAGGGTCATCGAGTTCAACGCCCGCTTCGGGGACCCCGAGACCCAGGTGGTCCTCGCGAACCTCCGCTCGCCGCTGGGCCGGGTCCTCATGGCCGCCGCCACCGGACACCTGGCCGACGTGCCGCCGCTCGTGTGGCAGTCCGGCTACTCCGTGACCGTCGTCATCGCGGCGGAGGGCTATCCCACCTCGCCACGCACCGGCGACGTCATCTCGGGACTGGAGAGGGCCGCCGAGGAGGTCAACGTGGACATCTTCCATGCGGGCACCACCATCACGGACGAGGGAGCGATCGCGTCGTCCGGCGGGCGCGTGCTGTCGATCACGGCCCACGGCGAGACGCTCGCCCGCGCACGCGAGCACGCCTACGCGGCGGTCGACCTGATCCGGCTCGAGGGATCGCACCACCGCCGGGACATCGCGGCGCGGGCCGCCACGGAAGGATGACCGCGTGACATCGAAGCCAGCCATCCCCAACGTCCTCGCGGGTCGCTACGCCTCAGCCTCGATGACCGGCGTGTGGACGCCCGAGGCGAAGATCGTCATGGAGCGCAGGCTGTGGCTGGCGGTGGCATCGGCCCAGGTCGAGCTCGGACTGGAGATCCCGCAGGCGGCTCTCGACGACTACCGGCGCGTCATCGACGACGTGGACCTGACGTCGATCGCGGACCGCGAGCGCGTGACGAAGCACGACGTCAAGGCGCGCATCGAGGAGTTCAACGCGCTCGCCGGACATGAGTACGTGCACCTCGGGATGACCTCGCGCGATCTGACCGAGAACGTCGAGCAGCTGCAGGTGCGCGAGTCCCTCGTCATCGTGCGGGACAGGTGCGTCGCGACGCTCGACCGACTGGTGGCGCTGGCGGTCGCCTACTCCGACACCGCGCTCACCGGCCGGTCGCACAACGTCCCCGCGCAGACGACGACCCTCGGGAAGCGGTTCGCCTCCGCTGCCGACGAGCTGCTCGTCGCCTTCGCGAGGCTCGAGGACCTCATCGGTCGGTACCCGCTGCGTGGGATCAAGGGTCCGGTGGGCACGGCCCAGGACATGCTCGACCTCATGGGGGGCGACGAGGAGCTCCTCGGCCAGCTGGAGGCTGCGGTCGCTGCCCATCTCGGCTTCACGCAGGTGCTCGACAGCGTGGGGCAGGTGTATCCGCGGTCCCTCGACCTCGATGTCGTCTCGGCCCTGTCGCAGGTGGCCGCTGCCCCGTCGAGTCTGGCCACCACCATCCGGCTGATGGCCGGTCTCGACCTCGTCACCGAGGGGTTCCGACCGGGACAGGTCGGCTCGTCGGCCATGCCGCACAAGATGAACTCGCGCTCGTGCGAGAGGGTCAACGGCTTCGCGGTGCTCCTGCGCGGGTACCTCACGATGGTCGCCGAACTCGCCGGGTCGCAGTGGAACGAGGGCGATGTCTCCTGCTCCGTCGTTCGTCGCGTCGCCCTGCCGGACGCCTTCTTCGCCATCGACGGCCTGTTCGAGACGTTCCTCACCGTGCTGGACGACTTCGGCGCGTTCCCCGCGGTCATCGATCGCGAGCTGGAGCGGTACCTGCCGTTCCTGTCGACGACCAAGGTGCTGATGGCCGCTGTCCGCAACGGAGTGGGGCGCGAGACCGCACACGAGGCGATCAAGGAGCACGCCGTGGCCGTGGCCCTCGCCATGCGCGAGGCCGCTCTCGACGACAACGACCTGCTGGACCGGCTCGCGGCAGACGAGCGGCTGGGACTTTCCCGCGAGGAGCTGGAGGCCATCGTCGCGGAGCCGCTGACCTTCACGGGGGCGGCGGGCCGCCAGGTGCGGGCCGTGGCCGACCGGGTGGCCGTCATCGTCGACCGGCACCCTGATGCCGCCTCCTACCGACCGGGAGACATCCTCTAGTGGACGCCATCACCGCACCGGACTACGGGCTGTCGCCTGAGTACGAGCACATCTACTCCGGCAAGGTCCGCGATCTGTACCGCACGCCGGACGGCAAGCTGCTGTTCGTGGCGAGCGATCGCATCTCCGCCTACGACTGGGTGCTGCCCACGCTGATCCCCGACAAGGGCCGCATCCTCACGGCCCTCTCGAAGTGGTGGTTCGACCAGCTGCAGGGCGTCGTGCCCAACCACGTGGCGTCCGGAAAGATCCCGAAGGCGGTGGCGGGCAGGGCGATGGTCTGCGAGCCGCTCGAGATGCTGCCGGTGGAGTGCGTCGTTCGCGGATACCTCGCCGGATCCGGGCTCAGCGACTACCTGGCGACGGGCCGGATCTGCGGCAACGGACTCCCGCCCGGGCTCAAGGACGGCTCGCTCCTGCCGAAGCCGCTCTTCACCCCGGCGACCAAGGCCGCACTGGGCGAGCACGACGAGAACGTGACGTATGACGAGGTCATCGTCATGATCGGGCAGGAGGAGGCGCAGGAGCTGAAGCGGATGTCGCTCGACGTCTACGTGCGCGCCCTCGAACTGTCCGCCAGTCGTGGGCTCATCCTCGCGGACACCAAGTTCGAGTTCGGCTTCGCGCAGAGCGGCAAGAACGCCGGGCGGATCGTGCTCGCCGACGAGGTGCTCACGCCTGACTCGTCCCGCTACTGGGATGCGGCGACCTGGAGCCCGGGCAGCCCGCAGCCGTCGTTCGACAAGCAGTTCGTGCGCGACTGGCTCACGTCCGCCGACTCCGGCTGGGACCGCAACTCCGATGAGCCTCCGCCGGCGCTGCCCGACGAGGTCGTCGAGCGGACGAGGGCGAAGTACGTCGAGGCCTACGAGCGTCTCACCGGCGAGTCGTTCACGTGACCACCTGGCTGGTCACCGGCGGAGCCGGGTACATCGGAGCGCACGTCGTCCGGGCGCTGATCGACAGCGGCCGGGATGTCGTGGTCTACGACGACTTCTCGGCGGGGCTGGCGCGTCGCATCCCGGAGGGCGTGCCGATCGTCGAGGGCGACGTCCACGACGCCGTGACGCTCGCCCACACGATGCGTTCGCATGAGATCGACGGGGTCGTGCACCTTGCGGCGAAGAAGGCTGCGGGAGAGTCCGTCGACCTGCCGCTGTACTACTACCGCGAGAACGTGGTCGGCCTCCTGTCGGTGCTCGAGGCGATGGAGGGGACGGGGGTGCGCCGGATGGTGTACTCGTCGTCGGCTGCCGTCTACGGCACCCCGGCCGTCAACCCGGTGACGGAGGACGAGCCGCTGCGGCCCGAGTCGCCGTACGGCGAGACGAAGGTCGTCGGCGAGTGGATGGTCCGCGATGCAGGGGTCGCGTGGGACCTGTCGTGGGCATCGCTGCGGTACTTCAACGTGGCGGGTGCGGGCTCGGACGCCCTCGGTGACACCAGCGTCAACAACCTCATCCCCATGGTGTTCGCGGCCCTCGACGAGGGCCGCCGCCCGCAGGTGTTCGGCGATGACTATCCGACGCCGGACGGCACCTGCATCCGCGACTACATCCACGTGCAGGACCTCGCCGACGCGCACGTCGCGGCCGCGGAGCGGTGCGAGGCCGGGCGCTGTGCTGACGTGTTCAACGTGGGCCGTGGCGAAGGTTCGTCGGTGCACGAGGTGATGGGCGTCATCTCCGCTGCCGTGGGCCGCGACATCGCGCCGGAGGTCGTGGGCCGCCGGGCCGGGGATCCGCCAGCGACATTCGCGTCGACCAGCCGGATCGAGGCCGAGCTCGGCTGGCGTGCGACGCGCGACCTGCCGAGCATGGTCGAGTCGGCCTGGTCGGCGTGGCAGGCCAACCACTGAGCGCTGTGGCGTCCTGGCTCCCGGGCCGACTCGGAGTGAAGGCCTAGGGCTCGTCGATCTGGGGAAAGATCCGGAACACCGGGATCTCGCGCTCGGCGTTCTTCGCGTACATCGCGTAGGCCGACCAGGTCTCCACGAGCTGCACGTAGAGGCGTGCGCGGTCGTCGCCGACCGCCTCCTCGAACCGGCAGGGCGTCGTGACTCCGTCGACCTCGAGCGTCCCGTTCTCGTGTGCGCGCGCGTTGAACACCCAGCCGGGAACGGTGGACTGCCCGGCGTTCGATCCGGTGACCAGCCAGGGCTTGGCCGGGTCGTGGTCCTCGCGGACGGCCAGCAGCGGGGATCGGCGCCATTCGCCGGACTTCCGTCCCAGCGTGGTGATCCAGACGACCTGCTGGCCTCCGGGGAAGCGGCGGCCGAGCCGGCCGCCACTCGCGCGGTCGAGCACCTTGTGGCCGACCGTGGTCAGCCGGAGCACGGTGCCCCACCACAGGTCGTACCCCCGGCTGCCCACGCTCGGACGCTACTGCCGAGAGGCATGGTGTGGTCGTGAAACGGGGCTCCAGAGCCCCGTTTCACGACCACACCATGCCTCTCGGCGGGGCGGGGACGGGCGGTAGGGTTGCGCTGCAGGAGCCCAATCGCCGAGCTCGTCGAATCACAGGAGTGCCCGTGGCCCGCGTCGTCGTCGACGTCATGCTCAAGCCGGAGATCCTCGACCCGCAGGGCCGTGCCGTCCAGGGGGCTCTCGGCCGCCTCGGGCTCACCGGGGTCGCGGACGTCCGTCAGGGCAAGCAGTTCGTCATCGAGGTCGACGGTGAGCTCGAGGGCGAGCGGCTCGAGCTCATGCACAAGCTCGCCGAGGAGCTGCTCAGCAACCCGGTCATCGAGGACTACCGGATGCGGGTCGAGGCGTGACGATGCGGATCGGCGTCGTCACCTTTCCCGGGTCCCTCGACGATCGCGATGCCGCCCGTGCCGTGCGCATCGCCGGAGGCGAGCCCATTCCCCTGTGGCACGGGGACGATGACCTCAAGTCCGTGGACGCCGTCGTCCTGCCGGGCGGCTTCTCCTACGGCGACTACCTGCGTTGCGGGGCCATCGCCCGGTTCGCACCCGTGATGCACTCGCTGGTCGCCGCGGCCGAAGGCGGCCTGCCCGTGCTCGGCATCTGCAACGGGTTCCAGATCCTGTGCGAGTCGCACCTCCTCCCCGGTGCGCTCACCCGCAACGACTCCCTGCACTTCGTCTGCCGCGACCAACGCCTGCGCATCGAGGACGTGACGTCGATGTGGACGTCCGACTTCGACGCGGGGCAGGAGATCGTCATCCCGCTGAAGAACGGTGAGGGCGGCTACGTCGCCGACGAGGCCACCCTCGACCGGCTGGAGGGCGAGGGTCGAGTCATCGCCCGCTACCTCGAGGTGAACCCCAACGGCAGCCGGCGCGACATCGCCGGCATCCGGAACGAACGCGGCAACGTGGTCGGACTCATGCCGCACCCCGAGCATGCCGTCGAGGCACTCACCGGTCCGACCACCGACGGCCTGCCGTTCTTCACGTCCATCCTGACGTCGCTGGTGGCAGCCGCATGATCGACACCGTCACGCATGCGATCGAGGACCCCGACCACGTCCAGCCTTTCGCGGAGCTCGGCCTGAAGCCCGATGAGTACCAGCGCATCCGGGACATCCTCGATCGACGCCCCACCAGCTCCGAGCTGGCCATGTACTCCGTCATGTGGAGCGAGCACTGCTCCTACAAGTCCAGCAAGGTGCACCTGCGCCAGTTCGGCGAGAAGAAGCCGGAGACCGACGTCCTGCTGGTCGGGATCGGCGAGAACGCGGGCGTCGTCGACATCGGCGACGGCTGGGCCGTCACCTTCAAGGTGGAGAGTCACAACCATCCGTCGTACGTCGAGCCGTACCAGGGTGCGGCCACGGGGGTCGGCGGAATCGTCCGCGACATCCTGTCGATGGGCGCTCGCCCGCTGGCCGTGATGGACCCGCTGCGGTTCGGACCGCTCGACGCACCGGACACGCGGCGCGTGCTGCCGGGCATCGTCGCCGGCGTCGGCGGGTACGGCAACTGCCTGGGTCTCCCGAACATCGGCGGCGAGGTCGTCTTCGATCCGACCTACGTGGGCAACCCCCTCGTCAACGCCCTGTGCGTCGGGGCCATGCGGCATGAGGACATCCATCTGGCGAGCGCGAAGGGCGTCGGCAACCTGGTCGTGCTGTACGGGGCCCGCACGGGCGGCGACGGCATCGGCGGCGTCTCGGTGCTCGCATCCGAGACCTTCGACGAGGGCGGACCGACCAAGCGCCCGAGCGTCCAGGTCGGCGACCCGTTCATGGAGAAGCTGCTGATCGAGGCGACCCTCGAGGTGCTCCACTCTGGCCTCGTCGAGGGCATCCAGGATCTCGGCGGCGCCGGGATCTCCTGTGCCACCAGCGAGCTCGCCTCCAACGGCGAGGGCGGCATGCACGTCTGGCTCGACCACGTCCTCCTGCGCGATCCAACGCTGACTCCTGAGGAGATCCTCATGAGCGAGTCGCAGGAGCGGATGTGCGCGATCGTCAGGCCCGACAACCTCGAGGCGTTCCTGGCCCTGTGCGGCAAGTGGGACGTGGAGGCGGTCGTGATCGGCGAGGTCAACGACAGCGGGCGGCTGACCGTCGACTGGCACGGCGAGCGGATCGTCGACGTCCCGCCGCGCACGGTGGCGCACGAGGGCCCCGTCTACGACCGCCCGTATCACCGACCCTCGTGGCAGGACGCCCTGCAGGCCGACGGTCCGGATCGCCTTCCGCGACCATCGACACCGGACGAGCTTCGCGCGACCCTGCTGACGATGGCCGCTGCGCCGAACCTCGCCTCGAAGTCCTGGGTGACGTCGCAGTACGACCGCTACGTGCTCGGCAACACCGTCCTCGCCCAGCCCGAGGACGCCGGCATGATCCGCATCGACGAGGAGACGGGCCGCGGCATCGCCGTCTCGACCGACTGCAACGGCCGGTTCGCCAAGCTCGATCCGTACGCCGGAGCACAGCTGGCCCTCGCCGAGAGCTACCGCAACGTCGCGGCCTCCGGTGCGATCCCGCTGGCGGTGACGAACTGCCTGAACTTCGGCTCGCCGGAGGACCCGGAGGTGATGTGGCAGTTCGCGCAGGCGACCACGGGACTCGCCGACGGGTGTCTCGAGCTCGGCATCCCCGTCACCGGCGGCAACGTGTCCTTCTACAACCAGACCGGCGACACGGCGATCCTGCCGACGCCGGTCGTCGGGGTCCTCGGTGTCATCGACGACGTCGACCGCCGGACGCCGATGGCCTGGGGTCCGGACGGCGAGCTGATCTACCTCCTCGGCGACACCCGCGACGAGTTCGGCGGGAGCGAGTGGGCGCACCACGTGCACGGCCACCTCGGTGGCCTCCCGCCGATGGTCGACCTCCAGCGCGAGCGACTGCTGGGGGAGATCCTCGTCGCGGGTTCTCGCGACGGCATGCTCACGGCGGCGCACGACGTCTCCGACGGGGGCGTCGCTCAGTCGCTGGTCGAGATGGCGCTGCGAGCGGGCATCGGCGCGCGGTGCTGGGTGCCCGACGGACTGGACCCGTTCACCTTCCTCTTCAGCGAGTCGACGGGCCGTGCGGTCGTCGTCGTGCCCCGCAGCGAGGAGCTGAGGTTCACCGAGATGTGCGCGGCTCGCCAGCTGCCGGCGCACCGGGTCGGCGTGGTCGACTCCGGCCTCGGTGCCGATGCCGGCTACCCGGCGGGGACCCAGGTGCTCCAGTTCTCCGACCAGTTCACCGTCACGCTGGACGAGGTGCGCGACGCGCACGAGCGGACCCTGCCCGCCATCCTGGGCTGACGGTGGATCCGGCGCAGCAGGCGCTCAGGGCCGAGGTCAAGGCCTCGCTGGAGATGCTGCGGCAGGTGGCGCCGGGTCGGGCCGTCGAGGTCCGGGTCCCCCCGTTCGCGGCCGTCCAGGCCGTGCCCGGTCACACCCACCGACGCGGGACGCCCGCCGCGATCGTGGAGACCGACCCGCAGACCTGGCTCGCGTTGGCGCGCGGTGACCTGTCCTGGGCGGACGCCGTGGCCACGGGTCGGGTCCGGGCGAGCGGCGAGCGCTCCGACCTGTCCGCGTATCTGCCCCTTGTCAGCCCCTCGTAGGCATGGAAACCGTGGCAAGACATACGAATCGATAACGATTTCGTCTGTGGATGGACGGTGGCTGTACTGAAACCGATGACACCCGGTAACGTGCCCCGACCACCCCAGCGGGGGTGTTCGTCGTGCTGTCGAGGAGCTGGGTAGCCCATGGTCGAGCCGTCAGTGGCCATCCGCCTTCGCGGACTCACCCGGCGATTCGGCGACGTCGTGGCCGTGAACGGCGTCGACCTCGACGTCATGGACGGTGAGTTCCTCACCCTCCTCGGGCCGTCAGGCTCGGGCAAGACCACCGTCCTGCGGATGATCGCCGGATTCGAGCGCCCCGACGCCGGCACGATCGAGCTGGCCGGCGCGGATGTCACCCAGGTGCCGCCCTTCGCGCGCGACGTCAACACGGTGTTCCAGGACTACGCGCTCTTCCCGCACATGACGGTGCAGAAGAACGTCGAGTACGGGCTGAAGGTGAAGAAGGTCCCTTCGTCTGACCGAAAGTTGCGCGCCCAGGAGGCCCTCGAGGCGGTTCGGCTCGACGGGTACGGCGACCGGGCGCCGTCGCAGCTCTCCGGCGGGCAGCGCCAGCGCGTGGCCCTCGCGCGCGCCCTCGTGAACCGCCCGAAGGTCCTTCTCCTCGACGAGCCCCTCGGCGCCCTTGACCTCAAGCTGCGCGAGCAGATGCAGGTCGAGCTCAAGGAGATCCAGCGCCAGGTCGGCATCACGTTCGTCTTCGTCACGCACGACCAGGACGAGGCGCTGACGATGTCCGACCGCATCGCAGTCTTCAACAAGGGGGACATCGCGCAGCTCGGCACTCCGTCCGAGGTGTACGAGCACCCGTCCTCGTCCTTCGTCGCCGGTTTCGTGGGGACCTCCAACCTGCTCGAGTCGGAGGCTGCCCAGGCCGTCCTCGGCCGCCCCGGGACATGGTCCGTGCGCCCCGAGAAGATCCGGGTCCTGTCCGTCGAGGAGACGGTCGGCGAGGGGCAGCACAGCGTTCGCGGCACCGTGCGCGAGGTCGTCTACGTCGGGATGTCCACCCGCTTCGTGATCGACCTGGCGGTCGGCGGATCCCTCGTCGCAGTGCGTCAGAACTCCGACATGTCGACGGACCTTGCTCACCTCCGCGGCGAGGCCGTGCAGCTGGCGTGGGACAGCCGCCACGAGTACCAGGTCACCGACTAGTCCATCAGGTCACCGGCCGCGGGCACCCGCTCGCGGCATCGCAACAGAAGAGGAGGATGCAGGTGCACACGAAGCGTCTGCTCAAGATCGCTGCAGTGGGTTCTGCTGCCGCGATGATGCTCGCCGCATGCGGTGGCGGGTCGGAGGAGGCAGGCTCCAGTGCTGCCGCCGAGGGTTCGGCGGCCGCGTCAGCGGCACCCGCCGAGTCTCCCCAGATCGAGGAGCCGCCGGCTCCCGGTGGCGACGCCTATGCCGGCCCGGTCGGCGAGGGCGAGGGTCAGGTCAACATCCTGGCGTGGCCTGGCTACGTCGAGGACGGTTCGACCGATCCTGCTGTCGACTGGACCACTCCGTTCGAGGAGGCCACGGGCTGCCAGGTCAACCTGAAGACCTTCGGCACCTCGGACGAGGCCGTCAAGCTCGTCCAGGGCGGTGGCTGGGACGTCGTCTCCGCCTCCGGTGACGCAACCCTGCGCCTCATCTACGGCGACAGCGCGCAGCCGGTCAACACCGACCTCGTGCCGAGCTACGCGGACATCTTCGACGACCTGAAGCTGCAGAAGTTCAACAGCGTCAACGGTGTCCCCTACGGCATCCCGCACGGCCGCGGCGCCAACCTCGTCATGTGGAACACCGACAAGGTCAAGGAGCCGATCGACTCGTGGGCGTACACCTTCGAGGCGGACTCGCCCTACGCCGGCGCGGTGACCGCGTACGACTCGCCCATCTTCATCGCTGACGCTGCCGTCTACCTCATGGCGACTCAGCCGGAGCTGGGCATCACCGACCCGTATGCGCTGGACCAGGCGCAGTTCGACGCGGCCATGGCGCTGCTCGAGCAGCAGAAGGCGCTCATCGGCGAGTACTGGAGCGACTACACGAAGGCCATCCAGGCGTTCAACTCCGGCACGACGGCCATCGGCACGTCGTGGCAGGTCATCGCCAACCTCGCTCAGGCAGAGGGTGGCAAGGTCGAGGCGACCAAGGCCAAGGAAGGCGCCACCGGCTGGTCCGACACGTGGATGGTCACGAAGGACACGCCGAACATCAACTGCGCCTACAAGTGGCTCGACTGGATCGTGTCGCCCGAGGTCAACGCACAGGTCGCGGAGTGGTTCGGCGAGGCGCCTGCCAACGCCAAGTCCTGTGAGCTGACCGCGGACAAGGACCACTGCGCCACGTACCACGCCGGCGAGGCTGACTACTGGACGGACGTGTACTACTGGAACACGCCGACCGCGCAGTGCCTCGACGGCCGCACTGACACCCAGTGCGTGCCGTACTCGGAGTGGGCAACCGCCTGGGCTGCTCTCCGCAGCTAGCCGCAGACGAGTAGCGAGGGACCCCAGTGACGACCATGACCACCGCGCCCCGCGGCGGGTTCGGCTACCGGCATCCGCGCATGCGGCTTGCCGGTCTGCTGAGCGCGCCGATGGCGTGGCTGGTCGTGATCTACCTGGGGTCCCTTGCTGCCCTGTTCCTCACGGCGTTCTGGACGATCGACGACTTCACCGGACAGCTGGTGAAGACGTTCACCCTCAAGAACTTCCAGCAGGTCTTCACGAACTCCGCGTACTACGGGGTCGTCCTGCGGACAGTGGGCATCGCGCTGCTGACAACGGCGTTCTGCATGGTGCTCGCCCTTCCACTGGCCTTCTTCATGTCGCGGGTCGCTCACCCGAAGTGGCGCCCGCTCATGGTCGCGATGGTGCTGACTCCGCTGTGGGCCAGCTACCTCGTCAAGGTCTACGCGTGGCGGGCGATGCTCCAGCCCGAGGACGGCGTCATCGCGTGGTTCCTCAGCCCCCTCGGCCTCGGGGGCCCCGGCTACGGGTTCCTCGGGATCGTCATCACCCTCACCTACCTCTGGCTGCCGTACATGATCCTGCCGATCTACGCAGGGCTCACCAGGCTGCCCAACTCGATGCTGGACGCCTCCTCCGACCTCGGCGCGAAGGGCGGCCGCACGTTCCGCAGTGTGGTCATGCCGATGATCTTCCCCTCGATCGTCGCCGGGTCGGTCTTCACCTTCTCGCTGAGCCTCGGTGACTACATCACCGCGCAGATCGTCGGCGGCAAGGTCACCATGCTGGGCAACGTCGTGCAGACGACGTACGTCACCAACCTCCCATTCGCCGCGGCCGTAGCGACCATCCCGGTCATCATCGTGCTGCTCTACCTGTTCGCCGTCCGTCGCTCGGGCGCGCTGGACAACCTGTAGGGCGCCATGTCGATCTCGCGCGGGACCAAGATCGTCCTCAGCCTCTTCGCCATCGTGGCGTTCGCGTTCATCTACATCCCGCTGGGCGTCATCCTCATCAACTCCTTCAGCGTCGACAGGAGCCTCACCTGGCCGCCCAGCGGCTTCACCACGGAGTGGTGGGGCAAGGCCGTCGACAACGAGGGCGTTCGCGACGCCCTGGTGACCTCGATCGGCGTCGCGATCGTCGCGACGCTCATCGCACTCGTGCTCGGCACCCTCCTGGCGCTGGCCCTCGGGCGCTACCGGTTCTTCGGCCGCGAGTCCCTGTCGCTGCTCGTGGTCCTGCCGATCGCGCTGCCGGGCATCGTCACCGGCATCGCGCTGAACAACGTCTTCACGTCGTTCCTCGGCGGCCTGACGATCTGGACCCTGATCATCGGTCACTCGACCTTCTGCATCGTGGTCGTCTACAACAACGCCATCGCCCGGATCCGCCGCCTCGGAGGCAACGTCGAGGAGGCGTCAGCGGACCTCGGGGCCGGTGCCTGGCGCACCTTCGTGAGCATCACGTTCCCGTTGATGCGCTCGGCCCTCATCGCCGGCGCGATCCTCGCCTTCGGGCTGTCGTTCGACGAGATCATCGTCACGACGTTCACCGCGGGCCCGGGTGTCACGACGCTGCCGATCTGGATCTACCAGAACCTCTTCCGCCCCAACCAGGCGCCGATCGTCAACGTGGTCGCGGCCGCACTCGTGGTCGTCAGCATCCTGCCCATCTACGTCGCCCAGCGCTTCTCCAACGCTGACGAGAACGGCGGCGGGATCCTCTAACCCGCCGCCCGGCGCCCGCCGTTCGGGTGCGAAGGCGTGGCGTCGGCAGGTCCCGGCCCCGACGTCACGTCCGCGGGCACAGCCTGAGGTAGGGCAGCACCGTCCCCACCTGGCGGTAGGTCTCCTCGGTGCCGTCGGCCGGGAACCCCATGTAGCCCGAGAGCTTCCGCGCCGCTGCAGGATGCCTCCGGGCGTAGTCGAGCATCTCCGCCTGAGCCTGGTCCACGGGGAGCCGCTCGGCCCGGACGGACAAGACGCGGCTGCCGACTTGGATGGTGATGTCCGGCTGGGCCATCACGTTCTGGTACCACTGCGAGGCCTCCCCGAACCCGGACGCGACCACGTAGCAGTCGGTGACCGGGTCGTGGCTGACGACCTCGACGACCGCCGCGCGGGGCAGGCCGGACGACCGTCCTACGTGGTGGATGAGGACGAATCGGCCGCCCATGAGCCAGCCGAGGTGCCATCGGTACGCGGTGATCGGCATGCGGAAGAGGATCCGCTGGAGTCCGGTGGGCGGTTTCCTCAGCGATGGCGACGGCACGCCGATCGCCTCCCCTCTCGGGCCGGTGCTGGTCTGCCACGATTCTCCCGTAGTGTGGCCCCCGTGCCACGCGGAGACGGGAAACTGTCGCACGATCTCCTCCCCGGCGAGAAGGGTCCGCAGGACGCCTGCGGCGTCTTCGGCGTGTGGGCTCCCGGCGACGAGGTCGCCAAGCTGACCTACTTCGGGCTGTACGCCCTCCAGCACCGCGGGCAGGAATCGGCCGGCATCGCCGTCAGCGACGGCAGCCACATCGTCGTCTACAAGGACATGGGCCTGGTGTCGCAGGTGTTCACCGAGGCCAGCTTGGACTCACTGCACGGCCACGTCGCCATCGGCCACACGCGCTACTCGACGACGGGGTCGAGCGTGTGGGAGAACGCCCAGCCGACCTTCCGCGCCACCGCGACGGGCCACCTGGCACTTGGGCACAACGGGAACCTGACGAATACGCACGAGCTGCGCGCCCGGCTCGCGGACCTGGCCGCCGTCTCAGGTGAGCTTCCCCTCGGCACCAGGATGCAGGCCACCAGCGACACCGACACGCTCTCCGGCCTGCTCGCGGCCCACCCCGAACTCAGCCTCGAGGATGCCGCCCTGGTCGAGCTGCCCTACGTCCGCGGGGCGTTCTCCCTCGTGTTCATGGACGACGACGCCGTCTACGGCGCCCGCGATCCGCAGGGCATCCGGCCCCTCGTCCTGGGTCGTCTCGAACGGGGCTGGGTCCTCGCCAGCGAGACCGCCGCCCTCGACATCGTCGGCGCGTCCTTCGTCCGCGAGGTCGAGCCCGGCGAGCTCGTCGTCATCGACGAGCACGGCCTGCGCTCGCATCGGTTCGCCGAACCGGATCCGAAGGGCTGCCTCTTCGAGTACGTGTACCTGGCCCGCCCCGACACGAGCATCTCGGGCCGAGGAGTGCAGACCGTCCGGGTCGAGATCGGCCGTCGCCTCGCGAGGGAGGACGTGGTCGACGCCGACCTGGTCATCCCCGTGCCGGAGTCCGGCCGGTACGCCGCGATCGGCTATGCGCAGGAGTCGGGCATCCCCTTCGCCGAGGGGCTGGTGAAGAACGCCTACGTGGGGCGCACGTTCATCCAGCCCTCGCAGTCCATCCGGCAGCTCGGCATCCGGCTGAAGCTCAACCCCCTTCGCGACGTGATCGCGGGCCAGCGGCTCGTCGTGGTCGACGACTCGATCGTCCGCGGCAACACCCAGCGCGCGCTGGTGCGCATGCTCCGGGAGGCGGGGGCGCGCGAGGTCCACGTCCGCATTGCGAGCCCGCCGGTGAAGTGGCCGTGCTTCTACGGAATCGACTTTGCGAGCCGCGCCGAGCTGATCGCCAACGGGCTGTCGGTCGATGAGATCCGCACGTCGCTGGGCGCTGACTCCCTGGCCTACGTCGAACTGGACGAGCTCGTGGACGCGACCGGACTCGAGAAGGACCGCCTGTGCCGCGCCTGCTTCGACGGCGTCTACCCGGTGGAGCTGCCCGAGCCGGAGCTGCTGGGCAAGCACGTGCTGGAGGGCATCGAGCGCCGCGTCGAGCGAACCACGACCGACAACGAGGGCGTCACCACGCTGCTCGGTGGCGGTGCTGCCGACGCGCTCGACCGCCCATGACGAGCCCGCTGACGGCCGGGGACCCGGGGCGGGTGCCCGCGGGAGGTGCCTCGTACGCCGCCGCCGGCGTCGACGTGGAGGCAGGCGAGCGGGCGGTTGCCCTCATGCGGGCCTCCGTGGCAGCGGCCCAGCGCCCTGAGGTGGTGGGTGACTTCGGCGGCTTCGCCGGGCTCTTCGACATCTCCGCCTTCACCCGGTTCCGCCGCCCCCTGCTGGCCACCTCCACCGACGGGGTGGGCACGAAGATCGCCGTGGCACGGGCCATGGACGTGCACGACACCATCGGCATCGACCTCGTCGCCATGGTCATCGACGACCTGGTCGTCTGCGGAGCCGAGCCGCTGTTCATGACCGACTACATCGCGGTGGGGTCGGTCGTGCCCGAGCGGATCGCCGCCATCGTGTCCGGCATCGCCGAGGGCTGCCGTCAGGGCGGGTGCGCGCTGGTCGGCGGAGAGACGGCAGAGCATCCGGGACTGATGGCCCCCGACGAGTACGACGTGGCGGGTGCCGGCACCGGCATCGTCGACGCCGATGCTCTGCTCGGGCCGGGCAGGGTCCGGCCGGGGGACGTGGTCGTCGCCATGGCCTCGTCGGGCCTGCACTCCAACGGGTACTCGTTGGCTCGCCTGGTGCTCCTCGGGCCTGATGGACCCGGCCTGTCCGCACATGTCGCGGAGCTCGGCCGCACCGTCGGCGAGGAGATGCTGGAGCCGACCCGCATCTACGCACGGGACTGCCTCGCGCTGGCGGCAGAGGTCGACGTCCATGCCTTCAGCCACGTCACCGGGGGAGGCCTGGCCGCGAACCTGGCCCGGGTGCTGCCCGCGACGGTGGCGGTCGACGTCGATCGGTCCACGTGGACGCCGCAGCCGGTCTTCTCCCTGATCGGAGGGCTCGGCGGGGTCGAGCGGACGGACCTCGAGCGCACCTTCAACTTGGGCATCGGCATGATCGCGGTGGTCGATGCCGACGGTGCCGACCGGGCCATCTCCCTGCTGGGCGATCGCGGGGTGACAGCGTGGACCTGCGGGACGGTGCGGGAACGGCTCGACGGTGAGCGGGGCGACGCGGAGGCCAAGGGCGGCACCGGCGGTGCGGTCACCCTCGTGGGGGAGCACCCCTAGCCGGTCGACTCCTCGTCGTCATCGTCGTCGTAGTACTTCGCGTACGGGTCGTCCGCGTACGGATCCTCGACCACGTCGTAGGAATCGTCGAGCTCGGCCGGCTCCTCGGTGCTCCCGTTTCCGAGTTCGGCCTGGAGGCGGTCGAAGTCGGTCTGCGGTCCGCCGTACTTCAACGCACGGGCGACCTTCGTCTGCTTGGCCTTAGCACGGCCGCGCCCCATGGCTCGACCCCCTCATCCGGGGACCCGGGCCCCGGCTCATCGCGGACAGATCCGGCGGGCCGCCACTGCGGCGGTCCACGCGGTAATTGAACCCTAGAGTACCTGCTCCGGCCCTGCGCTGCTTTCAGCGGCCCGGAGCATCGTCCGGCGCGTCCTTCGCGGCCCGGATCCGGTCCACCGCCTCCCGCTCCGCCGCGGTCACGGGGGTGATGCCCTCGGCCGCCGCCCGCTCGAGGACACGCAGGGTGGTCTCGTAGACCCGCTCGGTTCGCGCCCGTGCGCGATCAAGGTCCCCTCCGACGAGCTCCTCGGCCACCTGGATCACGCCGCCGCAGTTCACCATGAAGTCGGGCGCGTAGGTGATGCCCCGCTGGGCCAGGAGGTCCCCGACGGCGGGCTCGGCCAGTTGGTTGTTGGCACCGCCGCACACGAGCCGTGCGGGCAGCCGTGCCGCCAGGTCGTGGGTGAGCAAGCCGCCCATGGCGTTGGGGGACAGGACCTCCGGCTGCCAGTCGAGGAGGTCCTCGACGCTGGCCACGAACCGGACGGTGGGGACGAGGTCCGCGGTGGCCTCCTGGGCGCCAGGATCGGGGTCGACGGCGACGACCTCGGCCCCCGCCTCGGCGAGATGTCCGATGAGGCGACCGCCCACCTTGCCGGCGCCGACGACGCCTACCCGCCGCCCGGACAGGTCGTCCGTGCCGAAGACGGCTCGGGCGCTGGCCTGCAGCCCGCGGAACACCCCGAGGGCCGTGAGGATGCCGGAGTCGCCCACGCCCCCACGCTCGGGCGAGCGCCCGGTCGTCCATGGGCAGGTGTCCGAGATGACGTCCATGTCGGCGACGGTCATGCCCACGTCGCCTGCGGTGACGTAGTCCCCCTGCAGGGTCGACACCAGCCGGCCGTAGGCATGGAGCACGGCGGGGTCCTTCCGCGCCGGATCGGCGAGGATCACGCCCTTGCCCCCGCCGTGGTCGAGTCCGGCCAGCGCGTTCTTGTAGGTCATGGCCCGCGACAGCCTCAGGGCGTCGGCGTACGCGGATGCACCGGGGGAGCTGGAGTCCGCGTACGTGGCCATCCGCGTGCCGCCCAGGGCCGGTCCGAGGACCGTGGAATGCACCGCGATCACCATGGCGACCCCTGAGGCCGGGTCCCTGGCGACCAGCACGCGCTCGTGGTCCTCGAAGCCCGCCCACGGGTCGTCGCGTCGGATATCGGCCCCCTCGCCCATGCGTTCACCCTAGGGGGAGGCGAATACGAAAGGGATACGCAGAGGATATTTTCGCCGGATGCGCTTGCCGCGCGTGGTCGGCGGTGGAAGGGTGACGAACACGTCCAAATCGGACCTTTTGCGGGGGCGAAACCGCTTGGAGGGAACCATGACGGGGCTGCCTGGAGAGCCGGAGCACCTGCTGACGCCGGCGGAGGTGGCAGCGCTGTTCAGGGTCGATCCCAAGACCGTGACGCGCTGGGCCAAGGCCGGCAAGCTGACCAGCATCAGGACCCTCGGCGGTCATCGTCGCTACCGCTCGTCCGAGGTGCATGCCCTGCTGGATGCGCACTCGCCGACCCGCCGCTTCGACATCCCGGCTACCGGCTGAGCGGCACGGCCCCACCCGCCGCCCGATACGGTGGCACCATGATCGAGCGTCGAGGGAATCGCCGGTGAACGACCCGGTGTACCGGCCGATCATCATCACGGCCAAGACCCTGTTCGCGTCGCTCGGCCTTCGCATGGATGTGGTCGGCGAGCAGAACATCCCGCGTGCGGGCGGGGCGGTCCTGGCCATCAACCACACGAGCTACCTGGACTTCGCGCTCGGCGGCATCCCCGCTGATCGCGTCGGCCACCGACTCGTCCGCTTCATGGCCAAGGACGGCATCTTCCGCCACCCGGTCGCCGGCCCCCTCATGCGGGGAATGAAGCACATCCCGGTCGACCGCGACGCCGGGACGGCCGCCTTCCGAGACGCGGTGGCGGCCCTCAAGTCGGGCGAGCTCGTCGGCGTCTTCCCCGAGGCGACGATGAGTCGCTCGCTGGAGATCAAGGACATCAAGAACGGTGCCGTGCGCATGGCGCGGGCGGCGAACGTGCCGCTCATCCCGATGATCATCTTCGGCGGCCAGCGAATCCTGTCTTACGACCGCAAGGACTTCTCGCGCGGCAAGCCGATCGCGATGACGGTGGGCGAGCCGATGCCCCTGCCCCGGGGAGTGGACCCCGACCTCCTCACTGCCGAGCTGCACGCCCGGATGTCGGGGCTTCTCGACGAGACGATCGCGCGCTATCCCGACAAGCCGCCAGGGGCCTGGTGGATCCCGGCGCGCCTTGGCGGGTCGGCTCCCACGCTCGAGGAGGCCGAGGAGATCGAGGAGCGCGTTCGCCGGGAGAAGGCAGCCCGCAAGCCCGACTAGTTCTCGCGGACCCAGGCCTCGTAGGCAGCCACGGCCGTCGGGTGGGTGGGGAAGATGAGTGCGTGGCCGATGCGTGTTCCGATTCCGTGCTTGTCGAGGCGCTTCAGCACCTCGCGCTTGACGTGGTCCAGGGCCATGACGACCCCTGATGCCTCGCAGTACTGCCGGACCTCCTCCATGGCGTCGAGCCCGGTGATGTCGACCTCGGTGTTGCCTTCCATGTTGAGCACGAACCATCGCGCGGGTGGTTCCGCCCCGTCGATGGCGGCGCGGCACCTCTGGGCGAAGTCCTCGGAGTTCGCGAAGAAGAGCGGCGAGTCGTACCGGAACAGGACGAGACCGGGGATCTGCGCGGCACCCGGGTAGTCGTCGAGGTCATGCCAGCCGGCTATGCCGGGGCTCTGCCCGAGCACGGCAGCGTGTGGTCGAGCGACTCGAGTCAGGAGCTCGACCACGGAGATGGCCACCGCGGCGAGCACTCCGTAGAGGATGTCGAAGAGGAGGACGCCCACGGTCGCGGAGATGGCGAGCAGGAACTCCCTTCGGCGGAAGGCCCAGAGGCGCCTGAACTCGTCGACGTCGACGAGTCGGATCGCGGCATACACGACGACGCCGCCGAGGGCCGCCGAGGGGAAGGCCTCGATGACCCGGGCGAACACCAGTACCGACACGACCACGAGGACGGCTGACACGAGCGAGTACATCTGTGACCGGGCGCCGCTCGCCTGGGCGATCACGGTGCGGCTGGCGCTCGAGCTGACCGGGAACCCCCCGACGAGGGACGAACCGACGTTCGCCGAGCCCATGGCCAGGAACTCCTGGTTGTTGTAGACGCGGTGACCTCGCCGTCCCGCGAAGGCACGGGCCGTGAGGATGTTGTCGGTGTAGCCCACGACGAAGATGCCCAGCGCAGGGAGCAGCAGGATGCCCAGATCCCCTGAGTCGAGCGAGGGCAGCCCGAACGACAGTCCACTGATGCTGACGTCCCCCACCGTCTTGACCCCGTAGTCGGTCAGGCCGAAGAGGGCCACGACGATCGTGGCGAGCAGCATCACGATGAGGGGAACGGGAATCTTCGGGTATCGCGGCGTGAAGAAGAGGAGAAGGCCGGCGACCACGAGGCCGATGACGACCGTGGGCAGGGAGAGTCCGTTCTCCAAGGCGTTTCCGGTGAACGATCCGATGTCCTCGAGGAACGAGTCTCCTGCGACGTCGACGCCGGTGACCTTCCCGAGCTGACTGGTGATCATGATGACTGCGACGCCGGCCATGTACCCGACGAGCACTGGTCGGGAGAGCAGGTCGCCGATGAAGCCGAGCCGCAGGACGCCGGCGAGGAGTGCGTAGAGGCCGACCAGGAGGGCCAGGGTGGCGGCCAGTGCTGCGTATCTGACCGGGTCACCCAGCGCCAGGGGGGCGAGGACCGCGGCCGTCATCAGCGCCGTCGTCGACTCGGGGCCGACGGACAGCAGCCTCGACGACCCGATCAACGCATACAGCGTCATCGTCACGACGATGACGACGAGACCCGTCTGGGCGGGCAGTCCGGCCAGCGCGGAGTAGGCCAGGACCTGTGGGATGAGGTACGCGGTGACCGTCACCCCGCCCATGAGGTCGCCGCGCAGGTCTCGCCGGTCGTAGTGCAGCAACCGCTGCACGCCGATGTGGCTGGTCACGCGGTCCACGGTAGCGATCACGAAGCGGCCACGGAGTGCGTCAGGACTGTTCGGATGGCCTGCACGAGCGTAGGTTCCGCACATGCATGCGATCGCAGCGCAGTTCGTCCACGCGATCACCACTCACGACGAGGTCGCCCTCCGGGAGTGCTTCGCGCCCGACGCAACCTTCCGGGCCCTCATCCCGCCGGGGCTGCGCGAGCGCGACGGGGCGGAAGCGGCGGCGGCGCTCATCACGGCATGGTTCTCCGAGTCGTCGCTCCGGCTGCTGGCGGAGGACAGCGACGAGGTCGGAGGCCTCCTCCGCATCGACTACAGCTTCGAAGGCTCGGAGGACGGTGAGCCCTTCGTCGTCGAGCAGCACGTGTTCTGCACCGTGGTGGACGGTCGGATCGCTGCTGCCGACCTGCTGTGCTCGGGGTTCCGGCCGCCCTCCTAGGGTGGCCGGCATGAGCACTCAGCCGCCGCCGGATACCAAGGACTGGACCTGGGTCCTCGACATGGCCTGCCCCGAATGCGGCTTCGACGCGCGCCAGCCCGCCCGCGCGGCGCTCGCCGACCTGTCCGCCGACGTCGGCCTTCGGTGGAGTGTTGCGATGACGTCGATCGAGGATGCGCGCACGCGGCCGAGTCCGGCGGTGTGGTCCCCGCTCGAGTACGCGTGCCACGTCCGCGACGTGTTCGACCTGGCCAGCCTGCGGGTGCGGCTGATGCTGGCTGAGGACGGACCCAGTTTCGCCAACTGGGATCAGGACGCGACCGCCATCGCGGACCGCTACCACGACCAGGACCCGGCCCTCGTCACCGCGGAGGCAGCTGCTGCGGCCCAGGGATTCGCCGAGGTGCTTGCCGAGGTGCCCGAGGAAGCGTGGGAGCGAACCGGGCTCCGCGGCGACGGGGCCTCCTTCACCGTCGAGTCGTTCGCCCGCTACCTGCTGCACGATGCGGTGCACCATCTGACGGACGTGACCGGCGAGCGCTGGACCTGAGCGCTACCACTGCCGGCGACTGACGACGACGTCCTTGTTCGAGATCAGATCGACGCGGTCATGCTTGTTCGTGAGCAGTGGAGCGGTCCTGCCCCAGAACTGGACGAGTGACGAGGCGGCGCCCTTGCCGATGCGGATGGTGAGGGTGTCGCCGCCGTCGATCGTCGTGCCGGGCGGGAACGGGTAGGTGGAGACCTTGCGCCGCAGGTAGTAGCCGTCGAGGAGAACGGGCTCGACTCCGGTGTTGCGCAGCACGATGAACTCCTCGTTCGCAGCACGCGACGGGAGCTTGCTCCTGGACCGGGCGTTGACCTTGCCGATGACGACCACCCCGGCGAGCGGGTCGGTGCAGTCGGTGATGCAGGGGTACTCGTCGTAGAAGCGCACCGCCGTCTTCCGGTCGAGCAGGTAGGCGCCGTCGCCGAGGAACTTGCCGTCCTGGGTGTTCGGGAACAGCGGTGTCACGGAGCCCATGTACAGGTCCCGGCGGTCCGGCTGACCTGTCGTGCCGCTGCCGACGTGCACGACCCGGTAGTCGCCCGCCTGCAGCACGGTGCCCTGCGGGAAGTAGAACCAGGCGGTGAGACTGGTATCGCGAAGCAGCCACCCGGAGAGGTCGACATCGGCAGCCCCGACGTTGCGGACGATCACCGACTCGCCGTTGAGGTTGGACTGGTCGCTGCCCGGGGCGTCCCACACGACCGTCAGCCGGATGCGGGCATCCGGCTGCTCGACCGGTCCGCAGTGGTACGGGTCCCAGATGCCCCGGCCGCCGCGTTGCGCCTGCTGGACGATGAGGCGGTAGGGGTACGAGAGGGCGGACTCCTCGTCGATGGTGAACCACATGGCCAGCCCGGACTCCGCGACCTTGGCCTGCACGTCGATGTCGTAGGCGCCGCTGCGGGGGTTGTAGGCGAACACGTACCGCAGGCTGCGTCCGCGGTTGGAGGAGGCCTTGCTCTGGGATCGCAGCTGCACGCGGCTGCCTGGCGGGATGATGCCGGCCAGCAGGCGCAGGGCCTCCTGGCCCGCGCACATGTCCTCGGCGAAGTGGATGTTGTTGAAGCCGGTCACCTCGGGGGTGTTGACGCCCAGGAGCCGGATCTTCACCCAGGACGACGCTCCGTCCTCGACGAACCGGAAGGTGTCGCCGTCGAGGATCGACTCGACCCGGCCGGTCTCCTGGATCGGGATGTCCGTGTACGAGCCACTGGGCTCGCGAGCCGACACGGTGGGCGGGACTGCGAGCAGGCAGGCCAAGGTCGCCCCCGCTGCGAGGAGCGCCGCAGCGCTCCGCCTGACTGCCATGTCCATCCCCTGGCGCGGCGACACCCCGGTGGTGCCACCTGGGGTATCGGCTCGTCCGGGGTGCCGGTTCGTCATGGAGGCGACGGGACTCGGCCGGCTACTTGCCCTTGCCGCCCTTGCCGCCCGACTTCTCGTGCTTGGCGATGACGTCTGCCGCGTGGTCCGGCACGTAGTGGCTGAGTTCGCGGGGCGGGCGCTCGTAACCGGTCGAGTGGGGGCGCGTCGGGAGCTCGAGGGGCGGGCGCATGGCGGCGAAGTAGGGGATCGTGCTGAGGAAGTGATGGATCATGTTGAGCCGGGCGCGCCTCTTGTCGTCGGCCTCGATGACGTACCAGGGCGATTCCGGGATGTCGGTGTGGACCAGCATCTCGTCCTTGGCCCGGGAGTAGTCCTCCCACCGGGTGATGGACTCCATGTCCATCGGCGAGAGCTTCCACTGCCGCATGGGGTCGTGCATCCGCGACCGGAAGCGACGCTCCTGCTCCGCGTCGCTGACGCTGAACCAGTACTTGCGCAGGATGATCCCGTCCTCGACCAGGAGCCGCTCGAAGATGGGCGCCTGGTGCAGGAACCGGCGGTACTCGTCCGGCGTGCAGAACCCCATCACGCGCTCGACTCCCGCACGGTTGTACCAGGAGCGGTCGAACAACTTGATCTCGCCGGCTGCCGGGAAGTTCTCCACGTAGCGCTGGAAGTACCACTGACTGCGCTGGCGATCGGTGGGGGTGGGCAGCGCGACGATGCTGGCAACGCGCGGGTTGAGGTACTGCGTCACCCGCTTGATCGTCGACCCCTTGCCGGCCGCGTCCCGACCCTCGAAGAGGATCACGAGACGCTGCCCCTCGAGGCGGACCCATTCCTGCAGCTCGACCAGCTCGGCCTGCAGCCGGTACAGCTCCTTCTCGTAGATCGCCTTGGGCACGCGCTCGACGTCGTCGTCGGTCGTCCGTCGATGCGGGTCCACGCCGTCCTTCTTCGCCACGGGGGCAGTCTTGCATCGAGGGTGCCCCGGACGCAGGCTGGCAGGGAAAGAGCGTCCGACCGGGCGAGTAGCGTGCCCGGGTGCGACTCGCCCTGATTGCCACCGCTCTTCTGGTCGTCTCGGGGGCGGCGGGATGTGGCACGCCCGCGACGACGGATCTCCGATCCGAAACGCCGCCTCCCGCTGGGTCGACGGTCTCCGCGAGGGCGACCGTCGGCGGAGGGCCTGTCCCCGTCGGTGAGGTGATCAGGGGAGTGGTGGTCGATCGGGTCGTCGACGGCGACACCGTGAAGGTGACCCTCGCGGGGGACCAGGTGTCGGTCCGGCTCATCGGCATCAACACCCCCGAGACGGTGAAGCCCGACTCCCCGGTGGAGTGCTTCGGCCCGGAGGCGTCGCAGTTCGCCAAGGACCTGCTCACCGGGCAGCGCGTCACCCTCGAGTTCGACGAGAGCCAGGGGCGCACCGACAGGTACGACCGCGTCCTGGCCTACCTGTGGCGCGAGCTGCCCGACGGCGGCCTGAGCATGTTCAACCTCGAGGCGCTTGGCGGCGGGTACGCCTTCGAGCGCCAGTACGGGGACCGCCCGTACATCTGGAAGTCGCTGTTCGAGGAGGAGCAGCGCTCCGCCCAGGCCGTCGATGCGGGCCTGTGGGGTGCCTGTTTCCCGTAGGCCGCCCACGAGCGTGCCCTCACCCTGACGTTCCCCGAACATGTCGTGCACGACCGTCTGACCTCCATGGCCCATGGTTGAGCCAGATGCAGCGAGCAACCGTTGAGGAGACGCCATGAGCGAGCCCACCGTGCCCGGCGAGGGAACCGCCGACGCCACCCCGACCGAGTCACTCGAGCTGGCCGACCAGCAGCCCGTGGCCACCGCAGCCGTTGCGGCAGCGCCGGCCCCGGCGCCGTCCCGCAGCCACACCCGCACCATCCTCGAGGTGGTCGGCGGAGTCGTCGCGGCCGGGCTGATCGTCGTGGCGGGAGGGGTCGGCTTCGCGGTCGGTCACGCGACGGGGTCGAATGACGATGGCCGGTGGAGCATGACTGACTCCGGGCGACCCTTCGGCGATGGTCCGGAGGCGGGCGGTCAGGGCTTCGGCCAGGCTCCCGGCCAGGGACGCGGGCCGAACTCGGGCGGTCAGGGCTACGGCCAGGGTCCCGGCCAGGCTCCCGGCCAGGGCTACGGCCATGGTCCGAGCGACGGGCAGGGGCCGGGAATGGATGACGGCATGCCCGGCATGCAGGGGCGGGGCGTCGATCCGGACGGCGACAACTGGTCCGGCGGGAATCGACTCGAAGCTCCGCAGGACCAGGGCCTTCCCACGACCGAGCCCAGCCCCGACGCGGAAGGCTAGACCCCCCGCGCCCTGCGCGGGCGGTCGTCAGTGGCCGCGGACGACAAGGTCACCCAGCAGCGCCTGCGTGGCCAGCGTGACCGCCTCGACCGCCTCGTCGAAGGCCTCCCGGTTGTGTCCGGCCGGCTCTCGGAAGCCACTCACCTTGCGCACGTACTGACGTGCGGCCGCGCGGACGTCGTCCTCGGTGACCTCCTCGGTGAAGGGGGGCCTCAGGGTCTTGATGCTTCGGCACATGGCCCGAGGGTAGAGGGAATCAGCGAGCACGGAACGGCGTTGACCCGGGCAACGTCGTATCGCTGCGCGTCGGCGCGTGACTGAGGAGGTCGCATGGGTGTCGTTGGTGGAGCAAGCGCGGTGGCCGGAGCTGTCCGGTCCAGCCGTGGGCGGCACCCGCTCGGGCAGAGGCTCGCGGCGGTCATCCCCATGATCCGTGACACGGTGCGGGGCCGATGGCCCGGTGCCCCGCGGCTGCGCGTGTTCGGCGGCCTGGCCGGCCTGCTCTACGTGGTGTCCCCGGTCGACTTCATGCCCGAGGCGCTGCTGGGGCCGTTCGGCCTCGGCGATGACATCGCGCTCGCGGCGGTCGCGGTCGCCGCCCTCCTGTCGTCGGCCGAGGACTGGCTCGACGCCCGCGATGCCCGCGATGCCCGCGATGCCCGCGATGCCCGCGATGCCCGCGATGGCGCCGAGGTGCCGTCGCAGGGCGCACCGTCGGGGGACGTCATCCAGGGCGTGGTCATCGACCGCGCCTGACCCCCTCCACCCACCCTCCACCCCCGCCGACCTTGAGGTTGGCGCTGGTTTTCGGCCCGGAAAAGGGCGCCAACCTCAAGGTCGGCGGGGGTAGGGGGTGGGGTGGGGCTGACCAACGCCCCGCTGGTGGTCCTGTGGTGCGTGCCTGAAGCGGCGCCGCGTGGTGGGATAGCCGACGTGACGTCAGGTCAGGAGTCGGCGGCGGCGCCGCCACGGGATCGGGCCGTCGGCGGCCTCATCATCGGCGCCGTCCTCGGGCTCGGCATCGGGTACGTCGTCCTCATCGCCCTCCAGGCCGCCATCGCATGGATCTGGGACACCGTGCCGTCCACCTGGGACTCGGCGCCCGCCTGGTACGTCGTGTCGGTGCCCCTGGCGGCAGCGCTCCTCGTCTTCCTCATCCGGCGCTTCCTCGGGGATCACGGGCACTCTCCCCTCGGCGGGATCGCGGTGGCGTCCCTGAGCCCGCGGGCCTACCTCGATGCCATCCTGGCCATCGCCGCGACCCTGCTGGGCGGCCTCGTCCTCGGGCCCGAGGTAGCTCTGGTAGCGACCGGCTCGGTCGTCGGAGGCCTCGTCGCCCGGGCGACGCACGCCGCGGATCCCAAGCGGATCGTCATGGCCAGCGCCGGGGGCGCCATCCTCGCGCTGTTCGTCGGCCCCCTGCTGAGCGGATCCCTCGCGCTGGACAACCAGCCGACCTCCCTGGCCATCCCCGACCTCGCCTGGGCGATCCCCGTGGCCCTGGCCACGGCCGTCATCGTGGCGATCGTCCGGTGGGGAGGTGGATTGCTCGACCACGTCGTCCGGGGAGCGCCTCGGCTGTGGGCGCTTGTCGGTGCTGCCCTGGTGGTCTCAGCGTCCGCTCTGCTCCTTCAAGGGACGACAGGGGCTCCCATCACCTTCGTCGTGACATCCGGCGAGGGGTACATCTCCGACCTGGCTGCCGAGACGGCGACGAGCACCGTGCTGGCCGTGGTCCTCTTCAAGGCCCTGGCATACGGGGCGTCCTTGGGCTCCGGCTTCCGCGGCGGCCCGTTCTTCCCGGTGATGTTCGTCGG
This sequence comes from Actinomycetes bacterium, assembly GCA_024641635.1. Lineage (GTDB taxonomy): Bacteria > Actinomycetota > Actinomycetes > S36-B12 > S36-B12 > UBA10649. The sequence continues at coordinate 7,227 of JAHECS010000028.1, read as the reverse complement.
GGCGGCGGTGGGCCTGCTGTGCGCCCTCCTGCTGCCGTCGGGCCCCTCCACCCAGGCGGCGATCGTCGTCGGCGTCACCGCCTCGGTGATCGCGACGGCGCCCATGAAATGGGTCGTGGCCGTCGTGCTCGGCGGCGCCATCGGTTTCGCCTTCGGTGGCTGGGCACTGGTGCCCGCGGCCGTGGTCGGTGCGCTCGCCGCCCGTGCGGTGCCGCGCTTCGGTGATCGGGTGATGAAGCCGGTGGCGGCTGCGCCCCACTAGTCGTCGCCGTGCTCCGACTCGTGCTCGCGCTCGGATTCGTGCTCGTTCTCCGACTCGTGATCGTCGCCTGACGCATGCGACCCGCTCGTCGTCGAGGACGTGCTGGGCGCGGCCGGCGCAGCGGTCTGGGTCCAGTCGAAGATCACGCCGCTGCTGCGGTCGACGTAGCCGGTGGCCGTTGATCCGTCCGCCCTGCGCACGGTGACGGCGTAGGCCGGGTAGCCACCGTGCTTCGTGCGGGTGACAGAGAGGACCGTTCCCGGCACCTGCTTCAGGACGCTGCGCTTCGCGCGGGCTGCCGAGATGGTGACCGCGCTGACCTGCTCGATCCGCACGCCGTTGGTCGCTGGTGCGACCTCGGTCGTCGACGGCGCGGACCCCGTGAGCGTCGCGGGATCGGGAAGCCCGTCGAGGGAGGGAAGCTCGGGCAGCGTGGCGAGCGGCGCGGTGGCCGCCGGCGGCGGGGTGGACGCCTCGCTCAGCGGACCAGCGCTGGTCGCCGACCGAACCATCCCGACTCCGGTGGCCGTCCCGAGGGTCAGGGCGACCGCTCCGAGGGCTGTCATGACGATGGCGAATGCGCGGTTCATGAGGGGGCTCCTTCGATCCTGACGCCGGTCAGCGTCGGTTCGACGGTAGGTCGGGCAAGGCCAGAAGGGCACCCAGCGCCGGTTAAGCGCAGGTATGCGTTCGTGCCACTCGAAGGGCACGTCGAGGGTCGCTACAGTCGCGCCATGGCGACCAATCCGCTGGGCGTGCACTCCTTCGTATGGGTGGGCGGGTGGGACCGCGAGCAGTGCGAGTCCGCCGTGGCGAGCACGGTGGAGGCGGGCTACGACCTCGTCGAGATCTCCGGGATGAACCCCGCGGCCATCGACATCGAGCACACCCGTGGCCGCCTGGAGGAGTCCGGACTCGGGGCGACGGTCACGCTGGGCCTGCCCGTGTCCGCGGACATCAACTCGTCCGACGCCGAGGCCATCGAGCGCGGCCGCGCCATCCTCATGGGAGCCCTCGACGTCACCTCGGGCATCGGTGCGGACTTCCTCGGCGGCGTCATCTACAGCGCACTGCACAAGTACGACGCGCCCGCGACGGACGCGACGCGGCGGAACAGCGCCGCCGTCATTCGCGAGGTTGCGCAGGAGGCACGCGGCCGGGGGGTCAGGATCGGGCTGGAGTTCGTCAACCGCTACGAGAGCAACCTCCTGAACACGGTCCAGCAGACCCTCGACTACATCGATCTCGTGGGCGAGGACAACGTGTTCGTCCACGCCGACGTCTACCACATGAACATCGAGGAGCGGAACTTCCGCGATCCGCTCCTCGCGTGCGGCGACAGGCTGGGGTACGTCCACATCGGCGAGTCGAATCGCGGCTATCTGGGAACCGGCACCATCGACTTCGACGAGGTCTTCGGGGCGCTGGTCGAGTCCGGCTACGACGGTGCCATCACGTTCGAGTCGTTCTCCTCGCTGGTGGTCGACGATGCGCTCGCCGTGGCGCTGTGCGTGTGGCGGAACCTGTGGGACGACAACATGGATCTCGCCAAGCGCGCCCGGGCGTTCATGCTCGAGCGGCTGCCCGCCTCCTAGTCGAAGGCCAACCGGCTGCGCCGCCACCCGACGGTCCGAACGCTGAGTCGCCGTCGAACGAGCCGCGGACCTGCGGTGCGGTCGCCGTGTCGGGACCACGTAGGGTCGCGTCCATGTCGCACGCGCCACTCCGGTGGACCCTCGCCCTGGCCACCAGCGTTGCTCTCGTGGGCCTGCTGTCGGCCTGCTCGTCGACGACGGAGTCCGCCGACGCCGGCAGTGGGAGCGAGGTGGCCGCGCCGAGCGCGGGAGCGCCAGCGTCCGCGGCCCCGAGCAGTGTCGCGACGGCGTCGGCAGGCGGTACGGCTTCGGCCGTGGCTCCGCTGGACATCCCGCAGGACGTCATCGACGGCTTCCTGGCCGCCTCGTGCGTGGCCCCGACCGAATCCGGCGGTGGCGGAGGCGAATGGGATCAGGGCGCGCTGGCCTGCTCGACTCCCGACGGCACCGTCATGGGTCCGGAGTCCGCCTACCTTGCCCTCGCCGACCCCGGTACGCGCGCGTACCTCGTCTACACCGCGTACACCTTCGACCAGTCCGCGACGCTCAGCGACTGCCCGCCGTTCGAGGAGCTGGATGCCGCCACCGACGGCACCCCTCCCGCCGTGTCCGACGCTTGCGTGTCGTCGACGCTCGTGGCCCTGACGGGCGCGCTCGGCGGGTAGTCACGCCTCCCGCGCTGGGCGCCGGCGCCCGGTCGCTCATACGTGCTGGTCGACCAGGACGGGATTCCCGTCGGGATCGACGACGAGGAAGCTCGCCGGTCCGGTGGTGCTCTCGTCCGCCTCGGTCAGGAAGGTGACCCCCTGGTCCCGCAGCCGGCGCTGGAGCTCACGGACATCGGTGAAGTCAGGCAGCTCGCGGGCGTCGTTGTCCCACCCGGGATTGAAGGTCATCAGGTTGCGTTCGAACATGCCCTGGAAGAGGCCGATCACGGTGGTGCCGTTCCGCATGATGAGCCAGTTCTGTGACGGATCCCCGGCGAAGTCGGCGAAGCCCAGCTTCGCGTAGAAGTCACGGGAGGCGGCGAGATCCGCCACCGCCAGGCTGATCGAGAATGCCCCGAGGTCCATGGTCGCTCCTTCGCTCGTCGCAGCATGATCCTCGCGGGCCTGCGGGTGATGTCAATGCCCGCAGGCGATCCCGGGGCCGTCGGGATCCTCGGATCCTGGCGACGCCGGAAACGTGATCCAGGGGGCTTGACGCCCAGAGTGGCTATGCCTAGCATTCCGAGGTATGAAGGGTCAGGCCCTCAAGGGGCACCTCGATCTGCTCGTCCTGTCGGTGCTGGCCCAGGGCCCCTGCCACGGTTACGGCGTCATCGAGCAGCTCCGTGCACGCAGTGGTGACGCATTCGACCTGCCCGAGGGCACGGTCTACCCCGCACTTCACCGACTCGAGCAGGCAGGCCTGCTCGAGAGTGAGTGGTCCGAGGACTCGGGTCGACGGAGGCGGACATACCGACTGAGTGAGAGCGGCCGTGGAGCACTCGTCACGGAACGCTCGGCCTGGGAGGAGTTCTCGGACGCGGTGAGCGCCGTCCTGAGCGGGGTGCCATGGCCGAGACCGACCTGATCTCCGACTACCTCACGGCGCTGCGTGGATCGCTGCGCTGGCGCGCTGACGTCGACGACCTCGTGAGCGAGGCCGACGACCACCTCCGTTCGGCCGCCGAACGCGCTCGGGCCGATGGCCTGGACGCCCAGGCTGCCCAGCGTCACGTCATCGACCGTTTCGGCGACGCGGCCCTCGTCGCTCGCGCTTTCGCTCTCGCTCCGTCCGGAGGTATCGCCATGCCCACGCCCTTCACCCGCATGACCGGCACCATCGCCCTTGTCGGCGCCGCTGCCTGGCTGATCACCGCACCGATCGTCGTGCTTCGTGCCGACTACCTGTCCGAGGACTGGGAGCCCTTGTACTTCACCGTCGCCATCCTCATGTTCGTCGGCGCCACGTGCACCACGCTGACCTACGCAGGCCTGCTGAGCCGGACGGGAGGTGCGCGCGATGTTCTCGCCATCCTCGCCATCGGGACCGCGGCGCTCGGCACCCTCTTCCTCGCGGTGGTGACGTGGGCGTGGATCGTCGGGGTGGGCCTCCTCACGGTGGCGGCCCTGATACCCGTCCTCCGGCTCAGGGACGCCGGGGCCGCGCCACGGGCGGCCCGAGTCCTCATGGTCGCCGCGTGGCCCGTCGCCATCCTGTCGGCGATCGCTCTCGACGCGTTGCAGGTCGGGCCGGTCGACAGCTACGGCGACTACTTCCTGGCCCAGCTCATCGGCCTGGCCGTCGGCTGCGTGCTGTTCGGCATCGCCCTGATCGGGACGGGACGCTGGCTGAGGAGCGAGCTCCCGGCCCGCGTCCCCGCGGCGGCAGCGGTGTGACGATCGACGACGAAGCCTCGCCGAACGAGCTCCCGGGAGCGATCGTCGCTCGAGGGTGATCGACGAGCGGGTTCGCTGCATCACCCGAGCATCCGCTCCGACTCCGGATGACGCCCCGCGCGCGCGTACGCTCGAGTCACGGGCCCGCGCGGACGGCCAGACGTCTGGCCGTGAGCGGGTCGAGCCCCCTGAGGAGGCCGGTCGTGGCACGCAAGCCCGCGCTCGACGCCCGGTTCGCCACCCAGGTGGAGCGCGAGTTCGCGTCGCGAGAATCCGGGCCGCTGGGCGTCCTGAAGGAGGCTGATCTCGAGCCTCTCCCGGAGCCCGTCCGCAGGTACGTGCGGGCATCGGGTGCGGTCGGCGCGCCTCGGCCGCGCAACGTCCGGATCGAGTTCGACGCGGACATGTGGCGCAAGCCCGGCTCGGCCCCGATGCCCTCGCGCTCGGTGCAGTACAACTTCTTCGACCACCCGGCCCGGATCTTCCTCATGACCTCGCGCATGTTCGCGCTGCCCGTGCAAGCCCTGCACATCTACCGGGCGGAGCAGGCGACCTTCACGGTCCGGGTGGCGTCGCGAGTGACGATGGTCGACCAGAGCGGTCGCGAGATCAGCGAGGCGGAGACCGTGACCGTCCTCAACGACTGGTGCGCCTTCGCGCCGGGCAACCTGGTCGATCCCCGGCTTGCCTGGACCGCGTTGGACGAGACGTCGGCACGGGTCGACTTCACCAACGGCTCGCGAAGGGTCTCGGCGACGCTCGTGGTGAACGAGGCGGGTGAGCTGGTCGACTTCGTGTCTGACGACCGACCCGACAGCAGCTCCGGCACGTTCGTGCCGATGCGATGGTCGACTCCCCTCACCGACTACGACGAGGTCGGGGGAATCCGCGTCGCGACTCGAGGCGACGCCGTGTACGACCGGCCGGGTGGCGCGTTCACCTACGGCCGCTTCCGGCTGCGGGACCTCCAGTACGACGTCGAGGCACCGTCGAGCACGGTGACGGCGGCGTGAGGCGCATCGGGTCGAGCCTGGTGGTGGCCGTGGCCCTCGCCACCCTTGTCGGCTGCTCCGCCACTCCCGAGACATCGCCGAGTCCTGCCACCCCTTCGGACACGCGGCCAGTCGGAGCCACCGAGGACTACCTGCCGGGGGTCGCCGCTGACGTCTACCTGCCCACGCAGCCAGCGCCGGAGTCGGGGGTGCCCGTCGTCCTCCTCGTGCCGGGCGGAGGTTGGCAGACCGCCGACCGCACCGGTCTGACGCCGTTGGCACGCGCGGTCGCCGACGCGGGGATGGTGGCCGTCAACGCGACCTACCGGGCCGGCGACCAGGGGGCTCGCTTCCCCGTCCCGGTGCAGGATGTCCTGTGCGCGGCCGGCTATGCCGTGCACGAAGCCGAGAAGGGCGGGCTCACGCCTGGGCCGCTCGTCGTCCTGGGGCACTCGGCGGGTGGCCACCTCGCCGCGCTTGCCGCCGTCTCGGGTTCGGAGCTGGCCGGTGACTGCCCCTTCCCGCTGCCCCGTATCGACGGGATGGTCGGGCTTGCCGGCGTGTACGACACCGCGGCAGCGTCGTCCGCGATGCAGGGCTTCTTCGGCGTCCCGCGGGAAGCCGACCCGGAGCTGTGGGCATCGGGGGATCCCCTCGCCTACGCGTCGTCCGGATCCGCCCCGCGCGATCTGCACGTCCTCCTCCTCCACGGTGACGCGGACACGGTCGTCCCGCTGTCGCAGTCGCAGGCGTTCGCCGACGCGCTCGAAGTCGCGGGAGCAGACGTGACACTCGACGTCCTGCCGAACGAGACTCACGCCACGATCTACGGTTCGGCGGTCACGGCCGAGCGAGTGACCGACTGGGTCGGCGGCCTCGTCGGACGCTGATCCGGCGCTCGCCAGGGCACGTCGTCACTACAGTGACGCTTCATGTCAGCGTTGCCGATCGGGTTGGGGTCGCTGGTTCTGCGGAGTGGCGTTGTCGCGCTGGTGGCGGCCCTGCTGGCGGTACCTGCCGCGGCCGCACCGTCGACGGGCCACGAGTGGCACAAGCGGGCGCTGGACGCGACACCGCGAGCGCAGTGGAACGCGAACTTCGGGTACTGCGGGGAGACCAGTCTCATCACAGCCGGACTGCAGTTCGGCCAGTACACGTCTGAGTGGACGGCCCGGGCCATCGCCTCACCGGGTGTGCCCCAGACGGCGGAGTCGAGCCAGTTGCTCCTCGGCGCGAACGACCTTCGGGCGGCCCGGTCGATGCGTCTCACGGCGGAGCGTTCCCCGCGATCGCGTGACATCGGCGCCTTCACGTCGTGGGTGCGGAACCGCTTCCTGCGTGGGGACGTGGTGATCGTCGGCGTCTTCAACAACACCCGGATGCTGCGCGAGCAGGGTCCGGGTGACCCGACCTACGACCACATCGTGCCGGTGTACGGCTACGAGTCGGCTCGACCGCTCAAGGCGGGGCGACCCAGTCGAGCCGACGACGTCCTGACCATCTCGGACAACGGCCTGCGCACCCTCGGCCCCAACATGCCGATGCTCTACTCGTACCGGGTGGGCGACCTTCCGAGGACGCGGAAGGGCGCGAACGCGGCTGGCGGTCCGGTCTACTCCCTGCCGGCGTCGGGGCCATGGCACGGCCTCGCGGTCACCGGCGTGCGTGACGAGGACGGTGTGACCCTGCCGGTCCGCGTCGACGTGAGCGTCAACTCGGAGGGGCAGCAGAACCAGCCTGCACTTACGGCCGCCCCGGCATCGTCCCCGATCGTCCTGACGGTCGAGGTGTCCCGGCCCGCTGACGGATCCGAGTCGCTGCTGTACCAGTACGACGGGTTCGAGGCGGTTCCCGTCCGCGACTTCAACGCGAACGCTGTGTCCGCCGCACGCGTCTGGCGGATTCCCGCGGGCGAGGGCTCCTTCACGGTGCGGGTCGATGCCATGTCGTCTGACACCCGCGTGTTCCGCGCCGTGCCGGTGTCGGCGCCGTAG
>JAHECS010000047.1 GCA_024641635.1 Actinomycetes bacterium | reverse complement strand
TGATCGAAGCCGCAGGTGACCGGTCCCCGGTCGGGGCGCCAGCGCCCGAAGGTGACGCCGTGACGGAATCGGTCGCCCTCCATCTGGTCGTACTCGACCTCGGCGACCAGCTCGGGGCGCAGGGCCACCCAGGGCTGCTCCTTCTTCCAGCGGTTGGCGGTCCCGGGGATGCGGATCCCTGACGTGCCGCGCCAGGGGTGCGGATCGTCGTCGGCGCAGGTCAGGGGCGCGAGCAGGTCCACCAGTTCGCGCCGCTTCTTCGCGGTGAAGGCCGAGGCGCCGCCGACGTAGTGCAGGCGCCCGGCCTCGTCATATAGGCCCAGCAGAAGGCTGCCGACGATCGGTTCGCCATCCGGCCCGGGCTTTGTGTAGGCGCGCCAGCCGGCGACGACCACATCGGCGGTGCGCAGGTGCTTGACCTTGCCCTGCGTGCGCTTGCCGGGCAGGTAGGGGTCGTCGAGCCTCTTGACGATCAGGCCGTCCACGCCGGCGCTCTCGTACCCGACGAACCACGACTCCGCGAGAAGGCGATCGGTGGTGTTGGGGGTCAGCAGGATCGGTGACTCCCACGACGCTGACAGTGACGTCAGCACGTCGCGGCGAGCGGAGAAGGATTCCGCCATGAGGTCGCGATCTGACCACAGGACATCGAACAGCAGCAGCGTCGCGGGGTGCTCGGCCGCGAGACGTGCGATGTTGGTGCCCTCCGCCTCCGATCGCGGGCGCAGCCGCGACGACAGCACGCCGAAGTCCAGGCGGCCATCGTGCTGGATCACGATCTCGCCGTCGAGGACGGTGCGGGGGGATACCTGCTCGTGCACCGCAGCGACGACCTCCGGGAAGGCGTAGGCGAGGTCGACGATCTCGTCGGCGGACTTCGACCGGCCGCGACCCTGAAGGACGACGCCACCTCCCTCGTCCACGAACACCAGGCAGCGGAAGCCATCCCACTTTGGCTCGAAGGAGATGCCGGGCTCGTCGGGGATCGCGCTGCCGAGGGGGGCGGCCAGCATCGGCTCGATTGGCGGAGTGAGCATCACGGCCTCGCGAGGGTCAGGAAGGCGGTGCCCTCGTCCTGCTGCAGGTCGGTGACGGTCATGCGAAGGGGCGGCGCCCAGCCGCCGGCATGCGAGACCAGGTGATCGGGAGCGGCACCGCCGTGGAGCAGGGGAGTGACCGTGAGCAGGAGCTGGTCGACGAGGTCGGCACCGAGCAGGTCGGCCAGCAGGGTGGGCCCGCCCTCGCACTGGATCCGGGTGAGGCCGCGCTCGTGCAGCGCTGCGACCGCCCGGTGGAGATCGAGGGAGTCCGGGCCGCAGGGGACGACATCGGCGGCGTCGCCAAGCCCGTCCGGAACCGACTCGGCCGCGCGCGACGACGTCAGCACGATGGGCCGTGGATGATCGGGGCCACGGTCGCGGAACATGCGCAGTGAGAGCGGCAGGTCGAGGCTCTCACTGACCACGGCGATGACCTTGCGTGAGGGGCGGTAGTCCTCGGCACGGATCGTGCCTGCCCCCACGAGGAGGACGTCCGGGTCCCGTCGCAGGTCGGAGAACCAGCGCTGGTCGGCCGGAGTGCTGATGGATCGGGAGCCGCCGTCGGCACCGCGCACGACGCCGTCGAGGGTCATGGCCATGACCGCGCGCAGCCAGGCGACGCCCTCGGGGAACGCGGGGGTTCGGACGGCTGCCATGGCGCGATCGTCGCATGAATAGGCTCACGGTCGTGCCCGAGTCGCTGACCGCGAGACATCCGTCGCTGTCCGTCGAGGGCCTCGTCGACGAGTTCGTCCCACCCCCGCACTTCGCGGGAGTGAGTTTCGAGTCGTACCTCCCGGATTCCGGCGAACCGACGCAGGCCGCGGCGGTGGCCGCCCTGGGGGCCTTCGCGGGAAGGCTGGCCGAGCAGGCCCCGGCCCGCCGATCCTTCTTCCGGCGCGCGGCACCCCCCGAGGGTCGCGCTGGCGTCTACCTCGACGGTGGATTCGGGGTCGGCAAGACCCATCTGCTCGCCTCGCTCTGGCACGCCGTCCCGGGTCCCAAGCGCTTCGGCACCTTCGTCGAGTACACGAACCTTGTCGGCGCCCTGGGCTTCCGTACCGCGGTCGAGGCGCTCAAGGGCAACCGCCTCGTCTGCATCGATGAGTTCGAGCTCGACGACCCCGGCGACACGGTGCTCATGTCGACGTTGCTGGGGGAGCTCGTCGATGCAGGCGTGATGCTGGCAGCGACGTCCAACACCCTGCCGGACAAGCTGGGCGAGGGCCGGTTCGCCGCGGACGACTTCCTGCGCGAGATCCAGGGGCTGGCGGCGCACTTCGACGTCCTGCGGATCGACGGGGAGGACTACCGGCACCGCGGCCTGCCGCCCGCCCCGGATCCACTGAGCGACGACGAGTTGCGGGAGTTCGCGGCCCGCAGTCCCGGAGCCGTGCTGGACGACTTCGGACCGCTTCTGCGGCATCTCGCCACCGTCCATCCGTCGAGGTTCGGGGCCCTCGTGGACGACGTGCCCCTTCTCCTGCTGTCGGGAGTCCGCACCATCACGGACCAGGCGCAGGCGCTGCGCCTGGTGGTGCTCGTCGACCGGCTGTACGACCGTGACGTCCCGGTCGTGGCGAGCGGTGTGCCGCTCGACCGGCTCTTCGCCGAGGACATGCTGCGAGGCGGGTACCGGAAGAAGTACTTCCGTGCCGTGTCGAGGCTCGTGTCGCTTGCCCGCGACGGTCAGTCGATGGTTGGGTGACCGCCATGGACATCAACGGCGTCATCAGCGCCATCTTCGTCGGCATCGTCATCGGCCTCATCGCCCGCATCCTCGTGCCGAGCATGCAGCCCATCGGCTGCATCGTGACGATCATCATCGGCATCCTGGCCGCCTTCGCAGGGATCTTCGTCGGACAGGGGCTCGGCTACGGGGATTCGTTCTGGCTCGTCTTCCTCACCCAGATCTTCATCGCCGTCGTGCTGGTCGCCATCACGGCGGCGTTGTTCCGCAGGAGCAACACCGGCTGAGGAGGTTGCACGGGGATACCCCATGGGGTATAGTTCCCACATCCGCGACAGAGGGTCGCGGATTCTGCGTTCCAGAGGAGACCGGCATGTGCAGCCCCGCCCTTTGCCGCCAGTGCAACAAGGTCACGTACACCGGTTGCGGCCAGCACGTCGACCAGGTGCTGGCGATCTACACGCACGACGAGCGCTGCTCCTGCCGCTAGGCATGTCGGGCCATAAGGCCTACGACAGATCGCGCCGGCGCCACCCGGCGAGCCCGAGCACGGTGAGGAACGCCGCCACGGCGAGCAGTCCGACGATGGATCCCCAAGCGACGTCCTGACCCGGGAGCGTCGGACTGTGCGCGAACGGTGACAGGTCCAGGACCCATGAGGGCAGGTCCCACAGGGCACCGAACTCGCCGAGCACGATGAACGCCACCAGAAGGCCCCAGGCGGCTGGCACGGCGCGCGGCAGCCACCCGAAGATGACCAGCACTAGAGCCGCCATCACCCACACCGCAGGCAGTTGCCCCAGGGCCGCGAGCGTGAGCCTGACCGTCTGGCCGGGCACGTCGCCGATCGAGGCCCCATGACCGAGTCCGACGGCGAACCCGCCGACCGCGAGGACGAGGGCAGTGGCGAGGAGGGCGAATCCGAAGTGGCTCACGGCCCAGCGGACCCGGCGCGTCGCCGTCGACAGCAGCAGTTCGGCGTGGTCGGACGACTCCTCGGCGCGCAGCCGTGACATGGCGCTGACCGCATATCCGCCGATGACGACACCGAAGATCGCGACCTCCGCCGCGAGGAACGCGTCGACGAGCACCTGCTCCCCGCCGAGGATGGCGATGTACTGACGCATCTGCTCGGAGTCCAGCAGTCCGCTGATGTTCTCGGCGACCGACCCCAGCACGAAGCCCATCACTGCGACGCCTGCCAGCCACGCCACGAGCATGCCTCGCTGCAACCTCCAGGTGAGGGCGTCGACCGTGCTGAGGCGGCCAGTCGCCGGGCCGAGTCGGTCGGCGATGAGACCCGAGCCGAGGTCCCTGCGGGACCGAAGCGCGAACGCGACCGGCACGAGGATCACGGTGGCGGCAATCGGGATGGCCGTCACCCACCAGCGGTCCCCGGCGAACGGGCGGATCTGCTGGCTCCAGCCAATCGGCGACAGCCAGGACAGCCATCCGGGCTCGCCCTCGGCGAGGTCGCCGACGGCGCGCAGCACGTACGCGATGGCAACGGCAAGCACGCCCAGACCGATCGCGGCGCGATGGGACACCGTCAGCTGGGCTGCGACGCCGGCGATGGCGGTGAACACGATTCCGCTCAGCATCCAGGAGATGCCGAACGCGACGGAGCCCGAGACGGGGAGGCCGACGGCCACGAGGCCGGCCGTCGTCAGCAGGCCGAGGGCGATGCTGCCCACGAACCCGTACACGAGCGCTGCGCCCAACGGCGCTGCGCGACCCACGACGCCCGCCACCAACAGCTCCAGGCGTCCGCTCTCCTCCTCGGACCGGGTGTGGCGGACGGTGAGGAAGACGAAGACGACGGACACGAGCGCTGCGCCGAAGGCAGTCAGCTTGATGAGGGACAGGGCGCCGAGGGACGTGGGGTCGTAAACGCGTCCGTACAGTGCCACGAGCGCGGCTGTCGCGTTGATGGCATCGGCCGCTTCGACGCGCGACGCGATGGTCGGGTAGAGGTCCTTCGTCGCGGACACAGAGAACGCCACCATGGCGGCGAAGCCGACCACCCATGCCGGCAGGAGGATGCGGTCTCTCCGCAGCGCGAACCGCAGCAGGGGGATCGTGCCAGTCCATGGACTGCCCGCCCGCGACGTCGTGTCGGCGGTTGTCCGCTGCATGGCGGTCGTCGCCATGTCACGTCCTCGCATAATGCTGGAGGAACAGGTCCTCCAGGGTCGGCGGGTGGCTCTCGAGGCTCACGACGCCGGAGGCCGCCAGGGCAGCGACGAACGCGGGCATCGCGTGCGACTCGACCTGGGCGGTGAGCTCGCCGTCCTCGCTGTGCAGGTCGTGGACCCCGGCCAGCTCGACCAGGCCGCTGGGGGGCCGCTCCACCCTGGCCACGACGGTGGTGCGGGTGAGGTGCCGAAGCTCCTCGAGCGTGCCGGACTCGACGATGGCGCCATCGCGGATGATGCTCACCCGGTCGCTCAGGGCCTCAGCCTCGCTGAGGATGTGCGAGGACAGCAGGATGGTGCGTCCCTCGGCGCGCAGGTCGCGAACGCAGTCGCGGAACGCCGCCTCCATGATCGGGTCCAGGCCCGAGGTGGGCTCGTCCAGCAGGTACAGCTCGACGTCGCTGGCGAGCGCGGCGATGAGGGCGACCTTCTGCCGGTTCCCCTTCGAGTAGGAGCGGCCCTTCTTGCGCGGATCCAGGTCGAAGAGGGAGATGAGGTCGTCGCGGCGCGCTGGGTCGATGCCACCCCGCAGCCGCCCGATGAGGTCGATGACCTCGCCTCCGGAGAGGCTGGGCCAGAGCGAGACGTCCCCGGGAACGTACGCGAGCCGGCGGTGCAGCGCGGCGGCGTCGTGCCAAGGATCCATCCCCAGCACCTGCATGGCACCTTCGTCGGCGCGCAGGAGGCCGAGGAGGACGCGGAGCGTGGTCGTCTTGCCGGCACCGTTGGGACCGAGGAAGGCATGCACCTCGCCGCTGGTCACCGTGAGGTCGAGGCCGTCCAACGCCACAACCGGACCAAATCGCTTGACGACTCCCGAGAGGCTGATGACATCGTTCATGCTTCGACGGTAGACCTCGCGGCGTCTCTATGGATGCCCAACCGTCCGCATGGGCGGCGTCGCGGTTTCGTCGGACGCGACGGGGGTCACAGTGCTTCAATCGTCGCACCACATGTCTAGACAAGTGAGGGTGACCATGAGCGCTGACGCCATCGAGGGAAGCCTGCTGGATCCACAGACGGCCGCGTGCCCATGGGCCTACTACGCGCAGATGCGGGCGAAGGCACCCGTGTACCGGATGCCTGAGACCGGCTTCTACCTCGTCTCCACGTACGACGACCTCAAGGAGGTGCTCTCGGATCCGGGCACCTACTCCAACGACATCATGATCGAGCAGCTCGCAGGAGAGGCGGTGGCGCACCTGGGGCGTCAATACGACGAGAAGCTCGCCTCCCTGGGCTGGGGTCATGTCCAGACGCTGCAGCGGACCGATCCACCGGTCCACAGCCGCTATCGGCGCCTGATCAACCGCGCGCTGACTCCACCGATGGTGAAGTCGATGATTCCGGGGGTCGAACGCATCACCGACGAGCTGATCGATTCGTTCATCTCGAGAGGGAGCTGTGATTTCGTAGCGGAATTCGCCTTCCCGCTGCCTGGCAAGGTCATCGCCGAGCAGATCGGCTTGGATGAGACGCAGATCAACACCTTCAAGACCTGGGCGGACGCGATGCTCGCGCCGGCCCAGGGTCTCCTGACAGACGAGGCCTCTGTGGCGCACTACGCGGGTCTCGAGGCGGAGGCGCAGCACTACCTCGCGGGAGTACTGGAGGAGCGGCGCGCCAACCCGACTGGTGACATGCTCTCGGCCCTCGTGGCCGCACCTGAGGAGGGCGACGAGCCGCTGTCGATGCATGAATTGCAGAACCTCATGAACCAGCTCATCACCGGCGGTTACACGACGACGGCAGACGCGATCGGCAATGCCATGCTGCTGCTGGTCGAGCACCCTGATCAGATGGAGTTGCTTCGACGCGATCGATCGCTCCTGCACAACTTCGCGGACGAGGTCATGCGTTATGCCAGTTCCGTACAAGGCCTGTTCCGACGCACGACGCGGTCGGTCGTCCTCGGTGGCGTGGAGATCCCGGAGGACAGCATCCTGCACATCCGGTACGGCTCGGCCAACCTGGACGAATCGGTGTTCCCGCAGGCTGACACGTTCGACATTCGGCGCAACAACGCAAGCAAGCATCTCGGCTTCTCGCGTGGACCGCACTTCTGCGTGGGACAGCCGCTCGCCATCCAGGAGATGATGATCGCGTTCGACCGGCTCCTCGACCGCCTCGACGACATCGCCATCGCCCCGGGAGCGACCATCGAGAGGGCCCCCGGGTTCTTTCTCTACTCGCTGGTCTCGCTGCCCCTGACATTCACGACCAGCTAGCGACCCGTCAGCGGTTCGGCTGCCCGTCCACGTAGCTCGCATACAGCTCGGCCATCATGGCCCCCGGCGTCGACAGTGCCTCGTCGAGGTCCCCCCGCATGCGCTCGTGAACGAGTTCGGCGAAAGAGTCAGGGAAGACGTTCGCCTCGCCTGCCAGCCAGGCGTCCAGGGTGCGGTCCGCGGTGCTTCGCGGATTCGCCTTCGGAACCTCCTCGCCTGCGAGCATGCCCGTGTCGGTGAACCCCGGGAAGACGTTCGTGACCGTGAGGCCCGAGTCGCGGACGGCCTCACGCAGCGCCGCCGCCATCATCGTCGCGGCAGCCTTGCTGGCGCTGTAGAAAGGCCCGCGACGTGACAGGGCCAAGGCGGCGATGGACTGAACGAAGATGAAGCCGCCCGTGGCAGGAGTGATCCGACCGGCGAAGGCCGAAGCCAACCGCCACGGGCCCCAGAGGTGCACCTCGAACAGGTCGCGGGCGTCTGACTCGGCTTGAGTCAGGACGTTCCCGGACCCCTCGCGGCCCGCGTTGGAGATGAGCAGGTCCAGTTGGTCGATCTCTGCGCTGAGAGCTCCAACGTGGTCGGCGTCGGTGACGTCGAGCGTCACCGGCACCAGCCTTGGGCCGTATGCCGAAGCTCGATCCGCGATGGTCCGGGGATCCCGAACCGCGGCGTAGACGCGAGATGCCCCGCGGTCGAGCAGCGCAGCCACGAATGAGTCGCCGATGCCCCTTCCCGCGCCGGTGACCAGCACGTGGGCGCCTCTGAGATCACTCCTCGGCATGCCCGCTCCTCGATCCCTGGCGAGCTGACCTCCGACGACCTGTTGCGGCCACGGTGGCGCCAGAACCGGCCGACCGTGTCGGCCATCGTGGTGGGCGATACAGGAATCGAACCTGTGACCTCTTCCGTGTCAAGGAAGCGCGCTAGCCCCTGCGCCAATCGCCCTCGGGGGTCCCTGTCGGGACTGCGACAGACTACACGGCGATACGGATGCCCGACCGCGCGGCCCGGCTAGGCACTCGGCGGCGGCAGGGTGCCGATGGAGATGCGGTCGCGGCCTGCCTCCTTGGATCGGTAGAGAGCCTGGTCGGCCACCTTGAGCGCCTCCGACAGGGTGGCCTCGTCACCGGCCGAGACCGTGGTGATCCCCACGCTGACGGTCATCCGGCCGCCCGGCGCCTGCCCCGTCAGGTCGAGGCTGGCGATCGAGGCGCGGATGCGCTCTGCGACGCGGGTCGCGCGGGTCTCGTCGGCGCCTGGGAGGACGACGAGGAACTCCTCACCTCCGACGCGGTACACCGAGTCGTCGCCCCGAACGGCCGATGTCAACGTCGAGGCGCTCTGGGACAGGACCGAGTCGCCGGACGCGTGCCCGAACTCGTCGTTGACGGCCTTGAAGTGGTCAAGGTCGAGTGCCAGGAGCGAATAGTCGCCGAGGGGTAGCGCAGTCTCGAGGGCCCTTCGGTTGCCCAGCCCGGTGAGGGGATCGGTGAGCGAGGCCTTCCTCAGGTCCTCGACCCTTCGGGACTGCTGGTACTCGCTGAGGTACTGGTCGATGGCCGGGCGAAGGGTCGAGGCCATGCCGTGCAGCATGTCGAGCAGGTCCTCATCGGGATGCTCGTCGTCGACCGTGTGGATGGCCAGGACGGCGACGGGGTCGCCGGGCAGCTCGACGGCCGGCCAATCCTGCGGAGGGGTCCGCCGCACTGGCTTGGTGTGACCCAGCCCCCACATCGTCCAGCCCTGGTCCGGCAGGTCGATGAACAGCGCGGAGTCCCGGGCCTCGTGGGTCTCGGCGAGGATCGAGTTGATCGCCGACACGAGGGCCATGGGCTCGGCGATGTGAAGCAGGGCGTCGGTGATCTGCGTTCGAGCCTGCGCGATGTGGAGGAGGCGCTTGAGGTTCATGTCAGCGTCGGCGAGGGTGAACACCCCGCACTCGATGGCCTTGAGACCCTCGAAGGCCGCATTGACAGCGGGACCGGGGATGACGTGACCGTGCTGCGGCGCGATGCGGTCGATCTCGGGCCAGCGCTGCTGGATCCTCGTGAGCCCTGCGGTGAGCAGCTCGCTGCTGGGCATGTAGTGCTGGTGGAAAGGTCGCGCGTTGTCGATGATGTAGTCGACGTCGTCGCTCACGAGGACGGCGTTGTCCGGGACGAATCCCCCGAACAGGTCCGACGAGAACAGTGTCCGGGTCCGGGTGTCGTAGGACACCACCGCGCCGGGGAAGTGCAGGTACGGGGTGAGCTGGAACTCCAGCGTTCCCCTCTCGCCCAGCGGGAGCTGCCACTGATGCTCGTCGACGAGGTAGTAGGGGAACCGATGGCCGTAGTGCTTCAGCAGCGCGGAACCCCGCCATTCGGTGACGACCTCGACGTCCGCCCGGGTCAGGCGTGTCGACAGGTAGGGCAGTGACGCGGCGATATCGGGGTCGGGATGGTGGCACACGAGATAGCGGATCGAGTCCAGTGACGCGATCGACGCGACCTTGTCGAGGGTCGTCTCGATCGTCAGGGGCGAGCCCGGGTCGATGAGGACGCTGCCCTCACCGGCCTCCACGAAGTAGGCGTGGCACTGGAACTGATCGTTGGGTAGGCGAACGCCGACCCACCAGACGCCGTCGGCGATCTCGACGGCCACGTCCGGCTCTGCTGTCCCCACCACGTCATCCACCCCCGGACCACTCGGTTTTCGCCGTCGGAATCGTATCCCCGAGGAGCACACGGACTCGCGCTGAGCGAGGGCCGGAGCGCCGGCTCAGGTCGGGGAGTGATCGTCCTGGACGTCGACCTCGGAGGTGTCGTCGTGCGCGTCGCCGGTCGCCTGGGTGATCCGGTTCAGGTTCGACACGATGCCGCCGATGAGGGCGATCTGGGCGGTCTGGTCGGCCATTCGCACGGCCTCGTGCGCCTGGGTCCGCCCGACCGAGGTGGCGGGGTCCTCCGCTGAGATGTTGCTCGCAGCCATCGCCATGAGATCGGCAAGGGGCGACATGGCGGCCCGCGGAAGTGGTGTCTCTGTGCGCCCTGCGGCCGTGGTGAGGTCGGAGGCGATGGACAGGACCCGCGACGACATCACCGACGCGGCGTCGATCTCCTCCTTCAGGTAGACGAGCTCGTCGGGATCGAGACGGGGGCTCCACTTGGCGTTCTTCGCCAGGTCCTCCCAACGAGCGGTGATGCCGATGGTGCGGTTGCGGAGCCCGACAGCCTCCTCGCGCCACTCACGAGCCGTGGCGCGATCGGGCGAGTCGCGCAGCCCCTTCGCCATGCGGGCCAGCAGGTCGGACAGGTCGTCCTTCAGCCGGTCGATGTCCGTGCGGAGCAGCCGGGTGTCCTTGGTCGGCGCGGCCACGGCCGATGCCGCGAGGGCGCACAGGGCGCCGACGGCGACGCCGAGGAAGCGCTCGACGGCCAGCTCGGTCGTGAAGTGGGTCCCGACGACGAGGATGACGGTGACGGACATCCCGGCAGCCACGAACGGTGACTCGTCAGGCGTGGCGAGCCGCAGGAGGCGCGCCAGGGCGAAGCACAGGAGGACCAGCAGGAAGATCACCAGCGGACCTGTCCCAATAACGGACACGATGGCCAGGGCGATGGCTGCTCCCAGGAGCGCGCCCGAGGTCTGGAAGACCGTTTCCTTGGCCGCGTGGTGGAAGGTGGCACGGGTCGCGACGGCCGCGGTGATGGCGGCAGGGATGGCGTCAACGTAGGGGAGGGCCTCGCCGATCACGTAGGCCAGGACCGTCGCCAGGGCCGTCAGGACGGCCAGCCGCGCATATCCGCTCGTCCATAGACCGGTCATGGGGGTGATTCTCGCACCAGCGGCCGATACTCTGGATGCAGCGGACGGACAGGGGGTTCGTGCGCGCCAGCCAGTTGGAGGCCCTCATGAGTTCCAGGTTTGTACGCACACTTGCCGTCGGGGTAGGCGCCGGTGCGCTGGTCCTCGGCATGGCAGCCCCCGCGATGGCGGCGGA
>JAHECS010000027.1 GCA_024641635.1 Actinomycetes bacterium | reverse complement strand
ACGAGGGTGGTGCCGGCCCCCGCGCCGGCACCACCCTCGTCAGGAAGGATCGTTAGCCGAGCGCTGCGACGTTCCGCGTGCATACCCACCCGCCGGTGACGGGCACGGCCCATGCCTGCCACGACGGACCCCAACCCTTGAGGCAGTCGTCTCCAGCTGAACGCCCGTACGCCTGCACCCAGGCCGGGATGGCCGAGGCAGAGCGCGTGCTCGATGAGGAACCGGAGCAGGTGCTGGACGCCGCCGGCCTGTCACCGACGAACTCCGTCCCGAACACGTTCTGGATGTATTCGCAGTCACCCTGGATGAAGTACAAAGCCCAGCCGCACAACGCATCGCCATGAACCTCCGTTACGGAGTGGCTGACGAAAGTGATGTAGCAGAGTGCCGAGCCATGCGGCAGGTACTCGGCGTTGTCGTTGGCGCCTTCTCCGGGCGTGACCATGTTGGGCAGGCAGTCGGCCGGATAACTGATGACGATGGATGACTCGGCGGCGCCCAGATTGCTCTCCTGACACGCAACGAGCGAGTCTGCCGCTTGTGCAGGTGCGGCCCCAGCCACGCCGAGTCCGAAGACGAGCGCCGTCGCGGCGACGCCGAGCAGCGCCGTCGCCTTCTTCCTGATAGTCGTATTCATGTTCCGGTACCTCCCTGAATCCCCGTGGATGGATCTGGGTCGATTCGGACGGTACGAGCGGGAGGACCAGGCCCTCATCGTCACTTTGCGCCACATTCGAGCGCGAACGCCCCTGCGTCAGGTCGTCGTGCCCGCCGCCACCGCGGCCAGCCGGCTCTTCGCCCCCAGCTTGAGGCGGCCGTTGTCGAGCAGCCGCCGCACGGTGGGACGCCCGACACCGAGCCGCCGCGCCACCTCTGTGTAGGAGGAGCCGTCGGAGACGAGGTCGAGCACGAGCCGCTCACGCTCGGTGAGCAGCCCCGACCGGTCGGCGGCGCGCCGGGCCGCCCGAGTCACGCCGACCAGGCGCAGGGAACGGTGCACTCGCGCAAGAAGGGGCTCCAGCCGCAGCTCGGCCGCCGCCGCCTCCACCGCGAGGAGTCGATCCACGGCATCCTCGGCTCCGGCCAGCCGACTGGCCTCGGCCGCCCCCCACTCGGCGCGGAGTCCCTGCGCACGCGACCACTGCGCACCGATGGCGGCCGCTTCGTCGAGAATCACCACAGCACCGTCGGGATCGTCAGCGATGCAGGCCACCCCGTGCGCCTCCGTCGCCAGACCGTGGATGAGCGGGATCGTGCCGACGTCGTCGCACGGCGACACCGGAAGCCCGAGGTCGTGCTCAGCCCAGGCTCGGACCGGGAGGAGGAAGGTCCACATCGACGAGTCTGTGGGCGCCTCGCGCCGGAATGCCGTCGCCAGCTTCAGGGCCTCCCGCGGTCGACCGGAAGCCAGCTCCAGAGCCGCGTTGAGGTAGTACCGGCTGTCGTCGTGCAGCCAGTCACGGTGGGACTCGTCGGGGATCGGGTCGACGTACGCCCCTGCGGCCTCGAGCAGGCCCAGGTCGATGAGGATCGCCGCGTGAACGACCCGCGCCTGCTCCCGGGTACGGACGTCGAGCACCGACGCCTCGATCCGCTCGAGAAGTGCAAGCGCGTCGTCGTAGCGTCCCTGGTGGTACATGAGGTTGGCGGCGGCCGTCGTGAACTGCAGTTCCCAGGAACCGAGCCCCGCGTCCGCAGCCTCGTCCGCCATGGCGACGGCCATCTCGAGCGCGACCGCTTGGTCCCCGCTCGATTCGTTCCACATGATGACGTTGTTGGCGCAGCGCATGAGCGTGTCGACGTCGCCCTCGATTCGAGCCGCTGCGAGACCCGCCTCCCACTCCCGCAGGCCCTGCCCATGCCGGAAGTACGGGAGCAGCGCCGCCACGTTGAGGAAGGCGGCGCGACCCTCCGCCTCGTCGATGATCCGAGCGGCCCGGTCGAGTCGCGCGTCATGCTCCTCGATGATGCCGGTGGACAGCACCTCACAGCGGATCGACTCCACGAGCAGCAGGGCCTCCACCCGGCTGCCGGTCCCCTCGGCGATCTGCAGGCCGGCCATGGCGCTCGCGACAGCGGACGCGGCATCGCCTTGGTGCCACAGTGCGCGGCAACGGATCAACGACGCCCGAGCCGCCTGCTCGGTCCCCAACGCCTGCGGGTTCGCCTGGTCGACCGCAGTGAGAGCCTCGTCGTGGAGTCCGGCGACCGACAGAGCGGCCGCGGCATCCAGCCACCGAGGTGGCGCGTCCTCACGTTCACTGCACTCGGCGGCCAGCACGAGCAGACGTGCACGATCGCTTGGCGATCGTGCCGCGTCCACCGCGTCGAGGGCTGCCTGCCGGGCCTCGTCGTTGCGGCCAGCTGCGCGCCAGTGTTGTGCAGCCAGCGCGGGGTCGCGAGCGTCTCCAGCGAGCCGCCGATGAGCGGCCGCAACGATCGAGGGCTCAGCGGAGCACAGGACTTCCTCGGCGATGAGCGCATGCCTGATCCGGTACCCGCGACCCTGCACCTGGGTCGCGATTCCCGCAGAGACCAGCTCCGCAATCGGCTCGTCGACGGTCACCGGGCGGTTGGCGGCCGACAGAAGCACGGCGAGGCGAACACCCTCGGGCGACAGCGCGTCGAGTGCAGGCACGAGCCCGTGCCCCACCGGCGCCTCAGGATCCGACCCGCTGAGGAACTCCACCATCAACGGGAGGCCACCGGATCCCGACACGATGTCCGCGATCCGGTCGACCCCCAGGGACGGGTCCAACGAACGGGCCAGGACCGTCGCGGCGTCGTCATCGAGAACCCCGAGGGTGATGATCGCCGCGCCAGCATCCGCCAGCTGAGTCGTGAGATCGGCGCCGCCAGACGGGTTCGGGCGAGCTGCAGCCACGAGGGCAACTCGACCGACGAGAGCGGTGACGACGGCCTGCGTAGACGGGTCGGCCAGGTGCAGGTCGTCGACGACGAGGAGATCCGGACCGACCGCCGCCTCGACCGCAGCAGCCACGGCCTCGATGTCGCCCGTGAGTGCCTCACCGCCGAGTGCCGGAGACAGGGGGCCGTACTCCTTCCAGCGCAGGCTCTCCAGCGCCACAACGCGATGCGCCGGACGGCCATCGAGCGACGCGGCGGTCCGCAGGAGGGCGGTCTTCCCGATGCCGCCCTCGCCGACGATCAGTACGGCGCGGTCGGCCGCGAGGTGGCCGGTGACCAGCACCAGGTCCTCGTCCCGTCCGACCAACGGCACGGGGTCGGCCTCCACCCCCGAGTCCAACGGGGTCCCGTCTCGCTGCAGCGCGGCGATCAGCTGGGCGGTCGTGGACACGTTCAGTGCGCGCCGTGCATCCGCCAGCCGTCGGTCGGCGGTCCGACGCGACATGTGCAGCTGCCGAGCGGCCTCGCCCAGGGAAACCCCGTCCGCGAGGACGGTGAGCAGCTCACGCGAATCCGCTGGGAGCGACGGGGGTCCATCAGGCACGAAGGTCATCGGCTCCCCGGGTCGATGGATCGTCACGCGGCCCACGCGCCTCAGCTCCCCTACGAGCAGCTCAAGGACAGGCCCGGACCCTTCGGCAACGATGACGACCCGCATGCCGGAGGCTGCGCGGTCGACGAGGGCCGCGATGTCCGCCTCCGACTCGACGACGTAGAGGTCGTCCGCATCGGCGAGCGATTGGGCACGCGCATCGGCGAGCGTCCAGCCAGCGAGGACGACGCCCTCCCCCTCACGAGTCACCTGCGGATTATGTCGCCGCCGGATCGGTGAGGTGGGCTGAGTCGATGGCGTCAGGCGCCGAAGACGACCGTCCGATGGCGGTTGAGGAAGACCCGGTCCTGGGCGAAGAGCTTCACTGCACGGGACAGCGCCATCCGCTCGACATCCCGTCCGATCTCGGCGAGCGCCTCGGGCGTGTAGGTGTGGTTCACGCGCTCGACCTCCTGCTCGATGATCGGGCCTTCGTCGAGGTCGGAGGTGACGAAGTGCGCGGTGGCACCGATGAGCTTGACGCCGCGCTCGTGCGCCTGGTGGTAGGGACGTGCGCCCTTGAACCCGGGCAGGAAGGAGTGGTGGATGTTGATGACCCGTCCGTTGAGCTGGTCGCACACCGCCGGGCTGAGGATCTGCATGTAGCGCGCGAGCACCACGAAGTCCACCGACCGTTCCCAGACGATCCCGAGCAGCCGCGCCTCCTGCTCGGCCTTCGTCTCCTTGGTCACGGGAAGATGATCGAAGGCGAGGCCGTACCGATCGGCGATCGGACGGCAGATCTCGTGGTTGGACACGATCCCGGCGATGTCGATAGGCAGCTCGCCGGCATCCCATCGGTAGAGCAGGTCCAGCAGGCAGTGGTCGTACTGCGACACCATGATCAGGGCGCGCCGGTGCGACGACTCCAGGCGCAGGCTGGCGTCCGGCGCGAATGACGACGTGCGTGCCTCGACGACGGCGCGCACCCGGTCGAGATCAGGCTCGGCGGACTCGAACCGCGTCCTGGCGAAGAACAGGCCGGTCTCGAGGTCGGAGTACTGCTCCTGCTCGAGCACGTTCGCCTCGACCTCGAGAAGTGCCCCACTGATGGCGTGGATGATCCCGGGACGGTCCGGGCAGGTGAAGGACAGGATGTAGGCAGGCATGGCACCAATGACGATAGGGCAACGGACGACGGCGGCCATCCCCGCACCGAGGTAGCGTGACGGGGTGACCGAACGGATCGGCGTCATCGGCGGGGGCATCGTCGGGATCGCCCTCGCGCGTGCCTTGAGCCTGCGTGGCATGGGTGAGGTGACCGTCCTCGAGAAGGAGGGCCGGCTCGCCGCCCACCAGACCGGCCACAACTCGGGGGTCGTGCACGCCGGTCTCTACTACGCGCCCGGTTCGCTCAAGGCGCGGCTGTGCGCGGCCGGACGGGCCGCCACCCGGGAGTTCTGCCTGGACAAGGGCCTGCCCTACCGCGAGGTCGGCAAGCTGGTCGTCGCGGTCGACGAGTCCGAACTGCCGGCGCTCGCGGAGATCGAGCGCCGATCGACGGTAAACCAGGTTCCCGACCTCAGGCGCCTCGAGGGCATCGCGGCACTCCGCGAGATCGAGCCCCACGTGAACGGAGTGGCGGCCCTGCACTCACCCCGGACGGCCGCTGTCGACTACGTCGCCATCACCGAGGCGATGGCTATGGACGTGCGACGGGCCGGCGGCACGATCCTGCTCGACACCGAGGTGACGCGAATCCGCGCCGAGGGAGATGCCCGGGTGATCGTGACGACCTCCGCTGGCCAGGACCTTGCGTTCGACCGCCTCATCGCGTGCGCCGGCCTGCAGTCCGACGTGGTCGGGGTGATGGCCGGAGCGGACGCCTCGCCGAGGATCCTGCCCTTCCGCGGGGAGTACTGGACGCTTCGGGCCGACCGAAGTGACCTGGTCAACGGCATGATCTACCCGGTGCCCGATCCGCGCTTCCCGTTCCTCGGCGTGCACTTCACCCGTGGCGTCTACGACCAGGTGCACGTGGGGCCGAACGCCGTGCCCGCCCTCGCCCGCGAGGGCTACGGCTGGAGTCGCGTCTCGCTGAAGGACACGTGGGAGTCGATGAGATGGCCGGGCGCCGGACCGCTCGCCAGGAAGCACTGGCGCATGGGCCTCGACGAGATCGCCGGGTCACTCGTGAAGCCGGTGTACTTCGACAGGGCACGCCGGTTCATCCCCGAGCTGCGCCGCTCGGACCTCGCCGCGAAGGAGGGCAGTGGCGTCCGTGCCCAAGCATGGGGTCGTGACGGCGCACTCCTCGACGACTTCGCCATCGACCAGATCGGCCGGGTCACGGTGCTGCGCAACGCACCCTCGCCGGCGGCGACGTCATCGATGGCCATCGCCGACCACGTCATCGAGCACGTGCTGAGCTCGGGGCGCTGAGCAGCCGGAACCGTCAGGCGGCGAGCACACCGTCCATCTGCCCCATGGCGGCCCGGAGCCCTTCCTCCATGCCCATGGCGACCAGCTGCTCCAGCGCCTCGAGCGAGGGGAAGATCGACTCGATCGTGATGAGGACTCCCCCGCCTGGCCGGTCGGCGATGCGTACCTCCATCACCGTTGTCGGAAGGTCGCTGTTCGGGTTGCCGTCCGCGTCCGCGAATCCGTCCTCGACGACGAGCCGACGTGGCGCCTCGACCTCCCGCACGCTCCACCAGCCGCGATGCCGATCCCCCTCAGGGCTGGTCATGTAGTAGGTGACTGCTCCTCCGGCACGCAGGTCGTGCTGCTCGACCGTCGCGGGGTACGTCGGCGGCCCCCACCAGCGCTCGAGCTGCCGGGGGTCCGCCCACAGCTGCCACGCCCGCTCGGCCGACACGTCGAACTCCGCCGTCACGGTCATCGTGAGTGCCTCGAGGTCCTTGGCCACACCGGTCACGCCCATCACTGTTCTCCGTCTGTCGGCTCGGCGAGCACGTCGCCGATGCGGTCGATTCGATCACGCCAGAGGCGCTCGTACTCATCCAGCAACTGCTCGGCCCGGCGTAGTGCGTCCATCCGTCCGGCCACCTTCTGCTCCCGGCCTTCGCGCCGCTTCGTCACCAGGCCGGCTCCCTCCAGCACGGCCACGTGCTTCTGCACCGCGGTCACGCTCATCGGATAGCGCCGAGCCAGTCCCGAGACCGACTGCTCACCGACGAGGACACGGCGGACGATGTCGCGCCGGGTCGTGTCGGCCAGTGCATGGAACACGCGGTCGATCTCGGCGTCTGACATCTGATTTACAACCATTTGGTTGTAGTTAAGTCCACGGACACACATGTGTCAACAGCGGCTCGGCCTAGCGCCCGGGGCCGTAGGTCAGGCAGACGCCGGCCGCTGTGGCCAGCAGGAACACGGAGACGACGATGAGGGCCACGACGCGGAGCGATCGCGATCGCGGTCCCGGCATCGCCGGAGGCAGGTAGGTCGGCGGCAGCCCCGAGGATCCGCGCAGCTCCAGCCAGTGCGGATCCAGTTGCGCGTCCGGATCGGCGGACGGCACCTTCGCGAAGTCGTCGGTCACCTCACCAGTCTGTGCTCCGCCGTCGATGACGGCAACAGGTGGCGCCCGGTTGGGCTGCCGCCGGCACCCGACCGCGCGATGATGTCCACTGCACCGCAGACGCAGCGAGGAGCCCCGATGACCCGTCGCACGACACCACCCTTCCGGGCCGACCACGTCGGCAGCCTGCTGCGACCGGCGGCCCTTCTCGACGCACGGGCCAGGCGAGCCGCCGGCGCGATCACGGCGGAGCAGCTGCGTGAGACCGAGGATGCGGCTATCCGCGAGGTCGTCCGGATGCAGGAGTCCGTGGGGCTCCAGGCCGCGACGGACGGCGAGTTCCGCCGCACGTCGT
The DNA here is from genome assembly GCA_024641635.1 of Actinomycetes bacterium. Lineage (GTDB taxonomy): Bacteria > Actinomycetota > Actinomycetes > S36-B12 > S36-B12 > UBA10649. Next base: position 35,658 of record JAHECS010000027.1, on the reverse strand, counting down.
GGCATATGGACTTCATCTACCAGCTCGGCGGCATCGACCCGACGACCGAGAAGCTCAAGGTCCACTTCCGGAACGACGAGGGGGAGCTCGACTTCGAATCGGCCGCCCTGAGCGTTCACGATCGCGTCTCACTGCCTGAGACGATCTTCGGCGGCGCCTTCACGTACCTCAGGGACACCGTGACCACGGCCGTTCCGAAGATCACCATCCCCTCGCCGAGCATGGTGCACTACCGCGGCGGGCGGGCCGCGATCGACGCCACCGTCTATCCCGACATGGATCAGTTCTGGACGGATCTCGCGGCCGCCTACTCGCAGCAGGTGCGGGGCCTCGCGGAACTCGGCTGCACGTACCTGCAGCTCGACGACACGAGCCTCGCCTACCTCAACGATCCCGAGCAGCGGGCGCTCATCGCCGAACGTGGTGACGACGGCGAGCACCAGCACGAGAAGTACATCCGGATCATCAACACGGCGCTCGCGGATCGACCCGAGGGGCTGCACGTGACGACCCACATGTGCCGCGGCAACTTCCGGTCCTCGTGGGCGGCTGAGGGCTCCTACGACTTCGTCGCCGAGGCACTGTTCAGCGAGCTCGACGTCGATGGCTTCTTCCTCGAGTACGACGACGAGCGCTCGGGCGGGTTCGAGCCTCTTCGTTTCGTGCCCGAGGGCAGGTGCGTCGTCCTCGGCTTGGTGACGACCAAGCGCGGCGCGCTGGAGAGCAAGGACGACCTCAAGAGGCGGATCGACGAGGCCAGCCGCTACATCCCCCTGGACCAGCTCTGCCTGTCACCCCAGTGCGGTTTCTCCTCCACGGTCGAGGGGAACACCCTCACCGCCGACGAGCAGCAGGCCAAGCTGCGACTCATCGTTGAGACCGCTGCGGAGGTCTGGGGCTAGAAGGGGTACTGCGGCAGCGTCCCCCGCATCGTCACCCACTGGGTGTCCGTGAACGCGTCGAGGTTCGCCTGCACGCCGCCGTGGCGCGAGCCGGTTCCGGACGACAGCACGCCGCCGAAGGGGATCACCGCCTCGTCGTTGATGGTCTGGTCGTTGATGTGCACCAGGCCCGCAGGGATCTGGTCCGCTATCTCCATCCCGCGCATGACATCACGGGTGAGGATGCCGAGGGACAGCCCGTACTCCGTGTCCTTGGCGAGCCGGATCGCGTCCTCGATCGAGTCCACCCGCACCACCGGCGCGACCGGACCGAACACCTCCTCGCAGTAGGCCGGAGCCGCCGTCGGCACGTTGTCGAGCACGGTCGGGCGGTAGAAGAGGCCCTCATACGTGCCCCCGGCCGCGAGGCGTGCACCCGCGGCGACCGTGTCCGTCACGAGGCCGTGGATCTTGTCGCGCTGGCCCGCGTCGATGACCGGGCCGAGGGCGACCTGACCCGTCGTGGGATCCCCGACGGGCAGGTGGTCCGCACGGGCCGCGAGCGCGGCGACGTACTCGTCGGCGATGCTCGACATGACAAGGTGCCGTCCCGTGGTCATGCACACCTGCCCCTGATGCGCGAAGGATCCCCATGCGCCGACCGACGACGCGGCGTCCACGTCGACGTCGTCGAGGACGAGGAGCGCAGAGTTCCCGCCGAGCTCGAGGTGGACGCGCTTGAGGTGCTTGGCCGCCACCTCCGCAACGGCGCGACCGGCCCGCGTGGAACCGGTGAATGCGACGACGCGGACGAGAGGATCGGCGACGAGCGCCTCGCCCACATCGGCACCGCCCGGCAGCACGTGCAGCAGCCCCGATGGCAGCCCGGCTTCCGCGAACAGCTCGGCGATCACGGCGCCACCGCTCACCGACGTCCGCGGGTCCGGCTTGAGGATCACGGCGTTGCCCAGGGCGAGCGCGGGCGCGACCGCCCGGATCGACAGGATGGTCGGGACGTTGAACGGCGCGATCACGCCGACGATGCCGACCGGTCGCCGGCGGGCCATGCTGAGCCGCGGGTCGTGCGTGCGGAGCAGCTCGCCGTAGGGCGCCGACGCAAGGGCCGCGGCCTCGTAGCACTCCTCCGCCGACGTCATGATCTGGAAGCCGCCGAACGGACCGATGGCACCGGTCTCCCGCATGAGCCAGCCGGTGATCTCCTCCGCGTGGGCATGCCAGAGGTCTCCCACGCGACGCATGACCGCCGCCCGGTCGGTGTAGGGCTGCGCGGCCCACTCGCGCTGAGCGACGCTCGCAAGGGCGGCCGCCTCGGCGATATCGCTAGGGCTGGCCATGCCGACGGTTGCGATCTCCTCGCCGGTGGACGGCGAGATGACCGGCCTCGTGCCGCCGCCACCTGCGCGCCATCCCCCTGAGCAGACCTGGCCCTGCCACTGTGACCCACCGAGCAGCGACATCGCAACCTCCCGATTCCCCGCGCCGGCGATCCGGGCGCGGCAACGTCATGCAATCACAGCATGGCCGGGCGCACGTCCCCTCGTCGCAGAATCGGCGGAACTCCGGGTCAGTGCCGGAAGGACTCGGTGTGGCTCGGATCCTGCGGCAGTGGGTCCGTCAGGCCCTCGAAGAACTCCGTGGCACGCGCCAAGTCGTCGAGGAAGAGGTCGGCGAGGTCGTGACCGAAGCCGTTGCGGACCACGACCCGCAGCCCGGAGACGTCTTCGAGGTTCGCCGGCAGCGAGTACGCCGGCACCTGCCAGCCGCGCTCCCGCATCTTGGCGGAGACGTCGTAGACGGTGTAGTTCGTGGCGTCGGGCTTGAGCCGGAAGAAGAAGACCGGCAGCTGCGATCCGTCGGAGAGCAGCTCATAGGGACCCATCTCGGCGATCCTGGACGACAGGTAGGTCGCGGTGTCGCGACAGGCCTGCTGGATCTCGCGGTAGCCCTCGCGTCCGAGGCGGATGAGGTTGTAGTACTGCGCGACCACCTGGGAGCCCGGGCGGGAGAAGTTGAGGGCGAACGTCGGCATGTCGCCACCGAGGTAGTTGACGTGGAAGACGAGGTCCTCGGGCAGGTCCTCGGGCGTACGCCAGATCACCCACCCGACACCCGGATAGACCAAGCCGAACTTGTGGCCCGACGCGTTGATCGAGCGCACCCGCGGGACGCGGAAGTCCCACTCCAGATCCGGATCGAGGAACGGCGCGACGAACCCTCCTGACGCGGCGTCCACGTGCACGGGGATGTCGGGACCCCCCTGCGCGGCCAGCAGGTCCAAGGCGTCGGCGATCTCTTTCACCGGCTCGTACGAGCCGTCATACGTCGACCCCAGGATGGCGACGACGCCGATGGTGTTCTCGTCGCACAGCTTGAGCGCCTCGTCGGCATTCAGCTGGAGCCGCCCCTCCTCGATCGGGGCATACCGCGGCTCCACGTCCCAGTAGCGGCAGAACTTCTCCCACACGACCTGGACATTGATCCCCATGACGAGGTTGGGCTTGTCCGTGGCGAGCCCGGCAGCCTCCCGCCGCTGCCGCCACCGCCACTTGAGGGCGAGCCCGCCCAGCATGACCGCCTCACTGGATCCGGTGGTGGACGTCCCCGTCGCCGCCTCGTGATCGGGGGAACCCCACAGCTCCGAGAGCATGCTGACGCAGCGACCCTCGATGGCCGCCGTCTGCGGGTACTCGTCCTTGTCGATCATGTTCTTCGACACGGTCTCGGCGAAGAGGACGTCGGCCTCGCGTTCCATCCAGGTCGTGACGAAGGTCGCCAGATTCTGCCGCGCATTGCCGTCGAGCATGAGCTCGTCGTGGATCAGCTGATAGGCCACATGCGGGTCCATTCCCTCGTCCGGGATATGGCGCTTGGGGATGCCGTGCTCCACGCGGGGGCGCGCGTAGATGGGCGAGATCGCCATGCCGAGGGTCAGGTTGTCGCTCGAGTGCAGGGCCATGCCTCGACGCTAGACCACCTGTCCACCGCACGGCCAGCGTCGACCCATCGCGGCAGGTGCGGCTATCCCCCCGCGACGGATCCGACGATGTACACCACGGAGCCGGCCGGGACCGGGGTCTCGAGTCCATGGAGCCGTCGGCACTCCTCCTCGCCGACATACACATTGACGAATCGCCGGATCGAGCCCGTCTCGTCGACCACCCTCCGCGCCACTGCGGGCACCCGGGCCGTCAGCTGGTCGACCACATCGCGAAGCCGACCGTCAGCGGTGGCGTCCACGGTCAGGGTTCGCGCACCGCCGGCATGGTCGGCGAGCGCCTGTGGCCACCGCACCACGATCGGGTCGTACGGACCCGTCATGTCAGGGACTCACCCGCACGGACAGCACGTCGGGCAGTCGCGTTGCGACTTCGGTGAAGCTCTCGCCTTCGTCCAGGCTCGCGTACACGGAGCCGTTGCGAGTGCCGAAGGCGAGGACGGCTGTTCCGTCCACGTCGACCACGTGGGCTGCGTCGCGCAGGACGGAGGCGTAGTGACCGTCAGGCAGTCCCCGCCCCGTCTCCGACCAGGTCGCGCCGGCGTCGTCGGTGCGCCACAGCCGCAGGCGACCCTCCGGCGGGAACATCGTCTCCGGCGCGATGGGGATGACCCACGCGGTCTCACCCCGCGTCGGGTGGGCCAGGACGACGAAGCCGAAATCTGCCGGCAGACCGGCCATGATCGGCGACCAGGAGGTGCCCGAGTCATCCGACCGGTACACGCCACCATGGTTCTGCGCGTACACGCGATCGGGGTCGGCTGCGTCGACGGCGATGCGGTGCACGCACTGGCCGTACTCGGGGTACTCGTCCGGCTGGAACTCAGCCCTGATCCCCTTGTTGGCGGGCACCCAGCCGCTGTCGCTGTCGTCCGAGCGGTACACGCCGCCGGTGCTCATCGCCACGATCATCGACCCGTCCGCGCGCGGCACGATCGTATGGATCGCGGCACCGCCCGCCCCGGGCCTCCAGTCGGCACGATGGGGGTGCGCCCACAGCGCTGCGTTCAGCGCGAACGTGCTGCCGCCGTCCGCCGACCGCCACAGTGAGTGCGGCTCGCACCCCGCCCAGACGACGTCGGCCTCTCGGGGGTCGGGCTGGATGGTCCAGACCCGCTCGAGCGCCGCGTCCGCCTCCGGCGGGAACCGCACGGCCCCGGACTCAGGCTCGGACCACGTGAGCCCGTCGTCGTCGCTCACCATGACCGAGGGGCCCCAGAACCAGCTCCGCGCGCCCACGATGAGGCGCGGCGTCTCGCCGTCGGCTCGGGGCATCCAGGCGACCGACGCGAACTCGGCCATGTCATGCAGTGGCTGGCTGACCTCCCAGCCGTCATCGTCCCCGCGTGCCGTCCAGAGTCCCTTGCGAGTACCGATCGCGATGCGCATGCGCAGAACCTACGCCCAGGGGGAGACATCTGGCGAGACCCTCACCCTCCAGCGGATTCCGCCGAGCGCCTAGGGCGTCCGCAGCGCCAGGGTGAGGGCGAAGTCGTCGTCGGAGTACACCCGAACCGGCTCCAGCCCGACGGCCTTCAGCTCCGCACCGACCTCGTCAAGGTGGAACTTGGTGGAGACCTCCACCCGGATCTCCTCGCCCTCGAAGAAGGCCACGGCGAGAGCCGCGCCGGGGATGCGCACCTGGTGACTCCGCCTGGCCCGCAGGCGCAGGTCCATGCGTCGATTGCGGGCGTCCCACAGCGGCACGTAGGCGAAGTCGTCGACCTGGAAGTCGGCGCCGAGCTCACGGTTCAGCATGGTGAGAACGTTGAGAATGAAGCGCTCGGTCACGCCGCCCGGATCGTCGTACGCGCGCACGAGCCGGTCGACCGGCTTGACGAGGTCGGTGCCCAGGAGCAGGGAGTCGCCCGGCCGCAGGCTGGCCGACACGTGCTCGAGGAACGCCCGACGCTCGGCCGGAAGGAAGTTGCCGATGGTGCTACCGAGGAAGGCCACGAGGCGCGGCTGCGGATCGACCGCCGCCGGCAGGTACCCGGAGAAGTCGGCCAGGTGCGGCGCGACGGCCAGCCGGGGGAAGCGCTCGAGTGCGCGCTCCGCGGCCCGATCGAGCGCCTCGGTGCTCACGTCCAGGGGCATGTACGACGTGAGCAGCCCTGCGGCGTCGAAGGCGGCGAGCAAGGTCATCGTCTTGTCCGCGGTACCCGAGCCCAGCTCGACGATGGCTCGGGCACCCGACACCTCGGCCACGTCAGCGGCGCTTCCGGCCAGCAGGGCGCGCTCGGCCTCGGTCGGGTAGTACTCGGGCAGCCGCGTGATCTCGTCGAAGAGGGCGGTGCCAGCGTCGTCGTACAGCCAGCGCGGCGCGAGCGACTTCGGCTGGCCGCCTAGTCCGGCGCGGACGTCGTCGATCAGCTGTGGATCAGCCACGAGCAGCGTCTCCTGCATCCTGGGCGAGTCGAACGCCGCCGAACATCCACCTGCTGTGCGGGGGGAAGAAGTTGCGGTACGTCGCGCGGGCGTGGCCCATCGGAGTAACGCAGGCGCCTCCGCGCAGCACCATCTGACCGGACATGAACTTGCCGTTGTACTCACCCACGGCCCCGTCGGCCACGCGGAAGCCCGGGTACGGCAGGTAGGCCGAGGACGTCCACTGCCAGCACGTGTCGTACGCCTGCAGCATGGTTTCGTCGGGGCGCTCCCGCGCAGGGAGCGGGTGGTGGCTCGTGATGCGCCGCGGGTCGGCATCGGGTGCCCTCCCGTGCAGTCTGGCCGCCGTCTCCCATTCGAACTCCGTCGGCAGGCGGGCTCCGGCCCACGATGCGAAGGCATCTGCCTCGTAGTGGCTGACGTGCACGACCGGGTCCTCGAGCCGTACGGGCCGGGTGCCGTTGAGCGTGTGCTCCTGCCAGCCGCCGCCGTCGTCGTCGATCCAGTACAGGGGTGCCCGCCAGCCTTCCGCACGAACTCGTGCCCACCCGTCCGACAGCCACAGCTCGGCACGGTCGTAGCCGCCGTCCTCCATGAAGTCCAGCCACTCGGCGTTCGTCACGAGGCGGCGAGCGATGCGGAACGGCCGGAGCAGAACGTCGTGCGTCGGCATCTCGTTGTCGAAGGCGAAGTCCGCCCCGTCCGCTCCGATCTCGACGATGCCGCCGTCCACGTCGAGCCAGTCCTGTCGGACTCCGCCGTAGGTCCCACCGTGCTCGGTCTCGGGATACGCCGAAGGCCGCTGCGGGTTGCGGGACAGCACGTGCGCGATGTCCATGAGCAGAAGCTCCTGGTGCTGCTGCTCATGGTTGAGCCCGAGCTCGACGAGGGAGGTCACGTCCGCGCGACGATCGAGGTCAGGGGAACGCAGCAGGCGCTCCATCCGCTCGTCGACCGCTGCCCGGTATGCCCCCACCTCGGCCGCGCCCGGACGCGTCACCAGGCCGCGATCGGGCCTCGGATAGCGAGGCCCCATCGCCTCGTAGTAGCTGTTGAACAGCAGCCAGTACGTCTCGTCGTGGACCCGGAAGCCCGCTTCATGCTGCGCGAGGATGAACGCCTCGAAGAACCAGGTCACGTGGGCGCGGTGCCACTTGGTCGGGCTCACGTCAGGCATCGACTGGACGGTCTGGTCCTCGGGGCTGAGCGGTTCCGCCAAGGACTCGGTCATCCGGCGAACGGCTTCGTACCGATCGGCAATGCTCGTCACGCGGGTACCGGCTCCTCAGCTCGTGGGCCGCATGGGCAGCCGGACGCGCAGGGTCGTGCGTCCCGGGATCGAGTCGATCGAGATGTCGCCGCCGTGCCGATCGGTGACGATGCGACGACTGATGTCAAGGCCGAGACCGGTCCCCGTGCCGACGTCCTTGGTCGTGAAGAAGGGCTTGAACGCGTTCGCCTGCACCTCGGCCGGCATGCCGGCACCCGAGTCGGTGACCTCGACGATCACGGCGTCCCCGTCTTCTCGCGTTGCCACCAGTAGGCGCCCCTGACCGTCCATCGCATCGATCGCGTTGTCGATGAGGTTCGTCCATACCTGGTTGAGCTCGCCCGCGACCGCTTGGATGAGGGGAAGGTCGGGCGCGTAGTCGCGCTGGACCTCGATGCCGCCCTTGATGCGGCTGTCGAGCATGACCAGAGTGCTGTCGATGCCCTCCGTGACGTCGATCATCTGCATCGACGCGCGATCGAGCTGCGAGTACGACTTCACCGCCCCGACGAGGTTCGAGATCCTCTGGGTCGACTCCTTGACCTCCGACAGCAGGACCGTCATCTGCACGGCGCTGGCAACCCAGTTCAATCCAGACTCCAGTGCGGCCGGACCGAGGATCTGATCCGCGCGATCGCACCAGGCGGGGTCAGCGCCGGCGGCGGCAAGCGCCGGCGCGATGACCCACGCCCGTTCTACCCCGTGATCGTCGAGCCAGTCCGTGACGGCGTCCTCCCGATCCGCCGCCGCCAGCCCGTCCATGCGCTGAGCGAGCGGGTCGAACTCGCCGCGGAGGGCGTCGAGGGCGGCGAACTGCTCGGCCGAGATGCCGAGGTTGGCGAGCACCGAGAGGGACTGCAGGAGGCTCCCGCTCGCCTGCGCGAGCGAGTCGACGGCGCGCACCGCCGCAGCCGCAGGGTTGTTCAACTCATGGGCAAGCCCGGCGGCCAGCGTGCCCAGGGCCACGAGCGACTGCCGCTCCCTTGCCCCGGCCTCGATGGCACGGGCAGTGTGGAAGAGCCCGTCGACGAGGTGCCCGGCCAGCGGGATCTCGGCCAGGAGGGCTCGGAGGGCCGGCGCCGGGGCCCGAAGGACACGACCCTCCGTACGACCGACGCCAGTAGCGAGGTACGTGCCGTCGTCGTCCCACGCCTGGAAGCCACCCGCCCAGCGGCCGGGCACATCGAAGCGCCCGACCACCGAGTCCTCGCGGCCGACGCGCCGTACGAGGTCGATCGAGCCGTCGATCAGGACCCACCAGAACTCCGCCGGAGCCCCTTCCGGCCATAACCGATCACCGTTGCCGAACGTCACCTCCTCGCTGTCCGCGATCAGCGTCGACAGCGCGTCGTCGGGGATCCGGTCGAACAGCGAGACCGCCCGCAGGTCAGCGAGGGTGATCACATCGTCGCCAGGTATCCGTGGACGAAGGACACGGCCATGGCCCCCTCGCCCACAGCCGATGCGACCCGCTTCATCGAGTCGCGACGGACGTCACCGGCGGCGAAGACACCAGGCAGCGATGTCTCCAGCGGATAGGGCTGCCGGGTGAGCGGCCACCTCGGCGGCTCCGAGCGACCGCCGAGCGCCGAGCCTGTGAGCACGAAGCCCTTGTCATCGCGGGCGACGTCGGGACCGACCCACTCTGTGCGAGGTGAGGCGCCGATGAACACGAACAGCCAGTTCGTGGTCGCCTCCTCCTCGGCACTCGACTCGCGATCGACGATCGTGATCGCCTCGAGGTGCCCCTCCCCCCGGCCGCCGACCACCTCGCACTGGAGCCGGACCTCGATGTTGGGCGTGGCCAGGATCCTTTCGACGAGGTACGACGACATCGAGGCGTCCAACGACGAGCCACGGACGACCATGACGACGCGTCGGGCGAAGCGAGCGAGGTTGAGGGTCGCCTGGCCCGCCGAGTTGGCGGCACCCACGACGTACACGTCGTCGCCCTCGCACTGGCTCGCCTCACTGGCCGTGGCGCCGTAGTAGACGCCGCGGCCCGTCAGGTCGTCCAGCCCGGGACCCTGGAGGAGTCGGTACGACACACCCGTAGCCACGATGACGGAACGCGCCTCGATGGACCCTCCATCGTCGAACACCACGGCGCGCACGGGTCCCCGGGCCTCCAGCGAGGCCACGTCGCGCGCGAGCACCATCTCGGCGCCGAAGCGCCCCACCTGGGCGACCGCACGCTGGGTGAGGTCCGATCCGGAGAGCCCCTTCGGGAATCCGAGGTAGTTCTCGATGGCCGCGCTCTGTCCCGCCTGCCCGCCCGGTGCGTGCCTCTCCACGACGACGGTGCTCAGGCCTTCGGAGGCCGCGTACACGGCTGCCGCGAGGCCCGCCGGACCGCCGCCGACGATGCACAGGTCATAGAGCGGCTGTTCCGCCTGCGTGCGCAGGCCCAGCGCATCCGCGAGCGCCCGTGTCGTGGGAGCTCGCATCAGTCCGTCGGGGAGGATCACCAGCGGCAGGTCGTCCGGCTCGGCTCCGGCGAGCTCGACCAGCCTGATCGCCTCGCGGTCTCGGTCCACGTCGAGCCAGCCGTACGGGACGTGGTTGCGCGCGAGGAAGGTCTTCAGGTCGTGACTGCGGTCAGACCATCGGTGCCCCACGATTCGCACGTCGGTCTCGGCCTGCGGATGCGCCGCCTGCCAGTCCCCGAGCAGGTCGTCCGTGACCGGATACAGGCGCTCGCCGGGTGGGTCCCAGGGCTTGAGGAGGTAGTAGTCGAGCCCGATGTCGTTGATCGCCTTGATGGCGACGTCCGTGTCGGCGTACGCCGTCAGCAGGAGGAACTTCGCGTCCGGAACGAACTCCCGGGCCTGAGCGAGCATCTCGGTACCGGTCATCTCCGGCATGCGCTGATCGGTGACGACCATGGCCACCGGCCGATCGCGGAGCGCGAGCTCGCGAAGCACGTCGAGTGCCTCCGCTCCGGACGACGCGCGCACGATGCGGTGCGTGGACCCATAGCGCTCGCGAAGGTCGCGGGTGATCGCCTGGGAGACCATCGGGTCGTCGTCGACGGTGAGGATCGTGGGCTTGGCCATGGGACGTGTATTCGACCCTTCTGCTGCAGGGCGGTCTGGGAAATCGAGGCGTCGCGAGCGTACCTCGCACCACAGGGGTGCCGTCAGGTCATCGCCGATCCGTCCTCCAGTTCGATCACCCCCGAGGCCGACGCGTCACCGCCGTCGCGCACTGCCTGACGGGAACGCACGGGCAGGCTCACGGTGAACCGGGTGCTGCCCGGAGAGGAGCTCACGACGATGTCGCCGCCGTGCTGGTCCACGACGATCGAGTGACACGTCGACAGCCCCAGTCCGGTGCCCTGGCCCTGAGGTTTCGTCGTGAAGAAGGGGTCGAACACCCGGTCGACGACGTCGGCGGACATCCCGGGTCCGTCATCGGCCACCTCGACCTCGACGGCCCCGGCAGAGTGGCGGGTCGTGACAGTGATCTCGCCGTGGGCACCGACGGCGTCCAGTGCGTTGTCGAGCAGGTGCGTCCAGACCTGATTGAGCTCACCGCCGAATCCCTCCAGGAGCGGAACCTGCGGGTCGAATCGCCGGTGCACCGCCACGCCCTCGGGGATCCTGCTGTTGAGGATGACCAGGGTGTCGTCGATCCCGCGGTGCACGTCCACGTCCTGCGAAGGGGCAAGGCCGAGGAAGGAGTATCCCCTCAGCGCGTTGACGATCTCGGAGATCCGCGAGGAGCTCTCACCGATCTCGCGGGCGAGCGCGTACACCGGCACGGTTCGTGCCGCGAACGTCACGACTGCGGCCAGGGCTTCGGGCTCGACCTGTCCAGCGATCTCCGCCAGCCGCGCGGGGCCCAACTCGATCGCGCACAGGGCGGGCGCCAGCTCCCAGGCATCGGCGATCCCCTGCCGATCCAGCCAGTCCTCGATGGCTCCTTCGGCATCGGCCCGGTGCATGCCACTCAGGTCGGCGGAGGCCGGCACAGCTGTCCGTGCCCGCTGCTCGAGCTCACGGACGAGTGCCCAGGATGCGGGTCCGAGATGGGCCTCGTTCAACGCGACGTGCGCCGCGTCCACCTTCTGCAGGGCATCCGCCAGCTGCCCCGCCGCACGCCGGGCAGCGGCAGCCGGGTTGTTCAGTTCGTGGGCCACTCCCGCCGCCAGCGTGCCCAGGGTGGCCATCTTCTCCGACTGGACGAGCGCTCGCTCGGTCATCTTGTGCTGGGTGATGTCCGATCCGAAGACGAACACGAGCCCGGTGCGGCGGTCGTGCCGATGTGCGAAGAGATAGATGGAGCCGTCGACACTCGCCTCCCGGGCGACGACGTCGGAGGTTGCCAGGACCCGCTGCCAGAACTCGTCGTCGATGCCCGGGCACACGTCGAGCCACGACCGGTCCACGAGATCCCCGCCGAACACCGCGCGGGCGGCCGCGTTGCTCAGGAGGACGGTGGCCGACGTGTCCATCCGCACGACCGGCCCGGGGTTCATGTCAGGGAAGCGGGCCACCTCCCTGAGCTGCGCCTCGGCTCGATGCCGCTCGGTGATGTCGGTGCCGAACGCGAAGACGATGTCCTCACCCGGGACGCGGACATGCTGGAAGCTGAAGGTGCGCTCCCCGAACTCGGCCTCGAAGCCGAACGGTTCGTCCACCGCGGCCACGGCCAGCGACCAGTCGGAGTCGCTGAGCCCCCGGCACACCTCGAGCCATGAGCGGTCGTGCAGGTCGTCGATGCCCAGAAGCTCGTCGGCGGCCCGGTTGGCGAGCAGGACCACGCCATCGGCGTCGAGGCGGAGCACCGGTCCCGGGTTGTAGTGGGGGAACTGCGCGACCTTCGCCAGCTCGTCCTCGAGCTCCCTCCTGAGTGCCTCGACCTGCTCAGTCATGAGCCTGACCAACTCCTCACGATCCGACGACGGCGCTCCAAGGCAGGAAGTCCGACGGCATCACCGCCTGGCATCCCCGAGACAGTCACCCTGCTCGCTGGATCGCCGATCGTCAAGGAATACGAATGCTTTCCCCCAACAACCCCGTCGCGATGCGCGCCCGAACCGTGGACAGCCAACGTCGACGTCGCGATACTGAGGCGATGTCCCAGATGTCAGGAATCGATCCCACCGTTCCTCCGAGCGGTGACGGTTGCGTCGAGTGCCTCGCGGGCCAGGACGCCGGGTGGTGGCTCAACCTCCGACGCTGCGCCCAGTGCGGTCACATCGGCTGCTGCGACTCGTCACCCAGCCAGCATGCGTCGAAGCACGCGAGGGCGGAGGGCCATCCGATCATCGCGAGCTTCGAACCCGGCGAGTCCTGGTTCTGGTCATTCGACCTCGACGACGCGGTCGAGGGTCCGGACCTCGCTCCGCCATTGCATCATCCCGAGGACCAGGCGAAGCCGGGGCCCGAGGGCAAGGTCCCGGCCGACTGGGCCGAGCAGCTTCACCAATGACTCGGGCCTAGGGAACGGCCACCACGGGCACGTCCGCCAGTTCGAGCACGTGGAGGGCGACGTCGCCGATGTGACCGTGCGGGTCGGGCGCCTCGGTTCGCCCCACCACGATGAGGTCGGCGCCCGACTGCTCGGCAGCCGCGAGGATCGCCGGTCCCGCCGCCCCGGCGAGCTCTCTCCCCTCGACGGTGACGCCTGCGGCCTCGGCCATGGAGATCACATGCCGGAGCACCGCGGCAGCGGCCGCATGCCGACGCTGGTCCCCCGCGGGCTCGCGTGAGGTTCTCGCCAGGGCCTCCGACACCGGGCCGTCCGGAACGACGGTCACGGCCAGGACCGCCGCGCCGGAGCCGCGGGCCAGCTCGATGACGAAGCGTGCCGCCCGCATGGACGCAGGCGAGTCGTGGACGCCGAGCAGGACCTGCATCGGCGAGGCTCCATCGTCTGGATGAGGCAGTCGGGTCGCGGAGACGCTTGCGCGCGTGTCATTGGGCATCGTTGACCCCCTTGGCCATGAGCGATGATCCGCCTCGGTGTGCGTCGCGACCCTGGGAAGCGGCCGCGAGTCGAAGCCGGCCCGCCTCGCCCGCCTCAGTCTCGGACAGGACGAGGTCCAGCTCGGCGGACGCCGCCTGCAGCCGCGGCAGCCATCGGTCCTCGATCGCCCGCTTGCGGAACCGGGTGGCGTCGATCTCCTCCGTGACGACCCGTGCGGCGGCGCGTGACACGGCCGCATCGACTGCCGCCTCCAGGGCCACGCGGTAGGCAGCGGCCGCTGCGTCGACGGCCGACGATGCCGGGAGCCACGATCCTGGTGGCAGGTCGGGCAGGTCCACCCGCGCGGAGGAGGGGAATCGCGCTCCCATGACCGCCGACCACTCGACGGTCACGTCGGCACTGGCCCCGTCGAGCTCCGGCACCAGCGCACCGGCGCCGCCGAGCAGCGCGGCCCGCAGTGCCCACTCCTCTGCCGAGGCAAGCGCCCGCGTCCATTCTTCGAGGGCCTCCTCGGATCGACGGGTGTACCGCTCCTGCTCACGGCGCAGTATTCGGAGCTTGCGATCCAGCAGCGAAGCCGCGCGACCGGCAGTGCCGACGCGGCGCACCAGCCATCCGCGCCCAGCTCGGCCCGACGGCATCCCGCGCACCCTGGTCATGACGACCCCTCAGCAGGCGAGTAGTGCGCGGCGATCTGCGCGGTGTCGAGCATGGACAGCTCCCGGCGGGGCAGTACCGACAACGCCGTCCAACCGCGGTCGAGCGTGTCGCCGAGGTCTCGCGCCTCGTCCTTCCGCTGATCGACGAGGTCCCGGTAGAAGGCCTCCTCGAAGCGCAGGTACAGGCGGTCGGTTGCTCCCAGCGCCCGCTCGCCGACGAGGTCGGCCAGACTCCGTACCTGCTGCGCGTGCGCGAGCGCGGCGAGCAGCTGCGCGGCCACGTCGAGGTGGTCGTCCCGGGTGCGACCCGCGCCGGCACCGCGTCTCATGAGCCGTGACAGCGATCCGAGCGGATCGATCGGCGGGTACACACCCCGGGCGTCCACCTCGTTGGACAGGACGATCTGCCCTTCCGTGATGTATCCCGTGAGGTCAGGCACCGGGTGCGTGATGTCACCACCGGGCATGGTGAGAACAGGGACGAGGGTGACCGAGCCGGGCATCCCGCGGATCCGACCGCAGCGCTCGTACAGCGACGCGAGGTCGCTGTACAGGTAACCGGGGTAGGCGCGACGTCCAGGGATCTCGCCGCGCGCGGCGGAGACCTCCCGGACGGCCTCGCAGTAGCTGGTCATGTCGGCCATGACCACCAGCACGTGCCGTCCGAGCTCGAACGCGAGGTGCTCGGCGACGGTGAGCGCGATGCGCGGCGTGAGGATGCGCTCGATCACCGGATCGTCGGCGGTGTTGACCAGGAGGACGAGCTCGTCGCCCGCAGACCGCTCCTCCAGTGCATCGCGCACGGCGTCCGCGTCCGGGTGCGTCAGGCCCATCCCGGCGAACACGACGGAGAACGGCTCCCCTCCGACCGACGCCTGGGCCGCCACCTGTGTCGCCAGTTCGAGGTGGGGCAGTCCGGCCACGGAGAACACCGGGAGCTTCTGGCCGCGGACGAGGGTGGTGAGGGCGTCGATGGCCGAGATCCCGGTGAGGACGGGCTCGGCGGGCGGCTGGCGCCTGACCGGATTGATGGGCAGACCTGCGACCGGTACGAGCCGGTCCCCCATGACCGGAGGTCCGCCGTCCACGGGCTCACCACGCCCGTTGCACGTCCGGCCGAGCCAGGATTCGCCGACCGGGATGCGCAGCGGCGCCCCGTCGAACGACACACGGGTGTCCTCGGGCCGAAGGCCCTCGGTCCCCTCCAGCACCTCGACGACCGCGAGGTCGCGGTCCACGGCGAGGACGAGGCCGTGCCGGTCAGGTCCCTCGGGCGTCCGGATGCGGGCGAACTCGTCCCAGCCCACCCCGCTGACGCCTGACATGACGAGCAGCGGACCCCGCAGCTCGGCAGCACCGAGCCGTTCGACCCGCGGCCACGCCAGTCCGGTCGTCATCCCAGCGCCTCCACCTCTGCAAGAACCAGGTCCCGGGCCCGCGCGATGGCATGCCTCGACTCGTCACCCTCCCCGGCCGCCTCCTCGCGAGCCCTGAGGACAGGAGTGAAGTCGACCTCCTCCACGCTGGCGGCTGGAATCCCCCGGGCGACCGCCGCCTGGCAGGCATCGAGAACGTCGAGGGTGGCAGTCAGGAGCGCCGCGGACCTCTCTGGACCGCACCACGCGTCGACCGCGCTGAGCGCAGACTGCTGCAGCAGGCCCTCGCGCACGAGGCGCCCGCCCAGGAGCACCATCCGCTCGTGGCCCGGCAGCGCTCCGACGCCCATGAGCTCGGCGAGCTCGGCCAGCCGGTCTGCCGAACCCAGCAGCGACACGACCCGAGCCCGCTGACGGGCCCATCCCGAGTCGCCGCGACCGGCGTGCCAGGCGGCCAGCACATCGGCATCGCGGGAGAACGAGCCGACCCAGGACACCGCCGGGTAGTGGCGCGCGTAGGCAAGGTCGCGATCGAGGGTCCACAACGTGCGGACGAACCGCTCCGTGTGCGCCGTCACCGGCTCGGTGAGATCACCGCCTTGCGGCGACACCGCACCGATGATGGTGACGGAACCGTCTGCGCCGCCGAGAGTCCGGACGCGACCGGCACGCTCGTAGAAGGCGGCCAGCGCCGACGCCAGGCTCGCGGGATAGCCCTCCTCGGCCGGCAGCGCCCCGGTCCGGGAGGCGAACTCGCGCAGCGCCTCCGCCCATCGCGACGTGGAATCGGCGATGACCACAGCGTCGTAGCCCATATCGCGGTAGTACTCGGCGACAGTGACGGCCGCGTAGATGCTCGCCTCGCGCGCCATCATCGGCATGTTGGACGTGTTCGCGACAATGACCGTCCGATCCATCAGGCGCCCGCCGGTCCGCGGATCGACGATGGACCGCAGGTCGTCAAGGACGTCGGCCATCTCGTTGCCGCGCTCCCCGCATCCGACGTACACGATGACGTCGGCGTCGCACCACTTCGCGATCTGCTGCAGCAGCATCGTCTTCCCCGTGCCGAAACCGCCCGGCACCGCGGCGGAACTCCCCCTCGCGAGGGGGAAGAGGACGTCGACCACCCGCTGGCCGGTCTGGAGCGGGACGGCGGCCTCGCGTCGCTCCGCTGCGGGCCGCGGACGGCGCACCGGCCACCAGTGACCCAGCCCGACGGGCACACCGTCGACGCGGGCAACCTTGTCCGCGCCGTTCACCGATCCCGCCGCCCGCACATCGGTCACCGACCCCGACACGCCCACCGGCACCATCACCCGATGCTCGAGAGATCCCTCGATGACATGGCCGAGCACGTCGCCGTCAGTGACCCGACTGCCGCGAACCACATCGGGCGTCCACTCCCACATCCGAGACGGATCCCCTCCCGCCTCCTGCTGGCCCGGTTCGAGCCAGGTCCCCGCGTCGTCCAGCGGTCGCAGCAGCCCGTCGAACACGCCACCGAGGAGGCCGGGCCCGAGGCGCGCCGAGAGCGGGTGATCGAGCCGGACGACCGGATCGCCGGGGCGCAAGCCGCCGGTGTACTCGTAGGCCTGGGCACTCACCGAGGATCCGGTGAGGGACACCACCTCAGCCAGCAGGTCGTGCGGCCCCAGGTGCAGCAGTTCCGACATCGACACTCCGTCGAGTCCTCGGATCTCGACCAGCGGCCCGTCCACCCTGGTCACCGATCCGACGGACCTTCGGGTGTCCGCGGGACGTGCCGTCACAGTCACGGCTGCCACACCTCCTCGATCCTGGCGCCCATGGCGCCGAGCGCGGAGTCGGCGAGCTGAGCGAGGCTGAGATCCAGTTCGACGGCCCCGGAGCGTCCCGTTATGCCTCCGTCCATGTCGACCACCTCGGCGTCGGGACCGAGGGCGTCGTGAAGTCGATCGAGGAGGACCTCGCGCATCGCCGGCCACTCGTCGTCGTCCGCGAGCCGCGTGACCGCCGAGCGTGCTGCGGCAACAAGGGCAGCATGGGCATCTCCCTGGGCCTTCAGCACGACTCCCCTCGCGCGGCGACGAGCCCGGGACCGCTCCGTGGCGAGGGCCACAGCGGCGTCGGCGTCGCCCTCCTTCCGTGCGAGGTCGACGAGCGCGCTGGCCCGCGCCTCGGCGTCCGCGATCAGGGAGCGCGCATCGTCCTCTGCTGCCGTGAGCACGCGCTCGGACTCGGCGTGGGCCGCGTCGAGCACCGCCGAGCGCACGGGAGCCAGGGCCGCGCGCGCGGCCGAGACGTCGAGCTGTCCGCTCACCAGGTCACCTCCGGCATGACGACCGGAAGGGGTCGCCCCGGCGTCGGCCGCTCACGACTGAGCACATCCGTCAGGGCTTCGGCCGCCCCCGGCGTGAGAACGAGCACGGCGACGTCCGGTCCGAGTCCGTTCCAGGCCGCCACGGCGCTCGAGTCATCGTCGGCGACGACGACCTCGACGCCCGTCAGGGCGAAGCCTGCAACGCGACTGCGCTCACCCAGGACGACGATCCGGCTCATCGCTCACGCCTTCCCCATCAGGATGACCGCCACGACGAGGCCGTAGATCGCGATGCCCTCGGCAAGTCCCACCACGACCATGGCTCGTCCGAAGATCTCCGGTCGCTCGCTCACCGCGGCGAGGGCAGCGGCGCCGGTGTAGGCAACCGCGATGGCGGCGCCGATGGACGACCCCGCGACGGCGATGGCAGCCCCCAGCAGCGCCGCCCAGGCGGAATCGGACGTGGCGGTCGTCGTGTCCGCGGCCACGACGGAGACCGAGCCGACCGCGTCAGCGACGGCCGGTCCCGTCGACGCCGCCACCCCGATCAGGGCAAGCGCCACGATCCCGACGAGGGCTCCAGCGCCGGCCAGGACAGCACCCGCCCATCGGGGGCGGCGGCGCAGCACCAGGACGGCGGACGCGACGATGGCCGCGGTGACGGGCACCGCCACCAGCAGGGTTCCCAGGACAGTCATGACGACATCTCCTTCTCAGGACGGGCGGGCGTCCCCACGCCGGGCGTCAGGGACTCCGGCAGCGGGACGACCGATGCATGCCACGGGCGGAAGGGGCGACCCTCGCCCTCGAACACCCGGGAGAACAGTTCGTAGTACTCGAGCCGCAGTGCCTGCACGGCGGCGACGAGAGCCTCAAGCGCGAAGGCGAGCGCGTTGCCGAGGACGAAGACCAGCACGGCCGCCATGGAGGCGCCGAGCCCGCCGCCCCACAGCCCGGTCGTGGCGGTCCACACGACGGTTCCGATTGCGGCGTGCACGAGCCCGAACGCTGCGAGTCGTGCGAACGACACGATGTTCGAGGCAAGGCTGATCACCACGTCGAAGAGCCCGACGACGGCCTCCATGACGGCGGACCCCCCTCGACCAGCGGCCACGTAGAGACCGACGAAGGACAGGCCCAGCCCGACCGCCGCGACGACCGCTGCCACCGCAACCAGCCACGTCATGGCCAGCAGCAGACCGGCCGTGAGGAGCGCGATGCTCAGGAAGAGGGTGGCACCCGCGAAGCCGGTGGGCGCATACAGCGCGTAGGTCCAGCCTCCCTCCCGAACCCGGTTGGCTGTGCCGATCGCGTAGGCCACCGCGAGGAGCACGGCGCCGAAGGCGAGCGCCACCGCCAGGAGGGTGAGCGGGTCGTCAAGCGGCGACATCCACAGCGGCTCGATGACGCCCGTCGGCCCGAAGAACTCGCCGTAGGCGAATCCCATGCAGGTGGCGGCCACCCCGGCGGCGCCGATGAGGAGGCTCGCGGGACGCAGTCGGCCGAGCATCCTCGGGTGGCCGATTCGCGCCAGGACGGCGAGGAGGACGAGCAGGAGGCCCTGCCCCACGTCCCCGAACATGATGCCGAACATCAGCACGAACGTGACGGCGGCGAACGGAGTCGGATTGATGTCCTGGTACGGGACGGTCGCGTAGATCTCGACGAGGGTGGTGAACGGCTGCGACTCACCTCGACGGCGCAGGAGTGTCGGCGGGGGGCTCCCCTTCGGGTGCGGCAGCTCCACGACGGCGCCGCCGACAGGCGCGAGGCGGGCCCGCAGGTCCGCCACCGACTCCGTCGGCATCCAGCCCGCGAACGCCGTGGCCTCGCGCGAGGTCACAGCGGACGCCGACGCCCTCTCCAGCGCCGCCTCCCCTGCGACGATGTCGACGCTCTGCTCCTCCTCCGCACGGTCCAGTTGCGGCGCGGGATCGCAGATGACCGGAGTGGCGCGTGCACCACCGAGGCGCTGCAGTGCGCGGGCGGCTGGACCCGGGAGTGCGTCCGGTGTCGACGGGACGTCGAGCTCCACGGCGCCGGCGTCGGCTACCCGGGCCAGCAGGTCTCGCATCGCCGGAGTGGGCGCGACCAGCGCCACGCGACTCATCCGTACGGGTCCGCCCCGCTCAGACGACGGCATCGAAGACCTCCATCGGTCGGCCTCCCCGGTCAGCGAGCTCGAGCGCGGCCCGGACGCGCCACGCGTCCACGGCCAGCAGCGCGATGACGCCGACGACGGGCACGATGTCGAAACCCGGCGACCGCGCCAAGCGAGCGCCGTCGATCTCCAGGCGGCGCCACCACGCTGACTCGGCCCGCCAGAGGTCGTCGGGGCCGACCACGTCGGCGAGAACCCACCTCGCGGACGACGGCACGGCCTCTCGCAGCTCGTCGAGTGACGTGCACGCGACGGCACGTGGGCCGAGGGCCCGTGCGACCTGGCCGGCGAACGCCGGGCTGGGCCGTGACAGGGGATCCATCAGCTCGTGAGCCGTGACGAGAGTGGCGGCACCGGCCGCCCAGTCGGCCGTCTCGGGCACGGACGACGACACCCTGGAGCACCACGTCAGGCGCATGGCGGCCTGGATGTCGCGCTGGTCCTCGGAACCGGGATCGCCCCACGCGGATCGTGCCAACGACTCACGCAGCTCCGCCCTGTTCCCCGCGGTCGCCAGGTGTGGCCAGGCCGTCGCCAGCGTCCCCAACTCGTACGCGGGGGCGACGTCGGAATCGCCCGAGTAGGTGGCCAGCAGGGCGTCCACGTTCGCTATCTCGGCCCATCCCGCCAGCACACGCATCGCCTCTCCGCCGCCGGGGCCGAGCCACCCGGCCAGCACCCGCTGACCCCAGAGGAAGGTGGCTGAGACACCGTGTTGCGCCTGCCGCAGCGACTGCCCCGTGTGGACGTCGTGCCCGTAGGGGCCGGAACTGAGTCGACCGAGCGCCTCTCCCAAGGAGGGCGAGGCCGCGAGCGCGCGAACCTGTGCGGAACCGAGTCGACGGCGGCCGGCCGCGCGTGCGCGCACGGTGGCTGCCACCCAACGGGCGCTCATGACGACCCGCCGGTAGTCGTCGAACGCGCCCCTAGGGGGCTGAGCAGCGCCGCTCGCACAGCCTGCACCGCAGCGTCGACCACGGCCGGGCTCCGTTCGGACGCTGTCGACGCGATCTCGCCCGCACGCCGGTGGGCCGCCTTCATCTCGTCCGCGGCGCGAGCTTCGTTGATCCGGTGCTGTCGGGCAGCCGCCTCAGCCCGGGCCGCTTCGGCCTGGTCCCTGGCCGTGGCCACCGTGGAGGCGGCGACCGCGTTCGCCTCAGACCGGGCATGCTCCGCCCGATCTCGGCCGCTCCGGCGCACCGCGTCTGACTCCTGCTCCGTCTCGGCGAGGAGCACGAGCACCGGCATGAGTTCGTCCTCGCGCTGCCGGTTCCTGTCCACGGGAACGCCCGAGGGCGCGGCGGCACCCGGTGTGCCGGCGGGCCGGAACCGATCCAGCAGGTCTCGCACAGCCACAATGACCACCCCACCTCGGGTGAGTCGTTGCCCTCATTCTCGCGCGTGCCTGCCGTCGAAGCCTTGGTCAGAGTCCGCAGGCCAGGCGCACCACACCTCGTCCCGCCGCCCGGCCGACCCGCCTCGTGGGGGCTGGGCCGGAACCCGTCGGCCACCTAGAGTTCGGGCATGCCTGAGGACAGGTCACCGCTCCGCGAGGAATGGGTGCTGGCTGGGGGAACCCCCGTCTTCCTGCGGCGCAGCGATCCGGAGACGGGCGCGCCACCAGTCCTCCACCTGCACGGATTCGCCATCTCCGGCGCGTACATGGTGCCCACCGCAGAGCTGCTGGCGGACGTGCATCCGACCTTCGTTCCGGACCTGCCCGGCTTCGGTCGGAGCCCGCGCGCAGACAACGCGCCGACGGTTCCGGCACTCGCGGACATGGCGGTGTCGATCCTGGACGCCGTCGACGTGGAGAGAGCGACGATCGTCGGGAACTCGCTCGGGTGCGCCATCCTGGCGGCGTTGGCCGAGCGGCATCCGGACCGGATCGAGCGGGCCGTGATGGTCTCTCCGGCGGGAGGGCTGCACAACCGGCCCCTGCTCCGGGCGATGGCACAGCTGGCCGCCGACGCTCCTCGGGAACCCGTGTCCATGGCGACGGTCGCGGTTCCCGACTACCTGCACTTCGGCATGCTGGAGGCACTGCGCCTGTTCGTCGCCATGACCCGTTTCGACGCGGCGACCGCCCTCATGCGTCTCGATGTTCCGCTGCTGGCCGTGCTCGGGACACGTGATCCGCTGCTCCCGCCACCCGAGCGGATACGCCAGCTGGCCAAGGCACGGTCGGCCCCGACGACGGCCGCCATCATCAGGGGCGCCGCCCATGCGATCAATTTCAGCCATCCGCGCGAGCTCGCGCGCCTCGTGTCCGAGTTCATCGCAGGTTCGCCGCTGACGTCGGATGCGGGGACCGACGGGCGCGCTCCGGTTGCGATCATCCGGCCTTCCTCAGGCCCTCGAGCCGCCTGAGACGCACGCCGCTCGGGTAGCGGCGACCGGAACGTCAGGGCCCGCGCCGCCCCGGACGCGGCGCGTGCGTCACAGGGTCACATCGACGCGAACGGTCGTGCCCTCCGCGGCGTAGGGGACGACGTTGCCTGGGATGGGAGCCCCATCGACCACCAGCCTGCCTCGGCTCCCGGCCTCGCCCGAGTTCTCCACCCGGATGACGTAGGTCGCACCACGCGCCTTGCGCGTCACCGTGAACGACGGCACGTCGGGTCCGATCTGGGGATCGACGACCAGTCCGTCGTAGTCCGGACGCACGCCGAGCAGGTACTGGGACACGGCGACGAAGGTCCATGCGGCAGTGCCCGTGAGCCACGAGTTCTTCGCCTCGCCGGCACGGACCGCCTGCTTGCCGGCGATCATCTGCGCGTAGACGTACGGCTCCAGGCGGTGCACGTCGGAAATGCCTTCGCGGTACGCCGGGGTGATCCGCTTGTAGTGGTCGAAAGCCTGCGCACCGCGGCCGACCATCGTCTCCGCGATGATCACCCACGGGTTGTTGTGGGAGAAGATGCCGCCGTTCTCCTTGTAGCCGGGCGGGTACGTCGAGACCTCGCCGAGCTGAACCTGATACGTCGTATAGGCCGGGTACTGCAGGACCAGGCCGTGAGGCGTCCCGAGCAATCTCTCGACGGAGTCGAGCGCACGAAGTGCCCGTGGCGTCGAGCCGTCGTCGCCCGGTTCCACCCCCATTCCGCCCATGACGGCGAAACCCTGCGGCTCGATCCAGATCTTGCCCTCGGGATCGGCATCGGTGCCGACGGGCTTGCCGTAGTAGTCATAGGCGCGCAGGAACCACTCGCCGTCCCACCCGTGATCGTGCACCGATCGGCGCATCGCTCCGACCAGTTCGTCGGCACGATCGGCCGTCTGGACCTTCCCCAGCCGACGCGCCAGCTCCGCGTACTGCGCTCCGTACAGGACGAACTGCGCCGCGATGAACACGGACTCGGCGACGCCGCCCTCCTGGTTCTCGGTGGTCTGGAACGACTCTCCCGGGGTGGTGGAGAAGCAGTTCAGGTTCAGGCAGTCGTTCCAGTCGGCACGACCGATGAGCGGAAGCCCGTGCGGTCCCAGGTGCGAAACCGTGAACTCGAAGGACCGGGTGAGGTGCTCGAGAAGTGATTCCGCCTGTGCCGGGTCGTTGTCGAACGGAACCTGCTCGTCGAGGATGGAGAAGTCCCCCGTCTCCTTCACGTACGCGACGACCCCGGCGATGAGCCAGAGCGGATCGTCGTTGAAGCCCGAGCCGATGTCGTCGTTCCCGCGCTTGGTGAGGGGCTGGTACTGGTGGTACGCGGAGCCGTCCGGGAGCTGCGTGGCGGCGATGTCGAGGATCCGCTCGCGTGCGCGTTCCGGGATCAGGTGGACGAACCCCAGCAGATCCTGGTTCGAGTCACGGAAGCCCATGCCGCGGCCGATGCCGGTCTCGAAGTACGAGGCCGAACGCGACATGTTGAAGGTGACCATGCACTGGTACTGGTTCCAGATGTTGACCATCCGGTCGAGCTTGTCGTCAGTGCTCGAGACTCGGTAGGTCGACAGCAGCGCCGTCCAGTGCTGCTTCAGCGCATCGAGGGCGGCATCGGCCTGCTCGGCGCTCGCGAATCGGGCCAGCAGCTCGTGCGCCCGCCGCTTGTCGACCACCTGGTGGGCATCGTCCTCCCACTTCGCATCAGCAGGGTTCTCGACGTAGCCGAGGACGATGACCAGGTCCCGGGTCTCGCCCGGGGCGAGATCGACCCGGATGGAGTGCGACCCGATGGGATACCAGCCGGACGCAACCGAGTCGGCTGAGCGCCCGGTCCGTGGGACGGCCGCCTCGGCCATGCTGTTGAACGGGCCGAGGAAGGCGTCCCGGTCGGTGTCGAACCCGTCGGCCCGGGCGTTGACCGCGAAGACCGCGTAGTGGTCGCGCCGCTCCCGGTACTCGGTGCGATGGTAGATCGCCGACCCGAACGGTCCGTCCTGCTCGACCTCCACCTCGCCGATGGACAGGTTGCGCTGGTAGTTGGTCTGGTCGTCGTGCGCGTTCCAGAGGCAGAACTCGACGAAGGAGAACAGCGTGACGTCCTTCGGGACGTCGGACGTGTTCGTCACGGCGATCCGCTGCACCTCGGCGTTCTCACCAAGCGGCACGAAGAACGTCGTCGACACCGAGATCCCGTTCCGCTCCCCCGTGATCCTCGAGTACCCCAGGCCGTGCCGTGCCTCGAAGTGGTCCAGGTCCGCCTTCACCGGCAACCACGAGGGCGTCCAGACATCTCCGCCGTCATTCACGTAGAGGTATCGGCCACCCGCGTCGTTCGGGAGGTTGTTGTAGCGGTACCGGGTCAGCCGGCGCAGGCGCGGATCGCGATAGAAGCTGTAGCCGCCCGCCTGGTGGGACAGCAGCGAGAAGAACCCCTCAGAGCCGAGGTAGTTGATCCACGGATACGGCGTGCGCGGCGTGGTGATGACGTACTCGCGGGCCTCGTCATCGAAGTGACCGAACCGCATGGCGTGTCCTCCCTGCGAGCGCCTGGCCCGGCGCCCCGCCGCTCGAGCCTATCGACGCTCCGGCGGCGGAACCGGCCCGCGAACCCGGACGATGGGGGCAGCCCGCGTGCTGAGCCAGTCACCGACGCTTAGGGTCGGACAGGGACACCGAGTGGCAGCAGGTCACGGTCTCGCAGACGGAGGTCGACAGATGACAGAGCACTTCCACCCTCTCGGCAAGCAGCCCTCGGCCTCAACGGTGGCGGCCCAGGAATCAGCTCGTGACTCCCTGCCGTTCGGGGACCGTCGCGACGTCGAGGAGGCCCGACGCGGCTTCCTCGCTGCGCCCGAGTACCGCCAGATCATGGCCGAGGCCGGGCATGTGGCCTGGAACATCGGCGCCTACGACTTCCTGCTGGACGGGCAGGACTTCGACAGCATCCACCCGTCGCTGCAGCGCCAGGCGATCCTCAACATGGAGTACGGGCTGTTCGAGGTCGTGCCAGACCGGATCTACCAGGTTCGTGGCTTCGATCTCGCGAACATCAGCTTCATCAGGTCCGACACGGGTTGGATCGTCTTCGACCCGCTGACCGCGAAGGAGACCGCGGCCGCCGCCCTCGCCCTGGTCACCGAGCACCTGGGCGAACGCCCCGTGGTCGCCGTCGTCTACTCGCACTCCCACGGCGATCACTTCGGCGGGGCGCACGGGGTGGTCGATGTGGCCGACGTGCGCAGCGGCAAGGTGCCAGTGATCGCACCATCGGGATTCCTCGAGCACGCGGTCGCGGAGAACGTCTACGCCGGGAATGCGATGAACCGGCGGATGTTCTACCAGTACGGCTCGCTCCTCGATCGCAGCCCGTTCGGCCATGTCGACCAGGCCATCGGCAAGGGCGTCGCGGCAGGTACCTCGGGACTCATCGCGCCAACCGTCGACATCACCGG
This sequence comes from Actinomycetes bacterium, assembly GCA_024641635.1. Classification (GTDB taxonomy): domain Bacteria; phylum Actinomycetota; class Actinomycetes; order S36-B12; family S36-B12; genus UBA10649. Next base: position 9,836 of record JAHECS010000027.1, on the reverse strand, counting down.
CGACATCCAGGAGCTCACCGTCGACGGTGTGCGGATGATCTTCCAGAACACGCCGGGCACCGAGGCACCCGCGGAGATGAACACCTGGTTCCCCGACTGGAAGGCCTTCTGGGCGGCCGAGAACATCGTCGCCACGGTCCACAACATCTACACCCTCCGGGGCGCGCTGGTCCGCGACGCCCTCGAGTGGTCACGCCAGATCAACAAGGCCCTGTACCTCTTCGGTCGCGAGGCGGAGGTCATGTTCGCCTCGCACACCTGGCCGAGATGGGGCAACGACCGCATCCAGGAGGTCATGCGAACTCAACGGGACACCTACGCGCACCTGAACAACGGCGTCCTTCACCTGGCGAACCAGGGCGTGACGATCAACGAGATCCACAACGTCTACCGGGTTCCTGACAGCCTCGCCCAGAGGTGGGCGGCACGCAGCTACCACGGCTCGGTGGCGCACAACTCGCGGGCGGTCATCAACCGGTACATCGGGTACTGGGACGGCAACCCGGCAACACTCATCCCCCTGTCCCCACGTGATTCGGCACCGCTGTACGTGGAGATGATGGGCGGCGCCGACGCAATCGTGTCCCGAGCGAGCGAGCTTCTCGGCGAGGGCGCGTACCTCCTCGCGATCGAGATCCTGAACAAGGTGGTCTACGCGGAACCGGGCAACGCTGAAGCACGCCAGCTATTGGCCGATGCCTTCGAGCAGGTCGGCTACCAGCAGGAGAGCGCCAGCGTTCGCAACAGCTTCCTCGCTGCGGCCCTCGAGCTCCGCTCAGGGATCCCGGGTGGGGTCACGCCATCGACCACCGGACCGGATCTCATCAGTGCGCTGTCGACCAGCCAGTTCCTCGACTACCTCGGCATCCGCCTGGACCCCGTCCGGTCCGAGGGTGAGGCGTTCGTCGTCAACCTGGTCACGCCCGACACGGACGAGACGTTCGTGGTCGAGCTGAGCAACGGGGCCCTGACCAACCTCGCGGGCTTCCTCGCCGACGATGCGGACCTCTCGATCACGATCAACCGATCCGACCTCGAGCGGGCGATGATCGGAACCGCCCCCCTCCTTCAGCAGATCGCCGACGGCACCGCGACGCTCGACGGCGACGCCGGCGTCCTGCAGACCCTCGCCGGGCTGTTGACGCACTTCGAGCTGGGCTTCGAGATCATGCCCGGCACGGCAGGGGACTCGGCGGATCGCGACGCAGACCCGTTCGTGCAGGACCCTCTGGCGGACTCCTCCGGGGGCTGAGCGGTCACGACGGCATCGGCCCGCGCTACCCGACCGCGCGGGGCTCGAGCACGACGACCGCCGTCTCCGTCGGCCGCAGGGCGGCGAATCCGTCGAGGCCCTCGTCGATCTCCCGCCACTGCTGCCACAGCCGCTCGCGCTCGACTCCCGCTGCTGCGCGCCCACGTACGTCGCGGTGCTCCCCGCGGAGGTCGACGACGGCGTCCGGGTGGGCCTGCAGGTTGAGCCACCAGGCCGGTTCACCTGCTCCCCAGCCGTTCATCGCCATCGACACGAGGTTGGGGCCGTCCTCGAAGTAGCCGATCATCACGCTTCGGGCCTGCCCGGTCCGCCGACCCGTCGTGGTGAGACGCAGAGCACCCCACTTGCCGGGTCGGGGCCTCCACAACCCCATTCTCCCGGCGGTCGCCCGATAGATGGCTCGGTGCACGTGCCAGGCAGAGACAACGAACCAACGGGGAGGCAGTCGCTGACCCTTCGTCGTGGTCGCCATCGGCGTCACGTCCTTCGCTGGGCTATGCCTCCACGGTAGCGATCTCGAGGGGGCGTCTCGCGCTGACGATGGCTGCCCAGCGAAGGCGCTCACCCAGACGCGGGCGTGTGCACCTCGATCAGGCGCGTCCGTCCTCGCCGGCCGAACACGCCGGCACTCACGTACGGCGGGACGCGCCCGCCCGAGCACTCCACGACGGTTCCGTCAGTCTGGTGCACTCGCACCGTGAGAGTGCCGGACTGGTGGTAGACGACCGGCACCTGGCAGAACGTGAAGGCGAGCGAACCTGCAGGAAGGTCAAGATGTTCCAGGCTCCCCCGGACATCGATGTACTCGAACGTCGACGCGGCCAGAAGCCACTCGGATGCTCGAAGGTGGATCGGGTGGACCACGATGCACCCGTCCTCGACGCGAACCCCGAGCTCGCCGAGCCTGGTGAGCACCTCCTCCTTCACCTGGCCGGTCATCCCCGGCTGCTTGGCGCCGCGGCCCGCAGGAGTGTGCGAGTACGGATCGGTCGGGAAGGCCCCGTACACCTCGGCCGGCTTGCAGTAGCCGAGGCCGGCGCGGATGTCCTCGTAGGCATCGACGAGCGCTGCCACCAGTTCCTCATCCTCGTCGGCGGCCACGGCCCTCTCGAGGGTCTCCTGCACCGCGAGGAGGAGCTTGGACACCATGTGCCAGTAGATGGAGCCCAGGCCCTCGTAGGCGAAGAACGATCCGGAGCGGCCGGTGAACTCGGCATGGTTGAACACCTCGCCGAAGATCTCCAACAGCTCGGACCGGCCCTCTCGGGCCAGGTCGCCGAGGTCCGGGTCATCCGTCAGTGCGTCGAGCACCGCCTCGACGTCCCGGGCGTGTCGGATGCCGGCAGCGAAGTGGAGATCACCGCTCACATCACGGACAACCAGGCGTGCATCCCCCTGGTCGAGCAACGCAGTGACGATCGCGCAGTTGTCCGCCCTGTCGGCCGTGAAGCGGTTCCGATCCAGGAATCCCGCGAGGTCCTTGTCCGGGTAGAGCAGGTAGCTGTGCTGGTCGTGCCGGTACAGGGGGCTGGCGCGCAGTGCCGCCAGCAGCGCCAACGACTGCGCCGCGGTCAGCTGGCCGCTCGACAGCACGGCCACCTGGCCTTCGAGCATGACGGGCAGCCGGCGTATCGCCGCGGCACCGTGCGACAGGTCGAGGAGGTTGTAGGAGTGGAACAGCGCGTCGTCCCGCTCGTTTGAGCGCAGGCTCGCCTCCACGTACTGCTGCGCTGCGTCGAGGAGCCGGTGGACCTGAGCCGCCGCCACGACCGTACGTCCACCGCTGAACCCTTGGTACACCCGCTCCCGGTAGTCGGTGCCCGCGGCGCCGAGCCCGTCCATAAGGGTGCGCCGCGTCTCGTCGCTGAAGCCCGCCTCCAGCTGCGGCACGTGCGCGTCGAGGGTGTCGGTCACGGCATCGAGCAGCTCCGCCAGCTCCTCCGTCACCCGCACGTCCTCGGCGATGAGGTCCTTGACGAACCCGACATAGCGGCGCAGTTGCGCGAGCGTGACAACCGACAGGCCCCAGCCGACCAGCGCGTTGTTGGCGTCGTTCCACTCCGGACGCTGGGTGTTCATCCAGATGCCGCCGTCCGGCACGAAGTTGACGAGCTTGGCCAGCAGCAGGAGCAGCAGCTTCTCCGCGAGGGTGACCCGAAGCAGGTCGCCATCTGGTCCGACGACGAGACGGCCGTCCGCGCCCATGGCGCCCTCTCGACCACGGATGAGCGCCGCACGGTCGTCGTCGAATGCCACGGTGCTGCGCGGGTCGCGCAGTGTCCGCTCGTAGGAGGCCAGCCGGTAGGGCACGTCCGCATGCGTGAAGATCTCCGCGCCCACGAGTTCGCGCAGTCGCCCCGGGTGGAAGCGGTGAGACGTCTCCAGAAGCCTCAGCAGGTAGATGATCTGGTGGTCGCTCCAGTACCCGATGTTCGCCCATGGGTTGTCCGGCTCCGGGACCTCCCAGTCCACCCCGGAGCGGGAGATCCGGTAGGGGTTGTAGCCGTCAGCTGTCGTCGCGTTCACGAAGACCGCCACCATCGATTCCAGGTACTCAGGGAACGACCACGCCATGGCCTCCCAGTTCTGGAAGATGTCCCGCCAGTTCCCCTGGAAGCTCAGCCGGGGGTTCCCGAGCTCATCGCGAAGGTCGATGCGGAAGGCGTTCCACGGACGCGACGGGTCGCCGTGGCGACGACTGAACGTCAGCGGCAGGTACTCGAGAGCCAGGCGCACGAGATCCGGGTCGGCGCTGTCGCGCGCTCGCTCGACCAACGCATCCGCGCGCAGGTGAGCCGGAAGAGCGTCGAGGAACTCGGTGCAGCGTTGCGCAGTCTGTGGGCTGCGCTCCTCGATGAACGCGCGCACGTCGCTCCCATCGATCTCGTATCCGTCGGCTGGGACGCCTCCGCGCATGACGTTGAAGAGGGCGTTCGCCAGGTGATGTGCGGTCGCCAGCTCGTCGCCGCTGCGCTGCAGGCCATCGACGGAAGCCACGATTCGCTCCAGTTGAGCGCTGTCGGCGAGCAACTCCGCCTCCAGCTCCGACGCGAGGTCGGATGGTCTCTCCAGCAGTCGCCGCAGTCCGACGACGTCCGCCGCGTCCAGCTCAACGTCGCCGACAACGCTCCAGTGCTTGCTCTCCGCCGGCGCGAGTCGGACAGAGGTGTGCACGAGGTAGGCGCCCCTCTCACCCCGGACGTCCCGCTCCTCGACGACGTCCCCGCCGTGCCGGAAGGTGGTGAGCTGCCTGGACGACGCCAGGTGTTGGACGTCACCCAGGCCGACATGCCAGGCGACATTGGCGTGCAGCGACTCGCTCGGCTCAGCGAGGTCGGTGAGCCTGGAACTCAGCCAGTACATGCCGAGTCCACTGGTCGTGTCGACCTCGGAGCGCTTGTAGGCGTCGAGGAGGTTGCTCAGGGTGTTCTGGACGGCGACGCCCACACCCGCGGGAAGGAGGTTGACGAAACCGTCGACGAACTCCACCTCCCGGCTCTCGTCACCGATATTGGTCAGTTCGCAGGTGCGCACGATCCCGAATCGGTTCGACGTCTGCCACGTGACCCGAAGGCGGAGTCCTAGGTCAGCGACCTCCTCCTCGAAGACCAGCGCCGAGCCGGCGACATCCTTGTACAGGTTCCGGCTGGCCCCGAGCGTCGCTGGCCGACCGAGCAGGAAGGGCTCCCAGAGAACGTCGCGGGTCCCGGGGAGGCGAACGCGCAGGAGGCTCAGCCCTCCGGTTCCCCCGGCGCTCTCGCTGACCTTGTCGTCCGTGTAGTACGGGAAGAGCGCGGATTCGGGTTGCTGGCGGCCGGCCGTGAGCCCCCCGGAACTCGAGATGAAGAGCCAGGCGTCGCCGGCTCCCACCACCGTCATGAAGAACGGCTCGAGGCGGCCGTAGTCGCCGATCCGGTAGAAGCGCCGACCGCGGAGATCGACGAAGCCGTCGCCGCCGGGTACGCCGGCCGAGACCGGATCAGAGTCGTGCATGTTCATGGAGGCTCCTGTGACGTGGCTGTTGACCATCATCCACGAATGGCGAACAGCAGTCGTCGCGCCTCGGTGCGTAACGGCGATCCCTTTACCTGGCTGCGGGGGCTCCCTAGGCTCCGCAGCACAGCCACCAGACAGGGAGCCGACATGGCATCGCGCCTCAACCCGTACATCAGCTTCGCCGGCAACGCCCGCGAGGCGCTGGAGTTCTATCACGCCGTCTTCGGGGGACAGCTGGCCATGAGCACGTTCGGTGAGTTCGGCCAGGCCGGCACTCCGATCGAGGACCAGATCATGCACGGCATGCTGGAGACGGCTGGCGGCTTCACGATCATGGCCTCGGACACCCCACCGGGCATGGACCAGCCGTCAGGGAGCTCGATCTCGATCAGCCTCAGCGGTGACGACGACGAGGAGCTGCGCGGCTACTGGGACAGCCTTTCCAGCAGCGGAACGACTGTGATGCCCCTCGAGAATCAGATGTGGGGAGACACCTTCGGCATGTGCGTCGACCGCTTCGGGGTCAGCTGGCTCGTCAACATCACAGGCCCGGCGGCCTGAGGGCGCCAGCCGCGATCTCGCAGAAGCCCGTCGATCCGGGGACCGTACCCAGACCAGCCGACTCTCGGCGCTCGCTGCGTCGGGCTTCAGGAGACACCGGCTGACACAATCGCGGGTAGCCGCGCCTCGATGGGAGATGGCCATGGACACTGATCCCGTCGAATTCGTGAGCCCCTTCTTTCGACTGTGGATCAGAGTCGACGGCATCGCCACGCTGCAGTGGACGCCCGGGATCTCTGCGGGCCTCACGGAGGCACAGGCCGCGACCGACGCCCTCGCTGCTCTCGGGGAGGGTCGACGCATCCCCCTGCTCGTCGACACGCGCGGGCTGGGGCCGATTGACCGGCAGGCTCGCCTTCAGTTCCAACGCAGCGAGGGGCTCATCTCCGCAGTCGCTCTCATCGCCACGACTCCCGTGAGTCGGCTCATGGGCAACGTCTTCCTGGCCGCGGCTAGACCGACAGTGCCGATCCGCCTGTTCGCCTCGCAGGACGATGCCGTCGCGTGGCTCCTGGAGCGCTCCGAATGACGCCTCCTGGAACGCCCCTAGACGAGCCGGCTCACGATTCGCCGGCCAGGTCAGGGCGGCCTGACGACTGGGACGAGCGCGCCGAGGAGATCGTCAGAGTGATCACCGAGATCGCCGCAGGGCATTGGGACGCCCGCGCCTACGTCAGCGCGGAGGGGAACATGAAGGACGCCCTGGCCGCGGGGGTCAACTTCCTCAGCGAGGAACTGGCGGCGGCCATGGGAGAGCTGGAGGAGCGGGTGGCCGAGCGAACCCAGGAGCTCGAGGCCGCGAATGCCGAGCTCGAGCGTCGTTCGTTGCACGACCCGCTCACGGGGCTGGGCAACCGCGTCCTCCTGTGGGACCGGCTCGCGCATCGACTACGACTGGCGGATCGCAGGGCAGACCCGTTCGCCCTCCTCTACCTCGACATCGACGGCTTCAAGCACGTCAACGACCTCGAAGGTCACGCGGGCGGCGACCGTCTCCTCGTCAGTGTCGCCGAGGCCATCCGGAACGTCCTGCGGTCGGGGGACACCGCAGCCCGCGTGGGCGGAGACGAGTTCGTCGTGCTCCTCGACCAGGTGTCGTCAACGGACGATGCGCTGGCGCTCGCCACCCGCCTGCACGCATCGCTACGCGAGAGGGGCGTCAAGGACGGCGAGGGCCGTCCCATCACGGTCAGCATCGGACTCGTGATCGGATCGGCACAACGGACCACGCCTGACGCCGTGATCGGTGCTGCAGATGCAGCCATGTACGAGGCGAAGGCCCTGGGCGGGGGTCGCTGTGTGATGCATGAGGATCCGACGCCAGAGCCCGCCCAACACGGAACGGACCGATAGAGCGCCTTGTCCCGGCCCCCTTGTCGGCCCAGGTCGGACTGCCCGCAACGACCATGACATGACTCCTGTCGTCACTAGGCGATACTCGTCCACGTGCAGGTCCAGATGCTGTCCTTCGCGGGCTGCCCCAGCGCGGTCGTGCTGGGGCAGCGACTCGACACGCTCGCGAAGGAGCTGGGGTTCGTCTGGACGGCACGTGAGGTGAGTTCCCCCGAGGAGGGCGAACTGCTCGGATTCGCCGGCTCGCCAACCCTCCTGATCGACGGCATCGATCCGTTCACCGACCCATCCGGCAATGCGGGTTGGGCTTGCCGCCTGTACGCGACGCCGGAGGGTGCGTCGGGCTGCCCTGCCATCGACCAGTTGCGCGACGCCTTGACCTCGCCGCATGGCGGCCGGGAGTGACGCCTTAGCGGTACGCGTCTCGCCGGCTTTCGCCGGCGCTGCCCGGGTCGGGTCTCCTCGATCTTCCGCGACGCTACGTGTGCTGCAGTCGCTCACGCCTCATGAGGTCCAGTTGCCTGGCAACGACGTCGAATGCGCCCATGGCATCGAGCGCTTCGCGGACCTGCTCGTTCAATCCGCCGGGAGTCTCGTGCGCCCGCACGACGCCGGCGAGGTCGTCCGCCGGGATTGCGGTCATCTCGTGGGCCAAGCCGACGAACAGCTCCTGGACGTACTCCTTCGCACTGTCGATGCCCACGCCCTGACTCGTCACCCACTCGACTATTCGCGCCTGCAAGGCGAAGAAGGTCGACATCGAGGCCGACGCACAACTCAGAGTGATGACGTCCGACTCCTCTTCGAGCGCGACCAACCGCCCGCAGCCCCGGAACAAGCGCTCCACCACCTCGACCCTCGGTTGCAGGACGATCGGTCCGCTGTGCAGCCTGATCATGGGGAGGGGGATGAGCTGGCAGACGCTCACGGCCGGGGTCACCAAAGGGGCAAGGGTCGACGCCGGCCACCCGGCGGCGAGACTGACGACGACCTGCTCCTCGCGAAAGGCGAGAGGCCGGCAGACCTCGAGGACATGCTCAGGACGCACCGCGACGATCACGACGTCCGAGCGATCGACGACCTCTTGATTGCTCGCGCAGGCGTGCGCTGTCTCGAAGCGTTCGGACAGCTGCGCCGTCAGTTCCGTCGAGCGGGGCGAGAGCGCCACGTCGATCGCATCGGCTTGCGGGCCGGTCAGCAAGGATTCCGTAACGGCCGCGCCGATGACCCCGACCCCGACGACCCCCACGCGGAATCGAACGTGCGTGTCCTTCATGACATCCTCCGCAGTCGGTCTTGCGACGCACACGTGGGCGTCCCATCTTCTCGGCGGAGCCTCCGCGGCGCCTGCCAAACCGCGAACCTGAGCTTGTCTCTGCGCCAGACAGGGCGTGGAACCGAGGTCCCGCGGCCTCGAAGGCCGCTGCGGCAAGGCCGAGAGCGCCAGCGACTTCTCCAGCAGGAGGGGATTCGGCAAGAGGCTGAGGTGGGGATCCAGGTCGGCACTGCTCGTCATCGACTTCGTCAATGCCTTCACGAATCCGGACCTTCCCATGGGGGTCGATGTCCGCGAGCCGATCGCGCAGACCGTCCGCCTGTGGTCGGCCGCCAGGGCCGCCGACATCCCGGTGTTCCTCGTCGCCTTCGGCCACGACGAGCCTGACGCTCTCGACGCTGGCCTCTGGGCAGAGAAGATCAACGGGATGAGGGACCTGCGAACGGGCAACTACGAGGCAGCGATCGCGGTCCGGCTGCACGACGAGCGGGTGTGTGCGCGCCACGGTCGTGGCCGCCGTCCAATATGGCTTCCGACCCATGGTCGTGCGCGAGGCAGTGGGTGACCGCAGCTTGGCAGCCCACGAGCGGAGTCTGATCGACATGGATGCGAAGTACGCGGACGTCGTGCTCATCGACGAGGCACTCGAACACCTCGCCACGAACAAGGGTCCGGCCGGTCTGAGCTCAGAGCATGTTCCACCCGAGGGCTCCGCCGGAGTCGAAGACACACCTCAGGACGACCATGCCGTCCACGCGTCGACGATCCGGTCGCTGCTCTCCTCGGGCGGCCGACTCGCGTCCACCACAAGGGCCGCGAGCGAACGGAAGACCGGGTCCCGCCTGCTGAACCGCTCACCCAAGGTGGTGGCCGCGCCGCCGCCGTCGAGGACCTGCCGACCAACGCCCTCCTTCCCGACCCGGGTGAGAGCCGATTCGGCGGTGAGCGCCAGGTAGACGCAGAATCCGGAGCTAGCCAGGAGGTCCATCACGGCTGGGTCGTCGGCCACCGATGCCGCGACACCCGCGATCAGGGGCGGGTCCGCGTCGCACATGCGTCTCGCATGCTCGGCCTCGAGACTGTGCAGGCGGTCGACGGGCAGGAGGGCGAGTTCAGCGCGCGACAGTCCCGACAGCTCCTCGAGTGCGGTGTCGTTGTCCACGTGCGGCCAGTCCAGACGAGCGCTGAGGAGGTCGCCCACCGTGGACTTACCGGCCCCCATCATCCCGAGCAGCAGAATCCGTGCAGGTCTGCTCACGTGCAGAGGTCCAGGTCGGATTCCGGTCCCGGCGTCAGGACCGCCTTGACGACCTCACGCCGCTCGACCGCGGCGAAGGCCTGCTCCCAGTCCGCCAAGTCGAAGGCGGTCACCAGCGG
>JAHECS010000006.1:120863-125970 GCA_024641635.1 Actinomycetes bacterium | reverse complement strand
ACGCACAGAAGCTGCTGAATCCATCGCTCGCTTTCCGTGTCGCTCCATACCGGATGCGATTCCTGTGCAAGCGCCCACCGCCCGGATCGTCCGAGCTGCGCTGCTCCACTCGCGGGGATCGCCCCCGCGGCACGGCCCGCCCGTCGGGTGCGCCGACCCAGTCATGAAGGAACTCCTTGTCCAGTAACGCATCCAACGTCCCTGCCCGCGCGCCCCGATCCCGTCGGCGCTCGACGCGACCCGCAGGAACTCCCAATCCATCGGTCTCACCGCCCCGCGCGGAGGTGACCGTGTCCGCACCCATCAACCCCGACGGTGCAGGCTTCGCCGAGCTCGGGGTCCCGATGCCGCTCGTCGCGGCACTGGACGCCAGCGGCATCACTGCGCCGTTCCCGATCCAGACGGCGACCCTGCCCGACAGCCTGGCCGGTCGCGACGTCCTCGGCCGCGGTCGTACGGGGTCGGGCAAGACCCTCGCCTTCGCGCTTCCTCTCGTTGCGCGCCTCGCCGACCAGCGGTCGCGTACCGGCGCTGGTGCGCCGCGCGGCCTCGTCCTCGTGCCGACCCGGGAGCTGGCCAACCAGGTGCTTGCCGTCGTGGAGCCGCTGGCGGCGCAACGCGGGCTCACCGCCACGGTCATCTTCGGTGGCGTTGGCCAGAATCCCCAGGTACGCGCCCTGCGCTCCGGGGTCGACATCGTCATCGCCACGCCCGGACGCCTTGAGGACCTCATCGGCCAAGGGCACTGCCGGCTCGACGCCGTCTCCATCACCGTCCTGGACGAGGCCGACCACATGGCGGATCTCGGCTTCCTCCCGGTGGTCAAGAAGCTGCTCGACAGGACGCCCAAGGTCGGCCAGCGACTGCTCTTCTCGGCGACGCTGGACGGTGGCGTCGACGTGCTGGTGAAGCGCTATCTGCACGACCCGGTCACGCATTCGGTCGACCCGATCGAGGCGCCTGTCTCGGCGATGGCCCACCACGTCGTGACCGTCGCGCACGCAGACAAGGCCGCCGTCGTTCACGATCTCGCCGGTGGCATGGGTCGTTCCGTGCTCTTCACGCGCACCAAGCATCAGGCGAAGAAGCTGGCGAAGGCACTGACCACCGCGGGAATCCCTGCGGTCGACCTGCACGGCAACCTCAGCCAGAGCGCCCGCGAGCGCAACCTCGCGGCGTTCAGTGGCGGAACCGTGCGTGTCCTCGTGGCGACGGATATCGCAGCGCGCGGCATCCACGTGGATGACGTGGCGCTCGTCGTCCACGTCGACCCGCCCGCCGAGCACAAGGCGTACCTGCACCGCTCGGGCCGTACGGCACGCGCCGGAGCCGAGGGCATCGTCGTCACCGTGGCCACGCATGAGCAGTCGGCCGAGGTCCGCACGCTGACCCGCCAAGCCGGAATCAAGCCGACACTGATCACGGTGCGCCCTGGCGCCCATGAGATCGCGGGACTGCGCGGGGAACGTGCCCCGCATGTCGAGCCGGTGCCCGTCCTCGCGGCTGCGGCGCCCACGAGGAAGCCGGCTCCCGCCAAGAGGTCGGGATCGAGCCGCCGTGCGTACCGCGGTTCGGGTCGCTCCCGGACCCGCTGAGACCTACGCCACCCGACTACTGGGCATTGTCGCCTTCGGCCGACGCCTCGGCGCTGGGCTCGGTGCCCTCGTCCTGGCCCTGCTGGACCTGGGCCGATGACTGTGCGGAGGCGGACGCGGCGCTGCTCGGAGTCGTCGAGTCGCTGCCACCTGAACTGCTGCAGGCCGAGAGGCCCAGTGCGCCGACGGCGATGAGCGTGAGCGCCGAGGCCTTGATCCGGTTGTTCATGCGTCTCCTCTGTCGTTGCGGTGCTGGATGGGTCGATCAGACGGCGTAGATGACGCCGTTGGACTCGGACACGGTGATCGGGCGCAGAGGGTCGCGCGCGGGACCCCTGACGACGTCTCCGGTGCCGCCGTCGAAGCGGGCACCATGGCAGGGACAGGCGAACTCGTCACTGGGCTGGTCGAAGCCGACGGTGCAGCCTTGGTGGGTGCACACGGCGCTGTAGGCGAGGAATGACCCTGCCTTCGGCTGCATGAGGTATGCCGGCTCGTTCGTCGCGGGATCCGTGAACGCCTTGACGCCGCCCACCGGTATGTCGGAGACGGCGGCGATCTGCACCCCACCGGCAGGGGCAGCCCCCGTGGGAGATGTGGGCGGCGCGGCGGCGGAAGCGGCTTGGCCACCGTCGGACGGCTGTCCCGACGCGACCGCGCGTCCGACCCCACCGAGGGCAGCCGCGCCCGCTGCGAGCGCGCCGACGGTGACAGCCGTCCGAAGGAGTGCGCGGCGGCTCACCTCGGCGGTGATCGAGGGGGACTCATGGGCAGGTGGCGGCACGGCCAGTCGCATCCGTCGCCGGGTGGCGTCACGGATCGACTTCGTGAGCGAGAACAGACCGCCATCGCCACCGACGACGAGCGGGGTGAACGCGAACACGAAGACGATGTCTGGTCCGAAGAAGTAGGGGTAGGTGCCCCAGCTCACGGTGAGGAAGAAGGACAGGCTCAGCAGCAGGCCACCCGCCGCCGCGATGCGCGTCCACACCCCGAGCAGCACTCCAAGGCCGACTGCAAGTTCACCGAGCGCGATGGTCAGTCCGAACAGGGTCGCGTGCTCGGCCGTGATCGAGACGATGGCGCTGATGGGGCTGGTCGTGGCTGCCGCAGCCATCTGGCTCTGAACGCTGTTCGGCGAAGCGGCGTCGAGGAACGTGGGGTCGAAGAACTTGAGCAGCCCCGCGTAGATCATCGTGATACCGAGGAAGGCCCGGAGCGGGAGCAGGACCCAGCCCACCTCGGTCACCCGGGTACGCCACAGGGATTCCGCAGTTGTCCGTTCGTGTGCCATGCAGGCAGCCCATCACGACGCACCTGAGCGCAGGCTGAGGTGGCGGTACGAGACAGACGGCGAGGGCGATGGAGCCGCATCGTTGCGGCTCCATCGCCCTTCTGCGCCGGGCCGGAAGGAGGAGGACCGGCTCGACCACCCACCCGCGTCGGCTCGCGGGACGTGCTCAGTGTGCGCGCGCCTCCCTGAGGCCAGGCTGAGGAAGCCGTGACCCCTCTCCGTCGCTGTCGTGCGGCGAGCTGCAGGAGGCTGTTCAGGCCCTGTCGAGTGCGGACTGCACCGATTGGGCGTACGCCACGGATGTGTACGTGGCGCCCGAGGCTGCGGCGACCCGGGTCGACTGAGCCTGCAGGATCTCGGCCTTCATCGTCGGGATGGCCCGGTCGGTGAAGCGCTGGTACCCACCACCGGGGGCCGTGACGGTCTTGATGTCGGTGATGGTCGTGCCGTCGAGGACGACCTTGACCTGCACCGTTCCGAAGCGGAAGTCGATGGCGTCTCCGGTGATGGTCTGCTTCTTCTTGGTGGCACCACCGCCGGACCCGCTGCCGGATCCGCCGCCCGACGCGGACGCGGCGGAGGACGGGGTGCTCGTCGCGGTGCTGCCCGAGGGGACGTCGGTTGCGGTCTCGCTGCCCAGGATGTCCTCGCTGCCGGTGTCGCCATCCGCGCCGGACGGCAGCAGGTACAGCAGGACGCCGCCTGCGGCGGCCAGCACGAGGGCGGGCGCCACCCTGCGGAAGAAGCCCACCTCAGTCATCGCCGTTCACCACCAAATCCGCTCGAAGTGGATGTCCTCCGGGTCCACGCCGCACGCGCGCAGGCAGTGGACGGAGGCATTGATCATGGGCTGCGAGCCGCAGACGACGACGACTCGCTCGGTCACGTCCGGGACCAGGCGTCGCATGACCTCGGGATCGAAGGGGTTCCCGGCCTTGAGGTCTGACGTCCGTCCCACGACGGGGATGATGCGCCCGTCGCGCGTTGCCGCGAGCGCTTCGAGCTCGTCGTAGTGGACGATCTCCTCGGGCCGGCGGGCGCGATAGATGACCACCGGCTCGGCGGTCGCATCGAAGTCCTCGAGCAGCGAGCGCACCGGACCGATGCCCACTCCGCCGGCGATGAGGAGCAGCTTCTCCCCTCGGAACTCCTCGTAGATCTTTGTGCCGTACGGCCCCTCGACGGCGACCCTCGTGCCGACCGGAAGCTGGGTCATCAGCTCGCTGGCGCCGCCGAGGGCCTTGATCGTGAATCGGATGCGGTCGATCCGGGGCGCGGCGGAGATGGAGTACGGATGTGGCTGCCACCACAGCTGGGGCGTGAGTGGTCGCAGGAGGGCGAACTGCCCGGCCGCCGCACGCAGCGTGGCGACGTTGCGCCCCCCGAGCTCGACCGCTGCGGCGACGTCGTTCAGCGGGGTCACGGACAGGACGGTGAGGGGGCGGAGCGCTGCTCTGATGACCTTGCCCCACCTGCTGCCGATGACGATCACGAGGACGACGGCGCTCACGGCGATCCAGAAGGCGCGGGCCAGCGGGTCGAAGGCGAAGTCCGTCCCGAGGAAGATCTCGTGCGCGAAGGCCAGGGCCAGTGCCGCGTACACGAGCAGGTGGATGAAGTACCACGTCTCGTAGGCCATGCGGCGTCGCATGAAGCCCAGCGACAGGAAGGTGATCAGCAGCATGAATGCCGCTCCCACCGTCGCCAGGGCCATGTACTGCTCGTCGCCCGTCATCAGCCGGATCGCGTCGACAAGCGTGCTGCCATTGGCCGCGGAGATGATCGAGGTCACGATGTGTGCGACGAGGAGGACCGCGGCCGTCTCGCCCATCCAGCGATGCCAGAGAAGTGCCCTGTCCAACCCGACGGCGCGCTCGAAGCGGTGTGTCCGTGCAGCGAAGGCGATGCCGATCATCGCGACGGACGCCGCAAGCAACCCGGTGAGCCCGCCGATCGCCTCCCACGCCTGCGGCCAGGACCCTCCGGTCAGTTCGGTCCAGCCACCGTGGCGTACCCAGATGCCGACGGTGACGAGGAGCAGAGCCGCGGCGAGGATGAGGGCATCGCTGAGGGCCGCGCCTGCGTGATGTGGACGGTGCGCTCGATGCGGGTGGTGGATTCCGGGGGACAGGTGCGGCGCGTGAGCAGCGCCGGCATCCGACCGTGACTCGGTCACGATTCACCGTAGCATCGGGGATGTCTGAATCCGTCGCCGAAA
>JAHECS010000006.1:87967-120763 GCA_024641635.1 Actinomycetes bacterium | reverse complement strand
GGATTCGGCGACCACCTCATCAATGCGGGCGGTGACGTCGTCGCTCGCGGCGACGAGGATCCCGGATCGGGGTGCGGCTGGCCGGTCGGCATCCTGAACCCGCACGCGCCAGACGAGGTCATCGCCGTGGTCGCTCTGCAGGACGAGGCGATGGCCACCTCCGGCCGGTACGAGCGAGGCGAGCACGTCATCGACCCGGCCACGGGCGGGACGGCCCTCTCTGTCGACAGCGCGACGGTCGTGGGACCGGACCTCGGCGAGGCGGATGCGCTGGCCACCGCAGCCCTGGTTCGAGGTGTGGGCGCTGCAGCCTGGATCGCTGCGCTGGGTCCCGCATGGTCCCTGCATCTGGTGGTTGGCGGCGTCGCCTACACGTACGGGGTCGCGTTCGACTCAGCTCTCGGGGGCACCTTTCGCTAGCCGAGGGCGAGCGACTCGAAGTTCTCCCAGAGCTGCGGGACGCCGACCTTCTCGCGCTGCCGGATAGCCGCGGGTCCGACCATCGACCAGAGCATCGCCGGAGCCCACAGGTCGTAGATGAGGTCCTTGTCCAGGAGCCCCTGCTTGGTGAAGGTGCCGATGGTCTCGCCCATCATGAGGATGACGAACACGTGGCGATCGGACGCTGAGGCCGTCTCCGGGTCGAAATCGGGAGACATCAGGGCCAGCGACGCGTCCATGGCGCCGGCGTCGGAGCTCCACTTCAGGATGTCAACCATCAAGGTTGCGTCTTCACGGGTGGCCATGGTCCTCCTCCTATCGCGCGGCGTGGTTCGCCGTTTCGGCCGACCGTCCTCCCGGGTGGCGGGCCTGTCAAGACTCGCTGTGGTGCAGCGTCGTCCCTTGCGTCATCGCCCCCGCGTCGATGCTGGCGAGCGCCCCCGTCCTCTGCGCGGAACTTGACCGGGCCCGGTTGAACACCGATGGTGGAGGTGACGAATCCTCGGAGGACGGAGACATCACCGTGAAGACCCTCAGTCGGCTCGCTGTGGCCACCGCCGCGACCCTTGCGCTGACGTTGGCACCCATCGGCATGGCCTCGGCCCACGATCATGGCTCTCCAACACGGGACAGGACCAGCACCACCATCTCGATGACGGACAATCAGCGGGGACTCGTGCTGGCCGCGCGGTCCACATACCTGACGAACGCTTCTGCGATCACCAAGGCGTACCGGACGACCGTCGCCGGGATCCGAGCGGGGATCGTCGATGCCACCGAGCCGTCGGCGCTCGCGCTGGCGATCGCGAAGGATGCCCTCGCCGTGACAGCGGCCAGTGGCGGCGACACGACAGCCGCGCGGGCGGCATTTGAGGCGGCCAAGGCAACCTACACAGCAGCGCGCACGGCGGCTCGCGCCGCGGCCCTGCCGAAGTTCGTCGACGCCAAGACCACGGCGCGCGCCGGTCTCGAGGCGCAGCGGGTTGCCTACGTCGCCTCCGTGACGAGTGCGTTCGCCCCAGCAGCGGTGCCCGCGTCGCTGCTCAAGCCGCCCGGCTATGGCAAGTACGGCCAGTTCGGGAAGAAGGGCAAGAGGGGCGACCAGGGCAACCAGAACCGGCAGGGCTAGCGAGCGCCCCCCGACGGGTCATGGTCGGCCGACGCGGCTGACCGCTACTCCGCCAGCGTGAGGGTGATGGGCACGAGGTCGCCCTCGACGAGCCCCTCACGGTCACGGACCTGCTTCTTCATCGGCAGGAGGAAGGTGCCCCGGGACTTGTCCGGGAAGATCGACGTCGACCAGGTGCTCGCGCCTACGGCTACCTGGACCCGGAGCGACCCGAATCCGCGGCGGTCGAGTGGCGCGTCCTCGATCTCGTCGGCGACCTGCTCGGGGAGCGACACGAAGTGCCAGGACGACGGACCCTCCCACCGCCACAGAGGGGCCTCGAAGGTGAACTCCATGGCGGCATCATGCCGCGGCCGCGCGCCGCGGGCGGAGACCGTCAGCCGGTCGCCTTCACGACGGCGCTGATCGTCGCGCCAAGATCGTCGAAGCGACCGCTCGTCGCGTTGTAGTCCCTCAGGGCGCCGATCTGCTCGAAGAGCGACAGCCTCGGCTCCATGATGCGTCGTGCCCCCTCCCACGTCGCGTCAGCCGTGGTGCGCGCCCGGCGCCATGAGGTCTGGGCGGCTCGGCCGGCCGAGCGGGTCGTTGCCTTGGGTGCTCCGATCGCGATCAGTCGCTTCAGCCGCTTGGTCGTGACGACGACACCCGCCAGCTGTCGATCGGCGTTCGCCTTGTATGCGAGCAGCTCCGTGATCTCCGCGGGGGTGAATCGGTCGCCGTAGTCGTCGAGGTAGCCCTGCAGCAGAGCAGCCACCTGTCGCCGCAGCCGACGAGCCTCGGAGCTGGCCGCCGCGGCGTCCGTCGAGGGCGAGGCACCCCTGCTCAGATCGAGGAGCCTCGGGCCAAGAGACGTGCCGACCTCGGCGGGATGAACGACGGACGGGTTCAGGCCGGGGGCGGCCGTCGCCGGTGGCGTCCCCACGGTGCTGAGCGCCAGGACGGCCAGCACTGAGGCGGCAAGGATCCGCCGGGTCGTCGAGCGTCGAGCCGGCCGCCGCTTCGATGTGGGTGGGATCCGCACACTCGGCAACCTACCTCGCATGGCAACTGGTCAGGAGGGTTCGTCGGCGGGGCGTCCGTTCGCCACCACGCCCAGCGAACCGTCATGAGCAGAACGGCCCTACTGAGCGGGTTGCGTGCGGGTTAGCCTGAAGACGAACCGCTCTCGAGCGTGTCGCCATGCGGGGCGGCGGGCAAGGGTTGTGCGCCGTCGACCGAGCAGCCCACGGGCGTTGCTGCGGCCCGTCGGGGGAGGCGGGAGGTCGATCATGAGATCACATCGAATCCTGTTGGCGGCAACGGTGGCGGCGTTCCTCGCGCTCGGAGCGGGAGGGTGCGCCTCGACGGGACCCACAGCCCATCCCTTCGAAGGCTCGACGACGGGCACAGCTCAGTTCGGCGGCGAGGGCAACCACGACGGGCTTGTGAACGCCAAGGCGTGCAATGAGGACCAGGACGTCGAGGACTACTACAAGGTGACGACGTACACGAGTTCCGATGGGACAGATGTCGAGCTCGGCGCGGTTCGCGTTGAGACGGCGCACTGCAACTCGCCGCAAGGTCCCCAGTCCGGCCAGATCGCGTTCGTGACCGAAGGCGGCGACGTCCTGTTCGGCGAGTACACCGGTGGGGGAGATGCGGGCGGCGCCGGAGACCCCACGCAGGTGACCTTCCTGCCGACGACGACGCAGGGTCAGTGCTATCTGCTCAACGATGTCGGGTGCGAGAGCACGGGGCAGTTTGAGAACGCCAGCGGCACCGTGACCTGGGTGGGAGTGGCGAATCCGACGGACGAGGCCGATCCCTTCGTGCCATGGTCCTTCGAGAGCCGGTGGAGCGGCGGCACCGTCTCCTACTAGGGGTGCATGACGCGCACCCGCCGATCCAGCCCACCACGAGCTTGAGGTTGGCGCCGGGAATCCGGGGGATTCGAGGCGCCAACCTCAAGGTGGGCGGGTGGTGCCGGGTGGGGCGGGTTGGGTGCCTACCCTTCGCGAGGTTCCTCGAGCGCACGATCCGAACGCCGCTGGGCGACAAGCGCCCCGGCGAGACCGGCTGCCCCGAGCCCGACGAGCAGGAGCGGGAACGCCAGCCGCGCATCGAGTCGGTAGTCGGTGTATGCGCCGACGAGGTACGCGAACGCGAAACCGAGGACGAGCAGCCCTGAGATGAGCGAGAACAGGTCGAGTGGATGCCTACGCACGGGACACCTCCAGTGATCCGACGTTGGTGTGAAGGGTCAGGTCGATGACGGGCCCGGTCGCGGGTCCGCCGGGGAGCTCGACGTCGATCGACGGGCTTGGACCTCTGCCGACGGACACGCCGTCGACGGTGAGGTCGCCGGTGCCGACGCTGGCGTCCACGATGACACGCACGTCATCGGGGACCGTGACGATCAGCTCTCCCAGCCCGACGGTGGCGTCCACGGGGACGGTCGTCGTTCCGGCCGGGATCTGCAGGTCGCTGAGGTCCAGGCGGGCCGATCCGACTCCGAGGTCGTGCGCGAGCGCTGCCTCGTCGACGGTCGTTGGCGTCCAGGACCGCTCGCCGATGCCCGCACGCAGGTTGGCGCCGAGGTTGTCCCCGAAGTTCGCGGGGATGAACGACACCATGAGCGTCACGAACAGGGTGGGGATGGCGATCCACAGCAGCCAGCGTGCCCGACCGGCGATGGCGCCCACGAGGATGCCGGCGCCGAGGATGGCGAGGGCGACCGCAGGAATGACCACCGGCGGCAGGTCGACGAGCCCGGTCACGGCGAGCGAGGCAAGGATGCCGGTCACGATCACCGCGATGCTGAGCGTCACGAGGCCGAGGTACGACCGCGGCCTCGGGGGCTGCGGCGGGATCGGGGTCGGCTGGGGCGCGGCATATCCGGGGTACTGCCCGGCCCCGCCGTAGGCGTAGGGCGTGGGCGGGGGAGGCGGCGTGGTCGTGGTCGAGAGCGCCGACCCGTCACCTGTGGCGGCGAGGGCCCCGGGAACGCCGGCGTTCGCTGGCGCCTGAGCGGTGCTCGTCCCGGGCGCCGCGGCAACGGGGCCGGGCTGCCGGTTCACCAGGTAGAGGACGAGGGCGCCGACGGCGAGGAGGAGCAGGACGGAGCCGCCGCCCCAGCCGCCGAAGGCGGAGCCCATGACGTTGAGGAAGAGGATCACGGCGACGATGACGCCGATGATGATCAGCCATGTCCTGGCCGACGATCCGGGCTGGCGCGACTTCTCCAGGAACTCGTCGGCGGAGCTCGCCGACGCACCCTCCATGGGGATGAACAGCCAGCCGATGAAGTACAGGAGCAGGCCGGACCCGCCGAAGATGGCGAGCACGACGAGCACGACCCGGACGATCACAGGGTCGATGCCGAGCCAGCGGGCGAAGCCGCCGGCCACGCCGGCGATCACCTTGTCGGACTGGCTGCGGCGCAGCGGTGGACGGGGGGCAGGTGGCAGCGGGGGAGGGGCTGCGTAATCGGTGTTCGTTGTCATGACTCAACCGTCCTCCCCGCCAGTGTCCCACCGCATCGGGGAACAACCCTGATTCATCCCTGATCTTCACCCCGAGGTCCGCGGACCGCCCAACTGCGGGCGAGTCGACCTATGATCGGTGTGTTGCGACACGGGAAGGAGACGTTTCATGGCTGCGTCCCGCCTCCTCGTCCGCGTGCGCTGACTGGACCTCTCGAGGCCTGAGCGGTCGCGGACCCCGTCCGTCACCTCAGCCAGCCGCGACAGCCGCGGCCCGTCGTCGGAGTTCATCGTGTCCCACACCCCATCCCTGCACGACCTCGGCTGGCGGCCCGACATGGCCGGGCCGCCGGACGGATCGCACCTGCGCGTGGCGCGCATCACCCAGCAAGGACCGGGCATCTGGCACGGCCACGACGGCGCGACGGAGGTGGTCCTGCATGCCCGATCGCGCTCTCTCGAACCGACACCGGTCACGGGCGACTGGGTGACGATCAGCGGGGGCGACGGTCCCGTGTGCTTCATCGAGGCCGTGCTTCCTCGGCGCAGCGAGCTCGCGCGTGCCGAGGCGGGTGGTCGAAGCGAGAGGCAGGTCATCGCGGCCAACGTCGACCTCGTCGGCATCTGCACCCCTGTCGACGACGCCAACTCCCGGCGCATCGAGCGTGAGCTCACCGCCGTGTGGGCCAGCGGGGCTACGCCGATCGTCATCATCACCAAGTGCGACATCGACGGGGCAGACGGGCTCGCCGCTCACATCGACGCGGTATGCGTGGGCGTTGACGTCGTCCGCGTGTCGTCGGCCACCGGAGCGGGACTCGACCGCCTCCGTGCCGTGCTCGGTGACGGAATCACGCTCGCCCTCATCGGCCCGTCCGGGGTGGGCAAGAGCACCCTGGTCAACGCCCTCGCGGGGGAGGAGGTGCTGATGACGCAGGGCATCCGCTCGGACGGCAGGGGCCGGCACACCACGACGTCCCGCTACCTCATCCCGCTGCCGGGGATCGGGGTGCTCCTCGACACGCCGGGCATGCGCGAGTTCGCGCCCTGGGCGGACGACGCGGCGTTGGGGGAGGCGTTCCCGGAGATCGACGCGTTGGCGCAGCGCTGCCGGTTCTCCGACTGCACCCACGAGCACGAGCCGGACTGTGCGGTGCTGGCAGCGGCGGCGGAGGACGAACAGGTCTCGGCCCGCCTGTCCAGCTGGCGGTCGCTGCAGCGGGAGCTCGCCTGGCTGGCGCGACGTCGCGATGCGCGCCTGATGTCCGAGGAGCGCAAGCGCTGGGCGGCGATCATCAAGGAGGGGAAGGGCCGCACCCGGCAGGATCCGCGCCGGAGGTAGGCGACATGGGCAACTGCCGGCTTCCTTGCGATCTCGGGGGCATCTCAGGGTTCGACCCTGATGCCACGGGCGACCTGCACAGGAGAGGATGCAGGGGTGAGCCAGACGATTCCGACGGCGAGGGCGATGCGCCCCGTGCGCGGGCGGGTCGTCGCCGGGGTGGCTTCGGGCCTGGCCCGGAACATGGGACTCCCCGTGTGGGTCGTGCGCGTCGCCCTCGTTCTCCTGGCCTTCGCCGGGGGGATCGGGATCGTGCTGTACGCCGCCTTCTGGGCTGTTCTCCCGCTCGACCCGCAGGGCTCGGACGAGGAGACGACGGCTGCCCGCACCTCCGATACGGCCCGCCTCCTGGCGCTGGCCGCGGTCGTCGTCGGCATCGGGCTGCTGCTGGCAGCGCTCGGCGTGAACGTCCTCGGCGGCGCGGTCATCCCCGTCCTCGTCGCAGTGTTCGGGGCCGCCCTGATCTGGCGACAGACCGACGACGAGCAGCGCGATACGTGGTCCGCGGCGGCCGGCAGGGCGGCCAAGCGCACTGCTGGCACCACGGCAGAGGCCGGGCGGTGGCGCATCGTCATCGGGATCGCGCTCGTCGCGCTTGCGCTGGTCGCCCTCGTCGCCAGTCGGACGAGCCTGGCCGAGGCGGCGCAGGGCATGGCCGTGGCGCTGCTCCTGCTCGGCGGGGTCGCCCTCGTCATCTTCCCGTGGATGTACCGGGCCTGGCGTGAGGCGAGCGAGCAGCGTCGCGCCCTCATCCGCTCCGAGGAGCGGGCCGAGATCGCGGCCCACGTCCACGACTCCGTGCTTCAGACCCTCACCCTCATCCAGAGATACAGCTCCGAACCCGCGGAGGTGGCCCGGCTGGCCCGCACGGAGGAGCGAAACCTGCGCTCGTGGCTCTATGCGCCGACAGGCGACCCGGATCGCACCTTCGCGGCAGCGCTCGAGCGCGACGCGGCGACCGTCGAGTCGGACTACGACGCCTCGTTCGACGTCGTCACCGTCGGCGACGCGGCCCTCGACGCCCAGCTCGGAGCAGTCGTCGCGGCTGCCCGCGAGGCCATGGTGAACGCCGCCAAGCACGGTGGAGGTCACGTGTCCGTGTACGCCGAGATCAACGACAGTCAGGCGGACGTGTTCATCCGCGACCGCGGAAACGGTTTCGTTCTCGACGAGGTGCCGGATGACCGGCACGGGGTGCGCGAGTCCCTCATCGGGCGCATGGAGCGCAATGGCGGCACCGCGACCGTGCGAAGCGCCCCGGGCACCGGGACCGAGGTGCGACTTGCCATGCCCCGCGCATCCCAGGAGGGCTCATGACCGAGAAGCTGCGCCTCGTCCTCGTCGACGACCACGCGATGGTGCGCGCGGGAGTCCGAGCCGAACTCGGAGATGGATTCGACATCGTGGGGGAGGCCGCCGACGTGTCTGACGCGGTCGCCGTGATCACGCGCACCTCACCCGATGTGGTCCTGCTCGACGTGC
Organism: Actinomycetes bacterium; assembly: GCA_024641635.1. Taxonomy (GTDB): domain Bacteria; phylum Actinomycetota; class Actinomycetes; order S36-B12; family S36-B12; genus UBA10649. Next base: position 112,908 of record JAHECS010000006.1, on the reverse strand, counting down.
ACCTTCCCGGCGGCGACGCCCGTGCCGTGCTCGACGCCTGCCTCCCGGTCGTGCCCGATACGAAGTTCCTCGCCCTCAGCGTCAGCGATGCACCCGAGGACGTCGTCGCCACCGTCCGCGGAGGTGCCCGCGGCTACGTCACGAAGGCGATCAGCGGCCCCGAGCTGCGCGAGGCGGTCCATCGGATCGCCGACGGGGATGCGGTCTTCTCGCCGCGACTGGCCGGCTTCGTCCTCGACGCGTTCTCCGGTGCCCCCGCAGAGCAGGACGACGAGCTCGACCGGCTCACCCCCCGGGAGCTGGAGGTCATGCGGCTCATCGCCCGCGGGTACACCTACAAGGAGGTGGCCAGCGAGCTTGTCCTGAGCATCAAGACCGTGGAGACGCACGTCTCGGCGGTGCTCCGGAAGCTGCAGCTGTCGGATCGACGCGAGCTGGCCAGGTGGGCGGCCGGTCGCGGGGTGGTGTGAGGCGTCGGATGCTGTGAGGCGTCGGGGTGCGCGGTGCGCGTGCCTCGAGGTCCGTCGGACGTCCGGGATACCGTGACCGAGGTCGTGCCGCCGGGACCGATCAGGAGCTTTGGAGGGGAGATCCAGTGCCCGCAGCGACGACGGAACAGCTCCGCATCGCCGCGCGCGACGTCCTCCGTGGGATCGCCGGTCCTGGTGCTGAGCCCCGTCCCGACCAGATCGCGGCCGCGGCCGCCCTGGCGGTGGAGGGACGCCGTGCGCTCGTCGTCCAGGCCACCGGCTGGGGCAAGTCGGCGGTCTACTGGATGGCGGCAAGGGCCCTGCGCGACGCCGGCGCCGGACCCACGCTGGTGGTGTCCCCGCTGCTCGCCCTCATGCGCGACCAGGTCGAGGCTGCGGGCCGCTCGGGCCTTCGAGCCGCGACCCTGAACTCGTCGAACTTCGCCGACTGGGGCGCCATCCAGCAGGATCTCGCGAACGACGGCGTCGACGTGCTTCTCACGAGCCCCGAGCGACTGGCCAATCCGCGGTTCGCCGACGAGGTGCTGCCCTGGCTGCTCCCGCGCCTGGGGATGCTGGTCATCGACGAGGCGCACTGCATCTCGTCATGGGGGCACGACTTCCGGCCCGACTACCGGCGCATCGCGACCCTGCTCACCACGAGGCCCGAGCTGCCTGTGCTCGCCACCACGGCGACGGCCAACGACCGCGTCACGCGGGATGTCGCGGATCAGCTGGGCAGCGACACCCTCGTCCTGCGCGGCACGCTCGCCCGAGAGTCGCTGCACCTGTCGGTTCTGCCGCGGACGGGGGTCGTCGAGGCCTTCGCCTGGATCGACGAGCACCTGCCGGCCCTGCCGGGATCCGGCATCGTCTACGTGGCGACGCCGCAGCGGGCCGATGACATGGCGACCTACCTGCAGTCGCGTGGCCACGACGTCCGTGCCTACCACGGGCGAGTCGACGCGGAAGACCGGCTGCGCGTCGAGGATGAGCTGCGACAGAACCGGGTCAAGGCCGTGATCGCGACCTCGGCATTGGGCATGGGCTATGACAAGCCCGACCTCGGGTTCGTCGTGCATGTCGGCTCACCGAGCTCCCCGGTCGACTACTACCAGCAGGTCGGCCGCGCCGGCCGGGCCCTCGACACCGCGCTCGTCGTCCTCATCCCCACTCCGGAGGACGAGCACCTGTGGCGGTACTTCGCGACCGCGACCATCCCCCGCGAGGAGGACGCGCACGCGGTGCTCGATCTCCTCGCCGAGAGCCCCGAGCCGCTGCAGGTGCCCCGGATGAGCATCGACACCGGCGTGGCGGAGGGCCGGCTGGAGTTCCTGCTGAAGGTGCTCGCCGTCGAGGGGGCCGTGCAGCGGACGAGCGCCGGGTGGTCCGGAACCGGTCGCAGCTGGAGTTACGACGCGCCGCGCTACGACGCGCTCCTGGCGGCTCGCGACCGTGAGGCCGCCCTCATGCGGGACTACGCGCGGTCGACCCGTTGTCTGGACAGCGTCCTTCGCGAGGCTCTCGACGATCCGCAGGTGCGCGAGTGCGGACGCTGCTCGGCCTGCACGGGCACTCTGCCGGCGGGTCTCGCTGAGGCGGCGGGGCGGGAGAGTGTTGCGGCGGCCCTTGCCCACCTGCGGGGCATGGACGTGGTGCTGGAGCCGCGGAAGATGTGGGCCACGGGCCTGCCGGGGCGCTCGGGCCGCATCGCGGCCGATCTGGCGATGCAGCCCGGCCGGGCCATCGCCTTCGCCAGTGACCCGGCGTGGCCCGAGGCCGCGGAACTCGTCGAGGCACCGGATGCGCCGATTCCCGGGTGGGCGGTGGACGCGGTCGTCGCGATCCTGCGCCGATGGCAGCAGCGGTGGCCGAGCCGACCGACCCTCGTGGTTCCCGTGCCCAGCACCCGGCATCCGCTCCTCATCGGATCCCTCGCCGAGGCGGTCGGGGAGATCGGGCGCCTGCCCGTGCTCGACGCCCTCGTCATCACCGGAGCGGCGAGCACGCGGGACCTGTCGACGAAGGCGCGTGCGCACTTCCAGGCTCCGCGGCTCGCACTGGCTCCCGGCGCCACCCTGAGTGGCGAGGCCGTCCTGCTGGTCGACGACACCTGGCGCACGGGGTGGACGGCCACGCTGGCGGGGGCGCTGCTGCGCGAAGCGGGGTCCGACTCCGTCCTGCCGCTGGTGATCCACAGGCGGCCGTCCGGATGATCAGGGCCGAGGATCCTTCCGTCCGCGGAGGATGACTGGTTCGCTGAGGACCGTGGCAGCCAGCAGTGACAACGCCGAGACCACCACCCCGGTAAGCGACGGGGTCGACCTGTACTGGATCCCGCTCGGGGCAGGGGCGCGCCTTCCCATCGTTCGATGGAATGGGCTCCTGTTCGAGGCGCTGGTGGCCCGATGGCAACGCCGTCCCGCCCAGGACCTGTACCACGCGGCCCTCGAGCTGCGCGTCGATGGTGTGCGCTTCGTCATCGAGATGACGCCCGCCTGGGGATCCGGATCGGGGGACCATGGAGTGGTCGGGGAAGGCCCGGTCGGGCTGCGGTGGCTGGGCCGCTCCCGCTACTTCCGCTATCAGGTGCGCAGGTGGAAGGAGGGGGTCATCCCGGACCTCCGGTTCGCGGTGGGCGGTGCCCGACGCGTTGCCGTAGGCACCGATCCGGCAACGCAGGTCCTCGGCCTTGTGCCGGCATTCCCGACGGCCACGTGGGGTCGTGACGAGCAGGACGCCGGAGACATGTGGAACTCGAACTCGCTGGTGGCGTGGCTGCTGGCCATGGGAGGCCTCGACGCCTCCTCGATCGCGCCACCGTCGCACGGGCGGGCGCCCGGCTGGTCCGCTGGGCTGGTCGTCGCCGCGCGCCGAGCGGAGCGTTGATTCCATGTCGGTGTCGGACCTCGCAGCTACAGTCACGGCAGGTGACGCGGCAACACTCGACGGCAGGTGAGGGCAGTGGCGGACGAGGCGATCGAGGTCGTCGTCGACGACAGCAGGTCGACTGGCCTGCCAGCCGTGTGGTCTCCGAGCTCGGTGAACGACTTCATCAAGTGCCCCCTTGCCTACTGGTGGAAGTACGCGCAGGGGTGGCGCACCGCGCCGAATGCGGTCCTCACCGCCGGGACACTGGTGCACGGCGTGCTGGAGGCGCTGCTTCTTCTGGATCCCGCCGATCGCACGGTTGACGCGGCACGGTCCATCTACGCCGTGCAGGCCGCCGAGCTGGAGCCCGATCTCGACGCGCGCATCGACCGCGAGCAGCTGCGCGAGCGCGCTGGCACGGCCATGCGGTCGTACTTCGAGTTGGAGGACCCGACCGCCGTCGACGTCGTTCCGGACGGGCTCGAGCGCAAGGTGAGTGCCACGATCGGCGGTGTCGACATCGCCGGGACGGTCGACCGGATCGAGTTCGCCGTGGGTGGCGTGCGGGTCCTCGACTACAAGACCGGTGCCGCCAAGCCGCAGTACGCGGCTGCCTACTGGCGGCAGCTGCTCCTGTACGCCCAGATGCTGGCGGACGAAGGTACCGACGTAGCTGACATCGCCCTCATGTACCTCGGGGACCCGGCACGGGTACTGGTGCGCCCCGTTCCGCCAGCCGCTCACGCGCGGGCCGCGGGGGACCTGGGAACGGCACAGGTGCAGCGCACGGCCTACGACGAGAGTGCCCGCTGGGAGGCTCGCCGAGGCGCGCTCTGTGGCCACTGCCCCTTCCGCAGCGTGTGCCCCGCCTACACCGACCGGAAGGTGCCCGTCCCCGGGAGCTCGGACAGCCATCGCCGGCTGGAATCAGTGCGTGAGCTGGTCCTTCGGCCGTCCCGCCAAGCCGACCGGGACATGGTGGGCGACCCGGAGGAGGTGCCGTGAGCATCCCCATCCCGCCGTGGACCCCGCCGTGGCCGACCTCGTCGACCGCGGGCTTCGTGCGCATCAGCAACACCCACCTGCGTCCGGGCGGCTGCGCGGAGCAGGTGGCGCGCAAGGCTCGGCCCGATGTGTTCCCCGACGCGCGGGCACCGTGGGAGCCGAAGGGCGTCGGGTCGTTCCCGCTCGGGCTCGCCCGCGATGCGCTGGTGCTGCTCCTGGGTGGGGCGGCAACGCTCCCGGAGGATCCGTCCGCACGGATACGAGCGGCGATCGACCGTGCCGCGCAGGACTCCTGGGACGAGTGGGCGCCGGAGAGTCGGCCTCCCGTCGAGCAAGCCATCGTGGGCTACCTCGAGGTGCTCGAGTCACTGCGTGCCGAAGGCGCGCTGCCTGAGTCCCTGGTGTTCGCCGACCTCGCCGTCGCGCAGGACCCGGACGCCGACCGTGTCGAGTTCTGGGCCTGGGCGCTCCTGCACCTCAGCCGTGACGGCACCGTGCGCGAAGCCCACCTTCTCCGGTGGCGCAGCGCCGCGAACGTCTCGCTCGGCGAGGCCGAGGTGGCCCTCATCGCCCACGTCGCCGGGTCGGGTTCGGTCGTCGATCATGACAAGTGGTGGCGCCCCTTCGAGCCACGGAAGGGCCTGACGCAGCCGCCCACGCCCGCGACCGTCCGCGTCCGCGTGATCGGCATGCTGGATCGTTCGTCTGACGTTCGCTTCGACGGCACCCCTGCCGAGGCGGAGGACCTCTTCGCGCGCCTGGTGCCGTCGTCGCTCGAACTGCTGGGCGGCGGGTCGACCCGTCCGAGCGGCTCGTGCGCCGGCTGCGGCATCCGGCACGTGTGCTCAGGCATCGATCGGATGCCGGGGCTTCTCGGCGTGACCGGGTACTCGCCTCGCACCCGGTCCATCTCTCCATCGGCGCTGTGGACGCATCGTGCCTGCCCGCGCCAGTTGCACCTCAGCCGCGATCTCGGCCTGCCGCGCACGCCGGGTGCCGCCGGTCCCAGCCTCATCAGGGGAACCCAGGTCCATGCCTGGCTGGCGGCGGCTCATGCGCGCGGTGTCGCCTGCTCGGGCTCGGATCTGCCGGAGGGCCACGAGCAGTCGGCGGTCCATACCGGGCTCGCCTGGTCCGCGGACGACTACGCCGTCAACCGTCCCTACCTGCTGCAGCACCTCGGCTGCTGCCCCTTCGATGAGGCTGGCGCGGCGGAGGTCGACAGCGAGGTCTCGGTCACCGCGTGGGACACCGATGCGAACGTCGTGTTCACCACGCGACCCGACGCCGCCTATCGGGATTCCGAGGGCCGGTGGGTGCTGCGCGAGACCAAGACGTTGAGCCCCAAGGGCCTGCCTGACGACCGCACCGTCCTGCTCGAGCGCTACGCCCAGGCGGCTGCGGCGATCTGCCTGCTTGCCGACGGATGGACCCCCGACGGGGCGGACGCCCTCCCCGGCCTCGTGGAGCTCGAGCTGCTGGGGCCGGAGCAGGGCGAGGTGATCCGCTACGACGCAGGCGACCCGCTCACCGTCCTCGTGGCACGGACGTCCCTTGCGGATCGGGTCGACACCTGGCTGTTCGACACCACGCACCCGATCGGCGATCGGCCTCCGTGCCGCACCTGCGAGGTGTTCGAATGGTGCGAGATCAGCCCGTACAGCCCATTGGAGGAGGTCACCGCCGATCTCCTCCCCGACGTGCATGACGTGGACCAGGCATGGGCCGGAACCGCGTCGGACGAGGTGCTGCGCGTGCTCGGCCGTCCTGACGCGGACGAGGAGTTCCCGTTCTGACGGGTGCCTTCGGCTGCAGTCGCGCCCCAGGGCTTGAGCAGGCAGGATCGGTGCATGAACCTCGATGACGCGCTCGACCACGCACGTGCGATCAGCAAGGGCGTGCTGGCCACCATCAAGGCCGACGGTCGGCCTCAGCTGTCCAACATCATGTTCACCGTCGACGCGGGCGGAACGATCCGCATCTCTGTGACGGACACCCGCGCCAAGACCGCGAACATCCGACGGGACCCGCGCGTCTCGCTGCATGTCACCTCGGCGGACTTCTGGTCGTACGTCGTGTTGGAGGGTGAAGCCGAGCTCACTCCCGTGGCGGCTCGCCCGGACGATGCGACCGTCGACGAACTGGTCGGCTACTACCGCGACCTCTCGGGCGAGCATCCGGACTGGGACGAGTACCGGGGCGCCATGGTGACCGACGGGCGCCTGGTGATCCGACTCCGACCGACGCGGGCCTACGGCTCCCTGCCCCGGTAGGGCGTACCGACTGCTCGGCGAGATTCCGGGTGCGCCGAGCGCTAGCGTCGGAGGCGAGCCCAGGGGGCGCCATGCGATCAGCGTCGAGGGAGGTCGGCATCCAGCCGCAAGGGTCGGATGGGACTGGGCGTGTCGCAGGCGTTGGACGTATCGTCGAAGTGTCAGGCATGAGTGCCGCAACAGGGAGGGATCCGATGGAGGTCCTGGTCCACACCGACAGCAAGATTGCAGCCAAGCCAGACCTGGAGCGCCACGTCCGTGACGTCCTGGCGTCGAGGCTGGCCCGGTACAGCGTGCGGCTGACGCGAGTAGAGGTCGGCTTCAACGAGGAGAACGCTCGGGCGATCGGTGTCCCCGACCGACGATGCACGATCGAGGCGCGCCCGGCCGGCAAGGACCCGGTTGCGGTGAGCGCGGACGCGGTCGAGCTGGGCCTGGCCTTCGACGGGGCGCTGGACAAGCTGGTCGCCGTTCTGGACAGGCGGTTCGGCAAGGAAGCGCAGCGCAAGGGCGCGCCGTCGATCAGGACGACGCCGTCGGCATGACGGCCCTGGCGCCGGCACTCCTGGCGCGGCGGCGACCGTCGAGGTCGTCTCCCTGATCGGGTGAGCCGCCTCATCACCGTGTCGCCAGGGGACTCGGTCCGGAGGCCGCTAGGCGCGGATGCGCCTCAGGCCAAGCCCGGCGGCGGCGAGTGCTGCGGCCGCGCCAAGACCTAGGGCCCAGCGCGGTCCGGCGCGCTCGGCGACGACGCCGATGAGGGGTCCGCCGATCGCAGTGCTGCCGATGAACGCCACGGTCCACAGCGACATGACGCGTCCGCGCATCTCCGGAGCCGCGATCAGCTGGAGGGTGGTGTTGCCGGTCGACAGGAACCAGATGCTGGCGGCCCCGGTGGCCACGAGGCACCCCGCGGCCACGACGATCGTCGGGGCCAGCGCGGTGACGGCGGTGGCGATCCCGAAGACCGAGGCAGCCACCACGATGGTTCGGATGCCGCTGGCATGGCGACCGGCGCTCACAAGTCCACCGATCACGGCACCGAGCCCCATGGCCGCGACCATGAGACCGAGCCCGCTGGCCGAACTGCCGAACGTCTCCGTCGCGAACGCGGGGAGGGTCACCTGGAACTCGTACGTGAGGGTCCCCACGAGGGCCATCATGAGCAGCGGGACGAGCAGCTCGGGCTCGCCGCGGACGTATCTGAGGCCCTCGCGCAGCTGGCCGGGCCCACGGATGACCGGTTCGGTGGGCGTGAGCTGCGCCCGGTCCATGAGCAAGTAGGCCCCGATGGCTGCGACGAACGTCACGGCGTTGACGAGGAAGCACACACCGACGTCGGTGGTGGCGATGAGAACGCCCGCGACCGCCGGTCCCACGGCTCGGGCGACGTTGACGAGGACCGCGTTGAGGCTCACAGCGTTGCGGACGAGTTCCGGCGGCACCATCTCGCGCACGAAAGCCTGTCGGCCCGGGTTGTCGATCGCGTTGATGAGGCCGAGAGCCACCGAGAGCACGAGCACCCAGGTCATCGTGATGTGCCCGGTGACGGTCAGCAGCCCGAGCGTGAGCGCCTGGGCCGTGGCGATCGCCTGCGTCGTGATCAGCAGGCGTCGCTTGTCCACGCGGTCGACGATGAGACCGCCGTAGGGGGCGAGCAGGAGGACAGGAAGCGTCTGGAGCGCGATCGCGATGCCCAGCCAGGTCGCGGATCCGGTGAGCTGCAGGATCAGCCATGCGAGCGCCACCGACTGCATCCACGTGCCGGTGAGGGAGACGGCCTGGCCGATGAAGAAGGTGCGGTAGTTGCGGTTGGCGAGTGCGGCGAACGTGCGCTGTCGCCAGCCGAGGTCGGTGACGGGCTCCTTCCCGGGCGGCGGCACCACATGCCCCCTTCGGTCGTCGCGCCACGGCGGCGCGGACTCGAGTATGCCCCGCGACTCGGCCCCGCTCGTGCATGGATCGTGGCGAACGCGGTGGTGGCCACGCAGGACGTCTCAGGTTCGCCTCAGGGTCGCCTCCGTACCTTCAGCGCCATGACGATGACCACCACAGTTGGCCCTGACCTCGGCGTGATGAATCGGCGCCTGCTGAACAAGGTGCCCGAGGTCACCATCTTCTTCTGGATCATCAAGGTGCTCTGCACCACGGTGGGGGAGTCGGCCGCCGACTTCCTCAACGTCAACCTCAACTGGGGGCTGACGGGCACCTCGATCGCCACGGGGGTCCTGCTGGTCATCGTGCTGAGCCTGCAGATGTCCCTGAAGAGGTATGTCGCCGGCGTCTACTGGCTCACCGTCGTCCTCGTCAGCGTGTTCGGCACCCTCGTCACCGACAACATGACGGACAACCTCGGAGTCCCGCTCGAGGTGAGCACGATCTTCTTCTCCGTCCTGCTGGGGCTCGTCTTCCTGGCGTGGTACGCCAGTGAGAAGACGCTGTCGATCCACTCGATCTACACCCGTCGCCGTGAGTCGTTCTACTGGCTGGCGATCCTCGTGACGTTCGCCCTGGGCACCGCGACGGGCGACCTGATCTCCGAGGGACTGGGTGTCGGCTACTTCTGGACCGGAATCCTGTGCGCCGGACTCATCGGAGCGGTCACGATCGCCTGGCGGCTCGGGCTCAACGCCGTGCTCGCGTTCTGGATCGCGTACATCCTGACCCGCCCGCTGGGCGCGTCCATCGGCGACTACCTCGCACAGCCCACCAGCGCTGGCGGCCTCGGGCTGGGGGTGACTGTCACCAGCGTCATCTTCCTGACCGCCATCCTCGGAACGATCATCTTCCTCACGATCAAGAAGCCCGACGTCATTCCGGTGCCGTCCGATCCGTCGGCGCTCGCCGCCCTCGACGAGCCGGAGACGGCACCCCACCATCACCTCCAGTCGCGGCGGTCGGCCATGATCCAAACGGCCATCGTGCTCGGCATCTTCGTCGTCGGCGGGCTGGTGTTCTACAACGTACGCACCACGACACTGAACAGCGAGGCCGCTGTGGCGGCGGCGTCAGCGCCCGCATCCGGCGGCACGACCGCCGTGGCCGTCACGTCACCTCTCGGGGACATGTCGCAGTTCGTCGTCATCTCGCAGGACACACTGGACATGCTGAACGCCGGGAAGCAGGCCGATGCCACGAACCGGATCACGGACCTCGAGTCGGCATGGGACCAGGCGCAGGCCGTTCTCAAGCGCCGCAACCCCGACGAGTGGACCGCCGTCGACGGCAAGATCGACACGGTTCTGCGCGAGCTGCGCTCGACCAGCCCCGAGCCGACGACCGAGAAGGCCGCGCTTCAGGACCTCCTGACCCAGATGGGCGCCTGATCCGCGACCGCTCATAGCCCTCGCGAGTGGCCCCGCCAGCGGCGACCGTCGTCACGATCCTGTGCGATTCCGGCGTGCGGTACCTGTCCACCGAGCTCTACTCGTCCTGATCCCCGGTGGCGCCGAGCGCCCGGCATGGAAGGCTAGGGGTCGTGACCGGACGCATAGTGATCATGGGCTCAGGTGAGACCGCCCCCACCATGGTGAAGGTCCACCGCTCGCTGATCGAGCACGCGGGAGGGGGCGTGCGGGCGATGCTGGACACGCCCTTCGGGTTCCAGGCGAACGCGGACGACCTCACGGAGAAGGTCCAGGAGTACTTCGGCGAGTCGGTCGGGACCGCCCTCGAGGTGGCCCGGTGGCGGCGGCGCGACGAGCCGGTCGCCACCCGGGAGCGAACGCTCGCCCTGCTCCATCGGGCGTCGTTCGTGTTCGCCGGACCGGGCAGCCCGACCTACGCGCTCGGCCAATGGCTCGACACCCCGGTCCCCACGGCGCTGGGCGAGGTCGTCTCCCGTGGAGGCACGATCGTCATGGGCAGCGCGGCGGCAGTCACGGTGGGCGCGTGGTCCGTGCCCGTATACGAGATCTACAAGGTCGGCGAGGAGCCGCGCTGGGTCGCGGGACTGGACCTGCTCGGGCAGCTCGTGGGCGTCGAGGCGGCGGTCATTCCGCACTACGACAATCGCGAGGGTGGGCGCCACGACACCCGCTACTGCTATCTCGGGGAGCAGCGACTGGAGGCGATGGAGTCCATGCTGCCCAGCGGAGTCGGCGTCATCGGAGTGGACGAGCACACTGCCGTCGTCGTGGACGTGGTCGAACGAACGGCGACCGTGCACGGGGCCGGCGGAATGACCCTGCGCGTCCGTGGCGTCAGCCAGATGGTCCCGGCGGGCGAGTCCATCGCTCTGGCCGACATCTCGGCCATCCTGCGCGGAGAGGACACGGTCCACGTCGTGGCGACCCTGGTTGCGGCCGAGGACGGTGTTGACGAGCCGGACGTCGAGTCGGCGTCCGCGACCTCATTGCGCGCGACCGCTGCCGAGCTGAAGTCGCGCTTCGACGCCTGCCTTGCTGACGGGGACGCGGACGGAGCCATGTCAGCGAGTCTCGAGCTCGAGGACGCCATCCACGCCTGGTCGGCCGACACGCTCCAGAGCGATGACGTCGACGTCGCGCGTCGGCTCCTGCGATCGATGATCGTCGACCTCGCCGGCTCCGCGGTGCTGGGGCTGCGCGATCCACGGGCCGCGCTCGCACCCATCGTCGAGGTGGCGCTCGACGCGAGGCGTCGGGTACGCGAGGCGAAGGACTATGCGACGAGTGACGCCATCCGGGACGGACTGGCGGCAGCCGGCGTCGAGGTCCGGGACACGTCCGAAGGCGTCACGTGGGACCTTGCCGCCGACTGACTCAGGCGGCGGACGGCGTCCGGCTCACGCCTCCTCGACGAACCAGATCTGCGGGGCGCCAACGACGCCGAGGGCCATCATCGCCTCCTTGAGTTCCGCAGACCCGGCGAACGCCTTGGCGGCTTCCACGGAGTCGAAGTCATGGATGACCGTCAGGTCATTTCCGTCGTCCGCCGACCGGTAGACGTAGTCGGCGGTGACGCCGCCGTTGTCACGCACGGCATTGTTGGCGTCGTAGCCGCTCCTCCAGCTGTCGTAGTCCGCGACGTTGTGACGAACGATGAGCTTGGCCATCGGTTCTCCTGGATGGGCCCGGTCTGTCGGCTGGCGAGCGGTGGGCCGGTGACACCGTGCGCCGTCGCGCACCTGGATGAGCAACGCGGCTCTAGGCATGGTCCTCCCGGTTGCTCAACCGCACAAGCCCCCTCAGTGAGGCCGCAGCCCGTCGTCGACGGGTGTCGCCGACGTGACGGTTCGCCTACGATCGTGCGATGCAGGCGCGCAGGCTCGGGCGGTCTGGGCTGACGACGAGCGCCATCGGTCTCGGCTGCATGCCCATGTCCGAGGTCTATGGGGCGGTCGACGTCGGCGAGGCCGTCGCGACCCTCGAACGCGCCATTGAGCTCGGCGTGACGTTCTGGGACACCGCAGAGGTGTACGGGAGCGGCGGCAACGAGGCGCTCATCGGATCCGTGCTGGAGAGGCATCGGGACGCCGTCACGATCGCGACGAAGTTCGGCTTCGACAGCAACCGGGAGCTCGACGGGAGTCCCGAGAACGCGCGTCGGGCCATCGACGGGAGTCTCAGTCGGCTGCGTACGGATCACGTGGACCTGTGGTACCTGCACCGGGTCGATCCGAAGGTCCCCATCGAGGAGACGGTGGGGGCGATGGCGGCGGAGGTGGACAGTGGGAAGGTCCGCCACCTGGGGCTGTCGGAGGCCAGCGCCGCGACGCTGCGCCGAGCACACGCGGTGCACCCGATCGCCGCACTCCAGAGCGAGTGGTCGCTGTGGACCCGTGACCTCGAGCCCGACGTGCTGCCGGTTGCCCGTGAGCTGGGAATCGGCATCGTCCCCTACAGCCCCCTTGGGCGCGGGCTGTTCACCGGCCGGCTTGACTCGGTCGACGCGATCGGCGAGGGCGATCTGCGGCGTGCCGGTCCAAGATTCTCTCCGGACAACTTCGAGCAGAACCGGGCCCTGGCGATGCGGGTGTCGGACTACGCAGCGGACGTCGGCTGCACGGCCGGCCAGTTGGCCATCGCCTGGGTGCTCGCTCAGGGACCGGACGTCGTGCCGATCCCGGGAACCAAGCGTCGCTCCTACCTCGAGGAGAACGCTGCAGCCTCGGAGGTGGCCTTGACGCCGAAGCAGGTGGAGGAGGTCGGCGAGCTCATGAGCGGCGTCGTCGGTGCCCGCTACTCCAAGCCGCACACGTACGGTGACAGCCCGCCGCTCGATGGGTACCGCTCGCGGGGCTAGGCCACCGTCGTCAGGCGGCCGAGTCGCCGACGGCGACCACGACGTCGTCGGTGAGCTCATCCGGCTTGATGCGGTAGTTGTAGCGATGCACGGTGACGCCGTCAGCCTCGACGAGGAACTTCTCGAAGTTCCACGGCACGTCCTCGCCCCCGGTGCGCTCCTTGAGGAATGAGAAGACGGGATGGGCGTCGTCGCCATTGACCTCCACCTTCGTGGACAGGGGGAACGTGACCCCGTAGTCCAGTCGGCAGAACTCCTCGATCTCGGCGTCCGTCCCCGGCTCCTGCTGGAGGAACTGGTTGCACGGGAAGCCGAGCACGACGAGCCCCTGTGGCCCGTAGACCTCGTGCAGGCGCTGGAGTCCGTCGTAGTGGTGCGTGTAGCCGCACCTGCTCGCGGTGTTGACGATGAGGACGGGGCGCCCGGCATAGTCGGCCAGGGCCACGGTCTCGCCGTGGTTGTCGACAAAGCTCAGGTCGTAGAGGGACTCAGCTGACGTCATGCCCAAATCTTCGCCCGTCGGGTCTGAACGCGCATCTCGGGGGTGGCGTTCAGACCCGGCGGGCGACAGGGGTGATCGGCTACGCGGTGACGGTGATCTCGTGCACCTCGTCAGCGGGATGGCCGGCCCTCTCGTGGATCCGCTTGACGGCCTCAGCGCTCGGGGCCTCGGACAGGCAGAACACGTGGCCCGTGTTGGGGTCAGCCCAGGCCTGCTGGAAGTCCACGCCCTCCTCGCCCTGGATATCGAGATCGGCTTGATGCGCCTGTTGCAGCGCCTCTGGAGTTACTCCGACCATGTTGACGTGGACGTCCATGAACATCGGCATGGGCGCTCCTCTCGACGTGAGGCGCCGACCCCCGCTACGCAGCGCCTGGTGGATGGTTACGTGCCAACGTAGCCCTCTCACTCGACCAGGGGAAGGCCGTCGAACAGGCGCAGTGCCTCGGCCTCGCTGACCTGAAGCCCGAACTCGCCACTGAGGAGGTCCCGGAGATGCCGGGCATCGCCGACGGTCGTGCGCGTGTCGCCGTCGGCTCTCAGCACCCAGTACTCCCGGTTGCGGAGCGAGCGGATTTCGCGATCGAGGATCCGTGAAGCGACGAGCGTGTTCACGAAGGTGGCCCCGGGATGGCGATGCGAGTAGAAGTGGCCGATCTCGCAGTCATACGCGCCGTACTCGCCGCCGTCGAAGCGGTACAAGGACTCCGGCGCTGCGTCCGAGTGCCGCTGCAGGTGGAATTCGCCTGGGCGGTGCTCGATCACGCGATGCGACCATTCGGCCGTCACGACCTGCGTCCCGCCCACGACCACCGGTACGGGCGGACCGAGCGGGCCGAAGCCGACGTCGGCCACGAACGTGGTCTCGTCGATGTCGACGAGGACGACGCGGTGAGTCAGTCCCGGCAGGTCAGTCCGGTTGTGGATCACGCGGGCGAGCTGGATTCTCGTGACGAAGCCGAGGTCGTCCAGTACGGCATGGAGCAGGCCGTTCTGCTCGAAGCAGTAGCCGCCCCGACGTCGCACGACGATGCGGTCGAGCAGGCTGGCGGGCTCCAGCGGCAGGGCGTCTCCGAGCCTCGGCCCGATGCTGCTGAACGGCAGTGTGGCCACGTGGCTCCGCGTGATCCGGGTGAGGAGGTCGAGGCCCGGCTCGCTCCTCTCCAGGTGCAGCTCCGCGAGGTAGCGGTCGACGATGTCCCGGCTCTGCACTCAGGGTTCCTGTCCGACGACGACGCTCGAGCTGTCCTGCTGACGTCGGACCTCGATGCGGTCGGGTATCGACTCCTTCATCTCGGCCACATGGCTGACCACGCCCACGGCGCGTCGTCCCGCCCGCAGCTGATCGAGCTGCTCGAGCACTTGGTAGAGGGTGTCCTGATCCAGCGACCCGAACCCCTCGTCCACGAAGAGAGTCTCGAGTGACGACCCCCCGGCCTCGCCGCGGACCACGTCGGCCAGGCCGAGGGCCAGGGCCAAGGACGCGTAGAACGTCTCGCCGCCGGACAGGGACTTCGGGTCCTGCGGCTCCCCGGTCCAGGAGTCGAACAACGAGATGCCAAGCCCCGACTGGCCCGCGCGGGCCGTGTCCTCGCTGAGCTGGAACTGGAACTTGCCCGCGCTCATCCGCTCGAGGTGAATGGATGCCGCCGCGAGCACGGTCTCGAAACGCCGTTGCAGCGCATAACTCCGTAGCTGCAGCCTCCTCGGGTTGTTCGAGGTCACCAGGTTGGCCAGGTCGATGGCGGTCGTCGTCACCTCCTCGACGTGTCGACGATTGCCCAGGGACCGGGTGAAGGCGTGCGCGAGCGGCCCGGCCTCGTCGCGGGTGGCCGCGGTGGCGGTGGCGTGCCTCTCTCGGAGCGCGAGTTCCTCCGCGGCGTCGTCCAGCTCACCGCGTGCCGTCCGCGCAGTCAGCTCCGCCTCCTCGAGCGGAGTGTTCCGCTGCCCGGCGGGCACGCGGGCCAGCGCTCGGGCCAGTTCGTCCCACGCTTGGTCCAGGGCCGAGAGGGAGGCGATCCGCTCCCGCGTCCGTCGCAGCAGCGACGTCGCCGACTCGGCATCGCCGATGGCAGATCTGATGACGGCGCTGTACTCCTGCTCGGCGGCCTCCTGTGCCCTGATCGTGGCGTCCACGACAGCCGCCTCCGTCTCGAGGAGGCCGCACTGCTCGGCCACGTACTTCGCGCGCTCGTCGAGCTCCGAGAGACGCTGCCGGATCACCGTCGTCGTGACGGCCGCCGCCTCCGCGTCCTCGCGCGACTGTCGGGCCTCCGCAGCGGCGACCGCGAGGCTCGCGCCGTCCTCGTGACCCACGGCACCCGCGAGCGCAGCGACCTCGGTGGTGATCCCCGCGTGAGCCGCGTGAGCTCGAACGGTGGTCTCGGCGGCATCCTTCGCCCGGGCACGCGCCTCGGCGGCCACCGAGCGGGCGGCGGCGACCTGCTCCTGGGTGACCACCTCGGAGGAGTCGTCGGATGGCGCGGGTGACGGATGGTCCGTCGATCCGCAGACCGGGCATGCCTCTCCGGCAGCGAGCAGCGCGGCGAGCGCCGCCGCGGTCCCCGCGTGCTGACGGGCGAGCAGCGTCTCCCACTCGTCGGAGGCGGCGTTCGCGGCCGCCTCGGCGTCCAGCTGCTCGGCCACGCAGTTCTCGATGGCGGCGCCGCTCTCCTCGAGGCTCTCCTGCAATCGCGCCAGGGCCGCTGCCTTCGTGAGAAGTACGTCGAGCCGCTTCTCCTCGCTCCGGGCCCGGTCGATGGTTCCGGCCAGCCGCTGAGCCTCGCCCAGCTTCGCGTCGAGGTCGGCTCGAAGGCCGGGCAGCGACGCCTGCTCCGTCCGCAGGATCACGGCCTCCTCGCGCAGGCCGGCGGACTGCTGAGCCCAGCCACGCCTCTCGAGGTGCCGGGCCGGTGCCTTTGCCTCCCAGGCGGCGTGCTCTCCCAGCGCCCCGGCCTGCCGCTCGAGGGTGCCCAGCCGGGCGCCGATCGTCTCCTCGGTGACGTCTTCGTCGTCGGCGCTCAGCATCGCCTTCGCCTGGACGACGGATGCCCGCGCCTGGGTGGCAGCCTGCAGCGCGGCATGCACGTCCCCGGCTTCGGACGCCGCCTCGCGTGCGACCCGGGTGATCTCTGCCTGCTGGTCGCGCGCCGTCGCAGCGGACTCCGCCTGCCTCTCGAGGGCGGCGAGAATGTCGTCGACGCGCGCCTCGCGGGCCGAATCACCGACGGCGGCGTCCGTGAAGTCCACCTCAGGGGGCATGTCGGCGAGGTACGACTCGAGCCGCCCGGCAAGGCGCTGGGCGGCCTGGTCCACGGCGAGAGCCGCCGCATGTCGCTCATCGCGCGCAGCCCGCCCCTGACCGTCGAGGTCGTCCTGCACCCGGGCGATATGCGGGTCCTCGAGCAAAGGTGCCAGTGACGCCAGGCGCTCGGCCGGAGTCTTCCGCAGAAGCTCAGCGAACTGTCCCTGCGGAAGCACGACCAGCTGACGGAACTGCTCCGCCGACATCCGGAGCAGGCCCTCGACGTGCTCGTCGATCTCCCTGCGCGCGGTGAGCACGCGAACGGTCTCGCCGTCCGCGTCGTACTCGGTGAGCGTCTGCCGCACGCCCTTCGACTTGGCCGCCTTGCCGGGATCCTCCGGGTCTCGAGCCCCAGCCGGCACGCGAGCGATGCGGTGCCGGCGTCCGTCCACGGAGAACTCGCAGGCGACACCCGTGGGGTCGGTATCGCTGCAGTAGTGGCTGCGGATCCGCAGCCGGGTGAGGTCGTCGCCGCCGGCCGAGACCACTCCGAAGAGCGCGTACACGATGGCGTCGATGATCGTCGTCTTGCCCGATCCGGTGGGACCTTCGATGAGGAACAGCCCGGACGATGACAGGGCGTCGAAGTCGATGTCCTGACGGCCCCGGAAGGGGCCGATGCCGGTGATAGTCAGCGTGTGCAGCCTCATTGGGCCGCCTCCGAGATGCGAACCCGCTCGACAGACGCCCGGATGAGGTCCACCTCCGCATCGCGCGCAGGCTCGCTCGTGACGTGCTCGATGAAGGACGCCGTGACCTCCACCGGATCCGTCCCGCTGGGATCGACGCGAGGAGCTGAGTCGGTTACGGGCTCACCGTCGACGTGGGGGATCCAGGTGAGCTCGATCGCGTGCGGGAACCGGGTCCGCAGGCGTTCCATCGGATTCTCGGGTCGCCGGCTGTCGGTGAGGACGGCCCTTACCCACGACTCTTCGGCGCCTGCGAGATCGGGGTCGTCGAGCAGCCTCTCGAGGTCACCCGTGATGGTGCGCAGCCGTCGGGGCACGGGTGCCGCAACGAGCTCCGCCGTCACCTCGCCGTCGGGGCCGACGTCGACGATGGCGACCGACTTCTCATGGCTCTCCTCGGAGAACGAGTAGGCCAGCGGTGATCCGCTGTACCTGGTCACCGGGCCGCCCGGGTTCGCGATCTCCTGAGGGCCGTGGAGATGGCCCAGCGCGACGTAGTCGACGCCCGCGAACACGTCGGCCGGAGCGTCGGCGATCCCACCCACGCTGACGTCCCGCTCGGAGTCGCTTCCCGTCCCGCCCGCGACGAAGGCGTGTGCCATGACGACCACGCGGGGCGCGGGGGCATCCTCTGTCGCCGCATCCTCGCGGCGGGCGTCGACGTCAGCACGCACGAGATCCATCGCCGAAGAGAGCACGGCCGCGTGCGACTTCTCCGCGCCCAGGGCGGCTCGCACGACCTCAGGCTCCAGATAGGGCAGGCCGTAGACGAGAAGTGTGCGGCCCGCGGTGTCGGTGATCTCGACCGGGCGGGCGACGTCACCGACCCCCGAGCGCAGGTGCACCCGAGCAGCCTCCAGCAGCGCACCACCGAAACCGAGCCGGGTGGGGGAGTCGTGGTTCCCTGAGATGAGGATCACGGGGCAGGTGGCGACCAGGCCGACGAGTCCCTCCTCGAACAGGTTCACGGCATCGACCGACGGGATGGCGCGGTCGTACACGTCCCCCGACACGAGCACGGCGTCCACATCACGCTCGGCCGCGAGGTCGGCCAGCCAGGCGAGGAAGGTCCGCTGGTGCTCGACCAGCGAGACCGTCTGCAGGTGTCGGCCGAGGTGCCAGTCGGAGGTGTGGAGCAGTCGCACGCGTTCTCCGTCCGCATCGGTGTCGGTCTCGATGCTAGAGGGCGCCTGTGCGGTTCAGCCGTACTGGTGCGGCGGGCCGAATGCCGGGGGTGGCGGACGTCGGTTAGCCGCGGCGGCGCAGAACCCCCGCGACGAGGGCCGCCACGGCGACCGCGGCCACGGCCACGATGACCGTGTTCGCGTCGACGGCAGGGCGCCAGCTGATCTGGCCGTCCCTGATGACATACGCGCCAGCAGGTCGGGCGTTCACTCCCCAGCCGCCGCCCTCGCCGGTCTGCCCCTGCTCGTCGGTCCCGGTGCCACCGCCTCCGCCCCCCATCACGCGGGCCGCGGGGATCACCGTCATGCCGTCCTTCTCGAAGGGCTCCCCATAGACCTTGCGGACTGTGACGGTGTCCTGGGCGCGGGCGATGAACTCTTCGAATGTCATAGCCATCTCCTTGTCGGTCTGGCGTGACTCCATTCTACGTACGAGCGGAACGCTCGCCCTGTCCTACTCGAGGCGGATCGTGGGCAGCGCCCGGTCCAGCCAGCGGGGCAGCCACCAGTTGGCACGCCCGAACAGGCTCATGACCGACGGGACGAGGATCAGGCGCACGATGAAGGCATCGATGAAGACGGCCGCAGCCAGTGCGACTCCGAACAGCTTGATCGTGGCGATCGGCGTGGGGATGAAGGACACGAAGACGCTGATCATGATCGTGGCGGCAGCGACCACGACGCGGCCGGATCCGGCGAGCCCGCGGCGCACCGCATCGGCGTTGTCGTGTGAGCGGTCCCACTCCTCGCGCATGCGACTGACGAGGAACACCTGGTAGTCCATCGACAGGCCGAACAGGATGGCGAAGACCATGATCGGCAGGAACGGGAGGATCGGGCCGGTTCCGGTGACGCCGAGCAGCGAGTCAGCGACACCGTGCTGGAACACGGCGACCGTCACGCCGAGTGCCCCGGCGAACGAGAGCAGGGATGTGACGGCTGCGGTCAGCGGGATCAGCAGGGAGTGGAACAGCAGCATCAGTGCGAGGAAGCCAAAGCCGACGACGAGCAGGAGGAACACCGGCAACGCCTTCTCGAGGACTCCGGTGAAGTCCTCGGACACGGCCTGCGATCCGCCCACGTAGATCACGGCACCGGTGCGCTCCTTGATCCGCGGGGCCGTGGACGACCGGATCCGGTCGAGGAGGTCGGCCGTCTCACCGGCCGAGGGGGCGGACTGGGGCTGGACGATGACCGACGTGATCCTGCCGTCGGAGCCGAAGCCCTTCTTGTCGGCCTCGAGGAGGGGGAGCATGCCCGCCGTCGGCACAGTGCTCGCGACTCCGGGCGTCTTCGCCAGCTCCTCGATGACGCCGCGGAGCACCCGGTAGTCGTCCTTCTTCGGCACCTCCACGGCCACATAGAACGGGCCGTTCACACCCGGGCCGTAACCGGTGGACATGAGGTCGAATCCCACCCGCAGGGGCGATCCCCTCGCCTCCGACGAGTCGTCCGGGAAGCCCAGCTGCATGCCCAGTGCCGGTGACGCGAGCAGGCCCACGGCGGCAAGGGCCAGGACGGCGGGGATGGCCGGGAGGCGCTGGAGGAGAGCCCCGTAGCGCGTCCAACGGGAGGTTGCCGGATCGAAGGGCTTGGGATGACGGGCCCACGGCATCCGCAGCGACAGGGACTTCGCCCCCAGCAGCGACAGCAGCGCCGGCAGCATCCAGAGCGCAGACGCCATGACCATGAGCACGGCGGCGGCAGCGGCCAGCGCGAGGCCATTGAAGAAGTTGATGCGCAGCACGAACATCCCGAGCAGGGCGATCATCACGGTCGTGCCGGCGAAGGCGACTGCCTTGCCTGCGGTGCCCACGGCCTCGAGGGCTGCGTCCTTGGGCGCCTTGCCATTGCGACTGGCTTGGGTGAAGCGATTCATGATGAACAGGGCGTAGTCGATGCCGACGCCGAGGCCCACCATCGCGGCCAGGGACGGAGCGAAGGTGGCCACGTCCATGAAGTGGGCGGCCACGATGACGAGCAGCTGCCCGGCGACGAGGCCAGTGATGGCAACGACGATCGGCAGGCCCGCGGCGACCAGCGAGCCGAAGACGAGCAGCAGGATGACGATGGCCACGATCAGCCCGAGACCCTGCGAGGAGTCCGGTCCCCCTACGCCGGACTCGAGTGCGGACCCTTGGGCCCCCACCGTCAGCTTCGGCGTGCTCGACGTGTCGACGATCTCGAGGAACCGCGCAGCGTCGCGCGCCGTGATCGACGGACCGTTCATCGTCACGGTTGCGTAGGCGACGGTGTCGTCGTGCGAGACGGCCGACGTGGCAGCCGAGGTTGCGTCGGCCGCCTTCCCCAGCTCCTCGGCCTTCCGTTTGATCTCGGTCATGAGAGCCGTGGCCCTGCTGACGTCGGAGGGGATCGCGGCCGCCATTGCACCCAGCTTGTCGGGGGACGCCTTGGCCAGCTGCTCCAGCGTCGATGGGGGCAGCTCCGCGAAGCGCTGAAGTCCGCCGAGCGCCCCGACGACGGTCTGGATGTCCGAACGGGTCAGGCCCTCCAGGAAGGTCAGGTCGGACGGAGTGAGCTTCGCGAGCGCGTCCAGGGTCGGGCGCGATGCGGATGCGAGCTTCTCCAGCCCGGGGACGACGGCCAGTAGATCGGGGGGCAGGTTGGCGATCGCGTCGGTGACCTGCACGGCGGTGATGGCCGCTTTGATGTCTGAGGCCTTCAGGCCGACGAGGAACTGGAGGTCGTCGGCGGACGGCGTGCGCATGACGGCCAGGAGCGGCTCGGAGGCCTTCGCCAGTCGGGCGAGGGACGGGAGGGCGCGGGCAAGCGTGGCCAGCGACCGTGGGTCGGCGCCCTCGAGCGGTGCGAGTCGGTCGAGCAGGTCGGCTCCCTCGGAGAGCCGGTCGACCGGCACGCCCGTCTTCTTCGCGAGCTCGGCACGGAAGGCCTTGAGGACCGCGCGACGCAGGTCGACGGGTGTCGCCTTCGGGCAGGCCGACCCGTAGTCGCGTCCGTACGGTCCGGCCACGCAGGTGACGAAGGGCAGGTCCGCGAGCCTCTCCAGCGTCGGATGGATCTCCTTCTCGACGCGAGGCTCCGTCACCTTCCCGGTCGCGGGGGACCAGATCACCTTCGCGGTGACGTCCGTCGTCGTCCCTTCGAGCTTGGTGAGGAGGTCCTGGGCCACGGTCGACTGCGCGCCCGGAAGCGCGAAGCTGTCGTTGAACTTGCCACCGATGACGCTGGCGGCACCGCCGATCGCGACGAGCACGATCACCCACGCGACGAGTGCGATGACTGGCCGGCGCACGGCCCAATGGCTCATTGCCGCATCCTGCCGGAGCAGGGCGTGGATCGACGGGAGGCCAAGGGCGACGCGCCCCGTCGTATGCGGAGGAGACTCCGCCGCGACCGAGATGGCTCCCGCGGGGGATGCAAAGTCATGCACGGAGCGCTAGGCCAGCCCTACAGTCGCCCACATGGAGCCGCAGGTTCGGTACGCACGGAATGGCGCCGTATCGATCGCCTATGAATCCTTCGGCAGCGGGCCGCTCACCCTCGTCTGCCTGTCCCCGATGGACAACCTCGAGATCGCATGGGAGAACCCGCTCTATGCGCGGTACCTCCGGGCCTTGGGGGACGTGGCTCGCGTCATCCTCATCGACCGCCGGGGCACGGGACTTTCGGACCGATTCGCGCCGGGTGATGCGCCGCCACTCGAGGTGATGGTGGACGACATCACCGTCGTCCTGGATGCGTGTGGAAGTGATCGGGTGGTGCTGTTCGGGTTCGAGGAGGCGGCCGCCCAGTGCGCGATGTTCGCTGCTACGCGCCCGGATCGGGTCGCGGGGCTCATCCTCTACGCGGCGACAGCCTGCGGGCTCCGCAAACCGGACTATCCCTGGCAGTGGTCGGAGGAGGAGTGGTCCGACTACCTGGATGCGGTCAGGGACGGGTGGGGCACGGACGAGTTCTCGGCGGCGATGATGCCGAGGTTCGTTCCGTCCCACGTGGGAGACGGCCGGATTGAGCGCTGGATGCTTCGCTTCTTCCGCCTCGTGTCCAGTCCGGGCAGCCAGCTGGCCCTGGAGGAGCAGCTCCGAGCGACCGACATCAGGGCGCTCCTTCCTGCGATCGGGGTCGCCACGCTCGTCGTCCATCGCACCGACGATGCGATCGAGCCCGTCGGCCAGGGGCGCTACATCGCGGACCGGATACCGGGGGCCCGGTACGTCGAGCTCGAGGGAGCCGACCACCCGCCGTGGGCCGGCGACTCCGAGGCATTGGTGGCGGAGATTCGTCGGTTCCTCGGGGACCTGCGTGATGGGGAGGACTCGGCGGAGCGGGTGCTGGCCACCGTTCTGTTCACGGACATCGTGGGCTCGACCGAGCGCCTCGCCGCAATGGGCGATTCTGCGTGGAAGGCCGTGGTCCTGCGGGAGCGTGAGTTGGCACGACGGGAGGTCGAGCGCTTCCGCGGACGATTCGTCGCCTCGACCGGCGATGGGCTGCTGGCCGTGTTCGACGGACCCGCCCGGGCGGTTCGTTGCGCCCAGGCGATCGGAGCGACCGCTCGGTTGCTCGGCCTTGAGGTGCGGGCCGGCTGTCACACCGGCGAGATCGAGGTCCTGGACGACGACATCGGCGGCCTCGCCGTGCACATCGGAGCGCGCGTGGCCGCCCTGGCCGGAGCATCGGAGGTGTGGGCGACCTCGACGGTGCGGGATCTGACGTTGGGGTCGGGTCTGGTCTTCGAGGATGCGGGTGAGCATGAGCTCAAGGGCGTTCCGGGCGCTTGGCACCTGCTGCGCGTCTCCGACTCGTCGTCGCCATCAGCGTGACGGGACGGCCGGGGGAGCGGGGGCTTCCGGCCGCGACGGATGCCAAGGGCATACGGCGCGTTAACGCCGCCCGTGCACGTACTCGCGGGTCCTCGGGTGCTGCGGATCGGTGAAGATCGCTTCCGTCGATCCGTATTCGACCAGCTCGCCGTGCCGGGACTTCTCGTCGTGCACGTGAGCCATGAAGAAGGCGGTCCGATCTGAGATGCGCTCCGCCTGCCGCAGGTCGTGGGTGACGAGCACGATGGTGAAGTCCTGGGCCAGGCTGCGTGTGAGCGACTCGATGGCCATCGTCGCGACCGGGTCGAGGGAGGCTGTCGGCTCGTCCATGAGGATCACCTCCGGCTCCACGGCGAGGCAGCGCGCGATCACGAGCCGCTGCTGCTGCCCGACCGACAGCGCCGTCGCGCTGCGCTGAAGGTCGTCCTTGACCTCGTCCCAGAGCCCGGCACGGGACAGGGATCGCTCGACCAGATCGTCGAGGCCGTCACGGCGGCCGTGCAGGGCGGGGCCGTAGGCGACGTTGTCGCGCACTGACATCGGGAACACGTTCGGCTTCTGGAAGACCATGCCGACTCGTCTCCGCAACTCGACGAGGTCGCGGTCGGGAGCGTGGACGTCAACACCGTCGAACAGGACCATCCCCTCCACGTGCGCCCCGGCCACCAGGTCGTTCATGCGGTTGAGCGTCCGCAGCAGCGTCGACTTGCCGCAGCCGCTGGGGCCGATCAGCGCCGTGACGCCCAACCGGTTGATCGTCATGCTGACGTCGCTGAGCGCGAGCACGTCGCCGTACGTGACGCTCACGTGATCGAGCGTGAAGACGTCACCGGTCATGCGGCGACCCGGGGTTGGCCGGCATTCTGGCCGAGGGAGGGGGGCAGGGGGCTGATGAGCCGGGTCGTCACGACCGCCGTGATCGCCTGGACGAGCAGCAGGCCGATGAGCACGAGCAGCTGCACCTGCGCGGCGGCGAGCGGCGAGGCTCCGCCCAGCAGCATGCCGACGAACGCCCCCGGCAGCGTCACCAGCCCGGCGCTCTTCGTCTGGTCGAGGGTGGGGAACAAGGAGCGCTCGGACGCCCGACCGGCGAACTCGCGACCGGCTTGACGGTAGGTGGCACCGAGTGCGACGTAGCCTTCGAAGGTCGTCAGCTGGTCACGGACGTCGTCGCGGAGCCGGACCCCGGCCAGCGACGCGGTGGTCATCGCTCCGCCGATCATCTGCGCACTGAACGGCAGCAGCGCCTGCGCGCTGAACTCCAGGGCGCCGGTCAGGGCGACGATGCTTACGGTGGCGCTGGCCCCCAGGAAGATCGCCAGAAGGACGCCAAGGCCGTCGCGTCGATCACCGCCGATGCGTCGGTTGGAGGTGTAGGCGGCGACGAGCAGCATGACGGCGAGGTAGACGACCGCGCCCTGGGGGTGCGTGAAGATCCAGGCGATGATGAGGGCCACGGCCGAGAGCTGGACGAAGGCTCGGAGTGACGCGATCACCAGCTCCTTGCGGAACCGAAGACCGCTCACGGTCATGACGGCGAAGGCGCCGGAGAACAGCAGGACGAGGGCGATCCCGGTGCGGATCGGCTCGACCTCCATAGGCGCATTGTGTCG
>JAHECS010000006.1:31061-87867 GCA_024641635.1 Actinomycetes bacterium | reverse complement strand
TCACTTCAGGGTGAGTCGATCAGATCACGCGGACCTTGTCGGCCTGCGGGCCCTTCGGACCCTGGGTGATCTCGAACTCGACGGTCTGGTTCTCGTCCAGCGAGCGGTAGCCGCTGGAGTCGATGGCCGAGTAGTGGACGAACACGTCGGGGCCGCCATCGGCCTGCTCGATGAAGCCGAAGCCCTTCTCCGCGTTGAACCACTTGACAGTGCCTTGAGCCATGGTGCGCATTCCTTCTTGTAAAGATCGTGGCGGACGGTTGCCCATCACGTGGCTGCCGATTTCCCGCACCCGTCGCGTCCCGTGCCTGGCTCCGGTTGTGCCGAGCACGACTGGGGTGGCGTGTGAAGCTTCAAGTGAGGAAGTCGCCTTCCTGCGGTAAGTCTCCCCTACCGGGGGGCAAAGGGCAAACATCACCCCCCGCCTGCGCGTCTGATCAGGCTGGCAGGCTCGCGCCGAGCTGGATGCCCCAGGCCCGGGCCCGCTCCAGTTCGCCTGGTTCCAGCGGTCCGGTCATCCCGGCCACGAGGAAGTGCTCGGCGCGGGCCACCCTCGTGCCGCCCAGCCTGGCCAGGCCCTTCTCGATGCTCGTCGACGCGTGGTCGAACCGGACGACGGCCTTCGGGTGCGATCCGCGGGTGTCGTAGGCGGCCGTGCGCAGGCCGGGCGGAAGGGCAGCGTCGTCCAGCCACTCGCGGACCCCTCGGCCCTGGCTGATGATCGGCTTGTCGCTCTTCGTCGCGGCGTCCTGACGGGTCTGCTCGCGCGGCATGCTCCACGCGTGATTGGGGGAGCCGACCACCAGAAGGGTGACGTCATCGTCGACCGTCGTGGGGGCCTCGCCGACCTCGACGGCCTCGGCGTCCACCCCGCTGTCGACAAGCCCCGCGGCGACCTCACGGGCCACCTGCTGGTTGTCGCCGAACATGGACTCGTAGATCACCACAGCCTTCATGTCATCCACGGTAATCATGAGGGCCACGTGATGCCCTGCCCAGAGGTGTACCCGGCGCAGACTGTGGTTCGAAACAGGCCTCGCGCGCGGGGCATCGTCCACTACTGTGCCCGCATGAGCGACGACGAGATCATGCGGCATCTGGGGGCAATCGACCTCTTCGAGGGACTGCCCCCCAAGGTCCTCAAGAAGATCGCCTCGTACGGCACGGTCCGGTCCTACGATCCGGGCGTTCTCGTGGTGGAGGAGGGGGCCGAGGTCAAGAACTGGTCGTCCTTCTCGAAGGAGGGCGTCTGCTTCTACGTCATCCTCGACGGCGGCGCGGACATCGACGTCCACGGAGATCGTCGCGCGAGTCTCACCGCCGGCCAGTACTTCGGGGAGGCATCGCTCATCGACGGCCAGCCGAGAACGGCCACGGTCCACGCCGGGCCGGAGGGGATGAGGGCGTTCGCCCTGACCGCCTGGGCGTTCAGGCCCATCCTCGAGGAGAACCCGACGGTGGCCATCACCATGCTCAAGGTCATCGTGGGACGCCTCCGCGCGGCAGAGGCCCGCGCCTGAGCGGAGCCGACGCATAGGGTGGTCGCACCATTGGGCGACCACTCGGAGCAGCCGTGAGCACCGCACCACTCAGCGTCCCCTCCGACGAGGCTGGGCCTGCCGCGAGGGCGGTGGGCCTGACCAAGGTCTACGGGGAGGGCGACACCGCGGTCACGGCGCTCGACGCTGTCAGCGTCGAGTTCGACCGTGGGCGGTTCACGGCCATCATGGGACCGTCCGGTTCGGGGAAGTCCACGCTCATGCACGTGTGCGCCGGCCTGGACTCGGTGACGTCGGGCAAGGTCTACATCGGTGACGTCGACCTGACGACGCTGAAGGACAACGACCTCACGCGGCTGAGGCGAGACGCCGTCGGTTTCGTCTTCCAGGCGTTCAACCTCGTCCCGACGCTGTCGGCACTCGAGAACATCACCCTCCCCATGGACATCGCGGGCCGTCCCGTCGACCAGGAGTGGGTGGACGCGGTCATCGACACGATCGGCCTGCGAGATCGGCTGCGGAACCGGCCCAGCCAGCTCTCCGGGGGCCAGCAGCAGCGCGTCGCCGCGGCTCGGGCGCTCGCCAGTCGGCCGCAGATCGTCTTCGCGGACGAGCCGACCGGGAACCTGGACTCGCGTGCCGGTGCTGAGGTGCTGTCCTTCCTGCGCCGCAGCGTCGACGAGTTCGGCCAGACGATCGTCATGGTCACGCATGACCCCACGGCCGCGTCCTACGCCGATCACGTGCTCTTCCTGGCCGACGGGCTCATCGTCGACACGATGGAGGATCCGACGCCGGACCGGGTCCTGGACCGCATGAAGGGCTTCGACGGCAAGGGCCGGAGGTCCTAGCGCCATGCTGCGCAGCGCATGGCGGAGCCTGCTGCACCACAAGCTCCGCCTCATCCTCTCCGGCGTGGCCATCGTCCTCGGGGTCGGCTTCGTGGTCGGCACCCTGATCTTCACCGACACGCTCAACACCACGTTCACCAACCTCTTCGCCGACACCTCGTCCGACGTCGTCGTGACGCCTGCGCAGGATTCGGGCGGGCGAGCATTCGCCGGCACGGTGCCGACCATGCCGGGGTCGACGCTCGACGATGTTCGCGCCGTCCAAGGAGTCGCCGCAGCCGGCGGACAGGTGCTGGTCGACGGAGTCTCGGTCGTGGACCAGGCGGGGGAGGTGCTCGGAACGCCCGGTGCCCCGCAGTTCGGCAGCAACTGGTCCGACGACGAGCGGCTCACGCCCTTCCGGCTCGTGGAGGGCCGAGGGCCGTCTGCCCCGAACGAGGTCGCCCTGGACTCGGTGTCGGCGGAGAAGTCCGGCTACTCGGTAGGCGACACCGTGCGGCTGGTCACGCCCACCGGGCCCCTGTCGGTGACCCTGGCGGGCGTGTTCCGATACGGCACCTCCGGGAACCTCGCGGGTGCCACCATCGCAGCCTTCTCCACGGACTTCGCGCAGGAGCTCCTCCTGGGGGGAGAGGACGCGTACACGGAGATCGACGTGGTGGCGTCGGAATCCGTCACGCAGGATGCGCTGGCTGCCGCCGTCCGTGCCGTGGTCGGTGACGGCGTGACGGTGCGCACGGGCCAGGAGGCGGCGGACGATGCCACCGCGCAGATCACCGAGGGGCTCGCGTTCGTCAACATCTTCCTGCTCGTCTTCGCCGGGATCGCCCTGTTCGTGGGCACGTTCATCATCCTCAACACCTTCTCGATGCTCGTCGCCCAGCGCAGCAGGGAACTCGCGCTCCTCCGCGCCCTCGGCGCCACCCGTGGGCAGCTGGTGCGATCCCTCATCCTCGAGTCGGCGGTCCTCGGCCTTGTCGGGGCCGTCCTCGGTATCGCGGTGGGCGTCGGCGTCGCGTTCGGGCTGGAGGGCCTGTTCGGCGCCCTGGGCGCGGACATCCCGACCGAGGGTCTCGTCGTGCTGCCGCGCACGATCGTCGTGGGAGTGGCGATCGGCGTCCTCGTCACCGTGATCGCGGCCCTGTCTCCTGCCATCCGCGCCTCACGGATCCCGCCGATGGCAGCACTCCGCGATGACGTCGCGCTGCCGACGCGGTCGCTGAGGCTGCGCGCCGTCCTCGGGACGCTGCTCCTTGCGGGGGGTCTCGCGGCGATGACGGCGGGTGCGGCGTCCGGCGGCGGATCGGGGTCGCAGCTCGTCGGCCTCGGCGTCGTCGGTGCCCTGGTGGGGGCCATCGTGGTCAGCCCCGCCATCGCCGGTCCGCTCGTGCGCGTGCTCGGCTTCGCCTTCCCGCGCCTGTTCGGAACGGTCGGCTCGCTCGCCGTGCAGAACGCCGAGCGCCAGCCCCGGCGCACCGCAGCCACGGCCTCAGCGCTCATGATCGGCCTCGCCCTGGTGTCGGCGCTCACGATCTTCGCCACCTCGGCCAAGGCATCCATCACCGAGGTGATCGATCGCGTCATCGGAGCGGAGTTCCTCGTCAGCAGCGGTGCGCAGCGTCCGTTCCCGGAGCAGGTCGCCTCAGACCTGGCTGCGACGGAGGGAGTCGCGGCAGTGGCCGGCGTCAAGCTGGTGCCGGTGCAGGTGGCCGACACCGGGACGCTCCTCGTGGCCGCGGACCCCGGTGCACTCGGCCGCATGATCACCCTGCCGTTCGTGGCCGGCTCCCTCGCGGACGTCGGCGCAGGGGGAGTGGCCGTTGACACGCAGACCGCCGCCGACCAGGGGATTGCCGCGGGCGACCCGGTGAGCGTGCAGCTGCCGACGGGGGCGACCCTCGAGTATCGCGTGACCGCCCTCTACGAGCCGGCCGGCGCCTACTCGGGCTACGTGGTGGATCGCGCCTCACTTGCCGAGGCCGACGTCGCCGTCGGGGACTCGTTCGTCTACGTGCTTGCCGCCGAGGGGGCCGACCTGGGCCAGCTGCAGTCCGACCTCGAGGCCGGGCTCGCGGACTACCCGACGGTGCAGGTGCAGAGCCAGGCCGAGTTCAAGGCTCAGATCACCAGCAGCGTGGACCAGATCCTGCTCGTCATGGTCATGCTGCTGAGCCTGGCGATCCTCATCGCGATCCTCGGCATCGTGAACACGCTCGTGCTCTCGGTCGTCGAGAGGACGCGGGAGATCGGGATGCTGCGTGCGGTCGGCGCCTTGCGGCGCCAGATCCGATCGATGGTCGTGCTGGAGGCCCTCGTCATCGCCGTGTTCGGCGCGGTCGTCGGCCTCGGGCTCGGAGTGTGGTTCGCCGTGTCCCTGCAGCGGACGCTCGTCGACCAGGGGATCGAGGTGCTGGAGATCCCGTGGGCGGGCTTGGCGTTCTTCCTCGTGCTCGCCGGAGTGGTGGGCGTTCTCGCGGCACTGTGGCCGGCCTTCCGGGCAGGCAGGCTCAACGTCCTCGAGGCGATCAGCACCGAGTAGGGAACGACGTTCGGTCGGTGTTGCGACACGCCTGTGCGACCCCGATGCCGGGCGTCACGACGTGGGCATGCAACTCCAGCACAGGCCGGATGCGTCGGTGCGGTTGACGGGGCCGCGGCAGGCGCGGCATCGGTCACGATCGGTGAGGCCCATCGGCTCACGGAACTCGTCGTCGACGAGGACATGGGAAAGGGTGGTGCTGTACATGGTTCTCTTCTCCTTCGGTGCACAGCTGCGCTGCAGCGTGTGCACCACGTGGTCTGTTTGGCCTGCCTCGCTCGGGAGCTGCCGTGAGAGCGCTCACCGTGCCGGGCCGTGCCTGCGCGGCCATGGGCGGCCTGCGCGTTGTTCGACGGTAACACGGGCCGGGGCGATCCCATAATCGGCGGTCGTCCTCGCCGCTAGTCGGCGGTCGTCCTCACCGCTGATCGGCGATCGTCCTCACCGCGAAACCGCGACGTCCGCGGGCGTAGCCTGACGGTGGTGACGACGAAGGAGGTCGAGATGCAGGCCAAGGCCGGAGACCGGCTCGTGGTCCACGGAGCGCACGTGAGCGATCCGACGCGAGACGGAGAGATCATCGAGGTCCACGGCGAGGATGGCGGACCGCCGTTCCTCGTTCGCTGGTCGGACAACGGACACGAGTCGCTCGTCTTCCCCGGGCCTGGCACGGTGGTCGAATCCGTCGAGGGGGCGGCCGGCTGAGTGCGGGGGCGTTGCCCGTTCCTTGACTGAAAACGACCCTTCAGTAGCCACTCCGGGGCGATCGCCCGGGCGACACTGGTAGCACGGACCAATGTCGGCCTCGAGGAGCGATCGATGCGGTGGAGACTGCCGTTGACTGCCAGCGTGCTGGCGGCGTCGGTCGTTGCCCTGCTGCTGTCGACCATCGCCGGTCCGGCAGTGTCGACCAGCGCTGACCTCGGGCCGGTGGGGTGGGCGGCACCGACGTCCGATCGAGCCGACGGAGGTGACGCTCTCGTCGACGTATCCGTGACGGCGGCAGCCACCGTCCCTGGCCCCACCCTCGTGGCGGCGTCGTTCAACGTGTGCAAGGTCGACTGCGCAGCGCCGGCTCCGTCGTGGGACGTCCGGCGCGACCGGGTCGCTCGAGTCATCGCGGAGACCGGCGCCGACGTCATCGGGCTGCAGGAGGCCACCAACAACCCCACCTCGTTCGCCAAGACGCAGGCCGAGGACCTGGCCAACCTCACCGCGCCGGTCGGCTATGCCACGCCGCAGTACTCGAACGACGCGAACGAGTGCCGGCGACCACGCAACGCTGCGGGCCAGCTCGCAGGACCGTCGCCCTGCGACAACACCTCGATGCTGCTGTACCGCACCTCGACGGTCCGGCCCGCGTCCGTTCCCAGGGGCGAGGCCTCGGGCATCGTCATGGCCTCGACCATCGCACCCGGCATCGACCCGCTGTCGGGTCGTCGCTCGGTCGCGTGGGCGTACCTGGAGGGGCTCAACGGCACCGGGCCGTTCCTCGCGATCAGCCTGCACACGGACTCGGCGAAGACCCCCGAGGCCGAGGCCTCACGCATCGCGATCGGTGGAGCCATGGCGACCTTCGCGTCGGCCTGGAACGACCAGCACGGGATGTCGGGGGCGCCCGTCATCCTCATGGCTGACCTCAACTCCTACCGCAAGCGCCAGCCTCGCGGCGTTCAGCAGGTGCTCGTTGACAGCGGCTGGCTGGACGCCGCGGCGGCGCCCGACAAGAGGAACGTCCAGTTCTCGACCATCAACTACAACCCGCTGCTCGCGCTGAGCGAGCAGGGCTTCCCGGCGGCGCCCTACGTCTTCAAGACCAGCAGGAAGAAGCCGGTTCTCGACGCCACGCGCATCGACTACGTCATGGCCCTCGGCGCGGGACTGCAGGCCGTGGACTACGAGGTGGTCGTCAGGCTCAACCCGGACGGCACCTTCGCGAGGGACTTCCAGGC
This sequence comes from Actinomycetes bacterium, assembly GCA_024641635.1. Taxonomy (GTDB): domain Bacteria; phylum Actinomycetota; class Actinomycetes; order S36-B12; family S36-B12; genus UBA10649. The sequence goes on along the minus strand of JAHECS010000006.1, from coordinate 81,026 downwards.
GTCCGACCACCAGATGGTGCGTGCCACGCTGGCCTTCCCGACCGGGTGACGCGCGTCAGGGAGTCGTCGACACGACCACGGTGATCGAGATCGCAGCGAACGCCAGGACGACCAGTGCGAGGCCGATCGCGAACATCATGTAGCGGCGGTCGTGGCGAACCCGGTGCTCGTGGACGCCGCGGCCCTCATCGTGCTGGTCCTCCATGGCCCCTCCGATCCGGACGGTTCAGCAGCCTAGGCGCCGAGGAGTCGGGCGAAGAAGCCCCTGGCCGCGGCCTTCTCTGCGGCGGTGCACGAGCAGCGCTGCGGCTTGGGGATGCCGCGCAGCACCTCGTTCTTGTGCTGGCCGCAGCCGGCCCAGGTGGCCTTCTTGCAGGCACGGCAGGTGGTCTGTCGGCACATGGTGATCCGTTCGGGTCGCGGGACGCCGGGTGCGTCGAGTGTGGATGATACCCCAGGGGGTATCGTGACTGCGACCGGCCGGTGGAGGGAGGGACTCATGGCGTCAGGCCGACTGCCGACGTGGGGCTCGGTCCTCGCAGTCGTGGCTCACCCCGACGATGAGTCCTTCGGGCTGGGAGCCGTGCTCAGCACCTTCGTCAGCTCCGGGGCGCGGGTGTCCGTGCTGTGCTTCACCCACGGCGAGGCATCGACGGTGCATGGGGTCGAGGGACCTCTCGCCGGCATCCGTGCGGGGGAGCTGACGGGCGCGGCTGGGGAGCTGGGCCTGTCCGACGTCCGGCTGCTGTCCTACCCCGACGGCGGGCTGGCCGGTGTCGATGCCGATGGCCTGGCCGCAGCCGTGAGGGTGATGGCCGATGACGTGGCCGCCGACGGGTTCGTTGCGTTCGACCCCAGTGGCGTGACCGGGCACCCCGACCACACGGCAGCGACGGCGGTGGCGATGCGCGTGGCCGAGGAGCGTGGCGTCTCCGTGCTCGGCTGGACCATCCCCGAGTCCGTCGCTGCCCGGCTGCGTACCGACCTCGGTGTGCCCTTCCGCGGGCATGAGCCCGAGGAGATCGACCTCGTCGTCGAGGTGGACAGGTCGGGGCAGCGGCGAGCCGTCGAATGCCACCCCAGCCAAGCCGTTCCCGGCAGCGCGCTCTGGGCCAGACTCGACCTGCTGGGCGACCGCGAGTACCTGCGCTGGCTGGGGCCAGGTCCGGCCTGAGCCATGGTCGCCCCCGCGCGGCTGGCGGCGCACGTGGATAGGGTCATTCTGACCCCCCCTCGTCATCTGGAGCCACGTCATGGACTACACCCACCTCGGTCGCACCGGTCTGAAAGTGAGCCGCATCTGCCTCGGGACAATGAACTTCGGACCCGTGACGGGGCGTGAGGACTCCTACGCGATCATGGATCACGCCCACGAGACGGGCATCAACTTCTTCGACTCCGCGAACGTCTACGGCTGGGGCGAGAACAAGGGCCTGACCGAGACCATCATCGGCGAGTGGTTCGCTCAGGGCGGTGGGCGCCGCGAGCGAACCGTGCTCGCGACGAAGCTGTACGGGGACATGGGGGACTGGCCGAACGACGGCAAGCTGTCGGCCCTCAACATCCGGCGTGCCTGCGACGCGTCGCTGCGACGCCTGCAGACCGACTACATCGACCTCTACCAGATGCACCACATCGATCGCGCGACGCCGTGGGACGAGATCTGGGAGGCGATGGAGTACCTCAAGCAGCAGGGCAAGATCCTGTACGTGGGGTCATCGAACTTCGCCGGCTGGCACCTTGCGCAGGGTCAGGAGTCGGCGAACCGCCGAGGCGTCCTGGGCCTGGTCAGCGAGCAGTCGATCTACAACCTGGTCGAGCGCACGGTCGAGCTCGAGGTGCTGCCGGCTGCGCAGGCATATGGGATAGGGATCATCCCGTGGTCGCCCCTTCACGGTGGCCTGCTGGGCGGGATCCTGCGCAAGCAGGCGGCCGGCGATGTTCATCGCAGCAGGGGCGGTCGGGCGTCGGACACGCTGGAGAAGCATCGTCCGGCGATCGAGGCGTGGGAGGCCTTCTGCGATGAGCGGGGTGAGGCTGCCGGCGACGTCGCGCTGGCCTGGCTGCTGCACCAGGCTGCAGTGACGGCTCCCATCGTCGGCCCGCGCACGATGGGCCAGCTCGACAGTGCGCTCGGTGCGCTCGAGGTCGCGCTGGACGAGGCCGCGTTGGCGCGCATCGACGAGATCTTCCCCGGCCCGGGCGGCACCGCCCCTGAGGCCTACGCATGGTGAGCTTCGGGGTGCAGGTGACGGTCGACTCCGCGCATCCGCATGAGCTCGCCGACTGGTGGGCCGAGACGCTGGGCTGGGAGGTCGAGCATCAGGACCCCGACTTCATCCGGAGCATGGTGGCCCAGGGGCACGCCACGGACGACGACACCACCACCCACAACGGCGCCCTGGTGTGGGGTGTCGGCGCCGCCATCGTTGCGCCGGAGGGGTCTCCGGGCGGCCATCCCAGAATCCTGTTCCAGCGCGTGCCCGAGTCCAAGACCGTGAAGAACAGGGTCCACCTCGACATCAGGACCGGCGATGCGGACGTGCGGGCCGTCGTGGCGCGCCTCGTCGAGCGCGGTGCCACGGTCGTCGGCGGTGGCCGGCAGGGCCCGCAGAGCTGGACGACACTGCAGGATCCCGAGGGCAACGAGTTCTGCGTGTAGGTCCTAGGACGCCGCGTGCAGCACGGCCGCCCCGCTGAAACGGCCCAGGGCCAGATCGGCGAGGGCGCGGTCGGCGTCCTCCATCGCATAGGGCGTCGTCGACGCCCGGACGCCGAGGCGCGCGGCGAGGGTGAGCAGCTCCTGTCCGTCCTGGCGGGTGTTGGCCGTCACGCTGCGGAGCCGACGCTCGTAGAACAGCTCGTCCTCGTAGGCGAGGGGCGGGATGTCGGACAGCCAGATGCCCGCGGTGGCCAGGGTCGCGCCCCGGTCGAGCGAGCGCAGGGCGACGGGCACCAGGTCCCCGGCGGGGGCGAAGAGGATGGCCCCGTCGAGGAGGACGGGAGGGGTGTCGCTGGCACCTGCGGCGGACGCGCAGCCGAGTTCGAGAGCGAGGCGGCGGTTGTCCTCGCCGCGGGTCAGGACGTGCACCTCGAGCCCCTGGGCGATCGCGATCTGGGCGGTCAGGTGGGCCGAACCGCCGAAGCCGTAGATCCCGAGGCGACCGCCGGAGGGCACCTCCGCCAGTCGCAGGGCGCGGTACCCGATGATGCCTGCGCACAGCAGGGGAGCCGCCTGCTCATCGGCGAGCCCCTCCGGGAGCAGGTAGGCAAAGGCCTCATCGACGAGGCACTGCTCGGCGTAGCCGCCGTCGACGTCCCACCCGGTGAACGTCGGGGACGTGCACAGGTTCTCCCGTCCTGCGCGGCAGTACCGGCAGGTGCCGTCGGTCCTTCCCAGCCAGGCGACCCCGACTCGGTCGCCCACGGACAGCCGGGACGTTGCCGGCCCGACGGCGTCGACGCGGCCCACCACCTCGTGCCCGGGTACGACTCCGCGCCGCCGCGGGGCGAGGTCACCCTCGGCGAGGTGCAGGTCGGTGCGACACACGCCGCAGCACGTCACCCGCACCCGCACCTGTCCAGGTCCGGGCACGGGCTCGGGTCGATCCCCGAGGACGAGGGGATGGGAGCTCATCGGGCCGGGTGAGTCGACGAACCATGCGCGCACGGCACCAGCCTCGCACCGGGCACCTCCGGATCGCCACAGATGCCGGTCGCCGCGATCTGCCGCATGATGGCGTCGTGACGATGGAGTCGATCGCGAGCCTGATGTCCGGCGGAGACGTCGTCGTCCTCAGCGGCGCGGGCCTGTCGACGGAGTCGGGGATCCCGGACTACCGCGGGCCTAGCGGCGCTGCCCAGCGCCGCCACACCCCGATGACGTACCAGGCGTTCACCCGCGATCCCGTCGCCCGGCGGCGCTACTGGGCCCGAAGTCATCTCGGCTGGCGAGCGATGTCGTCGGCGCAGCCGAATGACGGGCACCGCGCGATCGCCGACCTCGAGCAGGCGGGGCTTGTGCGCGGAGTCATCACGCAGAACGTCGACGGCCTCCACTCGGCCGCGGGTTCGCGCAGGGTCGTCGATCTGCACGGCCGGCTGGACCGCGTCGTCTGCCTGGAGTGCGGAGAAATGTGGTCCCGGCGCGTGGTCGACGACCGCCTGCGGGACGCCAATCGCACCTGGAGGGGGACCGTGCTGGCGGTCAACCCCGATGGAGACGTGGACCTCCACGAGGACGATCTCGACGCCTTCACGGTCGTGGGCTGCGCGGTCTGTGGCGGTGTGCTGAAGCCCGACGTCGTGTACTTCGGCGAGAACGTTCCCCCGGCCCGCGTTGCGGACGCCTACGCGCTGCTCGACGAGGCTCGGCTGCTGCTCGTGCTCGGGACGTCGCTCCATGTGTTCTCGGGGAGGCGGTTCGTCGCTCGGGCTGCTCAACGGGGGCTGCCGGTGGCGATCGTCAACCAGGGGCCGACCCGCGGGGACGACGTCGCTCGGGTGAAGGTGGAGGCACCGCTCGGCCAGGCCCTCATCGAGCTGGTGACGGTGACAGGATCGTTCGCGTCAGGGACGCAACCCCGAAGGAGTGATTCAGCATGATCACGATGCTGACCGGACTGCCCGACACGATCGTCGGCTTCGAGGCCACCGGCAAGGTCGAGGTCGCCGACTACAAGGAGAAGCTGGAACCCGCCCTCAGCAAGGCCATTGCCGAGCACGGCGCCATCCGCGTCCTGTACGTCCTCGGCGAGGAGTTCTCCGGATACTCCGCGGGCGCGTTGTGGGAGGACGCGATGGTCGGGACGAAGGACTTCTCCAAGTGGGAGCGGATCGCGGTGGTGTCCGACACCGAGTGGGTGAAGGCCGGCATCCAGGCGTTCGCGTGGGCGGTGCCCGCCCGGATCCGCACCTTTCCGGTCTCGGAACGGGACGCTGCCGTCGCGTGGCTCGTGGAGCCCTGAGCGACCGGTGGGTCGGCACACCCCCGGAGCGCCACAATGTCCGGGTGTGGATCGACGAGACGGATACGACCCAGCTCGCACAACGCCTGCGAGTAGGCCCTAACGAGCTCATCCGAGCGATCGGCGGCCCGTGGCGGGTGTCCTGGCGCATCCCCGAGCTGGAGCAGGAGCAACCGGGCACCCTGTTCATCGGCCGGGCGGGTCCATCGGTCGCCATCCTGGTCGACGACGACGGGCCTCCCGTCGTGGACGTGGGAACTGTGCGCGGGCGATGGCAGGGACCTACGACGCTGCAGTGGATGCTGGACGAACGGACCGGCACCGTCGAGGTGCCCCCTGCCACAGCTCCGTCCACCGCCGTGGATCTCCTGCTCGAGGAGCTTCGTTCCGCCGTCGATGCGGCGTACGAGCGTGCTGCGCCCTCACTGGTGACCTGCCGGTACTGCGGCTCGCTCGTGGCGCCGGCGCACTCGATGGGCGAGGAGCGCTGCGCGGCGTGCGGCACGGCGATCTTCGGCATCCAATACTGACGTCAGTGACATACTCCCGGGATGCCGATACTGGACCTCTTCCGAATCGACTCCAAGGCTGCTGTCGTGACGGGATCGGGTCGCGGGATCGGTCGTGGCATCGCCATCGCCCTGGCCGAGGCGGGTGCCGACGTGGTCGTCTCGAGCCGTCGGGCCGCGGACGTGGCCGAGGTGGCCGACGCGGTGCGGGCGTGCGGGCGAAGGGCGCTGGAGGTCCCGGGCGACCTCCGCGAGCCGGGTACGCCGAAGCGGTTGGCTGAGGCCGCGGTCGCCGAGTTCGGCCGACTGGACATCTGGGTCAACAACGCCGGGGGCACTGACGATGCGCACGTGAAGCCCATGACCGAGGTGACCGACGACGAGCTCCGAGACATGTTCGAGCTCAACCTCGTTGCGGCGGCCGCCGGCTCGCGGGAGGCGGCCCTGCGCATGACGCGCGGCGGCGCGATCGTCAACGTGTCGTCGGGCGCGGGCATGCGGGCAGCGCCGAACACCGCGGCGTATGCGGCTTCGAAGGCGGCACTGCTCAACCTGACGCAGACCATGGCTGCCGAGCTCGCGCCCCACGGGATCCGGGTCAACGCCATCTCCCCGGGAATGGTTCCGACGGATTCGTTCTACCGCGTACTGCAGTTCACCGAAGCGGACCTCGAGAAGCTGGCGAGGACCGTGCCGCTGGGGCGGATGGGAACGCCCGAGGACATGGCGGCCGCGGTGCTGTACTTCGCGTCACCGGCGTCGGGCTGGGTCACGGGCCAGAACATCCTGATCGGCGGGGGTCGTGACGGAGGCAGGTCCGTCGAACATCGCTGACGGACCCGCGGTCATGCATACAGGCGGTCGAGGACCTGGATGACGCCCCTGCCGGGCTCCGGGCCGGTGACGTGGTCAGCGAGGGCCTTGATGCGGTCAGCCGCATGGCCCATGGCCACGGAGTAGCCAGCCCACTCGAGCATCTCGATGTCGTTCATCGAGTCGCCGATCGCAAGGACCTCGGAGCGGTCGATGTCGAGGCGCTCGCACAGGGACTGCAGGCCGGTGGCCTTCGTGACCCCCTTGATGCCCAGGTCGAGCCAGGCCACGTCGGTGACCCCGAACGCGATCGAATGCATGTCGAGATGCTCGACCACGCGGCCGAGACCCTCGCGGACGTGTTCGTCGCTGCGCACGATCACCCGCACGACGGGATCGGTCGACAGGGCGGCATGCGGAACTTCACGCACATCGAGGGACACGCCGCGATCGACGAAGTGCCGGCTCGTCAGGAAGACCCCGTCGGGGCGCTCCACCGCGAAGGTCGCATCAGGGAGGAGATCCGTCAGCTCGGCCAGCAGCGCAGTCGCATCGAACGTCTTCGCCTCGACCACCGTCTCGGGGTCGACCGTCACGATCATCGCCCCGTTGCTGACGACCGCGTACTCGTGCATCCCGGCCTCGCGCGCGACGTACCCGGTGGTGGACAGCGACCTGCCGGTGGCCGCGACGACCACCGCCCCCGCCGCGCTGACCCGCGAGATCGCCTCGGCCACTCCAGCCGGCACCCCGGCGCTCTGCTGCACCAGGGTGCCGTCGAGATCCAGGGCGATCAGCCGCGGTGCGAGGTCCGATGGCATGGCGGCGTCACCCATGTGTCGCGGCGCCCCTATTCGCGCCGTCCGACGCGGCGTGCGCGCCGGCGCGCCGGCCGAAGAGCGACGCGGCCGCGAGGCTCATGCCGCTGGCGTACTCGTCGCCGTCCTGGGCGAGGTGTGCCGCGCACGCCCCGGCGGCGTAGAGACCCGGTACGGGCGTCCCGTCGGGCCTCAGCGCGCGGGCCCACTCGTCGGTCCACAGGCCGCCGAGGGACATCCAGTGGTAGTCCGAACGCGGGATGGAGATGTCGAAGACCGCGTACGGCGCGGTCAGCACCTTCAGCCAGTCCCCATGCTTGTGGAAGGCCGAATCCTCACCCGCCTCGACGTCGGAGTTGTACGCGGCAAGCGTCCCTGCCAGCGAGCCGACCGGCACGCCGAGGGCGTGCTCCATCTCGTCGACCGTCTCGAACGCGTCGACGAAGGTGTGCGAGCCGTGCTTGGGGTAGGCGAAGATCTCCTCGTCGAGGATGAGGTAGGCGACCGCGTCGGGCTGCCGAGCGATATTGGCTGCCATGCGTCCGTGGTACGCGTCCTCGGGCATGAACCGCTCTCCGGCGGCATTGACGACGATGCCCTTGATCAGGTCCTCGGGCGGGTAGATGGACGCGGTGGCGACGACGCCGGACATGCCCTTCTCCGCCACGCCCACAGACCTCCCCAGGAGCAGCCCAGCGCCGTCGTTGGTGGGCTCGCCGAGGGGTTTCCCGAACCGGCTGAAGAGCGGAATGTTCTCCGAGGTGAGCTCAGGGTTGAGATTGAAGCTGCCCGCGGCGAGGACCACCCCCCGGCGTGCCTGCACGAACGAGGCTCGTCCCGCGCTCATGACGGTCACCCCGACCACGCGGTCGTCGTCGTCCTGCACGAGCCCCGTCACGGCGGCGTCGTAGATGGCCGGAACTCCCTCGCGCTCGAACGTGCCGAGGAGCGCCTTCATCGCGATGTATCCGCCACTGATCTCGCCGTCGCCGGACACCTGGTGCCCTCGGGGGGCGGGAGGGGCGACCTCGCGGAACGGCCACACCTTCTCGTTCCCCGTGCTCAGCAGGCCCTCGCCGGACCGCACGTAGACGGCCTTGTGCCGGTAGGCCTCGCGAGCGAACGGCACGCCCTGCGCCTCCAGCCAGTCGAACTGGGCCACGCTCTGCTCGCAGAAGACCCGCAGGCTGTCCTCGTCCCCGGTCGTCGTGACAGCACGAAGGAAGGAGTACATGGCCTCGGGCGAGTCCGAGTACCCGCATGCTCGCTGCACGTCGGTGCCGCCGCCCAGGTAGAACTGGCCCTGGGACAGGGCGCTCGCACCGCCACCGGCGCCCGCCCGCTCGATGACGAGGACGTCGGCTCCAGCCCGATGGGCCTCCAGGCCGGCACAGGCGCCGGCGACCCCGAGCCCGACGACCACCACGTCGGCGGAGGAGTCCCACGCGGGGACCTCGCTGGCCCGGACGGGTCCTTCGATGACCGGCATGGGATCCCTTCGCCCGGAGATATGTGGACGTCATAGTAACTGGCGGCGGGGAGCCGCGGGATACGGTCGGGGGATGCGTGTCACCCGACTCTCCGTCACACCGATCAAGGGGCTCGCGCTCCACCACCCGGACAGCGTCGACGTGCGTCGGACCGGGGTGGTCGGCGACCGGCTCTTCTACCTCGTCGACGACAGGGACGCCCTGGTCTCCATCGCCAAGACGGGGGGACTCGTGGGGCTGAGCGCGGAGTTCGACGTCGCGACGGACCGCCTCACGATCCATGAGGACGGGCAGGTGGTCGCCCAGGCGGAGGCGGCCCCTGCCGAGGGGCATTCAGCAGACTTCTTCGCCTTCAGGAAGGTGCCCGGGCGCCTGGTTCCGGGGCCGTGGGACGAGGTCTTCTCGGACCGTGCCCGCCGCCGACTGCGGCTGGTTCGGGCTCGTGACCTCGACGGCGCCCATGACGTCGAACCGCTCACCCTGCTCGGGGAGGAGTCGGTCCGCCGCCTCGCGGAGGTGGCGGGGACAGGCGTGGACAGCCGTCGGTTCCGCATGCTCATCGAGTTCGACGGTGCGAGCGCGCATGCCGAGGACGGCTGGCAGGGTCAGCGCCTGCAGGTCGGAACGCTCGTCGCGGAGGTCGGGGGACCCGTGCAGCGATGCGCCGGCACCACCCGCAACCCCGACACCGGGGAGGTCGACCTCAGGACGCTTGCCCTCATCGGCGACTACCGGGGCCGGCAGGAGTCCGTCTTCGGCCTGGGGTTCAACTTCGGCGTGTACGCCACCGTGGTGAACGAGGGTCGGGTTGCTGTGGGCGACTCGTTGGAGCTCCTTCCGGCCTGATCAGGTGATGGAGGCGTCGTAGATGCTCTGGATGGTCGCATCCAGCATTGAGTTGAACTCGTCGTCGCTCTGCTGGGCGCTCAGCCCCTCGGTGAGGGCCCGCGAGAAGGACGCGATCACGCCGTGGTTGGCCCGCAGGAGCCCGTCGGCCTCGGCCCGGCTGTACCCACCGGAGAGTGCGACCACGCGCAGGATCTTCGGGTGCTCGACGAAGTCGAGGTAGAAGTCGGCGGTGGTCGGCAGAGTGAGCTTCAGCATGACCTGCTGACCCTCGGGCAACGCGTCGAGCTGTGCGGCGATGGCCGTCTTGAGCAGCTCCTCGGCCGCCTGCTTCTCCGTGCTGTGGATGTCCACCTCAGGCTCGATGATGGGCACGAGGCCCGCATCCAGGATCTGCCGCCCGATCTCGAACTGCTGCCCGACCACCTCGGCCACGCCGTTCGGGTCGGCGAGCTTGATCACCGATCGCATCTTGGTGCCGAACACGCCGTGGGCCTTGGCGCGCTCGAGCAGCTCCCCGAGGCCGGGGATGGGCTTCATCATCTGGACTCCGTCGGCCTCGTCCGCCAGACCCTTGTCCACCTTGAGGAAGGGCACCACCTGCTTGTGCGTCCACAGGAACTCGGACGTCCCCATGCCCTCGATCTGGCGCTCCATCGTCATCTCGAACAGGATCGCTCCCACGATGCGGTCGCCGTCGAACGACGGGCTCGTGATGATGCGTGCCCGCATCTGGTGGATGAGGTCGAACATCTCGGCGTCGCCGGAGTACTGCGCCTCCTCGATGCCGTAGAGGCGGAGTGCCTTGGGGGTGCTGCCCCCGCTCTGGTCGAGCGCCGCGATGAAACCCTTGCCGCTGCCCATCTTCTGCAGCATCTCGCCGTTCATGCCAGTCCCTTCGGTGGTCGATGACCTACGTCACCACGGTAGCGAGATCGCGCCGCGGTGGCACTCCGGAGGAGCCGCGGCCGGGGCTAGCCGGCGACCGACCGCAGGCGACCGCCCGGCCTCGGCGACGAGGTGCTGGACCGGACGACGAGCGGTCCCGGAGGCATGAGCTGCAGCCCGGTCGACGGCGCCCCCGCGAGCCGCTGCACGAGGATCTCCACGACGCGTGAGGTGAGGTCGTCGGACCGCTGCTCGATCGTGGTGAAGTCGAGATGAGGCAGGGCTGACTCCGGGATGTTGTCGAAGCCGACGATGGAGACATCCTCGGGAACCCGCACCCCGCCCCTGGTGAACACGTCGATGAGGCCACAGGCGACCCAGTCGTTGTAGGCCACCACGGCGGTGGGCAGCTCGCCATGATCCAGCATCGTCAGCGCCACGGCTGCGCCCTCCCTCAGCGTTGCCCCGGCCGGAATGACGCGACCCCTCTCGCTGAGGCCGTGCACCGCCATGGCGGACACGAAGCCGCGGCGTCGCGGCTCGGCACTCACGTACCCGGCTCCATCGGCGTACCAGATGTCCTTGTGCCCGAGGTGGGCGAGATGGCCGACGAGCTGGAGCATCGCCGCCTCGTCGTCGATGCGCACGGCGTCGACGCCGGGGGCGTCGAGGAAGCGGTCCGCGGCGATCACGGGGATGCCGCCGGATGCCTCGGCGAGATCGACGATCTCCTCGTCAGGGGCGGAGGGTCCGATGAGCACCAGCGCGGCGCAGCGCTGGGCCAGCAGAGTGTCGGCCGCGCGGGCGATGGTGCGGGTGTCGGTGCTGAGGGCGATGGAGAGCTCGTAGCCGCGCAGTTCGGTGGCGTCATGCAGCGCCTCGACCATGGCGACGTGGAACGGCTGAGTGGCCGTGAGGGTGACGCCGATGACGCGACGCTGGCTGCTGCGCAGCTGGCGTGCGCGCCCGTCGGGACGGTAGCCGAGGTCGGCCGCGGCCTGGAGGATCCGCTCGCGGTTCGCCGGGCTGGCGCCGGGAACGCCGCGGAACACCGTCGAGACGAGGGATCGGGACACGCCAGCGCGTGCAGCGACGTCGCGCATGGTCGCCGGGCGACGTGGCGTGGTCATCAACCCCCCGATCCGGCGCCGGCGGCGAGGCATCGAGTCCGCGGTACTCCGCCTGCAGGGCCCGCCAATGGTCCCACGGCGCTCGTCCTGCGTCCGGGGATTTCGACCTGCAGGCGGAGTGCGGTGTTCGAATCCCCCGCGGTCGAACACATGCGATCCTGCCACACCGGGTCTATGGATCGTGCCATAAACGCGGAAATGTCGGCGTCCCTCGATCGCGCGAGTGCCGAGGTCGCGCACCGCTCTGGGATGGCGGCCCCGGACGGGGGGCGTGCTGGTCTCTCCGTCTGCCAGCATCGACCGTCGGCGGGGCGGCGGGGAGACCACCGCCTCGTGTTCTCGGGCGCGGGCCCGGGTTAGTGTGCGGACATGAGTGAGGGACCCCAGCAGCCCGCGGTACCCCCGAACCCGACGCCGACCACGGTCGTCGGCTATCCGAGTTCCGCCATGCCGCAACCGGGCGCCGGCTATGCCAGCCCCGGTGTCGCGGGGTTGCGGAGCCAGCTGCGCACCCTTCGCTATCTCGTCCTCGGCTGCCTGGCGCTGCTGGTCGTCCTGACGGCCGGACTCGTCGTCTCCCTCGTCACCAGCCAGGGCCAGATGTCCGACCTCAGCGCCCAGGTGGCCGCGCTCGAGGCGACCGTGAGCGCCCCTCCAGCAGCGACGCAGCCCGAGTCCCAGGCGCAGGCGCCGGCCCAGGAGAGCGCTGTCACCCAGCTGGGTGAGGCTCCGACGCTCGCCGCGGGCACCCCGCTGCCTGCGGGTGCGGATGCGGGCGGAGCGATCCTCATCGGGAACCCCGACGCCGCGAACGTCGTCGAGGTCTACGTGGACTACCAGTGCCCGTTCTGCCAGAAGTGGGAGGCGACGATCGGGTCCGCATTGGCCGACCGCGCGATGCAGCCCGGGTCGGACCTTCTCATCAAGCAGTACAACCTCGCCTTCCTGGGGGAGACGAGCGCATCCCTCAGCCCGGCGGGGGCGTCTGCACGAGCAGCGAGTGCGGCCGCCTGCGTGGTCAACCACGACGGGCCGGAGGCGTTCGTCGCGTTCAGCAGGTCGGTGTTCGAGGCGGCAGACCCGAGCGAGCCCCCGGGCCAGTTCACCGCCGACGTCCTCACGTCGTTGGCGACGCAGGCGGGAGCATCGCCTGAGACAGTCGCCTGCATCGAGGCGGAGACCAACGTGCCCTTCGTGGCGGCGACGACCCAGGCCGGCTTCGGCCGTGGCGTGGGCGGGACGCCAACGGTCATCGTCAACGGGCAGACGCTCGGCAACCCCTTCACCGATCCGTCCGTGCTCGAACTCGGAGGTGCCTCGTGAATGCCAGATCCGGCTCGTTGGCAGCCGCGGTGGCGGCGGCGGCCCTCGTCCTGACCGCCTGCTCCTCGCCCACCGTCGTGTCGCCGGACGCCCAGGCACCGCGCACCGTCAGCGTCTCCGCAACGGGGCAGGCGGATGCGGTGCCTGATGCGGCCAAGGCGGCCATCACCATCGAGGTGACAGACCCCGCCTCCGCTCAGCAGGCACAGGCCGACGCCGCCACTGCCGCCACTGCGGTGCTGAAGGCCCTCAACGCCGCGGGAGTCGCCGATGCCGACATCGCGACTCAGGGGATCAACGTCTCTCCTGCGTACAACTACACGTCGGACGGCGGCCAGACCCTCATCGGCTACCGCGCGTCCCAGTCCCTCACCGTCACCTTGCGCGACCTGACGACCGCCGGATCCACCCTGGACTCGGTCGTCGCCGCGGGGGGCAACGCTGCGCGGATCGACTCGTTGTCGCCGTACGTGACCGACCCCACCGTCGCGGCGAACAAGGCCCGCGCCCAGGCGGTCGACATCGCGGAGGCCCAGGCCGAGCAGTACGCCCAGCTGCTCGGCTTCACGCTCGGACCGGTGGCTTCTGTCTCCGAGTCGTCGTCGACGATCGCCCCGCCGCCCATCGCCTACGCCGAGGATGCAGCGGCGTCTGCGGAGAAGGTCCCGACGCCCATCGAGCCCGGAACGACGCAGGTCAGCGTCACCCTCAACGTGGCATGGTCGATCGAGTAGTCGCGGTCACGCGCGGCTGGACTCCTGCGAGAATCTCCGCGTGACCGGCCCCTTCGCCTCGGCGATCATCGTCGTGTCGCTCGTGCTGGCCCTCTGGGCCGGCGTCCTGCTGGCGGTCAACCGTCCGCCGAACCGGGCCCTGTGGGGGGCGCTCGGGGTCCTGGAGCTCCTGCTCGTCACCTTTCTCATCGGAGGCGTTGTCCAGATGGTCGGGCGGGACACCGACTTCGCCCGCCTGGAGTTCGTGCTCTACCTCCTCGGCTGCGCGGCGATCGTGCCCCTGGCGGGATGGTGGGTCAAGGATGAGAAGTCGCGGGCGGCCGCGGCCGTCCTCGTCGTCGTCCTCCTTGTCCTGCCGGTCATGATCGTCCGGGTGCAGCAGGTCTGGGCAGGCTCCGGTGCCTGAACCCTCGAACCCGCCTGTGCGGCGCACCAATGCGGGCTTCGGCCGTGTCCTCGTCGTCGTGTACGGCATCTTCGCCCTGGCGGCGACCGCGCGATCGGTCGTGCAGATCACGACGCGGTTCGACGAGGCGCCCGTCGCCTACGTCCTGTCCGCCTTCGCCGCCGCCGTCTACATCGTGGCAACCGTCGCCCTCGCCCGCGGCGATCGGACCTCGCGGGGAGTGGCTCGCATCGCGATCACGATCGAGCTCGTCGGCGTCCTCGTCGTCGGCACGGCAAGCCTCCTCGTACCGGACGAGTTCCCTTCCGCGTCGGTCTGGTCCACCTTCGGCAGTGGGTACGTCTTCATCCCGCTGGTGCTTCCCTTCGTCGGGCTGTGGTGGCTCCGACGGACGGAGTGAGGCGCACCCCGTCGACCCGGCTTCACCAGTGCGTGGCGATCTATCCTTGGGTTACCTCCCTGGGGGGCCCGAATGGCCATCTACGCGTCGGCGGGCGACAAGCGCGCCCTCGTACTTCGCGTCGCCCGTGCCCAGGTCCCCGAGATCCTGCTCTGGGCGGGCTTGCTGACCCTGGTGTTCGCGCTGGTCAACTACCTCACGCTGCCAGAGGAGGGCGGACACACCTGGGTCATCAACGTGATCTTCGGGCCGCTGTTCCTGGGGGTGGCCTGGGCGTACCGTCGCGGTCGGCTGCCGGATGCTTCCCTGCCGTGGGCGTGGGCGGCGTGCAGCCTGGCGCTGGTCCTCATGCTCGTCGAGACCTATCGCCTTCAGCCGACTGCCGCCAACCTCGCGTACATCGCGGTGGTCATGGCCGTATTTGCGCCCGTGACGCATGGATGGCTGCCGTTCGTCGTAGCAGCTGTGCTGATGGAGGGCACCGCGCTCCTCGTCTTCGCGATGACGGAATCCGCTGTCGTGGCTCGCGAGAACGCCCTCGTGTGTGCAGCGGCCCTGATGGTGGGAGCGGCGCTGCTGCGGCTCCGGCTGAACGCCTTGTCCACGACGGCCGATATCCAGGCCGAACTCGCGCACCAGGCCATGTTCGATCCGATGACCGACGTGCTGAACCGCAACGGTTTCGACCGGTCCGCCTCTGCAGTCCGGGCCGCCGCACAACGCAATGGCGAGTCCGTCCTCGTGTGGTTCATCGACATTCGCGGGCTCAAGCGAGCGAACGACGAGTTGGGTCACCAGTTCGGCGACGAGCTGATCAGGGGCGTCGCCGTAGCCGTACGGACCTGTATCCGCACGAATGACCTCCTCATCCGTTGGGGAGGGGATGAGTTTCTCGTTCTCGGATCGGGCCATTCGGGCTCGGCCGCCGAACTCAACGAGAGGGTCGACGCGGTGCTGGCGGCCGACCCGAAGATCGCCGGTCGATGGCGCGGTCGGGTCACCGTCGGCTTTGCGTCGGGCTCGAGCGACGACGATCTGAGTCAGCTCGTGGCCCGGGCTGATTCCGACATGTACCGACGCCGCAGCGCGTCCTGAGGCGCGGCCTGGCTGGGGGCTAGCATCGGGCCGGTGCAGACGAGGTGGCTCGCCCGAGTGATCGGCGTGGTCATCGCGTTCGCGTCGATCGGCGCCGCCGCGCTGCTGTGGATCACCGTGGGCGCGGATGAGCCGGTGAACCCCTTTCCCCCTGTGCATGACGCGGTACTCCTCGGCTGGGACGTGCTCTATGCCCGCGTCCGTCCGCCTTCTCGAGTCGTCTGGGCGGCCATCGCCATCGCGGTCCTGGCGGCTTCGAGCGTCGCCCTGGTCGAGCGCGTCGCCGCTCGGAGTGCACGCAGGTCGGCGGACGTCCGGGAGACCCCGCTGTCCCCGGCCGTTCAGATGGCGGCCACCCGCGACTACGCCGGACCCGTCACCGTGACCGTGCTCATCCCCGCCCACGATGAGGAGGACATCCTCCCCACCACCCTGCCGGCCCTGCTCGCGCAGTCCCGCTGTCCCGACCGGGTCATCGTCGTCGCCGACAACTGCACCGACGCGACGGTTGAGGTGGCGCGGCGCAGCGGCGTCGATGTGTACGAGACATCCGGCAACACGGAGAAGAAGGCGGGGGCGCTGAACCAGGTACTGGCCAACCTCCTCCCCGAGCAGGGGGCCAACGACGTCATCATGGTGATGGACGCCGACACGAGCCTCGATCAGGGCTTCATCGCGGAGGCGGTGCGCCGGTTCGAGGGGGATCGCGTGCTCATGGCCGTCGGTGGCATCTTCTACGGCGAGGAGGGACACGGACTGCTGGGCCAGTTCCAGCGCAACGAGTACATCCGCTACTCGCGTCAGATCAATCGCCGTCGGGGTCGCGTGTTCGTCCTCACGGGTACGTCCTCGATGTTCCGACCGGAGGGCCTGCGTGCGGTCGCCGCCGCGCGGGGTGTGACGATCCCGGGGCGTGCCGGCGACGTCTACGACACGCATGCGCTGACGGAGGACAACGAGATCACGATCGCGCTCAAGTCGTTGGGTGCGGCCATGGTGTCGCCCCCGGAGTGCACCGTGGTGACTGAGCTCATGCCCACCTGGCGTGCGCTGTGGCGCCAGCGGATGCGGTGGCAGCGCGGGGCGGTCGAGAACATCGGCGCATACGGACTCACGCCCGCGACCGCCCGCTACTGGGCCCAGCAGATCGGCATCGGCTACGGGACCATCGCCCTCTACGCGTTCATGCTGCTCATGTTTCTCATGATCGTGTCGGTGGACACCTGGATCTGGTTCCCCTTCTGGCTGTGGATCGGGGCCGTCTTCGTGCTCGAGCGGATCGTGACCGTGTGGCATGGCGGCGCCCGCGCGCGCGTCCTCGCGGCGACGCTGTTCCCCGAACTCGTCTACGACATGTACCTCAGCGCCGTCTTCGTCGTGGGACTGTTCGACATCACCATCGGTCGCGTGGCGTCGTGGGGGCACGTCAACCGTGAAGGATCCGTCTCCGAGGACGTGCCGTCATGAACGCGGTCATCGCCGGCATCCTGCTGCCGGAGTCGTTCCTGCAGACCGAGTTCTTCCAGGTGCTTGCGACGTTCGTCGCCATCAACACGCTCATGTACGTGACGCTCGCGATCGCCAAGATGCTGCCTCGGCTGCACCCGAGCGACCTGCTCTCGCGCCGGGACCGGCGCCGGGAGCCGCGCGGGATCAACCCTGGTGGCCCCCCCGACTCCTAGACGGTCGGGCCAGGCTCGAGCGAACTTGGGGGTTCCGGATCATCGGGTGCCTCGGCCGGCGAGCCGCTGTCGGGACCGATGCCCGTCAACTCCTGCTTGATGGCGTCCAGCAGCCGGGCCGTCGCCTCGCGGGTCGCATTGGCGACCTCGGGATCCGTGGTCGTCTCGTCGAGCTTGGCGACAGCGGTCGTGAACGCCGCACTGATCTGGTCGACGGCCCCAGCCTGCTCGCGTCCCGCCGCACTGATGGCGCCACCCGCCTCTGTGGCGTGACCCTTGAGTCTTCGTCCCAGCGTTCGGAACGACGCCCCGACGCCCTGCCAGTCGGCCCGTTCGGGTTGTGAAGAGTTCATGGATCCTCCCGTTCGTCGGCCCTCGTCCAGTATGAAGCGGTGGCACGGCCGCGTCGACCGCACGCGAAACTCGACTCGTCTCAGGCCCGCTTCCGTCTGCGTTGCAACGGCCCGGTCCGAGTGCTGGACTGAAGGCATCGGGCCGAAGGCGGGCGTGGACATGCAGGAGATCGAGAAGGACCGGGAGACACTGGCGGGGGCCAACCTCGTCGACTATGGGGCTGAGCGCGAGTCGTTCACCTGGACGGCGGCCAGAGCGCTGCTCGACGGGTTGCCCGCGGGGGGACTGAACATCGCCTACGAGGCGGTCGACCGCCACGTGGCCCACGGTCGGGGTGACGTCGTGGCGCTTCGATTCCTCGGCGACGAGGGGCCCGGCAGGGAGCTCACCTACGCGGAGCTGGCAGACGAGACGAACCGCTTCGCGAACGTCCTCACGGGCCTGGGCGTGGCTCCGGGTGCCCTGATGTTCGGGCTCAGCGGCCGACGACCGGAGCTGTACATCGCCATGCTCGGGGCCCTCAAGGCGCGCTGCGGCGTCTCCCCCCTGTTCTCCGCGTTCGGACCCGAGCCTGTCCGGCAACGCATGGAGCGTGGGCACGGCCAGGTCCTCATCACGACGGCGGCCGCGTACCGGCAGAAGGTCGCACCCATCCGCGACGAGCTGCCGGACCTGCACCATGTGCTGCTGATCGGCGAGGGGGCCGACGCCATCGACGCGCCCGGTGTGCAGCCCCTCGCGCCGCTGATGGAGTCGGCCTCGGGTGAGTTCGTGATCGCGCCGACGGATCCGGAGGACACGGCCTTCGTGCACTTCACCAGCGGCACGACAGGCATGCCGAAGGGAGCCGTCCACGTCCACGAGGCCGTCGTGGCCCACCACGTCACGGGCCGGCTGGTCCTCGACCTGCACCCCGGTGATGTCTACTGGTGCACCGCCGACCCCGGCTGGGTGACGGGCACGTCCTACGGCCTCGTCGCACCGCTCACCTGCGGTGTCACCTGCATCGTCGACGAGGCCGAGTTCGACGCGGTGCGGTGGTACCGGATCCTCGAGGAGCAGCGGGTGACGGTCTGGTACACCGCTCCCACGGCGCTGCGAATGCTCATGAAGGCGGGACCAGCAGCGCACGCCGGTCGCGATCTCAGCGGAGTGCGCCACGTGTGCAGCGTCGGCGAGCCGCTCAATCCCGAGGTGGTGACGTGGGGGGACGAGGAGCTGGGCCTGGCCATCCACGACACGTGGTGGCAGACCGAGACCGGAGCGATCATGGTGGCCAACTACGCCGCTCTCCCGATCCGTCCCGGCTCGATGGGCCGACCTGTTCCAGGCATCGACGTCCGCCTCGTGCGGCATGACGATGCCGGAGAACGCGTTCTCGAGGAGGACGGGAGCCCGGTTCTCGTCGAGGAGGCGGGTGAAGAGGGGGAGCTCGCCATCCGTGCGCCGTGGCCGTCGATGATGCGCGCCTATCTTGGAGCGCCGGAGCGGTACGCGGCCTGCTTCGCCGGCTCGGAGGCGGCTTCGGGAAAGCCCCTCTGGTACCTCTCAGGTGACCTGGCTCGCATCGACGCAGACGGCTACGTGTGGTTCGTGGGTCGGGGCGACGACGTGATCAAGAGCGCCGGGCACCTCATCGGTCCCTTCGAGGTGGAGAGCGTGCTCATGGAGCACCCCGCGGTGGCGGAGGCCGGTGTCATCGGCGTGCCCGACCCGATGGTGGGCGAGCAGGTGAAGGCATTCGTCGAGCTCAAGACCGGGTTCGAGCCATCCGACGGGCTGCGCCGCGAGCTGGTTGCGCTGGCTCGCCGCAGGCTGGGCTCGGCCGTCGCGCCGAGGCAGATCGACTTCCTGCCGCACCTGCCCCTCACGCAGAGCGGGAAGATCATGCGACGCGTCCTGAAGGCACGGGAGCTGGGGTTGCCCGAAGGCGACCTGTCGACTTTGGGCAGCACGCCATGATGGCCGACCTGCCGTCGCTGTACCGCCAGATGCTGCGCATCCGACGGTTCGAGGAGCGATGTGCCGAGCTGTACTCAGGCGAGCGCATCCGCGGCTTCGTCCACCTCTACATCGGGGAGGAGGCGGTCGCGGTAGGAGTCATCGACCGCCTCACGCCGGACGACGCCATCGTGGCGACCTATCGCGAGCACGGGCATGCCCTCGCGCGGGGGATCGCGATGGACGCGGTCATGTCGGAGATGTACGGCCGGACGCAGGGGGTCAGCCACGGCCGAGGCGGATCCATGCACCTGTTCCACGCACCTTCGCGGTTCTACGGCGGCAACGCCATCGTCGCCGGCGGGCTGCCACTGGCAGTCGGGCTCGCGCTGGCTGATCGGATGCAGGATCGCGAACGCGTCACGGCCTGCTTCTTCGGCGAGGGAGCGATGGCCGAGGGGGAGTTCCACGAGTCCATCAACCTGGCTGCCCTGTGGCGACTGCCCGTCCTGTTCGTCTGCGAGAACAACCTGTACGCGATGGGAACCGCGCTCGCGCGGTCCGAGTCGGAGACGAACCTCGCCGTGAAGGCGGCCGCCTACGAGGTCCCGTCCTGGTCATGCGACGGGATGGACGTGGAGGCCATGTCGCACGCTGCTGAGCGCGCCGTGGCGCTCGTCCGAGACTCCGGCGGCCCGGTCTTCCTGGAAGCGCGCACCTTCCGATTCCGCGCCCATTCGATGTACGACCCTGATCGCTACCGGGAGCGGGAGGAGATCGAGCGCTGGCGGGAGCGCGACCCGATCACCATCGCGTCGACGCGATTGATCGAGCGCGGCCTCATGGATCAGGAGGCCCTCGACGCGATCGACGCTGACGTCACCTCGGAGGTGGACGCCGCCGTCGCCGCGGCTGAGGCCGGGACGGACGAGGACGTCGCCGATCTCGAGCGTCATGTGACCAGCGGAGGTGTTCGGCCGTGACCGTCATGCCGGACGTACAGGTCCTCAGCTTCCGGGACGCGGTGCGGGAGGGGATCCGTGACGCCATGCGCCGCGACGAGCGGGTCTTCCTCATGGGGGAGGACGTCGGTCGTTATGGCGGCGGGTTCGGCGTGAGTCTGGGCCTGCTCGAGGAGTTCGGAGAGGAGCGCGTCCGGGACACTCCGTTGTCCGAGTCCGGCTTCGTAGGGGCCGGCATCGGTGCGGCCCTGGGAGGAATGCGTCCGATCGTCGAGATCATGACCGTGAACTTCTCCTTGCTCGCTCTCGACCAGATCCTCAACACCGCAGCGACCCTGCGGCACATGAGTGGAGGCCAGTTCAACGTTCCGCTGGTGATCCGGATGACGACCGGCGCGGGTCGGCAGCTCGCCGCACAGCACTCTCATTCCCTCGAGGGCTTCTACGCGCACATCCCGGGACTGCGCGTCGTGTCGCCGGCGACGGTCGAGGACGGTTTCGGAATGCTGGCCACGGCGCTCGAGGATCCGGATCCCGTGGTCATCTTCGAGCACGGATCGCTGTACAACGAGAAAGGCGAGCTGCCACAGCCGGCCGCGCCCGTGGACATCGACTTCGCACGCGTGCGACGCGGGGGAGACGACCTGACGCTGATCACCCACGGGGGCAGCCTGCGGCTGTGCCTCACCGCTGCTGACCAGCTGGCTGCGGATGGCATCTCCGCCGAGGTGATCGACCTGCGCACGCTGCGACCGCTTGATGACCAGACCGTCATGGCATCGGTCGCGCGAACGCATCGGGCGGTGGTCGTCGACGAGGGCTGGCGCAGCGTCGGGATGTCCGCCGAGGTGGCGGCCCGGGTCGCCGAGGAATGCTTCTACGACCTCGATGCCCCGGTGGGTCGCGTCGCGTCGGTCGAGGTGCCGATTCCGTACCCCCGCCATCTGGAGCAGGCGGCCCTGCCGAGCGTGGAGCGCGTGGTCGCGGCGGCGGAGCGGGCGGTGGGTCGTCGTGGGTGACTTCCGGATGCCGTCGCTGGGTGCCGACATGACCGAGGGCACCCTGCTCGAGTGGCTCGTCCATCCCGGGGATGTCGTGCATCGTGGCGACATCATCGCTGTCGTGGACACGTCGAAGTCCGCCATCGACGTCGAGGTGTTCGAGGAGGGCCGCGTCGTCGAGCTGCTCGTCCAGCCCGGGACCACGGTGCCGGTGGGGGCGCCCCTGGCCCGGCTCGACGGTGTCGGGGTCGCGACGGACGAAGGAGGGCGCGGTCCTCAGCCCGAGGCGACGCCGAAGCCGAAGCCGAAGCCGAAGCCGAAGCCCGAGGAGACGCTGACGCCGGCGCCCTCGCCTGTCCCGCCCGCGAAGGAGGCGGCCAGGCGCGCACCCGCGGCGCAGCAGCACCGCGACGGCAGTCACATCGCGGCGTCTCCCTTCGCCCGGAGGCGTGCGCAGGAGCTCGGAGTGGACCTGTCGACGGTGGTCGGGCATGGCGGCGTGATCTCGGTCGCTGATGTCGAGGCGGCCGCCGGCAGCGGGCCCAGCGAGGCCCCCCCGGAGTCTGTGCCCCCAGCACAACCACCGTCGGCGCCCGCCGCGAGCGACCACGCGGCAGCGATGCGGCAGGCGATCGGGGCCCTGATGGCCCGATCGAAGCGGGAGATCCCGCACTACTACCTGCAGACCACGATCGACATGTCCGCGGCCCTGGACTGGCTCAGCGGACTCAACGCCGAGCGGACCGTCGCGGAACGCGTGTTGCCAGCTGCGCTGCTGCTCAAGGCCGTAGCGGTCTCGGCCCGGGGGATGCCGGACATGAACGGCTTCTTCGTCGACGGCAACTTCCGCCCGCAGGACCACGTGCACGTCGGCGTGGCCGTGTCGCTGCGCGGCGGGGGCCTCATCGCTCCCGCTCTTCACGACGCCGACCTGGCGTCGCTCGATGACCTCATGCCCCGGATGAAGGATCTCGTCCAGCGGGCGCGAAGTGGAAGGTTGCGGTCGTCGGAGATGTCGGATCCCACATTGACCGTCACGAACCTCGGAGAGCAGGGAGCCGAGCTCGTCCACGGAGTGATCTATCCGCCGCAGGTGTCGCTTGTCGGCTTCGGACGGATCGTCGAGCGCCCGATCGCGGTGCAGGGCATGCTCGCCGTCCGGCCCCTCCTGGTGGCGACGCTGGCCGCTGACCACCGGGTCAGTGACGGGCATCGAGGCGGGCTCTTCCTGGCGGCGATCGACGCGGCACTGCAATCCCCGGAGAACCTTCAAGGAGGGACGTCATGAACGTCGACGAGTCCAGATCCGTCGTGGCGGGGCTGGTGGAGCAGATCGCCCCGGACGTTGATCTGACCAGCATCGACCCCGAGCGCGACATGAGGCGCGAGGTGGACCTCGACTCACTCGACTTCCAGACCCTCGTCGAGCAGGTCGCCGAGGCAACCGGGGTGGAGATCCCGGAGACGGACTACCCGCAGGTGCGGAGCCTGACCGGAATGAGCGAATACATCGCCGCCCACGTTCCGTCCTAGCCGCACGACCGACCATTCACGGGTGCGGCGGCGTAGGGTCGAAACCGGAGGTGGGTCATGTCGTACGAGGCGGAGGCGGCTGCCATCGAGGCCGAGGAGCACGCCGTCATCAGCGTGCCTGACGACGCCATGCTGCTCGACGTGGTCGGGGGGCTGTTCCCCGAGTTGTTCGGCTTCTCCCTCACGCCGATCCCTGACGACGCGCTGGCCGCGGAGACGGACCTCGGCACGTTGTTCGTCAGCGTCCTGAGCGACTTCGTGGTGAGCCTCGAACTCCGGCTGCCGGGGGAGTTCCGGGCGACCACCGAACTGCTCGAGTACCTGAACGAGGAGAACGCGGGATCGGCGTTCCTCACCTTCTCGATCCTCGACGGCCACCTGTGGGTGTCGGCGAACGTGGACGGGCGCCCACTCGTGCCGCTGCACCTCGCCCGCGTCGTCACGTACCTCTTCCAGGCGGCACCAATGGTCATGGATGAGGTGACCCCTGAGCAGGCCTGACGTCCCCGCTGGATGCCGACGGCGAGTGTGACCTGTCTTTGACCACTCACGTCGTATGGTCGTAGGCGTTCTTCGTCCATACTGGCGGCAGGGGCTGGGGGTGGGGCATGAGCTGGTACTGGTGGGTCCTTGCCATGCTCGTGGCCTTCGGGCTCGGCATGGTGAGCGTCCGCTACTTCCAGAAGACGCATCCGCCGGACAGGCGCACGGGCGACCGACGCGCGACTGATCGGCGTCGGGGCGTGCACGCCCTTCCGGCCGGGATGGCCGACCGACGCGTCGCTGACCGTCGCAGTGGAGTCGACCGCCGCAAGGGCAAGCCCGCATGGCAGCTGGCCACTGTCGTCGTGTCCGCCGTCTTCCTGTCCATCATCGGGGTCGTCGCCTACGCCGAATCGCAGGTTGCCTCCATCTTCGCCGAGAGCAGCCCCGAGCTGATCAACAGCGGCTGGGCCGACTGCGACACGCCCATCACGTGGAGCATCGACACGTCCCGGCTGTCGGCCGCGGACGCCACGATCGCCGTGAAGCAGATGACCTCCGACCTGGCCAAGTGGGGGGAGGTGTCAGGTCTCGACTTCGAGTATGTGGGCGAGGTTCCTGTCGTCTACGACGACACGAACTACGTCGTCACGAGCGACATTCATCCCAGCGAGCGACACCTCTACCTGGCCTTCCTCACCGATGCCGAGTCGACGCTGCTGGATACCCGCACGGTCGGCTTCGCTTCGCCCACGAAGGTCTGGAAGGACGCCAAGGAGATCACCGAGGGCAGTGTGGTCCTGAGCATCGACTACGTGAAGAAGATCAATGCGAGGAAGCAGAGCGCCCTCTACCTCCACGAGCTCGGCCACGCCCTCGGGCTGGCTCACGGGACCGAGAAGCCGGACGTCATGTACTACCTCGTCGACACGAACAACACGCTCAGCAACGCCGATATCCAGGGCATCCGGAATCTCATCAAGGCGTGCAAGGTCGGCGGGTAGCCGCTCTCACCAGGAGCCGCCCCCGCCGCCGCCGCCCCCGCCGCCGGACGACCCGCCGCCTCCCGCCCCACTGCTGGGGGCGGTCATGGCGCTGGACATCGACGACGTGCCGCTGCTGACGAGGCTGTCCATCGCGTAGATGCCGCCCACGTGGAAGCCGACGCCCGAGAGCTGCTCTGCGGTCAGGTCGGGGAAGGCTCCGATCCACGCGTTCTCGAGGCCGAAGATGACCGCGAAGGGGAGCATCGTCGCGAAGATGGCCTCCGGGCCGAGCCCCGAACGATGGGCGAACTCGCGGCGCGAGGCCGCAGGATCGGTGCCCAGTACCTTGCGGAACCCCTCCACCTGGGCGATGAAACGGGCGGACTGAGGCGTCTGCTGGCGGGGGGTGATGGCCCGGGCGATGAAGAAGCCGATCATGGCGCCGGCCCCAGCGGTGAGGGTGACCGCGGTGAGGAAGGGCTGCTCGACGAAGATCGAGAAGAACCCGAGGAGGAGCAGGGCGCCACCGACCAGAGCGAGAACGTTCCAGCGGCGGTCGGGATCATCGCCGCGCGGGTTCCGGCGGCCGTTCGACTCCTGCTCGGCGACGAGGGTGCGGACGGATGATCCCCAGAGCGTGGCGAGTTCCTTGTCGTAGCCGCTGAGAGTCGCCGTGCGGGCCCCTTTGAGGATGACCCCGACCAGCGACTCCTCCCATGGCCGCATCTGCACCGCGCCGCGCCCGACCCAGTCGATGCTGAGGTCGTCGCCGGCGTCGGTGGACACGTCGATCCATCGCCGTCCGGCCAGGTCGAGGAGCGTGGCGACCAGTACCCGGGCATCGGTGGTCCCCTTGCGGCCCTCCCACGCCGCCGACAGCTCCGCGGGAGTCAGTGCGTCCGGAGGGGCGTACTGCGGCGGTGCCCCGGGTACCGGTGCCCCGGCGTCCTGTCGCCGGTGTCGCACCGCGAGGGCGATGGGGATCGCCGCCAGCAGCGCCGCCGGGATGAGAGCAACCAGGAACCCGACCAGCGGGCTCGAGGGGAGCCCTTGCGAGACGTTCTCCGTGGGGGTCCGGGAGAACGCGGATGACGGCCACACGATCGAGCCGGTGAGGGCGTCGCCCGCAGCCAGCCGCACGGGACCGAGCGCGACGACCGAACTGGTCGTGGCCGCGATGCAGGTGTCGCCGGCATTCCGTGACGGGGGGCCGAAGTAGCACGCCGCGGCCAGCGCGGGTGCCGGTCCGACAACGGACGCGCGAGCGCTGCTGATCGGAACTCCCCACCCCGTACCGACGAAGTCCCAGTACAGCTCCACGTCACCCTGTGACACGGCAGCAGGTACCAGCGGGTCGGCGGCGTCGTCCGCCGTGATGGCCCGGAGGCCATCGCGAACCGTGTAGTCGATGACGTAGGTGTGCGCCCCAGCGATGGTCGCGTTCGGATCGCCGATCTTGACGTTGAGGAACGGGCCGTTCGTCGAGGTCACCCAGGGGACCGATCCGCCGTCCATGGTGACCGAGTTCACCGAGATCCCGTACTCGCGACGCTGGCCCGTGAGGGTCTCGTCGGCGACGGGGATGTCGCGGAAGATCCCGTGCCGGAGCTCGTCCTCGAAGTCGTAGGTGATGGTCTCGACGACCCGGAAGGACGTGTCCGCGCTGACGGCCACGTCGACGTCGAACTCGCGGATGTACTCGGCCCAGGCGGGTGAGGCGAGGCCCAGGGATGCTGCCCCGACGAGCAGTCCCGTGCCCACCGCTGCGACGATGCGCCGTCGCGAGAGGGACATCAGAAGTCGACGGTGGGGGCAGCGCGTCGACCGGCGTCCGGCTCGGCGTACATCTCTCGCTCGTGTACGCCTGCCATGCCGGCGAACCACATGGACGGAATGGTCCGGAGCGCGGTGTTGAGGGTCACGACGGAGTCGTTGTAGTACTGGCGCGCGAACTGCAGCTCACCCTCGACCTGGGTGAGTTGTCCCTGCAGGTCGCGGAAGCCGGCCGTCGCGGTGAGCTGGGGGTAGGACTCGGCGACGGCGAAGAGGCGTCCCAGCGCCTGGGTGAGCGCTCCGTCCGCTGCTGCGGCTTCGGCCACAGTGCTTGCTCCGGCGGCCTTGGCCCGTGCGTTGGTGACGTCCTCCATCGTGCCGCGCTCGAAGTCGGCGGCGCCCTTGACGGTCTCCACCAGGTTGGGGACGAGGTCGGCCCGCTTGGCGAGCAGCGTGTCGATGCCGGCCCACGCACCCTGCGCCTGGACGTCCAGCCGTCGGAGCCGGTTGAACTGCGCGACGACGAACCATGCGATGGCTGCTGCGACGACGACGACGATCGCGGTGACGAGCAGTGCGTTCATGGCATCTCCTGACTATCGTGCCCCACGACGACGGTACATGTCGGAGTCTGCCTGCTCGATCAGTTCGTCGATGCTGACGTGCTCCGCATTCCCATAGGCGAAGCCGGCGCTCAGGCTGCCGGGCCACTTGGCCCGGTCGATGCCGCCGGCGCTGACGTGCTCGTCGAGCCGGAGGATGAAGTCCTCGGGATCGGGATGCCGGCCAAGACCCACGACGACGAGCTCGTCGCCGCCCCAGCGAGCGACCAGATCACCACCTCGGACGGAATCCTGAAGGGCCCGCGCGGCGGTCGTGATCACCTCGTCGCCGAAGACGTGTCCGTACCGGTCGTTGGCGACCTTGAGCCCGTCGATGTCGACGAAGACAGCGAAGATTGGAGTGTCGAGCCGAGCGGCCATGGCGGTGAGCACGCCGACGCGGGCCTGCAGTCCGTGCCGGTTCAGCAGGTCAGTGAGCTCGTCCGTGACGGCGAGCTGGCGGGCGAGCTCTGTCGCGTCGGCCAGTGCGTCGATGCTTCGAAGTCGCCCGAACAGGAGCATGGCCCCGATCGACAGGGCGGCCACAGTGGCAACGATCAGTTCGGCGGCGCGTCCGGCCTCCCACGTGAGCACGACCACGATCACGGCGGCGAGCATGACCGTGCTTCCTACGATCACCGGGCGCCAGGCGAGAACGGTGGGCCCGAACGCGGTCATGACGATGGCGAGATAGGCGAAGATGACCGGGTTTCCCTCGATGTACATCTCCACCGAGAACCCCACCTGGGCGAGCGTGACCGCCGCAGCGAAGAGCCACGGAACGGCCGTCGGGGTCACGGCTTCCCGTCGGATGGCCAGGCCCGTCAGGATGAGCACGATCGCGATGCCCGCGTCGATCACATGACTGGCGACGAGCTGGTCGGGCGTGCTGACCAGGTTGACGAGCGACAGGCCGATGAGCAGCGCCGACGCCCAGAGCATGATGCGCGCGCCCTCGTTGCGGGCGATGCCCAGCCGGACCTCGTCGCGGTGCATCGTCTTCCCTCGTCGTCCGCCGGTGCGGCCCGCGTGACCAAGAGCCGCCTTGCCGAGGGTAGTGGGTCTAGCCCCTGCGGCCCGGCATTCGACGCCGTCGCGGCGTCGACCGGTCGGGGTCCTGGTACCCGCCGAGCGGCGCCGCCCCCTCCGTCGAGTCGACGCCCTCCGTGGACACGTCATGGTCGAGGACGATCCGCTCGGACCCGGGTTGATCGATGTCGCCTGAGTCGTCGTCGGGCTCGACTGGTGCCGCCTGCGCGTGCGGCTTGCCGTTCACGCCCGCATGTGCCCGCGCCGCACGCACCCCGGCCGAGATGCTGTGCCACATGTGGTCCTCGCCGAGCGCGTCGATGAAGCCGGCCTTCGCCAAGGTCAGCCGGGCTCGGTAGAAGACGCGGACGAGGTACAGGTCGGTGCCCCGCTCGCGAAGCCGCGTCAGGATGAGCTCGAGGGAGTCGATGCTGGTCGTGTCCATCTGGCTCGTCGCCTCGAGGTCGAGGAGCAGTGCCCGAGTTCCGGGGTGGGCGTCGATCGTGGCCATCACCCGGTCGTGGATCTCGGATGCATTGGCCCAGAAGAGCGGGACGTCGAGCCGAAGCACGATGATGCCGTCGTACGTGCGCCGCTCCGGATGGTCGGTGATGCTGCCCCACGCGGCCTTCTCGTCGGGGACCTTGCCCATGACGTCGGTCTCGACGCGGCTCGACCGGTACACCAGCCCGAGAACGGCGAGACCCACCGCCACGAGCAGCCCGTAGAGCGGACCGAGGACGAGCACTCCGATCATGGCCGCCAGGGATGCGGAGAAGTCATTGCGCCGGATGTGCCGGTACCGGCGCAGGGCGGAGACGTCCATGAGTCCCCAGACGGCCTGCACGACGATGGCCGAGAGGACGGCACGGGGGAGGGGCGCGAGCAGTTCGGCGAAGGCGAGGAGGGACACGACGACGATGACCGCGGTCGTGACGCCCGTCAGCTGGGTCTGCCCTCCAGAGCGGCGGGAGGCGGCGGTCTTCGAGAGCGAACCGGCCACTCCCAGCCCGCCCGAGATTCCCGCGGCCACGTTCGCGGCCCCGGTGGCGAGGAGCTCCTGATTCGTGTCGATCGCGTAGCCCTCGCGGGCCGCGAAGAGGCGGGCGGCGCTGAGGCCCTCAGCGAGGCCGACCAGAGCCAGAGCCATGCCTCCGAAGATGACCGGCGGCAGGTCGGTCACGTCGATGCCGGGCAGCCCCAGCGGTGGCAGCCCCTGCGGCACCGGACCGACGGTGACGATGCCCTCTGCGCTCAGGTCGAGTGCCGACGACAGGACGATGCCGACCACGAGCACGAGCAGTCCCCACGGGACCCGAGGTGCTAACCGGGCCCCGACGAACAGCACCACGAGTGCTGTCACGCCGATCGCGGCGGTCATGGCGTCGGCCTCGGGAAGGGACGTGACGATGGCCCACACGCGCTCCTGGACCTCGCCCGACGTGGCGGGGATCCCCAGCAGGCTCGGCACCTCGCCGATGATGATCAGGAGGACGAGGCCGAAGACGAACCCCGTCACGATAGGACGGGACATGAACTCGGCGGCCCAGCCGAGACGGGCGATCCCCCCGATGAGCAGGCCCACTCCGGCGCCGATGGCAAGGGCAGACGTCAGCGCCACCGCCCTGGCGGGATCGCCGCCGGCCATGTCCGCGACGAGGGAACCGGACAGCACCGACACCGTCGACACGGGTCCGACGATGAGATGGGGGGAGGATCCGAGGACGGCATACGCGATGAGTGCCAACGGGATCGCGTAGAGACCGACGATGATCGGGACACCGGCGATGCCCGCATAGCCGAGGGACTGGGGAATGGCGAGTGCGGCCACCACGAGTCCGGCGAGCAGGTCGCCGGCGATGTAGCGACGTCGGTACTGGGGCAGCCAGGACGCGAGCGGCACGTAGCGCCGCCACGTGCCGGCCCCGACCCCCTTCACGCCCAAGCCCCGCAGCCGCTACCGGCCGACCCGGGTCACTCGTCCCACCCCTTGTCGTCCTCCTGCTCGCGCACTGACGTACTGAAGAACTTCACGCCGAGGGCGATGGCGCCGATGACCAGGAGCGCGATGATGGCGATCGTGATGAGTGTGCGCATGCATGACTCCCTGCTCGGTCCGATCGTGCGAGGTCAGGGTATCCGTGGGGAGGCATGATGGCGGGGTTCGTCAGGGATTGGCACTCAGGCCGCCGTCGACGACGAGCGACTGCCCCGTCATGAACGACGACGCATCGCTGGCGAGGAACAGCGCGGCTTGCGCGATCTCCTCGGGTCGCCCCCAGCGCTTCATCGGAACGCGGCTGAGGACGCTGTCCTCGAGGGCGTCGTCGGTTCGGAGGAATCCGGTGAGGTCCGTCTCGATCCAGCCCGGCACCAGGGCGTTGGCCCGCACGCCCTGCTCGCCGAGCTCGACGCCCAGGCTCTGGGTCAGCGAGACCACGGCGGCCTTGGCCGCGCCGTAGTGGGACATCAGCGGTGATCCGCGCAAGGCGGTGACGGACGAGACGTTGATGATCGAGCCATGCCCTCCGGCGGTGATCGGCGCGAGGGCAGCCTGGATCAGGCGCACCGTGGAGTCGAGGTTGAGGACCATCGTCTTCTGCCATCCGGAGAAGCGCATGGTCTGGAGAGGTGCCATGAAGGAGTTGCCCCCGGCGTTGTTGACCAGGATGTCGAGGCCGCCGAAGGCTTCGAGGGTGCTGCCGACGATCTCCTCGGGGGCCTCGTCCGCGGTGATGTCGACCGCGATGACGAGTGCTTGGCCGCCGTCGCGTGTGATGCCCGCGGCGACGTCGTCGAGGGCCTCGCGGGAGCGCGATACCAGGGCGACGTTCGCTCCCTCGGCGGCGAAGAGGGTGGCGATCGCCCGCCCGATGCCTCGGGAGGCCCCGGTCACCACTGCCGTGCGTCCTTCGAGGGTCCGGTCCATTGCGCTCCTTCGGGTCAGGTCGAGATGTCGAGGATCAGCTTGCCGAGGTTGTCGCCACGGAACAGTCGCAGCAAGACCTCGTGGAAGTCGGCCACCTGTCCCGGCACGATCGTCTCCGGGGCCACGACCTGGCCCGTCGCGACCCAGCCCGCCAGGCGGTTCCTCGCCACCCGGTATTCAGCGGCGTGGTCGAAGACCAGGAATCCGGTCATCGACGCGCGGCGGACGAGCAGGGCCATGTAGTTGGACGGTCCTGGGGTCGCCGCATCGGCGTTGTACTGCGAGATCGCCCCGCTGATGACGATGCGTGCATTCATGGCGAGATTGGCGAGAGCGGCGTCGAGGACGGCGCCGCCCACATTGTCGAAGTAGACGTCGATGCCGTCAGGGCAGGTCTCGCGCAGCGCCGACCGGAGGCGGGCCGCCTTGTAGTCGACGGCGGCGTCGAACCCCAGGGCGTCGGTCAGGTAGGCGCACTTGTCCGGCCCGCCCGCGACGCCGACCACACGGCAGCCGCTGATGGCAGCCAGCTGACCCGCGACCGACCCGACGGCCCCGGCCGCACCGGACACGACGACGGTGTCGCCTGCTCGTGGCCGGCCGTGGGTGAACAGGCCGAAGTAGGCGGTCAGGCCGGTGAGGCCCAGAACCCCCAGGTACATCGACGGTGTGCCGAGGGTGGGATTCACGCGGGTCAGGCTGGCGCCCTCCGCCACCGCGTACTCCTGCACGCCGAATGTGCCCGTGACGACACTGCCTTCCGGGTACCTCGGGTGCTGCGACGCGATGACCTCGCCGACGCCCGCGGCCCGGACGACCTCGCCAAGGGCGATCGGGGGCAGGTACGACGGCCGGTCGTCGAGCCATCCGCGCATGGCAGGGTCGAGCGAGATGAGGTCCACCCGCACGAGCACCTGGCCCGGCCCCGGTGCCTCGGCGTCGTCGACGACGAGGCTGAAGTCGTCGTGCACGGGGACACCGGTGGGCCGGCGGGCGAGTCGGACGGAGGTGTTCGAGGGCACGCCTCAGGGTATTGGCTCGAACTTCTGCGGCGTCAGGATCCGGCTCAAAGGGATGAGGAGGGCGGCCGCGGCGATGGGCACGGTCAGCCCCCAGGCGATGCCGAACCGCTCCGCCACGAGACCCACGGCAACCGGCGCAATGACGAAGCCTCCTCGGGCCAGCCATCCCACGGTGGCAATGCCCATGGCCGGTCTCACCCCGGGGATCTGCGTCGCCGCATGCATGGCGGCCGGGAAGAGGGTGGCGACGCCCAGCCCGATGGCAACGCAGGATCCGACGAACGCCCACGACGTGCCGATCATGAGTGCGGCCCCGAGCGACAGGCCGGCCGCTGCCATGCTCGCGCGCACGACCCTCGCCTCTCCGAAGCGGTCGACGAGTCGGTCGCCGGTGAAACGGCCGACTGTCATGGCGATGGTGAACGCGGTGAATCCGATGCCGGCGAGGGCGGCGGGCGCGCCGACGTCGGTGAGGTAGATCGACGACCACCGTGCGGGGACGTCCTCCACCACGACGGCGAGCAGTGTGAACAGCCCGAGGAGTGCGGTGGCGCGCGTCAGGACCCGCCCGTATCCAGCGGGGGCCATCGAGCTGGGATCCACCGCGGTGGTGGCCTCCGAGGCGGCGTCGGCGTCCTCGTCGGCGGACGCCGGGTCGGCTCCGGGCAGAAGCCAGCGGCGGGTCGCGGCGAGCGCGACCAGCGACGCAGCGGCGATCCCGGCCATCATTGCGGCGATCGGTATGCCGATCGCCAGGCAGGCGGTCCCGACGAGGGCGCCGCCGACCGTCCCCACCGACCAGTACCCGTGGAAGCTGTTGATGATGGAGCGGCCGTACCGACGCTGCACCCGGAGCCCGTGGGCGTTCATGGCCCCGTCCATGACCGCGTCCAGAGCGCCCAGCCACGCGAGGGCGGCGCCCAGAACCCATCCGTTGGGGGCCAGGCCGATGACCGGGAGGGCCGGCACGATGAGGATGAAGGCCCACGTGGCGACTCGGGCGCTGCTCGAGTGGGCGATGAGGTAGCCGCCGAGGGGTCCGACGAGCAGCCCACCCGCGGCCCCCGCCGCGAGGACGAGACCCAGCTGGGCGTCGTTGAGACCGAGCTCCGCCTGCAGCTCCGCCAGCCGCGGCAGCCAGGCGCTGAGCGCGCATGCATTGATGATGAACAGGACCGAGACGGCCAGGCGTGCCCGCAGAAGGGGTGTCGTCGGCATGGCGCCACGATAGGCCGTGGAATGCCGCTGGCCTCAGGCATGTTTCACCACTCATGACCGAGGAGCAGTCGTACACCGTCCTGGCATCGCATGGCGGCGTTGAACTGCGTCGCTACGACGCCTGCGTGGTGGCCGACGTCGCGGTCGCCGGATCCATGGAACAGGCAGGCAACCGGGCCTTCTCTGCACTCGCGGGGTACATCAACGGCCGCAACCGAGCGGGCGATCGGCTGGCGATGACCGCGCCGGTCGTGCAGCAGTCCGAGGGACGGCGACTCGACATGACGGCGCCGGTCATCCAGGAGGCAACGGCTGGAGGACGATGGGTTGTCTCCTTCGTGCTTCCGGGCGCCGGTGCGCTCGCCGACTACCCGGAACCGCTCGATGCACGCGTGTCGCTGCGGGCCCTGCCGGCCGAGGAGGCGGTCGCCCTCCGGTGGTCGGGCCGCTGGACCCGTGCGAATGTGGAGCGGCACACCCGCGCCCTGCTCGACGCCGCGGCGCAGGCAGGCTGGACCCCGAACGGCGCCGTGAGGTGGGCTCGATTCGACCCGCCGTGGAAGCCGCCGTTCGCGCGTCGCAACGAAGTCGTGCTGCCGGTCGTCGCTCCCGAATAACCTACGGAACCGTAACCTACGGTATAGTAGGTTACTGACGGGTAGATGACGGAGGAATGCCATGACCCACGAGCAGGAAACCACCGGAGCGACGCGCGAGCACGTCGAGATCCACGGTCGCGACGTCGCGTTCCGCCGCGTCGGCAGGCGCGGCGCCGGCACTCCGGTTCTCCTCGTCCATGGGATCGGCTCGTCCCTCGACACGTGGGGGGAGGTCCCCGAGCGACTCGCCGCGGCCGGTGAGCACGTCATCGCGGTCGACCTGCCCGGGCATGGCGAGTCGTCCCGCGCACCCGGGGACTACAGCCTCGGTGCCCTCGCCAGCACGCTGAGGGACCTGCTCGACCACCTGGGGGTGGATCGCGTGCACCTCGTGGGCCACTCCCTGGGCGGTGGCGTCTCGCTGCAGTTCGACTACCAGTTCCCCGGCCGCGTCGAGGCGATGGTTCTGGAGTCCAGTGGGGGGCTGGGGGAGGAGGCGTTCACCGGACTTCGGGCAGCGGCGCTGCCGGGGTCCGAGCTTGTCATCGGCTGGGCGATCAACGAGCGCACGCTCCGCGGCGCCTCCTGGGTGGGGCAGCAGCTCGGACGAGTCGGCATCGAGCCGCACGCGCTGAGCCCGCGCGCGCTCGAGACGGTGTCCTGGCTGGGCGAGCCGGATCGTCGGACCGCCTTCCTGGCCACGCTGCGAAGCGTGGTCAGCCCGCGCGGCCAACGCGTCTCCGCGCTGGACAAGCTGCACATGATCGAAGGATCTCGGGTGCTCATCGTGTGGGGTGATCGAGATCCCATGATCCCGATCGCGCACGGTCGCGCCGCCCACGAGCTCATGCAGGGCAGCCGTTTCATCGTGTTCCCCGGAGCGGCTCACGAGCCGCACCTGCACGATCCCGAGCGGTTCGCCGAGGTGGTGCTCGCCCACGTCGGCGCGCGTCAGCACGTACTCTGGGGTGAGCGCGAACACCAGGAGCAGTGATGACGACCGAGCCCGACCCCTTCGACGACCTGACCCTCGATGACGACTTCGTGTCGGGTGGGGTCAAGGAGCCGACGGCCGACGAGCGCCTCCAGAAGGCCCGTCGCATCGCTCGCAGCAACGATCAGCTGAGAGCCTCGGGCGAGATCTCCGACGGCTCGGGCAAGCCCAGGTTCCATCGCGTCAAGAAGTCGGCGCCATGGATCATCATCGGCATCGTCGCGGCGTCCGCGATCGTCGTCGTCGCGCTGATCGCGCGCTGACCGATTCGCCGGCCCGTCCATGAGCCACGACCCAGCAGTCGCCGCCGCGACTGCGCTGGTCCGGGAGTCCGTGCCCGTCGATGACTTCCTCACGTGGACCGAGTGGTCGCTCGCCCGCGTCGGCTTCGTGCCGTCGAACTGCCTTGCCATCGTGGGGGTATGCCGAGATGAGCTGATGTCAGGTTTCGACCAGGCCGTGGCCGGTCGCTGGGGACACCCCTTCCAGGCAGGCGCTCTCGCCGGACTCGTCTTCGTCGGGCGGACGGGACTGCAGGCCGCTCTCGGTCACGTGCCGGGGGAGGACGGTCGGCATCGCTTCGTCGCGTTCTGCATGCCGCACGTGGGGATCGACGCCGACGGGACCGTCGGGCGCGTGCAGCGTCGCGGAATGCACCGGGACTCCGCGGCCTGCGGTGCTCTCGTCGCCTTCCGTGATGACCTGTCGACCGGTCGGACCACCTTCGAGCTCGACCCCGAGGACGTCGAGCAGTCGTTGCTCAGCATGCGGCTCGGCGGGATGGTGGGTCCAGGGCGGACCCCGTCACTGCTGGACCTGACCGAACTGGCGCGCCGCGCCGCGGTCGAGGACATGCGACGCTTCGTCGACCTCGCCCGCGGGCGGGAACCGGTCGATGTGGCCTACCTCAGCGGCATCGTCGTCCACCTGCCGGACGGCGTCGACCATGTGGCCTCGGTCGAGGCACGCGTCGTCATCGACGGCGAGGTCATCGACCTGCCGCACTGACGCGTGCCGATGCCACGGCGTCAGGCCGGGCGGAAGGAGTCGTGCCGCTCCGGCTCGGAGTGCTTGATCATCAGGTGGCGGGTCACCGAGTACTCCAGGACGGCCTCATGGCTCATGTCCTTGCCGAAGCCGCTGCCCTTGACCCCACCGTGGGGTGCCTCAGAGGCGATCGGGAGGTGGTCGTTGACCCACGTGACGCCGGCCTCCATGCGGTGGCTCACGCGCAGCGCCCGCCCGCCGTCGGCCGTCCAGACGGAGCTCGCCAGCCCGTACCGGCTGTCGTTGGCCAGCCTGACCGCCTCGTCCTCGTCGTCGAAGGGGACGACGACCAGGACCGGGCCGAAGACCTCACCCTGGACGATCTCGCTGTCCTGGCGCGCGTCGACCACCACGGTTGGCGGGTAGTAGGCGCCCCCGCCGTCCGGCACGGTTCCGCCCGTGACCGTCCGGGCACCGGCGTCCCTCGCTCTCTGGACGAATCCATGCACCCGCTCGCGGTGGCCGAGGGAGATGAGGGGGCCGATGTCCGTGGCCGGATCCCGTGGATCACCGACGACGACGGATGCCATCGTCGCGGCGAGGGCGTCGACGACGTCGGCGAGCCGCGAGCCGTGGACGTACACGCGCGTCGCCGCCGTGCAGTCCTGACCGGTGTTGTAGGTCGCGCCCAGGGTCACGGCAGTGGCGAGCTGGCCGATGTCCGCGTCGGCGAAGACGATCGCGGGGGCCTTTCCGCCGAGCTCGAGGTGGACCCGCTTGGTGCTCTCGGCGGCCATGGCCATGACGGCGCGCCCCGTCGATGTGGACCCGGTGACGGACACCATCTGCACGCGGTCGTCTCTCACGAGGGCAGCTCCCACGTCGGCGCCCCCGGTCACCACGTTGACGACCCCCGGCGGGAGCCCCGCCTCGGCCGCCAGCTCGGCCAGGCGCAGTGCCGTGCCGGGTGTGCTGGGTGCGGGCTTCAGGACGACGGTGTTGCCGGCCGCCAACGCTGGCCCGAGTTTCCACACCGCCATGACCAGGGGGAAGTTCCACGGGGCGATGCTGCCGACGACACCGATGGGTCGCCTCAGCAGCATC
Organism: Actinomycetes bacterium; assembly: GCA_024641635.1. Taxonomy (GTDB): domain Bacteria; phylum Actinomycetota; class Actinomycetes; order S36-B12; family S36-B12; genus UBA10649. Next base: position 44,408 of record JAHECS010000006.1, on the reverse strand, counting down.
GAGGTGTAGCCACGGCTCAGGACGCCGGCTCCCGTGCCCTCGAGGGAGCGGGCGGAACCGGCGAAGAAGCGCAGGTTGTCGGCGGCGAAGGGCAGCTCACCCTCCGCGACGACGGACCACGGCTTGCCGGTCTGCTCGACCTCGAGTCCCGTCAGGGTCTGCCCGTCCGCCTCGATCGCGTCCGCGAGTCGGAGCAGCGCCCTCGCCCGCTCGCCCGGAGTGAGGTCGGCCCAGCCCGCCGCCGCGGCGGCCGCCGACCGGGTGGCCGTGGACACGTCGTCGATCGAGGCCTGGGCGAGCTCGCCGCTGACCTCCCCGGTCGCCGGATCGACGAGGACGGCGACCTCGCCGCCGCCCAGGGTGGTCATCCCGTCGACGTGAAGTCCGTGGGAGAGGGTCATGACTGCTCCTCAGCTGTTGAATCCGATCCCGAAGCGGTCGAGGGTGCGCAGGTAGGCACCTCGTCGCCCGGACTGGTCCTCCCGGGCGAGTGCCGCCCGGGTCGCCTGGACGACGGGGTACCGGAGGGGCTCGGGTGGGAAGGGCACCGGCTTGCGTCGGACGAGCTCGAGTCGGGTCCGCTCGGTGTCACGCCCGTCGACGAGGTCCAGGGCGACCCGGGCCCCGAAGCGGGACGAGGCGACGCCCAACCCGGTGAAGCCGACGGCGTAGCCCACTCGACCCCCGAGTGCGGTCCCGAACACTGGCGTGAATCGCGAGGTCGAGTCGATGAGTCCCGCCCATCGGTGAGTGAACCGCAGACCCTCGAGCTGGGGAAACGTGTCGAAGAACTGGCGCGCGAGCAAGGCGTGCGACGCGTCCCGCTGCTCGCGTGCCGCGTCGGTGCGGCCCCCGAAGTAGTAGATCGCGTCGTATCCGCCCCAGAGGATCCGGTCGTCCGGCGTCCGGCGGTAGTAGTGGAACTGGTTGCCGAGATCGGTGAGTCCCTGCGCCTCGAGCCATCCGAGGGAGTCGAGGGCCGCGGCGTCTAAGGGTTCGGTGACGAGGACGTGGTCGTAGATGGGGATGACCCGGTGGCGTAGCCGGCGCAGCAGGGGCTGGTAGGCGTTCGTGGCAAGGACGACCCGCCGGGCCCGGATCGTTCCGTGATCCGTGGTCACCTCGACGCGCTCCCCGACGCGCCTCATCGTGACAGCGGGGGTCTCCTCGTGGATCCGGACGCCGCACGCCGCCGCCGCCCTCGCCAGTCCCCAGCACAGGGCCCCCGGGTCGAGCAGGCCCCCTCCGCTGCGATGGCGCAGGCCACCGAGGTACGTGGGGGACCGCACGTCGGCCCGGACGGCGTCACCATCCAGCAGGGTCACGTCCTCGCCATGGCGGCGATTCAGCTCGGCGGCCGCCTCGAGCGCCGGAATGTGATGGGCCCTCGTGGCCACGACGGTCTTGCCGCACAGTCGCAGCGATGCGTCCACTCCCTGGTCGTCGAGGAAGGCTGCGATCTCGCGGACGTTCTCACGTCCGAGTCGAAGCAGCGTCGGCAGTTCCGAGGGCCACAGCTCTGCTCCATGCGCCAGCCCGTGGGTCAGCGACTCCGAGAAGAAGCCGCCGTTGCGGCCGGACGCTCCGAAGGCGATGCGGCGAGCCTCGACGAGGAGGACGTCGCGGGCAGGGTCGAGCCGCCGCGCCTCGATCGCCGTCCACAGCCCGGTGAGCCCGCCGCCGACCACGAGGAGGTCGCACTCGGTCACCCCGGCCAGCGGCGGCCACGGATCGGGTGCGCCAGGACGATCCGTCCAGAACGGACGCGGGGCTGCATCGCGGAGGGCGTCGGCGGCCCGGAGAGTGGAGGTCGTCATGTGGCGTGGTCACTCCTGCGCACGGAGCACGACACCCTTGTCGGGCAGCCAGGCCAGGTGGACCCGAGCGCCCCGCACGACGTCGGCGGTGCCCTGTTGAGTGGCCGTGACGGGCGCCGCGTGTCCTGGCACGGCAACGGCGATGGTCGACCGCCCACCGAAGAACTGGGTGTCCAGCACCTCGCCGGTCAGTACGGCGCGATCGGCGTCGACCACCTGCATGTCCTCGGGTCGCACGACGAGGACGGCTGCCTCGCCGGTCCCGTCACCGCCCGGCAGCCCCGGGAGGAGGCCGAGCCCGGGCACATCCACCCCTGCCGGCTGGCGTGTCCCCTGGAAGGCGTTGCTGGAGCCGATGAAGTCGGCAACGAACGTGTTCGCCGGGCGCTGGTACAGGTCGACGGGCGTGTCCACCTGCTGGACGCGACCGTCGTGCATGACGGCGATCCGGTCGGCCATCGACATGGCCTCCTCCTGGTCGTGCGTGACGACCACGAAGGTGATGCCCACCTCGTGCTGGAGGCGCTTCAGCTCCAGCTGCATCTCCGCGCGAACCTTGCGGTCGAGGGCGGACAGCGGCTCGTCGAGAAGGAGCAGCCGAGGGCGCTTGACGATGGCCCGGGCCAGGGCGACCCTTTGGCGCTGGCCACCGGATAGCTGCGCGGGCCTCGCCTTCGCCTTGTCGGTGAGGCCGACCGTGTCGAGCACCTCACCGACGCGTGAGCGGACCTCGCTCTTGCCGAGCCTCTCGCGTTCGAGGCCGTAGGCGACGTTCTTCTCGACGGACATGTGGGGGAACAGGGCGTAGGACTGGAACATCAGGTTGATCGGGCGTCGCTCGGGTGGAAGGGCGCGCAGGTCGACATCGGGCTTGCCGTCCTGGCCGGGCATGGTGATCGAGCCGCTGTCGGGCTGCTCGAAGCCGGCGATGCTCCGGAGCAGCGTCGTCTTGCCGCAGCCGCTGGGCCCGAGGAGGGCGAAGAACTCGTTGGCGCGGATGTCGAGGCTGACATCGTCGACGGCGCGGGTGTCACCGAAGGACTTGGTCAGGTGCGCGAGGGAGAGGAGGGCGGGTTCGGTCTCGGTCATAGCGCATCCGTGAGCTTGGTGATCCGTTGGGCGGAGATGACGATGGTGAAGCTCACGAGGAGCAGGAGGGCGGCCAGGGCGTTGATCTCGGGCGTCACGCCGAAGCGGACCATGGAGTAGATGACGATCGGGAGGGTCGGAGTCGAGGGGCCGTCCGTGAAGAAGGCGATGACGAACTCGTCCAGGCTCAGCGTGAAGACGAGGAGGGCGCCGGCGACGATGGCCGGCATGAGCGTGGGCACGGTGATGCGGAAGAAGGTGCTCACCGGACCGGCTCCCAGGTCGCGGCTGGCCTCCTCCAGGCTGGGGTCGGCGTGCCCGAGCCTGGCCAGGACGACCGCAGCCACGAAGGCCATGCCGAAGACGACGTGCGCCAGCAGGACGGTGTGCAGCCCGAGCGTCACGCCGACGAGTGCGAACAGGGCCAGCAGTCCGATGGCGAGTGCGAGGTCAGGGATGATGGCCGGCGTCAGTGCGTAGGCCTCGAGCAGGGCGGATCTGAAGTACCGATTCAGCCCGATCGCCAGGAGCGTGCCGAGCGAGGTGGCGATGACCGTCGCACCCACGGCCACGATCATCGTGTTGATGAAGCCCTGGCGGATGAGGTCGTCCTGCAGGAGCTCTCCGTACCAGCGGGTGCTGAAGCCCTTCCAGGTGAACGGGGTCTTGCTGGCGTTGAAGGACATGACGACGAGGACGGCGATCGGCACGTAGAGGAACACGTACGTCAGCCACAGGGGGAGATGGAGCCAGCCAACCCTACGCACGGGCTCCACCCCCGTTGATCCGTCGGCCGATCGCCGCCTGGATGGCGAAGAGGATGACGAGGAAGGCCACGACGGACAGCGCGAGGACGGCGCCGAACGGCCAGTTCCGGGCGACGAGGAACTGGTCGCGGATGAGATTGCCCACCATCTCCGTCTTCCCGCCACCGAGCAGCTCGGGCACGACGAAGTTCCCCATGCTGGGCACGAAGACGAAGATGGCGCCGATGAGCGTCCCCGGCAAGGTGAGCGGGAGGGTCACGTCGAGGAAGGTGCGTACCTTGCCCGCGCCCAGGTTTCGAGCGGCCTCCTGGAGCTCGGGATCGAGGCGCTCGATGGACGCGTAGACGGGCAGGATCATCAGCGGCAGGTACGCGTAGAGCAGGCCGACGACCACCGCCCCCCGGTTGTAGAGGAGGTCGAGCGGCGCTCCGACGATGCCCAGGTTGACGAGTGCCGTGTTCAGGGGACCCTCGGAGTTGAGCAGGATGATCCAGGCGTAGGTCCGGATGAGGAAGTTGGACCAGAAGGGCAGGACCACGAGCACCAGGGCGACGGTCCTCCACTGACGCGGCAGGCGCGCGATGGCGTAGGCGGTGGGGTACCCGAGCAGCAGCGCGAGCGCGGTCGTGATGCTCGCGATGAGCAGGGAGTTGCCGAGGACGGACAGGTAGATCGGCTGCAGGGCCTTGGCGAAGTTGTCGAACGTGAACTCCGTCTCGACACCGCCGAACCTGCCTCGGGTCAGGACGGTGTAGCTCGCGATGATGAGCAGGGGCAGCGTCATGAAGAGCGTGACGTACAGCAGGCCCGGCCCTGCGAAGACGGCGCGACCGACCAGAGCGCGGCGCCGTGGGGCGCCGCGCTCTGGCTCGGTGGTCGTCGCGCTCACTGACGTGGGGTGCTGGTCGTCAGCTGGATGTGACCTCGGTGGCGAGATCGGTGTACTTCACGCTGTCCGCACCGAGATCCACCACGGTCTCCTGCTTCAGCAGGTCGGACGGGCTGTACCCCATGTTCGCGTACGTGGCCGCGAGGTCGGCCCCGACCGCGTCCATGGCCGCCTGGTTGGGGACCTTGTAGAGGATGTTCTCGGCCACCCAGGCGTGGTTGGCCGGGTCGAGGATGAAGTTGATGAAGGCATGTGCCGCCTCCTTGTTCTGGGACGACTTCAGGATGACCATCGTGTCCGCCCAGAGGTCACTGCCCTCCTTGGGGATCACGAACTTGATGTCGGGGTTCTCGGCGGTGCCGTAGTTGCACCAGCCGTCCCACGCCACGACCTCGTTGGCCTCACCCGAGACGAGCCGGCTGTAGAACGTCGTGTCGTCGTAGGCCAGAAGGTCCGCCTTGCTGGCGACGAGCAGGTCCTTGGCCTCGGCGAGCTGGCCGTCGTCCGTGGTGTTGATGCTGTAGCCGAGGGCCTTGAGGGCCGGCAGGGCGAGCCAGCGCTCGGTCGTCATCTGGGTGACCTTGCCCTTGTTCTCGTCGCTGGGCTCGAGGATGTCCATCCAGCTCGTGGGCTCGTCGACGAGGTCGCTGCGGTAGCAGATGCCCGTGGTCCCCCAGGTGTACGGCACGGAGAAGGTGTTGCCCGGGTCGTAGGCGAGCTGGGTGGCCTCGGGGTAGAGGTTCGACAGGTTCGGGATCTGGGTCGCGTCGATGGGCTCGAGGAGGCCGGCGTCGTTGAGGGCCTGTGCGTACTGCCCGGAGACGAAGGCCACGTCGAAGCCGGAGTCCCCTCCGGCCGTCAGCTTGGCCATGATCTCCTCGTTAGTCGCGTGGTTCGCGATCGTCACGGGGGTGCCGAGGCTCGCCTCGACCTGGGTCGCGAGATCCTCGGGGTAGTAGCCCGCCCAGTTGGAGATGGTCAGGGTCTGCCCGCTGAGGTCGGCACTTCCTCCGGCCGCTGCGTCGCTCTCCGCGGGTGCGGCGGACTCGGCCGGCGCGGCCGACTCCGCAGCAGCCGACGACTCGGTGGTTCCCGAATCGCTGCTGCCACAGGCGGTCAGGATCAGCGCGGAGGTGGCCACCGCCGCCAGGACAAGGGGGGATCGACGTCGCATGTGCTCTCCTTGGACTCCGGCCAGCCGGACGCTTAGCCGGGATTCAGGGCATGTAACCCCACTTCGACGCTCAGATGAAGGCCTTTCGCGAAAATACTGAATTCCAATTAAGTAACGTCTAGGCTCCCGCCGTGGCACGGACCAACAGCGCGCGCAAGGCGGACCTCCTCGAGGCGGCGCAACGCGCGATGGCCGCGCACGGGGCAGGAGTGCGGCTCAACCAGGTGGCCCAGCACGCCGGTCTCACCTCGGGAGCGGTCCTCTACCACTACCCCGACCTGCAGGAGCTGCTCGTCGACGCCAACCGGGCCGGCATGGAGCGGTTCTACGACGAGCGGGTCCGCGCGATCCACGGGGTCACCGATCCCGCACGACGTCTCGTCGTCACGATCACTTCCGGCCTGCCCATCGACGAGGAGGACGAGGAGGTGCGCCTGCTGTGTGCTCTCGGGGGCGAGGCCGCACGCAACACGGTGTACGCCGTCCTGCTCACCTCGCTGTACGACCGCCAGGTGGCGATGTACCAGTCGATCCTCGAGTCAGGAGCGGACCAGGGGGTGTTCGCCCTCGCCGGCGACGCCCTCACCATCGCCCGCAACCTCGTCGCCCTGGAGGACGCCTACGGTTACCGCATCATGGCCGGACACCCGACCCTCGACACCAGGGCCTGCGCTGAACTGATCCTCGGCTATGCCCGGCTCGCCACCAACCACCCCCTTCCCACGGAGGCCTGACGTGCGACCGCTCACCATCTTGTTCATGCCGGAGTCCGCCTACGGTCCCACCAACCAATGCGTGGGTCTGGGCAAGGTGCTGCTCGATCGGGGTCATCGCGTCGTGTTCGCGGCCGAGGCCTCGTGGCAGGGGAAGCTCGAGCCGATGGGCTTCGGGGAGGATCTGGTCGACCTCGCGCCGCCTCCGGAGGATGCGGGTGACCAGGACGCCGGGCAGTTCTGGAAGGACTTCATCCGCGAGACGGCGCCGGAGTTCCGCAAGCCGACGATCGAGCAGCTCGACACCTTCATGAAGCCGACGTGGCAGGCGCTCATTGACGGCTCGGTCTACTGCGAGCCACAGGTGAAGGAGATCATCGAGCGCGTTCGGCCCGACGTGATCGTCGAGGACAACGTGGTGGCCTTCCCAGCGCTCGTCACGGCTGGAGTGCCCTTCGTGCGCATCGTCTCCTGCAACCCGCTGGAGGTTAAGGGGGCCGACGTCGCGCCGGCCTACTCGGGGCTCCCCGAGGGCGACCGGTCCCAGTGGGACGGCTTTCGAGACGAGTACGACCGCACCCACCGGCCGATGTGGGAGGCCTTCAACTCCTGGGTGGTCGAGCAGGGGGCGCCGCCGCTCCCGGACCTGGAGTTCATCCACGAATCGAAGGAGGCCAACCTCTACGTCTTTCCCGAGGAGGCCGACTACACCGACCGGCGGCCGCTCCCGCCCACGTGGCACCGGATGGACTCGAGCGTGCGGGAGACGGATGACGACTTCGTCGTGCCGGCCGAGGTCGGCGATCGACCGGACGGGAGCGCACTGATCTACCTGTCACTGGGCTCGCTCGGCGGAGCCGACGTCGACCTCATGCGCCGCCTCGTCGACGTGCTCGGCAGGACACCGCACCGATTCATCGTCAGCAAGGGGCCGCAGGCCGACCTGATCGAGCTGGCCCCCAACATGGTGGGGGCCGAGTTCCTGCCGCAGACGAAGGTGATCCCTCAGGTCGACCTGGTCATCACGCATGGCGGGAACAACACGACCACTGAGGCACTCCACTTCGGCAAGCCGATGGTCCTGCTCCCGCTGTTCTGGGACCAGTACGACAACGCCCAGCGCATGGACGAGCTCGGCTTCGGCGTTCGGCTCTCGACGTACGCGTTCACGGACGAGGAGATGACCGCTGCGCTCGACCGACTCCTGGGCGACCACGAGCTGCGCGATCGGATGGCCCGGATGGGAGAGGCGATCCGCGCGCGTGACGGTCTGCACCTTGGCGCCGACGTGATCGAGCAGGTGGGGAAGGCCCACGCCGGGCAGGCGTGACCGAGGACATCGTCGGCCGGATTGCTGCCTGCGACCCCGCGGACCTGCTGCCCGAGCGCCGGGCCAGTGAGGCGGAGCGGATCGTTGCGCCGCTACGACCCGTCACGTCCGCCGACCTGGGCGGCGGTGTCGCATATGTCCTGATCGAGGACGAGCGCGGAGTGAGGTACGGCGTCCCCCTCGCCCGCACCGACCGGCTGGTCCGCGCGCGTCCAGGCGACGGAGCTGCCGAAGCGTTGGTCGCTCTCGTCGCAGCGGGTGACCACCGTGGTGCTCGGCTCGACGTCACGGATCTGGGCGCAGTGGCGGTGACCGGCGAGCGGGGCATCGATGTCGATCAGACGAACGAGCTGGTCGTCGTCGGCGAGCGTGCGGTGGTGAAGTGGTTTCTCCACCCTGAGGGGGGAGAGCAGCCGGCGCTCAGGCGCCTGTCCACCCTCGCGAGCGCAGGCTTCACCGGGACACCGCGGATGTGGGGCTACGTCCAGGTCGTCGTCGACGACGACTGCTATCTCGTGGCGAGTGTCGTGGAGTACGTGCCGGGAGCCGAGGACGGTTGGGACTGGGCGGTCGCCGACGTGCGCGAGATGGCCCTCGGCCAGCGACCGATGTCTGTGTCGGCCGCGAGCGACGTCGGGCGTCTCGTCGGCAATCTCCATGCCGCACTCGCCAGCGCCGGGGTGGGGCACGCAGCGCCGGCCGACGCGGCCTCATGGCTCGACCGGGCATCGGCTGATGCCGACGCCGCCGGCCTCGGTGCCGACCTCGCCGCCAGCGTGGCGAGCCGGCTGCGGCCGATCGGGGAGTGCGCCGGAACGCCGACGATCGACGTGCATGGGGACCTGCACATCGGCCAGGTGCTGCGCACCGGGGATCCGAGCCGGTATCTCGTCATCGACTTCGACGGCAACCCGACCCAGCCCGAGTCCGAGCGCACCGCACAGCAGCCCGCCGCTCGGGACGTGGCTGCCATGCTGGCGTCACTCGACCATGTCGGCAGGGTGGTCATCCGACGCACCGAGGGCCTCGATGAACCCGCCCGCGACCGCGTTCTGTCCTGGATCGAGGGCGCCCAGTCGGCGTTCCTTGCGGCGTACCGGGCCGTGCTCGACGAGTCGGGTCTCGGCGAGCTGCTGGACGACTCCCTCCTCGTCCCCCTGATGGTGCAGCAGGAGTGCCGTGAGTACGCCTACGCCTTCCGCTACCTCCCGCATTGGCGGTATGTGCCCGATGCCGCGCTGCCCGCCCTCCTCGCTCGAACGGAGCCGTCGTGAACCCGGAACTCTTCCTGGCCGATCTGGAGGCCAAGCCAGACGTCCTCGCCTCCCTCGCCGCGCGACTTCGCGGCAGCGATCCGTGGGCCGGCACCGGGATCGAGGCAGGGACACGGCTGATCATGCTGGGCATGGGCTCCTCGCACTACGCCAACGGGGTCGCGGCGGCACGACTCCGGTCGCGAGGCATCGACGCGACGGCGGAGCTCGCGAGCAGCGACCTCCTGCCGCGGGAGCGACCCGGCACCGTGATCGTCGCCGTGACCGCCAGCGGCGGCTCGGCCGAGACCCTGCACGCGATGGAGCGCTATGCCGGACGGGCCCCCCTGGTGGCGATGACCAACGGCGACGGGTCCGCAGCCGAGGACCTCGCCGACCACGTCGTCCGCATGGACGCGGGCGCTGAGGCGGGAGGCGTGGCCTGCCGGTCCTTCCAGCACACGCTCGGACTCTGGCTCGATCTCGAGAGCCGGCTGCTCGCCGGGCGATCCGCGGCCGACACGATCGACGCTGCTGCCGTGGGCAGCGGGCACCTCCTGCACCGTCGGGCGGAGTGGCTGCCCGAGCTCATCGAGCGAGCGGTGGGACCCGACGGCACGCACATCGTGGCCCCGGCCCATCGATTGAGCTCGGCCCAGCAGGCTGCCCTCATGCTGCGCGAGGGTCCGCGGCTCCCGGCCGTGGCGTGCGAGACGGGGGACTGGAGCCACGTCGACGTCTATCTCACCAAGACGACTGACTACCGCCTTGTGCTCTTCGCTGGTTCGCGGTGGGAGGCCGAACTGCTTCGCTGGGTGCGCGAACGCGGCTCGACCCTCGTCAGCGTCGGCGGCACCGTCGACGGGGCCAGGCAGGTCATCCGGTACCCCGGTGACGAGACGTCCGACGTCGCCCTGCTGACGGAGGTGCTGGTCGGGGAACTGATGTCCGCGACGTTGTGGACGTGATGGTTCACGGTGCCCGGACCACGCGGTCGCGTCCGTTTGCCTTCGCCTCGTAGAGCGCCTGATCTGCGCGGTGGACCACCGTGAAGGCGTCATCACCGTCCGCCCGGAGGGCGCAGCCGATCGAGACCGAGCACTCCCGCATGACCGTGCGGAGCCGTTCCATCAGCCCCAAGGCCTCGGCGTCGCTCGTCCCCGGCAGCAGGAGGGCGAACTCCTCGCCCCCATAGCGCGCGAGGAACGCCGAGGCAGGCAGCTCCGCCGACCACAGTCGCGCGGTCTCTGCAAGCAGGGCATCACCGGCCTGGTGACCATGCTCGTCGTTGAAGTCCTTGAAGTGGTCCAGGTCGAGCATGGCGACGGTGAGCGGCGATCCGGTGGCCTCGCACTGGCTTACGGTCCGCTCCAGCTCGTAGTCGAGCGTACGGCGGTTGGGGAGTCCGGTCAGGGCGTCGGTTCGCGCCTGCCGCGCGAGCTGCGCGGCCTGGACCTCCACGACCCGGATGAGGCCGCGGATCCGCAGGAGGGTCAGCAGGATGACGGCGATGGAGGCGAAGGTGAGGAACCGTGTGGTCGATTGCTCATCTGGCCACTCGACGACGAGCATGAGGAGGGGAGGGGCGAGCACGCCGATGGTCAGTGCGGAGGTACGGATCGATGCGCGCCGTGCCGTTGCCGCCGTGACCGGGACGGCGAGCTCCGCGGCGTGCGGACTGGTCGCCGCTCCGGCGAGCAGCACCAGGGCGGCAACGTAGAGCGCCTCGGACACGGCGGTCCCAGCGTCGCTGAACCCGTGCACGACCATGCTGTTGTAGATGAGATCCCCGCTGAAGGATGCTGCGAAGGACGCAGTGATGAGCGAGAGCGTCAGGGTGAAGCGCCGCAGTCCCATGATCAGGCGGACGAGCACAGCGACGACGACGACGTCGAGGATCGGGTAGGCAAGGGCCAGGACGTTCTCGGCGCTCAGATCGGCGCTTCCGTCGAGGACGGGGGCGAGCAGGAGGACGTTCATGGCGGCGAGCACGGCGACGGTGATGATCGCTGCGTCGATCCATGCCTCGCGGTCGTGGCCGGGGAAGAGATGCCTCGTCAGCAGGACCAGAGCCACGATGGCGGCGAGGTAGGAGGCCAGGTACAGGGGATCGGATGGACCCGGGAAGGGATCGCTGTCGAGCAGCTGCTGCTGAGCGGTGTACGTGAGGTCAGCGGTCACCGTCAACGCGGCGTACGCGAAGAGCGCCCACCACGGTCCGCGTGCGACTCCCTTCATCCTGAGCACCGCGACGAGCATCACGAGGGCGGCGATGATCCCGCTCGCCAGCCCGGCGACGACCCACGAGGGGGAGTCCACCGGCAGGATGAGCTGCAGAAGGCTGGCGACGCCGCCCAGGACCATGCCCAGGACCCAGATGGGCCCGACGCCACGAGATCGTGTCACCCGACCCCCTCAGACGAGCCGATGGCGGACCATGCCGACGTCACGTCGTGCAACAGCGTACGGTCATCGCAGTCGCGTGTCCTGAACGGAGAGCAGTGTCCAGCAGCCTGTACCTCACCTCGACGACCATCCGCGCGGGCAAGGCGGTCGTGGCCCTCGGCGTGATGGAGACGCTAGCCCGCAACGTCGGCCGGATCGGTGTCTTCCGGCCGATCGTCGACGATCACGGCCACGCCGACGCCCTCCTCGAACTGATCGCGGACCGGTACCGAGTCGATGTGTCGGACGCCGTGGGGCTCACCTATGCCGAGGCGGCGACATACGTCGACGAGGGCGGTGATTCCCGGCTCGTCGCTCACCTCGTCGACGTCTTCATGCACATGCGTGACCGGTTCGACTTCGTCCTGGTGATCGGGACCGACTTCACGGGGCCGACGGCCTCGACGGAGCTGGCCCTCAACGCTCGCCTGGCGGCCAACATGGGCGCGCCCGTGCTCGCCGTCGTCAACGGCCACGAACTCGGTGCGTCGGCCATCGATCACGCGATGGACGCGTCCACGAGCCTGCTTGGACGACTCGGCTGCTCCGTTGTCGCCGTCGTCGTCAACCGCGTCGATCCGGTCGGGCTCGACGATGTTCGCGACCACGTCAACCGCGAGCCGCACCGTGCCCCGGTGTACGTCCTGCGGGATCTCCCGGTCCTCTCGGCGCTGACGGTGGAGGAGGTTGCGGACGGGCTGGGGGGCGAGGTCCTCGCCGGGACGCCGGAGAGCCTTCAGCGGGAGGTCGATGCCTATGTCGCGGGCTCAGGGCACCTGCAGACGCTGCTCCCTGCGCTCACGGACGGCGCGCTGGTCGTGGCCTCGGGTGACCGGGCCGACCTGGCCGTGGGCACGGCAGCGTCCGCCCTCAGCCGCGAGATGCCGACGCCCTCGGGGGTGCTGCTCACCTGCGGGCATCGGCCGGATCCCATGACCCAGTCGCTCCTCGCGGCGTCCGGCATGCCGGTGGTGGCGGTCGAGGCTGACACCTACGCGACCCTCCACGCGCTGGAGTCGCTTCGAGGTGAGATCCGGGCGAGCAGCCGGAGGAAGATCGCTGCGGCTCTGGGCGAGTTCACGGCGGGCGTCGACGTCGAGGAACTCACCTCGTCGATCCGCCTGTCCGAGCCCGAAGCCGTGACACCGCTGATGTTCTCGTTCGATCTGCTCGAGCGTGCGCGCCTGGATCGCCGCCGGATCGTGCTGCCGGAGGGCAGCGACGAGCGCGTGCTCCGCGCGGCGGAGGAACTGGCGCATGCCGGAGTGGTGGACATCACCCTCCTCGGCAACCCGGGGGAGATCCAGGCGATGGCCGTGTCGTCGGGCGTGGACCTCGGCGGCATGGAGATCGTGGATCCCTCGACCTCGCCCCTGAGGGAGCAGTTCGCGGAGGTGTACGCCGCGCTGCGCGCGCACAAGGGGGTGACCCTCGAGCAGGCTCTCGACACTGTCGTCGACCCGTCCTACTTCGGCACGCTCCTCGTCCACACCGGGCGTGTGGACGGCATGGTGTCGGGTGCGGCGCACACGACAGCCCACACCATCCGGCCCGCCCTTGAGATCATCCGCACGACGCCCGACACGCCCCTCGTGTCGAGTGCGTTCCTCATGTGTCTGCCGGACCGGGTCCTCGTCTTCGCCGACTGCGCCGTGAACCCCGACCCGTCGGCGGAGCAGCTCGCTGACATCGCGATCAGCAGTGCGGAGACCGCTCGAGCCTTCGGCGTGGACCCGCGCGTTGCCATGGTGTCCTACTCGACGGGCACGTCCGGCGCGGGCTCCGACGTGGACAAGGTGCGGACCGCGACGGAGATCGTGGCCGCGAGGCGTCCCGACCTGCCGCTCGCCGGGCCCATCCAGTACGACGC
>JAHECS010000006.1:9317-30961 GCA_024641635.1 Actinomycetes bacterium | reverse complement strand
TTCCACGCCACCATGCCGGCCGAGGCGTACACGTACGCACTGCCGGTGGACCTCGCCGAAAGCCTCGGCCTGCGCAAGTACGGCTTCCATGGAACCAGCTACCGCTACGTCACCAGGCGGGCGGCTCGACTGCTCGATGTGGACGTGGACAAGGTCAACCTGATCGTGTGCCACCTGGGCAACGGAGCGTCGATGGCCGCCATCCGGGGCGGCCTCAGCGTCGACACCACCATGGGGCTCACACCGCTGCAGGGGTTGGTGATGGGCACCCGCTCCGGCGATATCGACCCGGCCGTCGTGTTCCATCTGGTCCGTGTCGGCGGGCTGTCGCTCGACGAGGTCGATGCGCTCCTGAACCGGGAGAGCGGCCTCCGGGGCCTGGCCGGGGGCCAGGACATGCGGGAGGTGCGCGCGCGCTCCGACGCGGGGGATGCGCGTGCCGCGGCCGCGCTGGCGGCGTACGCCTACCGGATCCGTGCGTACATCGGTGCCTACCTCGCCGTCGTTCCGGAGGTCCACGCCCTGGTCTTCACCGCTGGCATCGGCGAGCACGACGCCGCGCTGCGTGCGGATGTCTGCGACCCTCTGGCCCACCTCGGCATCGGGATCGACGACGCGCTCAACGAGTCACCGGTCGACGAGCCCCGACGGATCGATGACGGCACGCTGCCGATCCGTGTTCTCGTGGTGCCCACCGACGAGGAGGCCGAGATCGCGCGCCAGGCTGCGGAAGCCGTCCGGATGCCGCAGGATTGAACGATGTTCCTCCAGCGGCCCGTCCGGGGGCTAGCCGTCGTCGTGCTGTCCTGTCTTGCCCTGGCCGGCTGCGCCGGGGGAGAGGACCTGTCGGGGCGGGCGGGCGATGTGGCGTTCGCGCAAGGCATGATCCCGCACCACGAGCAGGCGATCGAGATGGCGGAGATCGCCCTGACCAAGGACACGTCGCCGGCCGTGGCCAAGCTGGCGCGGGCGATCCGCGGCGGCCAGGATCCCGAGGTCGTCCTCATGCGCCAATGGCTGCGGGACTGGGGAGCCGAGGAGGCGCCGCACGGCAGTGGCCCAGGGGTGGTCGACGCTGATGACGGACATGAGCACGCGATGCAGGGGATGGTGGCCGGCGAGGACATGATGCGCCTTGCCGAGTCCTCGGGGGACCAGTTCGAACGGCTCTTCCTCGAGCTCATGATCGCGCACCACGAGGGGGCCATCGGGATGGCGGAGGATGTGGCGTCGACAACGGAGGACCTCGAGGTCGGTGCGCTTGCGGACGCGGTGGTCACCGCACAGGTTGCGGAGATCGACCGCATGCGCAAGCTCCTCGAGCGCTGACGCGGCACGCCGTAAGCGCTTGCATAGGTACGAGATACATGTCACATCTGTGAATGTTCAACCTCGTGAGGCGCATGTGGCGGAAGTCACGGGAAGAACCGGGTAAATGGGATATTCCGCCCACCTCTCGATAACCCCGGCGACGATCCCGAGTGGATGAATGTCGTTGGCATTCATAGACTTTCCCCCGGAGAGCAGCCTTCCCCGGCTGTCCGGCGAAGCACGACTTCGCGATGCCCTGGCGGCCGCCGCCGCCGGGAGCCGTGTGACCAGCACCGTCAGGACGTGAGACTCGGCCTGACCGGAGCACGGCTGGAGAGCCAGGCGAGGCGGACCAGAGTCCTCGCCCCGGCGCCGACCTGCATCGTGTCACCGCACCTGGGTGAACCTGCCCGAGTGCCGTCGCAAGAGGATGTATGTCTAAGAGCGCGATCGTCCGAGGAGCCAAGCTCGTCGGCGTCTTCAGTTCCGCCCTGCTCATCGCGGCGTCGGCCGGTTCCGCGGCCGCGGCCCCGACGCCGGCGTCCGGGCCGACCACCGTGACCGCCGAGAACGCTCCCAGCACCTCCAGCGCAGTCGCACAGTCGACCTCATGGCGTGAAGGTGCCGTAGCGACGGGTACCACCGCCAACGTGGCCACGGTCGTGACGAAGCGCCCGAGCCGTGCGGTGAGTGCGCGGCAGGCGCTGGCCGCCCAGCAGGCGAAGTTCACGAAGTTCACCCTGGCCTCGGCCGCGACGAAGGACATGCGCGGTGTCGAGAAGAGCCTCTACCGTGGCAAGTACTTCAACGCCACCTCTGAGGCGAAGCGGCTCTGCGTCGTCAAGCGCGAGAGCGAAGGCCACTACGACGTCGTCAACCCGTCGGGCAGCTACTTCGGTGCCTACCAGGTCTCACGGAGCCTGGCCCGCGGCGCCACGTGGATGATGCTCAAGGAGCACAAGAAGCTCATGGGCGACAAGGCCGCCAAGCAGACCCTCGCCAAGCTCCGTTCGAAGCCGATGAACACGTGGCCCCGTTACTGGCAGGACGCCGCGTTCCACACTGTCATCAACTGGGATCACACCCTGTCCGGTGCGTCGCACTGGGCTGGCGGCCGCTGGCACTGCTGATCTTCCCCACCACACTTCCCCACGACGAGGGCTCGGCGCCGCAAGGCACCGGGCCCTCTTTCGTTGCTGGACGCGGCAGGCGCCGGGGGACTACCGGGAGGATCGCGACAGCCTCTTGCGGCACTCTGTCTTCGCGATGCGGATGAACTTCTCCGCCGCAGGCATGGGCGTCGCCCCGCTAGGCGACGCGATGAGGATGGTGCGGGGTTCGAGTGGGGGCTCGAGCCGCTTCACGGCGATGCCAGGGTCGGACGTGTCGACGGCAAGGAGGGGCATGACGGCTGGCCCGACGCCGGCGCGCACCATGCCCTGCGTCGCACCGTTGTCGTTGGATCGGAAGGCGTACTTCGGCTTCAGGCCCAGCGACCGGAGGCCGTCGTCGACGACATCACGTCCACGCCCCGGTGGGTGCTGGCCGACCATGGGCATGTCGATGAGCTCGTGGACCGGCAGCGACCTGCCGGGATAGCGGTGTGCAAGGTCTCCGTCCGCGCGAACGATGACGACGAAGGGATCGGACCCGAGATCCACCATGTCCAGGCGGCTGTCCTCATACGGCCCGGCGAGGAAGGTGACGTCGATCTGCCCGTCGAGCAGCTCGTCCACCAGCTCGTCGTTGAGATCGTGCTCGACGAGGCTGATCGCCAGATTCGGCGCCACGGTGCGCATCTCGCGTACCAGGTCGGGCAGGAGCTGGACGGAGACGCTCTGGTAGGTGCCGATGGTCAGGCGGCCGGCCGTGCCGGACGCGAGGTCGGCCATGTCGTCGGCCGCGAGCTCCAGGCGCAGCGTGATCGCCTCGGCATGCCGCAGGAGGAGGCGGCCAGCCGGGGTGAGGGTCACCGGCCGGGGGCCGCCGGGGCGATCGAAGAGCGCCTGCCCCACGGCACGTTCGAGACCGGCGATCTGCTGGCTGATCGCGGCCTGGGAGAAGCCAAGGATGTCGGCGGCGCCGATGAACGAGCCCTCCTCGGCCACGGCCAGGAGCGCTCGGAGGTGCCGGAACTCCACGTCCTCGAATGTCATAAACATAAGCATAAACGATCGACACGATCAGAAAACATCGCTTTTCATAATGCATGCGCTTGCGTATCGTTACTCGTGACGAAAGGAGCACCACATGACCACCCAGACGCACACGACCACGGCGAGGATCCGCACCCTCGACTACGTGATCGACGCTAATGGCATCAACGCCGACCCGGTGAGCCTGCTGCTCCTCGCGCACACGGCCCAGGACCTCGGAGTGAACGAGCTGCTCGTGTCGCTCATGGTCGATGAGAGCCAGCCCGAGGTGGCCCGCATCCGCGCCTACGCGCGTGTGGCCGTGCAGGTCGCAAGTCGGCTCGACGAGACCCGCCGCACGATCCATGACACCCGAGAGCTTCAGCCCGCCTGCTGAGTTCTCGCACGAACGACGAGGGGCGGGTCCGGATGGACCCGCCCCTCGTCGTTGTCGATGGTGCTATGCCGAGGCGGCTGCCTTCGGCGCGGCGCCTGTGGCAACGCCACCGGCGCGGCTGGACAGGTTGAGGACCGCCACGCCCAGCAGGATGAAGACGATGCCGACGCCGATCGCCATCGCGGCGACGCCGAAGGCGACGACCGAGGTGAAGAGCGAGGCCCGCAGGAACGAGCCGTTCATCGCGACCGCCCGCAGCGGATCCTCGCGGTCGAGCTCGGCGTAGGTCTTGCCGCCGGTCGCCTCGAGGGCGTGATGGGCGATGATGTCAGCCTGGCAGTAGGCCGCGAACGGACCGTCGACCGTTGCGCCGCCGAGGCAGGACGCGTCATCGGCGACGGTGATGTTCTCGGCCGCAAGAGTGCTGCTGACCTGTGCGTAAGTCACTGCGCCGGCGATCACCATGAACGCACCGACGACCATGACGACGATGCTGATCCACTTGGCTGAGCCGGAGCCTGAGTTACTGGACATGTGTACCTCTCCCCACATCGGCCAACCCTTGACCGACATCGCCCACTGTGGTGGAGGCGAGGAGCGGAGGGAAGCGTTTGCGGCTCGAAAGTCGCGTGTCGGAGGGAAGTCGGGACCTAGGTCCGCACTCCTATCGGGGCTTATGGCCGCTGAATGTTCAACAATGCGCGGATCCGGCGGGGCGGAGGTCCCGTGGGCGGCGGCGCGCGGCCGGCCCCTAGTGTCCGAATCTGTCCTCGGTGAGCACCGAACCCAGGAGCACCTGAAGGCCACTTGCATTTGTAAGGACATATTGACTTATAGTCATGAACTGATATCGTGGCACCATCTCCGAAGGGAAAGGCGTGGCATGAGCACCGTGCGGCTGACCATGGCGGAGGGGCTCGTCCGCTTCCTCGTGGCCCAGCGCATCGAGGACGACCGAACGGGCGACGTTCGCGCCCTGGTCCCCGGGATGTTCGCCATCTTCGGTCATGGCAACGCGCTCGGCCTCGGCGAGGCGCTGGAGCGACATCGGGGCGAGATCCGGACCATTCGCGGGCAGAACGAACAGGGCATGGCCCTGGCTGCGGTGGCCTACGCCAAGGCTGCGCGCCGTCGTCAGGTCATGGGCGTGACGACATCGATCGGTCCCGGCGCCCTGAACACCGTGACGGCGGCAGGGGTGGCCATGGCCAACCGGCTCCCGCTCCTGCTCCTGCTGGGAGACACGTTCCAGTCGCGCGAGCCCGACCCGGTGCTGCAGCAGGTCGAGCACTTCGACCGCCCGGACCTGACAGTGAACGACGCGCTCACACCGGTGAGCCGCTACTGGGACCGCATCGTGCGCCCGTCCCAGCTGTTGACGTCACTGCCCCAGGCCATAGGGGTGCTGCTCGACCCCGCAGACTGCGGGCCGGTCACGATCTGCCTGCCCCAGGACGTTCAGGCCGAGGCCTTCGACTTCCCGGAGTCCTTCTTCGAGCCGGTGGTGCACAGGATTCGCCGGCCCCGCCCGTCGAGGGACGACGTCAGGGATGCCGCCGCGGTCCTCACGCGGGCGCGGCGCCCGCTGATCGTTGCGGGCGGGGGCGTGCACTACTCACTGGCGGAGGCCGAGCTCACGGAGTTCGCGCACCGGCATGGGATTCCGGTGATGGAGACCGTGGCCGGCAAGTCCTCGCTCGTTGCCGGTGACTCCCATTTCGCCGGCCCGATCGGAGTCTTCGGTGAGCTGGCGGCTCAGCAGATCGCGTGGGAGCCGGACGTCGTGCTGGCAGTGGGCACGCGGCTGCAGGACTTCACGACCGAGTCGGGGACCGTGTTCAAGGATCCCGATGTCCGCCTCGTGAGCGTCAACGTGGCACGGTTCGACGCCGTCAAGCGCGGGGCGGTGCCGGTGATCGGCGATGCCCGAGAGACCCTCGACGAGCTCGGGGCTGCCCTGGGCGAGTGGACGGGGCCGCTTGACTGGCTGGCGAAGGCGCAGATGTCCGCCCGGGCACAGTCGGCCGAGATCCTGACGAGGCAGGCGGCCGCGGAGGGCGAGCTGCCGACCTACGCGCAGGTGATCGGGGTCGTGAACAGCGTCGCCGACGACGAGGACTATGTCGTGGTCTCGTCCGGCGGACTGGCCGGCGAGGTCGTCATGAACTGGCGCAGCCAGGCGGTGGCGACCTTCGACTGCGAGTACGGCTTCTCGTGCATGGGCTATGAGCTCAGCGGGACGTGGGGTGCCGCAATGGAGCGTGCGGCCACCCACCGGGGCTCCACGGTGTACGGCCTTCTCGGTGACGGATCGTTCATGATGCTCCCGATGGACATCTACAGCGCCGTGCTCACCGGCACGGACATGACGCTGATCGTCTGCGACAACGGTGGCTTCAACGTCATCGAGCGACTTCAGATAGGGCATGGAGCAGCGTCGTTCAAGACGATGCTGGCCGACGAGGATCACCCCGATCCCCAGCAGATCGACTTCGTCGCGATCGCCGCGGGCATGGGTGCCGACGCGCACCGGGTGACCGGGCTGGCCGAGCTCGAGGCCGTGCTCGCCCGCACCCATGGGACGCCGGGGGTGCACGTCATCGTCACCGACGTGGCCCAGCACAGGTGGAGCGAAGGCGGATCCTTCTGGGAGGTCGGCGTGCCTGAGGTCAGCCACCGATCAGAGGTCGATCAGGCGCACCGCGAGCTCGTCGAAGGCAAGGCACACCAGCGCTCGTTCTGGAAGCCCCGGGCTCAACAACAGAAGATCTGACATCCCGAACACGACATCACCAACCCGACACGAAGGAAGCACACATGACCGCGCGAGTGACCCATTGGATCAACGGCCAGCTCTGGGACGGAACCGCCGAGCGCAGCGGCGACGTGTACGACCCG
Organism: Actinomycetes bacterium; assembly: GCA_024641635.1. Classification (GTDB taxonomy): domain Bacteria; phylum Actinomycetota; class Actinomycetes; order S36-B12; family S36-B12; genus UBA10649. Next base: position 24,220 of record JAHECS010000006.1, on the reverse strand, counting down.
GCAACGGGCAAGGTGACGAAGTCGGTCGACTTCGCCTCCCGGGCGACCCTGGATGAGGCGGTTTCCGCCGCGAAGGCGGCATTCCCGATGTGGCGCGACACGTCGCTGACGAAGCGCGCCCAGATCCTCTTCGCCTTCCGCGAACTGCTCAATGCCGAGAAGGAGAGTGTCGCTGCTCTCATCACCGAGGAGCACGGCAAGGTCCTGAGCGACGCCCTCGGCGAGGTCACCCGCGGCCAGGAGGTCGTCGAGTTCGCCTGCGGAATCCCGCACCTGCTGAAGGGCGGCTTCTCCGAGGGCGTGTCCTCCGGCGTCGACGTGTACTCGATCCGCCAGCCGCTGGGAGTCGTGGGCATCATCTCGCCCTTCAACTTCCCGGCCATGGTGCCAATGTGGTTCTTCCCCGTCGCCATCGCGGCGGGCAACACGGTCGTGGTCAAGCCCAGTGAGAAGGACCCGTCGGCGATCATGCTCATCGCCGACATGTGGAAGCGGGCCGGCCTCCCGGACGGCGTCTTCAACGTCGTGCACGGCGACAAGGAGGCGGTCGACGGACTCCTCGAGAATCCGGACGTCAAGAGCATCTCCTTCGTCGGATCGACCCCGATCGCTCGATACATCTACGAGACCGGCACCAAGAACGGCAAGCGGGTGCAGGCCCTCGGCGGCGCGAAGAACCACATGCTCGTGCTGCCCGACGCCGACCTCGACCTCGCCGCTGACCAGGCCGTCAACGCCGGCTTCGGCTCGGCCGGCGAGCGCTGCATGGCCATCTCGGTCGTCCTCGCCGTGGATCCGGTGGGCGACGAGCTCGTCGCCAAGATCGCCGAGCGCATGCCGCAGCTCCGCACCGGAGACGGCCGCCGGGGCACGGACATGGGCCCGCTGGTCACCGGGGTCCACCGCGACAAGGTGCGCTCGTACGTCGACGCCGGCGTCGAGTCGGGCGCCACGCTGGTCGTGGACGGCCGCGAGATCGTCGTCGACGGGGACGCCGACGGGTTCTGGCTCCTGCCGACGCTGTTCGACCACGTCACCACCGACATGACCATCTACTCGGACGAGATCTTCGGACCGGTGCTGTGTGTCGTCCGGGTCCCCTCGTACGAGGCGGGCGTGCAGCTGATCAACGATCACCCCTACGGCAACGGCACGGCGATCTTCACGAATGACGGCGGCGCGGCTCGACGCTTCCAGAACGAGATCGAGGTCGGCATGATCGGGGTCAACGTCCCGATCCCCGTGCCGATGGCGTACTACTCGTTCGGCGGCTGGAAGTCCTCCCTGTTCGGCGACACGCACGCCCACGGAACAGAGGGCGTCCACTTCTTCACCCGGGGCAAGGTCATCACCAGCCGCTGGCTCGATCCCAGCCATGGCGGCCTCAACCTCGGCTTCCCGACCCAGTCCTAGGAGGACCGATGACAACGACGACCACGGAGTCGCCGCTCCTGAGGATGACTCAGAGCACGCCGACCTGCCTGTGGAATGACTCCGCGGACCCCCGAGAGCTCGCCGAGGCGATCTCGTGGGGTGCCGTGGGCGCCACATGCAACCCCGTAATCGCGCTCGCCGCGCTGAAGGCGGACGCGCCGACGTGGGCTGCACGGATCCGCGAGTACGCGGCGCAGCACCCGACTGCCACGGAGGACGAGATCGGCTGGGCCATGGTCAAGCGGCTGTCCGTCGAGGCGGCCCAGCTTCTCGAGCCGGCGTTCGAGAGGTACGACGGGGTCAACGGCCGGCTGTCGATCCAGACGGACCCGCGGCACTATCGCGATACGGAGACGCTCATCGAGCAGGCGGTGGAGTTCGGCTCGCTGGCCCCCAACATGATCGTCAAGATCCCGGTCACGGCGGCCGGCATCGAGGCCTTCGAGGAGGTCACGTACCGCGGGGTGAGCGTCAACGCCACGGTGTCGTTCACCGTTCCTCAGGCGGTCGCGGTGGCCGAGGCCGTCGAGCGGGGACTTCGGCGTCGCGAGGCCGAGGGCCTGGACGTCAGCCGCATGGGTCCGGTCTGCACCATCATGGTCGGCCGGACGGACGACTGGATGCGGGTGTCGGCGGAGAAGGACCAGATCACCGTCGATCCGGGCATCACGGAGTGGGCCGGGGTGGCCGTGTTCAAGAAGGCCTACGGGATCTTCCAGGAGCGTGGCTACCGGACGCGGCTGCTCTCGGCGGCGTTCCGCAACCACATGCACTGGAGCCAGTTCATCGGAGGGAACGTCGTCATCTCCCCGCCGTTCGGGTGGCAGAAGCGCCTCAACGCCAGCGGCATCGAGCCCACGCATCGGCTGGACGACCCGGTGGACCCCCGCATCGTCGAGGATCTGTACGACAACTTCGCCGAGTTCCGCAAGGCGTACGACGTGGACGGCATGACGTCGGAGGAGTTCACCTCGTTCGGGGCCACCGCTCGCACCTTGAGGCAGTTCCTCCAGGCCAACACCGAGCTCGAGTCGTTCGTCCGGGACGTCACCCTGCCCAACCCCGACAAGTAGTCGCGCCGGGCGGCCCCGTCTGCTCAGCGGTCGACGAGGGTGGTCTCGAAGGAGTAGGCGTCCGAGCGGTAGTCGTGCGAGGCGAACTCCACGGCCCGCCCGGCGTCGTCGAACGTCGTCCGCTCCATGGTGAGCAAGGGGGCGCCCATCTTGACGCCGAGCAGTCGTGCTTCGGTCCGGCCGGCGGACCTTGCCCCGATGCGCTGGTTCGCGATCCGCATCTGCACGCCCGCTCGTCGCATGAGCTCGTACAGTCCGCTCGCCTCGAGATCCTCGGCAGTTGGGTCGATCAGGTCCGCCGGGAGCCAGTTGCGCATGATCGCCAGCGGCTCGCCCCCAGCCTGCCGGAGCCGCTCCATCGAGAGCACGGGCGCTCCGTCCTCCACCCCCAGGGCCTCGGACACCTTGCCGTCGGCCGCCGTCACCCCTACGGACAGCACGGCGGTGGTCGGGCGATGGTTGGCACGAGCGAGGTCGTCGTAGAGGCTGGTCAGCTCCACCGGGCGGCGGACATGCGAGTGGACCACCTGAGTGCCCACCCCGCGGCGGCGGACGAGCATGCCCTTGTTGACGAGCTCCTGGATGGCCTGGCGCACGGTCGGGCGACTCAGGCCGAGGGCCCGCGCGATCTCGACCTCCGTGTCGATGCGGTCCCCGGGCTTGAGGTCGCCCCTGTCGATCAGTGCCTCCAGGCCTTGGGACAGCTGGTAGTACAGCGGGACGGGACTGCGCCGGTCGAGCGTGAGATCCAGATCCATGTAAGGATAATAGGACAAAGTTGCGACGATGCCCATATGTCTGGACATGCTGACGCCCCGACTAGGTGGGCTGGCGGAACACCTTGTGCTGGGCTGCCTGCGCCACGGGTCGCAGGGTCATCGAGTCGATGTTCACATGAGAGGGCAGCGTCGCCACCCAGGCGACTGCCGAGGCGATGTCGTCCGCGGTGAGCGGCTCCGCGACCCCCTCGTAGACCTTCGCCGCGCTCGCGGAGTCACCGCCGAAGCGGTTGACCGCGAACTCGTCGGTGCGGACCATCCCCGGTGCGAGCTCGGTGACCCGAACCGGCTCGCCGCACAGTTCGAGGCGCAGGGTGCCGGCGAGCGCCGCCACCGCGTGCTTGGCCGCCGTGTAGCTGCCGCCCCTCTCGTACGCCACGTGACCCGCGGTGGAGCCCATGAGCACGATGAGACCCCGGCCTGAGGCGATAAGGAGGGGCAGGAGCGCCCGGACGACCCGGACGGAGCCCAGGACATTGACGTCGTAGGCGCGCCGCCAGCTGTCGATGTCGGCGTCGGACACCTCCGTCGCATCGAACGCCCCGCCGGCGTTCGCGACGAGGACCGTGACGTCCTGGCCCTCGAGGCTGGCGAGAAGTTCATCGACGCTCGCCTGGTCGGTGACGTCGAGGCGCATGGGCGTGATTCCGGGGTGCGCCGCTGCCAAGGCCGAGAGTCGGTCCACCCGGCGGGCGCCGGCGACGACCCGGAAGCCCTGCGCGGCGAGTGCGACCGCGCTCGCCGCCCCGATGCCGCTGCTGGCGCCGGTGACCACCGCGACGCCCCGACTGCCGTCGTCCATGGAGTGCCCTCCTTCGTCGGGACCGCCCTGCTGCGGCCGCCAGCGAGCCTAGACTGGGCGATGCTCGTGAGGGAGAGGAGGCCGACCCGTGAGGTGGGAGGACTTCGAGGACCGGATGGTCGCGGTGCGGGCGTCCCGTGCTCGTCTCCCGGAGCTGCTGCGTAACCGGCACGCGGGGAGACGCCGTCGGCCGCTGACGCGACACGTGGGCGCCCTCGCCCTGCTGGAGGCCACGGCCGCCGTGCGGGGAGAGCTCACGGTGGGCGACGCCCCGCGGTTGCTCGCCGATCGTGACCAGCTGCTCTTCCGCCTCGCATCCGCCCTCGAGCGGCCCGACGTCGACGGGATCATCGCGACCGCGGACATCATCGACGACCTGCTCATGCTCGACGTCCTGGACGAGAAGATCGTCGTCGGCGTGATGAACGCCGGCGGCCCTGAGGGCTTCGCCGCGTCCTCGCACGACGCCTTCACCGGGTATGACGCACAGACGATCGCCGACTCCCATCTCGACGGTGGCTACATCGACGCGTCGATCGACCCGGACGACCCGGGTACGGGCCGCTTCATGGCTGACGTCGGCCGGGCAGCGACTGCACTCGCGGCCAACGGCGTGATGGCTCTGGTCGAGCCCGTGTGGAGGAGCGGATCGGCCGAGGCAACGACCGATGAGCGGATCCGCGCGGTGCAGATGGTCGCAGGGCTGGGAGCGCGATCGGGTTATCGGTGGCTGCTCGTTCCGGTGACCAGCGACCTCGACGAGGTGCTGCGGTCGACCACCCTGCCGGTGGTCCTGCGCTACCCCGCGGACGACGCCGATGCGTCGGCTGCGGTCATGCGCGAGCACGTGGCCCGGCCAGGGGTCGGCGGGGTCGTCCTGTCGCTGCCCGTCCTCTACTCCGACGCGGACGACCCGGTTGCCGGTGTCGTCCGGGCCATTGAGTCGGTAGGGGAACCTCGCCCTGGGGCCGAGGGCAGATGAGCACGGGGTCCCGACCTCCGTCGCGCCTGTCCGCCGACTCGTGTCGGATCGCGGACATGGAGAAGCTGACGTCGACGGTGGTCGACGCCGCGCAGTTCCCGCACGCCAGTGACGTCGTCGACGGCGTGCTCGTCTACGACGGCGCCGACATCTCTGCGTCCCTCGAGGATCCGCAGGTGCGGCAGGCGCTGGAGGGGGAGATCGCGTATGCCCTGGCTGAGGGCCCAGGGGTCCTCGTCTTCGCCGGAGCCTTCGACGACTTGACCGTCGTCGACGCAGTGACCTCGGCGTTCCTGGCGATCATCGAGGAGGAGAAGTCCCGGGGCGGGCCGGTCGGCGACCACTTCGGCACGCCGGGTGCCAACGACCGGATCTGGAACGCCCTGGAGAAGCTGGCGGTCGTGGCCCCCGACCTGTTCGTGCGCTACTACGCGAACGACTGCATCGCCCTTGGCTCACGGGCATGGCTCGGCCCCGGCTACCAGATGACGTCGCAGGTCAACGTCGTCAACCCGGGCGGGCAGGCCCAGTCCGTTCATCGGGACTACCACCTCGGCTTCCAGTCGAACGAGGTGGCGGAGGAGTACCCGGCGCACGTCCACGCGCTGTCGCCGGTGCTGACGCTCCAGGGAGCCGTGGCGCACACCGACATGCCCGTCGAGACAGGACCGACGAAACTGCTTCCGCACTCGCAGAAGTACCCGCTCGGTTACCTCGCCTGGCGGCTGCCGGAGTTCCGCGACCACTTCGAACAGAACTTCGTCCAGGTGCCTCTGCGACGGGGCGACGTCCTGTTCTTCAACCCGGCTCTGTTCCACGCTGCGGGGACGAATCGCACGGCCGACGTCCGACGCATGGCCAACCTTCTCCAGGTGTCCTCGGCCTTCGGACGCGCCATGGAGACGGTCGATCGTGAGCGCGTCTCGCTCGCCATCTACGACGACCTCGTCAAGGCGCACGTCGTCGAGGGGTGGGATTCGCGTGGGCTCGACAACGCGATCGCCTGCAGTGCCGAGGGCTACGCCTTCCCGACGAACCTCGACCGTGACCAGCCGGTCGGTGGCCTCGCTCCTCCCGCGCAGGCCGACCTGCTGCGGCAGGCGCTGGTCGAGGGCTGGGACCACGAGACCCTCGCGGGCCGGCTCGCCGAGCACGCGCAGCGCACTCGCTCCCACTGACCCGGATCGGAACCCGGAGGAGGCTTGAGCGGTCAGGAACTGGTCGTGAGGTCGCGCAGGCACGAGACGAGGAACTCGTGGTCGTCGACCTGGGGCAGGCCGGACGCGTAGAAGCCGCCCACGACGCCGACCCCCGACACGATGATCGGCATCCCGCCGCCGTGTGCCGCGTACTCCAGCTCGCTCAGGCCGGTCGCCTCGTTGAACGTCGTGCCGCGCTCCTCGTACTTCACGCGGGTCGCAAGCGTGGAGCGGTGGTAGCGCTCGACGGTGCGGCGCTTGCGCGCGATCCAGTCGTCCGACTCGGGCAGGGATCCTGGGAGGGCCGCCCGGTACGCGAGCCGTCCGAGGTGGTGCACCTCGATGACGATCGCAAGCTGTTCCGTGATCGCGCGGTCGGTTGCGAGCAGGCCCAGGGCGACTGCCTCGGCGAGGCTGAAGGACGGCAGCTCGAGTTCGGCGAGCTGGGCGTCGAGTGACGCGGAGGTGTAGCCACCGGTGGTCATGCACCGAGCCTATGGGGTTCGTGGCGGCAGCCCTGCCCCTACGGTCTTCCGTCCCTTCCGGAACGTCGACGGCGGGGCTTCGCTTGATCCATGGGCGACTCCCGAGCGCGGGCAGGCGGCCTCACGTCGCTCGAGGCTGCCGAACGCCTCCGGACGGGCGGCCCCAACGTGCTTCCGCCGCCGCCTCGGCCCACGGTCCTGTCGATGCTCGTCCACGAGCTGACGCACTTCTTCGCCCTGATGCTCTGGTGTGCTGCCGCGCTCTCGCTCCTGGCCGGCATCCCCCAGCTCGGGCTTGCCATCGTCGTGGTGGTCTTCGTCAACGCGGTCTTCTCCTTCGTGCAGGAGAGCCGTGCCGAGCGCGCCGCCGAGCGGCTTCGCGGCCTTCTTCCGGCCCGCGTCACGGTGGTGAGGGATGGGCGTCGACGTGACGTCGAGGCGGCCGAGGTCGTGGTCGGCGACCTCGTGGCGCTCGCGTCCGGAGACCGGGTGCCGGCGGACGGCACCCTCGAACGCGCCGCCGACCTTCGGGTGGACACGTCGCTCCTGACCGGCGAGACCCTGCCTATCCCGCTGGAGGCGGGCGCCGCGGTCAACGCCGGGACCTTCGTCGTCGAGGGAGAGGGAGACGTCGTCGTCGATGCCATCGGTTCCCTGACGAGGCTCGCGGAGATCTCGCGCCTCACCACTGAGACTCCCAAGCCGCCGACTCCGCTGGCAAGGGAACTGCGACGCGTCGTCCGCCTGATCGCCGTCATCGCCCTCAGCGTGGGCGCTGGGTTCTTCGCCATCTCGCTCGCCTTGGGGAACCCGCCGTCCCAGGGCTTCGTCTTCGCCGTGGGCGTGACCGTTGCCCTCGTTCCCGAGGCCCTCCTGCCGACCGTGACGTTGACGCTCGCCTGGGGAGCCGAGCAGATGGCACGGCGGCGAGTGCTCGTTCGCCACCTCGAGGCCGTCGAGACACTCGGGTCGACCACGATCATCTGCACGGACAAGACGGGCACGCTCACGCGGAACGAGATGACTGTCGTGCGCGTTTGGTCGCCGCACGGCTCGGTGACGATCGACGGTTCGGGCTATTCCCCGCTCGGCGATCTCGAAGCCGCGCCCGGTGCAGACCGGGACGCGCTCGTACGGATCGCGGACGCAGCCACGCGATGCTCCGATGGCTATGTACACCTCGTGAACGGACACTGGGTTCCGCACGGAGATCCGACCGAAGCGGCGATCGATGTTCTTGCCCGCCGTCTGGGACTCCCGACCGACGACATGCGTCGTGACGGACACGAGGTCCGAAGATTCCCCTTCGATCCGCGACGCCGACGCATGTCCGTCATGTCGAACGGGCGGGTGCTGGTCAAGGGCGCGCCCGACGCCGTCCTGGCGCGCTGCGCGCCCGTGCCTGACACAGCGGACGTGGTCGCGTCCATGGCAGGTCGGGGGCTCCGAGTCCTCGCGGTGGCCGATCGCGCGGTGGCCGGATCGTGGCCGGAGACACCGGACGAGGCAGAACGCGACCTGAACCTCCTGGGACTCCTCGGCCTCGAGGATCCTCCGAGGGGCGATGTGCGGGCATCCCTGGAGGCGTGTCGGGAGGCCGGCATCGCCGTCGTGATGGTCACGGGCGACCATCCCGCCACGGCCCAGGCGATCGCCGACGAGGTGGGACTGAGGTCAGCCGACGACGCGGTGCTCGTCGGAGCCGAGCTCCCCGAGGACGACGACCTGCTCGGGCCGCTCGTCGATAGAGGTGGGACGGTCATCGCCAGGGTCTCGCCCGAGGACAAGCTGAGGATCGCCCTGGTACTGCGTCGTCGCGGTCATGTCGTGGCGATGACGGGGGACGGCGTCAACGACGTGCCCGCGCTGCATGCCGCCAACATCGGGATCGCGATGGGACTGTCCGGCACCGACGTCGCCCGGGAGGCCGCCGACCTCGTCCTCCTCGACGACCACTTCGGCTCGATCGTCGGTGGGATCGAGCAGGGACGTGCCACGTTCGCGAACATCCGCCGGTTCCTCACGTACCACCTCACGGACAACGTCGCGGAACTGACACCCTTCGTGGTCTGGGCGCTCTCGGGCGGCTCGTTCCCGCTCGCACTGGGAGTCCTCCAGATCCTCGTGCTCGACATCGCGACAGACACGCTGTCCGCGGTCGCCCTCGGAGCCGAGCCGCCTGCTCCTCACCTGCTCCAGCGCCCTCCGGTCTCCGGCAGGCTGCTCAACGCCACGGTGCTGCGGCGGTCGTTCGGGATCCTCGGCCCCACGGTCGCCGTGTTCACCATGGCCGCGTTCCTGGCCTCGTACCTCAGCGCCGGATGGCGGCCGGGTTCGTCGTTCCCCACGGGGGAGGTAGCGCTGGCGGCCTCCGGGGCGGCCTTCATCACTGTTGTCCTCGCGCAGACGGCGAACGCCTTCGCCTGCCGCAGCTCAACTGTCTGGCCCGGCGCATTGGGCTGGACAACGAACCGGCTGCTCATACCGGCTGCGTCGATCGAACTGGTTCTCGCGATGACGGCTCTCGTCGTCGCTCCGCTCGCGGCCTTGCTCGGACAGTCCGTGCCGCCGCTGAGCGGCTGGGCGGTGGCCCTCGTCGCCATGGCGGGGTTGCTGGGAGTCGACGCACTCGACAAGGGGGTGCGCCGCGGGCGGCGATCGTCACCCCGGAGGAAACGAACAAGCGACCATCCGAGCGGCTGAGTGGGTAGTGTCTCGGCGGGGCCCGATCGTGATGTCGGGGGGGGTGGGGAGAAGGTTGGCCATGGCCGTGCAGGAGAGCACGATCAGCCGCGGCGGCTATCCCTGGGCGCTGGCCGTCGGCGCGGCCCTCGGAACGGCACTTCTCTACATCACTCTGCCCCGCTTGGCGCCTTCCGCCATCCCAAGCGAACTGTCGCCGCTGCTGCTCGGCATCGTCAACGGCATCGTGGTCGGGATGGCGGTGCGGCTGGACAGGCGGGCGATGCCAGCGGTCGCCATCGGCGCGGGTGTCGGTATCGCCGCGGGCGAGCTGATCGCGGGCCACTTCACGGGATTCTCCCTCGTGACAGCTGTCGTGGTCGCCGCGCAGCTCGCAGGGATGCTCCTGCTCCTCCATCGCAACGAGGCTTGGCGGTTCCGTGGCACCCGGGACCTTGTGGTCTTCGCGGGTGTGATCCTCGCCATCAGCTCGGTCGGCGGGCTCGTGTCGGCGTTCGCGGCCGCGAACAGCGTCGACGTGCCGATCGATGATGGCTTCCTGGCGTGGGGCTCCTGGGTGATCGACGACCTCTTCGGCCTGATGTGCATCGCTCCGGCGTTCTTCACCTTCCACCGGCCCAGCAGGTGGGTGTGGACCCGGACCCTCGAGTGGATCGTCGCTGTCGCGTACACGGCCCTCAGCGTCTGGTACGTCTTCGTCTACACGATCGCGGGGTCGCAGGGCCTGTTCGGCTGGCCCTACTTCATCACTTTCGGTTCCATCTGGATCGCTGTCCGCCTGGGTACGCAAGCGGTCGCCCCCGTCGTCGCCGCCTCGTTCTGGGTCGCCGTGGTCGCAACCGCCGAGGGAGTCGGCGCCTTCGCCGATGCATCCCCCGAACCGCTGGGGCGCCTGCTCGCTGTGGAGATGTTCTGCATCGTGATGGCAGCCGTGCTGTTCTCCCTCGCCGTCCTGCGGGACGAGGGGGCCAGGTCACTTGCCGAGATCCAGAGATCCCAGCGGCTGCTGCTCGAGCTCATCAACGGAACGGATTCGGTGATCTATGCCAAGGCGTACGAGTCTGACGGCCACCGCCCTGGCGCCACACTGCTGATCAACGCCGCCGGGGAGAGGTTCGTCGGCCGGTCGGCCGACGAGGTCCTCGGGCTCGCGAACGAGGACCTCTTCCCGCCCGAGGTCGCGGCCGCCTTCACCGAGGAGGACCTGCAGGTTGTTCGCACGGGGATGCCCGTGAAGGCCCAGCGGAGGGTGACGCTTCCCGGAGGCGGCACCGCGGTCTTCGAGGGCACATCGCTGCCGCTGACCGATCCGAGCGGCCGTGTGTGGGGCGTAGCCGGGGTCTCCACTGATGTCACGGCGCTCGTGCTGGCGCGTGAGCACCAGGAGACGCAGGCCGAGCTGCTGCATGCCGTGTTCGAGCTGTCTCCGACCCCAGCCGTGCGGCTCACCGTGGCCAGTGGCAGCGGCGTGCGCGTTCGGGCGGCCAACACGGCCATGTGCCGCCTGCTCGGGGTCACGTCCGGGCAGGTCGAGGATTGCGACCTCATGGAGCACGTGAACCCGGAGGACGCGGGCACGGCACTTGACCTCCTCGCCTACGCAGAGTCGAACCCAGCGCTGACGGACGGGACGGCCGTCCGTCAGCGCGAACTCCGGATGATCGCGGAGGATGGCCGGACCCTGTGGGTCCTCATGAGCGCGGCCGCGCTGAGTGGCCGGGCGGGCGAGGTGGAGATCGTCGCCCAGTTCGAGGACTTCACGGCGCGACGCGCGGCCGAGCAGGCCCTCAACGAACAGGCGATGCGCGATCCCGTCACCGGATTGCCCAACCGTCGCGCCTTGCACGAACGGATGGATGCCGCGCTGCAGCGGCTGCGCCGGCACCCCGGCGTCGTGACCGTGCTGTTCTGCGACCTCGACAACTTCAAGGACGTCAACGACAGCCTCGGGCATCAGGTGGGAGACCGTCTCCTCGTGGCGGCGGCCGCCCGCCTACGAGCGGCGCTGCGACCGGAGGACACGTTCGCCCGCCTGGGCGGCGATGAGTTCGTGGCACTGGGCGAGGGCATCTCCGACGTCAGCGACGCGGTGGCTCTCGCAACGCGTCTCCAGGACCAGCTCAGTTCGCCGTGGGTGTACGGAGAGCAGGTCTTCCGGCCGGCGATGAGCGTGGGCATCGCGATGACGACGGACCCTGACGTCAGCGTCGACGAGATCCTGCGTCGCTCCGACCTTGCCATGTACCGAGCAAAGGAGTCCGGACGCGACCGCATCGAGGTGTACGACCGCACCGTGGACGAGGAGGTGCAGCTGGCCGTCGCGGTCCAGCAGGAGTTGCGGCGTGCCATCGACACCGACCACCTCGCGCTGGAGTACCAGCCGATCGTGGATATGGGCAGTCATGAGCTCGTCGGGATGGAGGCCCTCGTCCGCATGTGCTTGCCGGACGGCACCGTGGTGCCGCCGACGGACTTCGTGCCACAGGCTGAGGCCAGCGGACTCGTCATCCCGATGGGCGCCTGGGTCGTTGAGCGGGCGATCGCCGACCTCTCGGTACTCCACCGGAGCTCGCACGACGCCACGCTGTCCATCAACGTCAGCCCAACTCAGCTGCGAGACGAGCGCTTCGCCGACTTCCTGCTCGAGCGCCTTTCGTCGAGTGGCATTCCGGCGACGTGCCTCTGCGTCGAGGTGACCGAGACCGCTCTCATTCATGACCCCGCCCGATCAAACCGGGAGCTCTCGCAGTTGAGCAGCGCGGGCGTCAGCATCGCCCTCGACGACTTCGGGACGGGCTACTCGAGCCTGTCGTGGCTCACCCAGTTCCCCGTCGACATCGTGAAGATCGACAGGTCCTTCACCGAGGACGTGGGAATCGATCCGCGGAAGACGGCCATTATCAGCGCAGTCATCTCCGTGTCCCACGAGCTCGGCTTCCGTGTCGTCGCCGAGGGGGTGGAGACGGCCGAGCAGGCGCGACGACTGCTGGATCTCGGCTGCGACCGAGGCCAGGGGTTCCTGTTCGGGCGTCCCTCGCCGGTCGGGGGGCCGCCGTGGGCATAGCTCGAACCTAGACTCGTGGCGTGGACGCCATCGACCTGAACGCCGACGTGGGCGAGGAGCGAGGGGACGACGCGGCCCTCTTCGGTGTCGTCACCAGCGCGAACGTCGCCGCCGGAGGGCACGCGGGGGGCGGGAGCGTCCTCGATGAGACGATCAGGCTGGCCTCCGGCGCCGGTGTCGGCATCGGCGCGCACCCCTCCTACGCCGACCGGGCCGGGTTCGGCCGGGTGTCCCAGGCCCACACGCACGACGTGGCTGCGATCACGACCCTCGTACGAGAGCAGGTGCTCGTCGTGGCCTCTGCCTGCGCCGACCACGGGGTGAGGCTGTCGCATGTCAAGGCACATGGCGCCCTGTACCACGACGTCGCGGGAGACGATCGGCTCGCTGCGGCCTTCCTGGCAGGCGTGGCCCAGGCGGCGGCGGATATGGGATCGTCCGGCCTGCCTGTGATGGGGATGCCGGCCTCCGCGCTCGAGCATGTGTCCCGCCGGTCGGGCGTGCCCTACCTGGCCGAGGCCTTCGCGGATCGCGCGTACCAGGCGGACGGATCGCTGGTCCCGAGGGACCGCGAGGGAGCGGTGCTTCACGATCCCGAGGTCGTGGTCGAGCGAGCGCTGCGGATCGCCGTCGAGTCACGTGTCGTGTCCGTCGATGGATCCGTGGTCGACGTCCCTGCTGTGACGCTGTGCCTTCACGGTGACACTCCTGGGGCGGTCGAGCTCGCGCGAAGGATCCGCGATCACCTCGAGGCTCACGGGGTGACGATCGCCCCCTTCGGCGCGCCGTCGTGAGGTCGTCCCTTCGATCGCAGTGGTTCGGGGACCGGGCCGTGCTCGTCTCCCTCGAGCATCCGAGCGACCGCCGCGATGTCGTTGAGTCGCTGGCGGCCGCGCTCCCGAGTCATCAGGTACGCACCGGGATGGCCAGCGTCCTCGTGGAGTCCGTCGAGCCGGATCCGCACCTGCTGGATCACGTGCGGATCGCGTTGACCCGGGGCCACGATGCAGTTACGACTCCGGTCGCTCCTCGGGTGGTCGAGATCCCTGTCGCATACACGGGCGCGGATCTTGGCGACGTGGCTCAGGTGCTGGCGTGCGCCCCGGGCGAGGTGGCCGCCGCTCACCGCGCCCAGGAGTGGTCAGTGGCGATGATGGGGTTCGCCCCCGGCTTCGGCTACCTCGAGCCGATCGGACCGATGGTGCTCGACTGGTCGACCGTCCAGCGACGGGACAGCCCTCGGTCCCAGGTCCCCCGGGGGAGTGTCGCGGTCGCCGCCGGCATGAGTGCCGTGTACCCGTCGGCCATGCCGGGCGGTTGGCACCTGATCGGGACCTCGACGGCTCACCTGTTCGACCCGGCTCGCCCGGAGTCCCCGACGCGACTGCGGGTCGGCGACAGCGTCCGGTTCGTCGAGGAGCGCTCGTGACCGTCGCCGAGGTGACTCGCGTGGGATGGGCGACCGTGCAGGATGGGGGTCGATCCGGGTTCGCGGGAGTCGGGGTCCCCGTCTCAGGGGCCCTTCATCAGGAGAGGTACCTGCTGGCCACCGCACTGCTCTCGGGTGCTCCGGACGATCGCGTCCCGGCCGTCGAGCTGCTCGCGGGGGGATTGGGCCTCGTCATGATCGCGGAGACGATCCTTGGCGTCGTGGGCCCGGTGACGCTGCGCCTCGACGGCGAGCCCGCGGCGGTCGGTGCGGCCCTTCGGGTGGGGGAGCGCGCACACGTCGAGATCGAGCACCACGGGCGCGGCCCCGCCTACGTCGTGATCGGTGGCTGGGCGCCGGAGGCCACGCTCGGTTCGGTGGCGACAGACACGTTCTCGCGGCTCGGCGGCGAGGTGATCGGCTCCGGGTACCGGCTCGCGGGCGAGCCGCAGCCGGCCACTCGCGATCGGATCGGCGGGTTCCACCTGCCGCTTCCCGAACCCTCAGGCCCTCTGCGCGTCACGGAAGCGGGTCATCCGACGCTCTCGGCCTTCGCCGCGCTGACCTGGACGGTCACGGCTGTTGCGAGATCAGGGGTGCGGCTCTCCGGAGGCCCGATTGCTTCGAGTGGCTCGATCCCGAGTCAGCCCGTGGTGCCCGGCGCGATCCAGCTGACGCCGTCCGGCGAGCCGATCGTCCTTGGGCCCGACGGGGGGCTGACCGGCGGCTACCCGGTGGTGGGTGTGGTGGCGACGGTGGACGTGGACCGGCTCAGTCTTCTCGCACCGGGAGACCGTGTGGTCTTCCGGGTGGTCGACGTGGAGTCCGCCGCCCGCGCCCGAGATGAGCGCCGCAGGCTGGTTGCCCGGTCGATGGCGCATCCTGACCGCCTGCCGTAGACCCCTACCTGGAAGCGGGTCTCGGCTACGGCGTCGGCTGCTCCGGTGGGGCCT
>JAHECS010000006.1:0-9217 GCA_024641635.1 Actinomycetes bacterium | reverse complement strand
CGACCTCGGTGACCTCGACGGTGTCGGGTGCCTCCGCGACCTCGGCGGCGTCCGCGCCATCGACGGTCTCGATCACCTCCGTGGCGGCGAGCGTCGCCGCGGTGTCCGCTTCCTCCATCGTGGCGTCGGTCGCGTCAGGGCCGGACTCGACGGCCGCCGGGCGACGGCGCCGCATGATCAGGATGACGGCGGCCACGACGATCAGAGCAAGGACGGCGAGTGCCACGAGGACGACGAGCAGGATCGGCACGGACAGGCCCGATGAGCCCTTCTCGCTGGTGATCGTCACGTCGATGGAGGTGGTCATCGATCCCGAGATGGTGGCGGTCGTGTCAGATGTCTTCTCGGCGGCGTCACCCGTGATCTCCGTGATGGGTCCGGGGAACGTCACGTTGACCTCGATCGATCCGAGGGACGAGTCCCCCAGGAGTGCGCCGGCGTCCTCCCCGTCACCGGTGCTCTGCCCCTCGCTCACCATGCGGAAGACGATGCCCCCTTCGTCGGCGGTGATGGTCCACAGCCCGGTCGCGTCGGTGAACTCCTGGTCGGTGAAGCTGCAGGTGTAGACGTAGCCGTTCTCGGACTCAGACGTGTCGCACGACTCGAACGACGTGAGGCCACCCTCACCCGAGAGCTCCCCCTCGGTGAGGTTGCTCTCGAAGGAGGCCAGATCGTTGATGCCCAGGAAGCCTGCGGCATCCTTCTGCAACTCGAAGGAGAACGTGCCGGTGCCTCGCGCTTCAGGATCGATCGTCACATCCGCGTTGACCTTGATGCAGCCGGTGAGGACGAGCACTGCCAACGTGCATGCTCCCGCGAGTCCGGCGAGACGGTGCACGCGCCGTGAGCGGACAAGTGTGGCCATGAGAGTCCTCGCCGTGAGTAGGTATCGCCATCGTACGGGCGCGTCAGTCTCGAAGCCGTCCCTTGTCGACCTTGCCCATCGAATTGCGGGGCAGGGCCGTGAGGAAGTGGATCGCCCGCGGTCGCTTGTGCGCGGACAGGGCGGTCGCCACATGCTGGATGAGTCCCTGCTCGTCCGCGCCGTCGCTCACGACGTAGGCGACGATCCGCTGGCCGAGGTCGTCGTCCGGCTCGCCGACGACCGCCGCCTCTGCGACTGACGGGTGCGTCAGCAGCGCATCCTCGACCTCGCCCGCCCCGACGCGGTAGCCACCCGTCTTGATGAGGTCGCTTGACGCACGACCGACGATGCGATGAACGCCATCAGCTCCTGCGGAGGCGATGTCGCCGGTCCGGAACCAGCCGTCGGGTGTGAAGGACTCCGACGTGGCCTCCGGCCGGTTCAGGTAGCCGCTGAAGACGGTCGCACCCGACACCTCGAGCTCGCCGATCTCGTCAGGGGCCGCGGGGTGGCCGTGCTCGTCGACGATCCGGGCTCGGATCCCCGGCAGCGGTGCGCCCACGCTGCCGCGTGAGCGTGGATGGTCGGCTCGAGCGGCCAGCGTGATCAGCGTCTCGGTCATCCCGTATCGCTCGACCGGGGCCTGACCGGCCTGGGCAAGCAAGGAGTCGAACACCGGCCCGGGAAGGGCCGCGCTGCCCGAGACGAGCAGGCGGGCGGACGACAGCGCCCGCGCCGCCGCGGCGTCCGACGCGATGCGGGTCCACACCGTCGGCACCCCGAAGTACATGGTGCCGCCGGCGGCCGCGTAGGCCGTCGGCGTGGGTCGCCCGGTGTGCGTGAGCCCGGAGCCCACGGCGAGTGGGCCGAGCACGCCCAGCACCAGACCATGGACATGGTGCAACGGCAGGCCGTGGACGAGGACGTCGTCCTTGCTCCAGCCCCACGCATCGGCGAGGCCGTCGATGCAGGCTCGGACGGCCGCCATGGATATCGGTACGCCCTTGGGCAAGCCGGTCGTCCCGCTCGTGTAGAGGAGGAGGTCGGCCTCGACGTCGTTCACGACGCGGCTGCGCGGGGGCGGAGGCAGCATCGAGATGTGACCTCCGTCGACCAGGAGGGCGGCGCCGGAGTCGGTGAGAATGTGGTTGCGCTCCATGCCTCCGGCGTCGGGGCTCAGCGGGACGACGGTCACGCGGGCTCGGAGGCCGGCGAGAACGGTCGCCACCGTGCTGAGGGCTGGATGGGCCACGACGGCCACGACGGGAGCGCCCGCGATGTCGCCGGCGCGGTTCGCGGCCAGCTCCTCGAGGCCGTCGCGGTCGACGGTGTCAGCGCCGATGGTGATGGTCGAGCGACCTCCGGTCCGCACGCGGCGAACCTACCGTGCGCATGTCTGCGGGATCGTCGCGTCGGCCGGCCCTAGGGTCGAGCCATGCCTGTCGACCGCTACGGATCCGACGTGCTGTCCCACGATGACCGGGCCGGGCGGCGGCGCGTCCGCGAGGTTGACGCAATCAATGGTCTGGTCGTCGAGTGCGCTCGCTCCGGCTGGTGCGGCGCCGTGGTCGGCTGGCAGAAGGGCGCGGACGGCTGGGCCGTCATGCTCGAGGACCGCCACGGGGTGTCGCGCCCGTTCGCCCTCGGACCCTCCTTCCTCGTCGACGGGGAGCTGGTCGACCTTCGCCGGCCCCGCGGCCAGGCGGTCACGGAGTCATCGCGGACGGCGTCCGGATCGACGGCTGTCACCGGCAGGCGGGCACGCGTAGCCCGGGCGTCGCGCATCTGGGTCGAGGGGAGGCACGACGCCGAGCTCATCGAGCGGGTGTGGGGCGCCGACCTTCGTATCGAGGGGGTCGTGGTCGAGGAACTTGGCGGCGTCGATGAGTTGGCTGCGAGGGCGCGCGGCCATCGACCCGGGCCAGGGCGCAGGGTCGGCGTCCTCGTCGACCACTTGGTGACCGGGTCGAAGGAGTCGCGCATCGCCGGCGAGGTGATGTCCGAGTGGCCGGGCTCCGTGGTCGTGCTCGGCCATCCCTACGTCGACGTCTGGCAGGCCGTGCGACCGAGCGCCGCCGGCATCGGCGCCTGGCCCGACGTGCCGCGCGGTGTCCCGTGGAAGGAGGGCGTCTGTGCCGCCCTCGGCTGGGGGGACGACACCGGGCTCGCCTGGCGGTCACTCCTGGCCCGCGTCTCCGACTTCACCGATCTCGAGCCGGCACTGTTGGGTCGGGTGGAGGAGCTCATCGACTTCGTCACCGCCGAGGATGGCGATGGCTGACCGCGACGGCGTCCAGGTGACGACGATGTCCCGAGACGACGTGCGATGGGCTCTGGACTGGGCCGCTCGCGAAGGCTGGAACCCCGGGCTGGACGACGTCTCGGCCTTCTTCGCGGCCGATCCTGAGGGATTCCTCATGGCCCGATCGGGGGACAGGGTGGTCGGGACCATCTCCTGTGTCCTCTACGGCCCGTCATTCGCCTTCGCGGGCTTCTACATCGTCGAGCCGGGAGTGAGATCCCAGGGCATCGGGCATCGGCTGGCGGATGCGGCGCTGTCGCGAGCGGGCGATCGGATTCTCGGACTCGACGGCGTGGTCGAGCAGCAGTCGACCTACCGGACACTCGGCTTCACCCTCGTGCACCGGAACATCCGGTTCGGGGGTCTTCCGAGGCCGCACCTCCATCCCGACGTCGTCGACCTGTCCGGCGCCGACATCGACGCCGTCGACCTGTCCGGCGCCGACATCGACGCCGTCGCAGCCTTCGATGAGGCGTGCTTCGGTGCACCGAGACGGGCCTTCCTGGAGGAGTGGCTCAAGCGTTCCGATGGTCGCGCGGTCGCCGTGCGTGATGGTCGAGGACTGCACGGGTACGGCGTCATCCGGCGCTGCGTCGACGGCTTCAAGATCGGGCCGATCTTCGCGGACGACGCCGAAGTCGCGGCCGCGATCCTCGGGCGTCTCGCCGCCCATGCCGGCCCCCGGTCCACGGTGTTCCTCGACGTGCCGGAACCGAATACCCAAGCGCTGGCCCTTGCGCGCTCCCAGGGGCTGGAACCGGTGTTCGAGACCGCCCGCATGTACAGGGGTGGCGACCCGGGCCTGCCGCTCGAGCGGATCTTCGGGATCACGTCCTTCGAGCTCGGCTGATCGGGATTCACGCCCGCCCTTCCGCTTCGTCGCGGCGCTACCCTGAAAGGGTCGCGCGGTACGGGTGAAGCACGCTGCGTGGTCGGTTGGAACACCGGAGGAGGAGCCACCGACGACCCTCATGCCGGCACCCGCAACCGGGCTTCGAGACAGGAGGACGACATGGTCAACTCACGCTATGAGGGTGCTACGGCATTGGTCACGGGCGCCGGATCCGGGATCGGACAGGCCACGGTGATCCGACTCGTCGGCGACGGTGCGCAGGTCGTCGGCGTCGATCTCAACGCTGCGGGCCTCGACGAGACGGTCGCCCGTCTCGGCGACCTGGCGCCAGCGGCGACGATGCTGGTCGGCGACATCACCGACCAGGGCTTCGTCGACACCGCTGTTGCAGCGGCGGGGGACCGAGTCGACCTGCTGGCCAACGTCGCGGGCATCATGGACCACTTCGTCCCCCTCGACGCGCTGGAGGACGAACTGTGGGATCGCGTGCTGGGGGTCAACCTGACCGCGGTCATGCGCATGACCCGAGCCGTCCTTCCGGCCATGGTGGCGGCCGGCTCCGGCTCCATCGTCACCGTTGCGTCCAAGGCCTCCCTGAGCGGCGGCAGCGCGGGTGTGTCCTACACGGCCTCGAAGCACGGGGTCATCGGACTGGTCAGGCACGTGGCCTACTTCTACGGGCCGAAGGGAATCCGCTCGAACGCCGTGCTGCCGGGTGCGGTGAACACCGGCATCGGCGCGTCGTCCGCCCCGACCGTGGACTGGGCGATGGAGCGGGCCATGGCATCGATGGCGACCATGCCTGCGATGGCCGAGCCGGATCTCATCGCCAGCGCCATCTCCTGGCTCGGCAGCGGCGAGGCCAACAACGTCAACGGCGCGATCCTCACCTCCGACGGAGGTTGGTCGGCGGCCTGACCGGATAGGTTGAGCGGGTGGTCACCGACTCCGCGCAGGTCGTCATCGTCGGCAGTGGCATGGGCGGGGGCACCCTGGCATGGGGGCTCGCCCAGCGCGGCATCGACACCCTCGTGCTGGAACGTGGCGAGGTGCTGCCGCGGGAGCCGGAGAACTGGTCGCCCCGAGCCGTCTTCGTCGATCGCCGGTACAAGCCGGACGAGACCTGGCTGGACGACGACGGCAACGAGTTCCACCCCGGCGTGCACTACGTCGTCGGCGGGAACACGAAGGTGTACGGAGCCAGCCTGCCGCGTCTCCGTGAGCGCGATTTCGGGCGTACCGAGTACCCCTCGGGCGCGTCGCCTGCGTGGCCGTTCACCTACGCAGAGCTGGAGACCTACTACGGGCAGGCCGAGTCCCTGTACCGAGTTCACGGGACCGTCGGTGAGGACCCGTCCGAGCCGTGGCGAAGCCAGCCGTTCCCATACGGTCCTCTTCCGCACGAGCCGTACATCGCGGAGATGATGCGTCGGCTCGAGGAGCAGGGGCTCCATCCGTCGAGCACGTCGATGGGAATCGACGTGCGCCCGGGTGGGACGTGCGTCCGCTGCCAGACCTGCGATGGATTCCCCTGCCGGCTCGGTGCGAAGTCAGACGCCGAGACGTGCGCCCTTGGACCGGCGCTGGCGGGAGGCAGTGTCCGGCTCCTCACCGGTGCTCGCGTGCGGTCCATCGAGCTGGACGACCACGGCCGGGTCGCTCGACTGACCGGCGACGTCAACGGTGAGCCACTCGTCGTCGACGGCGCCGCGTTCGTCCTGTCGGCCGGTGCAGTGAACTCGGCGGCCTTGATGCTCGCCAGCCGGACCGACGACCACCCGCTGGGCGTCGGCAACTCAAGTGGCCTCGTGGGGCGCAACTACATGGTGCACAACAACACTCACCTGGCCGCCGTCCATCCGCGGCGTCGCAACGACGTCGTGTTCCAGAAGACCATGTGCGTCAACGACTTCTACGCGGACATGGGCGACGGCTACCCCGGTGGGACGCTGCAGCTGATCGGCAAGGTGCAGGGCTCGATGATGAAGACGCACGCCACGCGCGCACCTGAGCGGCTGCTCGACCGCATGGCTGCCCGCAGTGTGGAGTGGCTCGTCATGACGGAGGACCTTCCCTCGGTGCACAACCGCATCACCGTCGACGCGAACGGCCGCATCAACGTGTCCTGGCGCCGTACGAACTACGACCGGCACGAGGCGCTGCTCGCGCAGGCGAAGCGGATCCTCCGCAAGGCCGGGTACACCGGCATCTTCGAGCAGCGTTTCGGGATCGACATGAACAGCCACATGTGCGGCACCGCCGTGGCGGGCACCGACCCGGCCACCAGCGTGCTGGATCCCTGGTGCCGCTCACACGACGTGCCGAACCTCTTCGTCGTGGACTCGGCGTTCTTCCCGTCCTCGGGGGCGCAGAATCCGGCCCTGACAATCGCGGCCCAGGCCCTGCGGGTGGCCGCGGAGACCGACTGGACGTCCGCCGCCTAGGTTGGTACCCCTGCCCGCGCGCACCGCTGGGCGGAGGAGGATCGAGTGCTCAGCCTTGTCACCGCGAACGTGAACGGCATCCGCGCGGCCGCACGGAGGGGCGGGTTGACCTGGCTTGCCGACGCGGATCCCGATGTCCTCTGCCTGCAGGAGGTCCGGGCCACGCACGAGCAGCTGCACGAGGTGCTCGCGGAGTCGGGACTGCGGGACTGGCACGTGGCGCATGCCCCCGCGCCGCAGCTGGGCAGGGCCGGCGTCGCGGTGCTGAGCCGCGAGCAGCCATCGGCGATTCGCACGGAGACCGGGCTCGACGCCATCGACGGGCTGGGCCGCTGGATCGAGGTGGATGTCCCGACGGGACTCGGTCCTCTGACGGTGGTGTCCGCATACGTGCACACGGGTGAGGCGGACACGCCCCGGCAGGCGGAGAAGTACGCGTTCCTCGATGCGATGGACCGGAGGCTGGACTACCTGCGGAGGTCGGCTGCTCGCCGCAAGGGGCACGCGATCCTGTGCGGCGACCTGAACGTCGCCCATCGAGAGGTCGACATCAAGAACTGGAAGGGCAATCGCGGGAAGGCCGGGTTCCTCGAGGACGAGCGGGCGCATCTCGACGCATGGCTCGCCAAGCACTGGGTGGACCTGGGACGCGTTCACGGGGGCGCGGGACCGGGGCCCTACACATGGTGGTCCTGGCGGGGGCGCAGCTTCGACACGGACGGCGGCTGGCGCATCGACTACGCCCTGGCGACGGCGCGGCTCGCGGAGCGATGCACCTCGGCGTCGGTGGGGAAGGCCCGGAACTACGACGAGCGGTGGAGCGACCACGCCCCGCTCTCGGTGACCTTCGCCTGACTTCCACGAAGCTCCGGCGCGTGGACGTCACTCGGGCATCGGTGCCGAGGGATCGGACTGGAACACGCCGACGGTGTTGCCCTCGGTGTCGGAGAACAGCGCCATCCAGCCCACTGTCGGGATGGGCATGCGATCGGTCAGTCGGCGGCCGCCCGCGGACTCGACCGCAGCGAGCGAGGCATCGACATCGTCGACGGAGATGTAGAAGCGCAGGCCGTGCCCGGGCTCCTCGCGGCGCGTGAGGGCTCCGTCGATGCCCTCGCCGTCGCCGGCCCTCGTGGTCCAGTAGTCCATCGGTCCCCACCGCTCCAGGTCCCAGCCGAAGGCCGCGCCATAGAAGGCGACGGCCCGGTCGCCCTCGTCGACGGGGATCTCGAAGTGCACGACCTTGCCGCTCATGTGGACCTCCTAGGTTGTGACGTCCGATCCGTCCGGGCTCATGGGTTCCTTGGGCGTGGGGATGAGGCCCAGCCGCCGCGCCGTCTCGACGGCGCTGGCGCGATCGTGGACTCCCAGGGTGCGGTAGATGGCCAGCGACTCGGTGCGGACGGTGGAGTCGCTGAACCCGATGCGCCCGGCGATCTGCCGCATCGTCAGGTCGCCGGTCATCAGCTGCAGGATGCGAAGCTGGCGCCTGGACAGGTCGACGACGACGGGGGAGGGGAGCAGGGCCCGGCGAGGGAGGGTCAGGTCCGCGTGTGCTCCGGCCAGGTAGACGGCGAGTGCCTCCGCGAGTCCCACCGTGCGCTCAGCGACCACGACGGGATCGGAGTGGGCGGCGAGCAGGACGACCAGCACGCGTGCGTTCGCCTCGGCGAAGCCGAGCGGCCATGCGGCCAACGGTGTCTGGGCCGGGTCGTCAGGCTCCGTCCAGAGCACCGGATGCGACCCCTGCGTGGCGTGGACGATCTCGGCGACCAGTTGCTCGAGTTCCGCGCTGGCCGGGGACACCGCGGTGTCGTGGATGGACTCCTCGAATCGCGAGCAGATCGTGAATCCGTCCTCGTGCGGGCAGATGAGCAGGGCGCCGTAGACGCTGAGCGGCCACGAGAGGAGGCCGACCAGGAATCGCATCGCCTCCGGCACGGTGGGCTGGGTCGTGAGGAATCGAGCGAACGTGAGGGCGGGAATCGTCCCGGGCCGGTCGTCCCAGCGTCGGCCCAGGCGCACGTGGGCCTCACCCTTGGCATCGTGCTCCGGCGGCTCATGGCCGTCGGGAGCCTTCAGAACGTCCATCCCGGGGGCGAGCCGTCGGGAGACGGTCTCCGTGGTGCCTGCCCGTCCTTTCCCTCCTGCCATCGTAGGAGCCGGGGGCGGGGATGGCGCGCCATCCCCGCCCCCGGCCCTCGTTGCCTGCGGGTGGACGCCGGTTGGGGGCGTCGGCGTCCACTCCAGGACTATCGTGCCGACCCGCCGCTCGCGACCAGGCCCACATCGATGTAGGTGAGGTCGTTCGTGCGGTCGATGATTGCGGTGTTGCCGGCGCCCTCATCCTCCGCCGCAGTCACGACAGACGTGGTCTCCGTGCTGCCCAGGATCTCCGCCCCGACGAGCGTCGCGCCAGAATCGAATTCGGCGTCGTTGTCGAGACTGAAGGTCAGCCGGTACTCGCCCTCGGGCAGGCCCGCGGTCTTCCAGACGAACCCGTAGACGATCTTGCCGCCCACGTTGAGCTCGGCCCCGTAGGAGCCGGGACCGTCAGTGGTCCGCTCCCAGGCCGCCATGTTGAACAGCGGAGTGGTCGTGATGACGCCGGGGCCGGTCCACGCGTGAGTGGCCGTGTCCCACGTGGGGTTGGCGCCCTTGACGATCTGCTGGATCGTCAGCCGGGCACCGGCCGTGTAGACCATGGCCTCGGTGCTCTCCGTCGTCACGGCGGCGTACCCGTCGGTGGCGTT
>JAHECS010000074.1 GCA_024641635.1 Actinomycetes bacterium | reverse complement strand
AAGGGCCAAGCGCGGACTCGAAGGCGCCCTAGTCCTTGGCGAGGAACGGGGCGAATGGCTGCACGGGACCACCCTGCAGTTGCTCCTTGAACTCCGCGCTCAGGTCGCCGAGGAGCTCGCCTTGCACCGATGCCGTTGCCAGGATTGCGGCCGACAGATCCCCCCCAATATTCGCCAAGTGCTCCATCAGGGCCGCCGTGTCGGCGTACTCCTCGATGACCAGCGCCTCGGACTGGTCGGCGTTCAAGAAGATGTCGTAGCGCAGGGTGCCTGTATCGCTCTCCTGCACAATCTCCATGCATCGGCGCGAGAGGTGCTTGAACTCCTCGACCCTGCCCTCGTGGAATCTGAAGCGCGCAATGCCGAGAAGTCGACTCATGGACCAACCCTTTCACTTGCAGCCGAACCAACGGCACGCGACTCAGCACCTTCCCGCGGATTCACGACAGGCCGAAGCCGTTGTCGTGGCTGCGCGGGTGCGCTGTGTCAGGCAAGCCTCGGCTGTGCTCGACAGGTGGCCGTGTGCGAGCCGGCGGTTTCGTGGGATTGGCCTGTTGCTCGAAGATCTCCTCGAGCAGGTACTGGGCCCGTGGCGGGATCGGGTAGCCCGGTCCAAGGCAGGATCGAGCCACTGCGATCGCCTCGTCCGCGCTGGACAGTCCCAGGACGTCGACCAGCAGGGCCAGGTCGCCGCGGTCCTGCTCGACCCGGGAAGCCGCGACCTTCATCGCCAGCAGGTGCTCCGCGCCCGCGACACAGACCCTCAGGTGCGGCGATTCGAACACCACGCGCTGGTGCGCGTCCGTCCCCGGGGGGACGAAGCCTTTGACCGCGTCGTTCAACCAGTCGCCGGCGAGGCCGTTCGCCTCGGCGACCGCCTCCGCGGCCGCGCGAACCTGGGTGGTGGGAACGAACACCGCGTCGAGGTCCCGGGTCGTGCGCGCCGCATCGAACGACAGCGCAATCGCCGCGCCGCCGACGAGGTAGACGTCCGCGGTCGTGCCCCGCGCTGCGAGCTCCGCGTCGAGGTCATGCAGAAGCCTGCTGATGCCCGCGGCGTCCAGGCTCGTCATGCGCGCTGCAGGGCCGTGTCGGTGATGAACACCCCGCGGATGCGGAACTGCGCCGGGGACTGCACCATCGCCCAGGCACGACCGTAGGCGGACGACGACACGAACCACCACGGCCGCGCCACCCAATCGTCGGCCAGCGCCCACTCCGGCGCCTGCCATGCGTCGCGGTCCGCGAGCCAGCACGCCAGTCCCGCGAACGCGGCGTCGAGCCCCGAGTGACCGGTGGGGCCCGGAGCCTCGACCATCAAGCGCGCTGCCGCCTCGACGCCGTCACGGGCGCGAACGGACTCGTAGTCGTCCAGCAGCTGAAGGACCCCGAAACGCCACAGGTCCTCACCCGAGACGGGGCCTCCGGACAGCATGGAGCGCACCGCCACAGCGGCATCCCCCACGGCCTGAATCGTCATGGCAGAAGGGTACCGGCCGCCAGCGACCACGCCGCCGCCGCGAAGTAGGCGATCTCCATGCCCGCGGACCAGCGCGCCCTCGCATGCTCGCGGGGTGGCTGGCCCTGAAGCCACCGAACGGCGAGCGTCACGCGTGGCGCCACACCTTGACCGCCGACGCCAGCAGAAGGAGCACCAGAAGCGGGACGAGGACGGCCGTGGACACTACGCCCGCCAGCAGTCCGCCGACCAGGGTGCCCGCGATCGAGCCGGCTGCCATCACCACGACAAACCGCTTGTTCGCGCCGAGTACGGCGAAGCTCTGATCCTGGCTATAGCGGGCGAATGCGACGAGCATGGTGGGCAGGGATACCGCCAAGGCCAGGCTTCCGGCGATCTTGATATCCACCCCATACAGCAGCACGATCGTGGGGATCAGCAGCTCCCCGCCTGCGACCCCCATGAGGGCGGCGACAATCCCGATGCCCAGGCCGGCGAGGACCCCCGCGACCGCCTGGGCGACGGGATTCAGGTCCAACGGGGGCAGGGTCCCCGCATGGTTGGCCGCGAGGGCGACGGCGATCAGCACCAGTAGTCCCGCCAGCACCCGGTACAAGGTGGCGGAACGCATCCGAGTCGCCCAGGACGCGCCAAGCCACGCCCCGACCAGGCTGCCCGCAAGCAGGTTCAGCCACACCGTCCACTAGGGAGCCATGTCGGAAAACGGAACCGCCGCTAGTCGTGCCGGCAACGCAACGGCCACCACGATCAGACTCATCGCCTTGTTCAGGATCACCGCCGACAGCGCCGCGAACCCGAACACGCCGATGAGCAGCGGCAGGCGGAACTCCGCGCCGCCCAGCCCGATCAGGCCGCCCAGGACTCCGACGACGGCGCCGGCCACAAACGCGACCACCGCGCGATCGGCCCTTTGATTCCCGCTCGCCACGCCCGGAGTCGAGGTCCCCGTCACCCGCGGACCGAAGCGCAGCAAGGCCGACCGGCCCGCCCAAGGCAACCAGGACCCGCGCCACTCCGCTCGTCGAGTGCGCGAATGCGTGACACACGACGGTCCTATCGCGTCTACTCAATAGGAGAAGCAATAGGCGCACAGGTCGCGGGCCGGGTGTGTTCCACCGCAAGAACCGTGCACGAAATGAAAGGGCCAGACAGAGGCGAGAATGATGACAAAGTAGACACCACGAGGCCAGTTGACGCAGCCTCGAACAGTCGTAAAGTCGTTGCAGTGCAACGCATTTGGGTATGTGGGTCGCCGGGGGCTCGAACCCCGAACCTACGGATTACAAGCACCCGGCACGACACCGCAACAGGTCGAATATCAAGCGTTTGCAGCGGTTTCCGACCCACGCAGATCCTCCGAGAATCGCCCAGGCCCACCAAGAAAGGGCCAACGCCCCGAGCATGTAAGGGCCATGTAAGGGCCAACGCCAGAGGCCGCGCGAGGCAAGCTCACGCGGAGAGATACTCGTGAAGTGCTTCGCGAACGATCTCGCTCGATGTCTTGTGATCGGCCTTGGCGCGTCGCTCGAGTGCCGCATGCAGCT
>JAHECS010000046.1 GCA_024641635.1 Actinomycetes bacterium | reverse complement strand
GGAGGGCCCGCTACATGACGTCGAAGGTCTCGTACACCTCGATCGACCCGCCCGCGGCCAGGTGCGGGCAGCCCTTGGCGATGTCGGCGGCGGCAGCGAGGTCGGCGGCCGTGACGATGGTGTAGCCGCTGAGCCCGGAGCTCCCGCCTTCGCTGACGACGCCATCCCTGGACACGGTCATCGCCGGTCCGAAGGGGTTGCCCCCGTCGACGACGACGTCACCGAGGGTGCCGAACCAGGCCATCCACGCATCCATGATGGCCTTGCCCTCCTCGTCTGAGGCCGGCTGGTCCATCGTGCCGCTGTAGAGCAGGACGTAGTTGCCCATGACGGGCTCCCTTCACTGGGCCGGCCCCGCCTCCGGTGGTTCCGGCAGTCTGACACCTGCCCCCGCTGCCCGCAATGTCCGATTCCCTCCGGTTCGACGACCATGCCCCGGCGGATCAGCCGCGCGGCCCGGGTGCCCTTGGCTGCCCGCTGTGCCGATACCCGCAGCAACGGGGCACGACGTCCCGGACCTGACCGATGCCAGGAGGTGGCCATGGCTCGACGGAGGCGTTCTCGACGTCGGTCACGGCGCATCGACGCCCGGATCCCCTACCTGCTGAGCATGCTCGGCTACGCCGTCGTGCTCATCCTCGTCAACGTCCGTCCGGGCTGGGAGTCCGTGCCGTTCCTGACGTCAGATGCCGAGCCCGTCGTCGCCCTGTTCAACCTCACGCTTATCGTCGGCCTCGCTTCGCAGGCGGTGTACGTGGTCGACGACCGTCCGCGTCTGCGCGCCGGATTCACGTACGGCATCGCGCTGCTGTACCTCATCGTCCTCGCGAACCTGTGGAAGGACCTGCCGATCGACTTCGGCGACTGGGACCCGTCGTGGGCGTCCGCCACCCGCCTTGTCGTCCTTGGCCTTGCCGTGTGGGCGTTCGTCATCGCGGCCCGTGCCGCCGTCCGGGTCGTGCTCGGGCGCCGCCTGCCCCGGCTGGCGTCGAACCACACGTAGCCCTTCGCAGGATCCCCTCGTGGGCCGCTCGACCATCTGAATGCCCCTCGAGGCGGGGACCCCGGGGAGGCTCGGGGTCCCCGCCGGGTGCTCTGGCGGGGACTCCGCCCCTCCACGGTGCGACCATGGACGTGTCGCCGGGTGCGACCCTGCCCGGCGGGGGAGGAGGACCATCATGGCCACCGTCACCGGGACCCCGACACGGACCGACGTCGGCATCTCCCGACGTGCGGGGCGCCGCATCGGCTACGCCGTCGCGATCCTCGTGAATCTCGCGCTCCTGTGGATCATCAACATCTGGCCTGGCTGGCAGGCGGCACCGTTCGTCACTCCGACAGCCGTCGACGTCGTTCCCCTCATCAACGCGTCGATCGTCGTGACGATCCTGGCGAACCTGATGTACATCGTCGTGGACGGCACCCGGGTGAAGGCCGCAGGTGAGATCGTGACGGGCCTGTTCGGGGTGGCCGTCTCCGGCGCACTCCTCACCGTTTTCCCCTTCGACTTCGCCGCGTACGCCTTCCCGTGGGAGCCGGTCGTCCGGATCGTGCTGGTCGTCGCGCTGTTCGGGACCTGCGTCGCCGTGCTGGTGAACCTCGTGCGCCTGGTACGCGGTCGCTAGGGCGAGCCAGCGCCGGAGGTCATTTCGAAGGGATCGGTGCCTCGAGGGCGAGGTACCTGGGTCGGAACCCGTCAGGCCGTCACCGCGCCGAGGAACGCGATCCACCGGTCCCGGTCGACGAATCCGTAGTGACCGGCTCCAGGCCACACGTGGGCGGTGCCCTGCGGGAGCCGCTCGGCCACGTGTGCGGGCATCTCGGGGGAGATGATGTCGTCAGCGTCCCCGTAGAAGACATCGAACGGCTGGGTGACGTCCTCCAGCTCGAATCCCCAGTTCCAGAGCGCCATCGTCATCTCGTAGAGGCCTTCCTCGTCCTGCATCATGCCCGCGGTGAAGTTGGCCTCGAACATCTCGCGCTGCGCCGGATCGGAGAGGAACGTGTCCGCGTCCGAGGGGTCGCTCTCCGCGGTCGCCTCCACGAAGGTGCCGATGTCCTTCTTCGCCTTCTTGACGTCTGATTCGTACGCCCAACGGATGACCTGGTGGAGATGGCGCAGCTTGACGACGAGCTTGAGGTCCTTCATGACGAGCATCCGGGCGAACCCGTCCTGGTCGAACGGCCCGACCGGCGAGGCCAGCACGCCCTTGGTCACTCGGTCCGCCATCCGGACCGCCACGGAGAGGGTGTGCGGCCCCCCGCCGGAGTGTCCCGCCACCGCGAAGGTGTCCAGTCCGAGGGAGTCCGCCAGTTCCTCCATGTCCGCCCCCCAGTCGACCATCCGACGTCCCTTCTGCGGGGTGGACCCACCGACGCCTGGCTGGTCGGCCGCGATCATCCGGACGCCGAGCGACCGGGTGAGGTCCTCGTCGGGGTTGCGGATCAGCCGGGAGTCGGACAGGCCGTGGCTGAAGATCACCGGGACGCCGTCGGGATCGCCGTAGACGTCGTAGGACAGCTGCCGTCCGTCCGCCAGTGTGAGCACGTCCATGGGGATCCTCTCGTCCGTCGCCCTCGACCGATCGTTCGACCGGGCCGACGTCCGCCCGTACACCGACGTCCCGCGTCGGCGCACACTCGGAGGCGGAGTCTTGCCGGCCGTTCGAGTCTGGCACGCGCGCCAACCGGTCGCCGGGGAATGGCCCAGTCGACGGCTGTCGCACGGATGCCGGTGGGGATGAGGATCCCGAAGCGCGGCGAGCCGCACGCACGCGCGTGGGTGACCGGGATCGAACCGGCATGGCCGGCGTGGTGTGCAGGGGGCTGTCGTCAGTGGGGGCGGTGCCCGTTGAGGAAGGAGACGACGACGTGGCGGGTGTCGAGCTCGACGGGTGGGGCGACTCCGGTGCGGGTCCACAGCCCGCTCGCGAGGAAGGGGCTGAGCAGGAGCATGAGTTGCTGCCAGGGATTGCCGGGGATGAGCCGGCCGTGCTCCTGGTGTGCCTGGAGGACTTCCGCGGCGCGGCTCATGTTGACCAGAAGTGGCGCCATGGCTGGGCGCAGCTCAGGATGCCGGGAGACCTCCGTGAGCAGCGTGACCACGGCTCCGCCGTAGAGGCGGGTCGTGGCCTGGAAGGCCTCGAGCATGCCGAGCAGGTCGGTCTCCATGTCCTCGCTGGCGCTGAGGTCGGCGAAGGGGGCGGACGACAGGCCATGGGCGAGGGCGGCCTCCACGAGCCCTGCCTTGGTGCCGTAGCGGCGATAGATCGTCGCCTCGTTGATGGCGGCCCGGCGGGCCACGTC
Organism: Actinomycetes bacterium; assembly: GCA_024641635.1. Classification (GTDB taxonomy): domain Bacteria; phylum Actinomycetota; class Actinomycetes; order S36-B12; family S36-B12; genus UBA10649. The sequence goes on along the minus strand of JAHECS010000046.1, from coordinate 8,279 downwards.
CTGGGTGGTCAGGCCCAGGTACCCGTGCAGGGCGAACAGGTCGAGGGTCGCGCCGAACAGGGTGTCGGTGTCGATCAGCTTCGGCATGGCGGCTCCGTCAGGAGGGAGTGCGTGGCCTGACTCTACTGCAAGTGATGACTTGCAATAAGCAGTGGCTGTCCCTAGTGTCGGAACTGTCCGGGCACGTCCCGGCCCGCGCAGGAGGAGCGACGATGAACGTCAGCGACCAGGAGCCTGGAACGACGGCCCGACCCCGCCCGCACGCACTGTCCAGCGCGACGGACGTCCAGGCGGCGCATGCCGCGGACGGGGTGCCGCCCTGGGCGGCGGGAAACCCGCTGTGGCGACTGAAGCTCCGGCTGCAGTTCACCGGCTGGCTGCAGTACCTGGGCCCCGTCGGCCCTGCTCTGGTGCTGCTGGCCCTGGCCGGGGTGGGGGCGCTGGCTGGCGTGGCGCCCCTGCTGCTGGTGGGCGTCCCCATGTCCCTTGGCCTGGTCCTGCTGCTGATCGTCGCCTTCGACCTGATCACGGTCCGGCTCGACGTGCGCCCCCGCGAGCCGCACCCTCCGCGCCTGGACGACCTCGACGTGTTCGACGTCATGCGGTCGCGCCGCTCGTGCCGCTCGTTCCAGCGCCGTGACCTCACCGACGACGACCGGTCCGCGCTGCTGGCCTGGGTCGAGGCGGCCACGCGCCCCCAGAGCCTCCTCGGCACGGCGCCGATCAGGCTCGAGCACGTCCTCGTGCCGCTCACGGTGTGGCCGGTGGTGGGCGCGCACGAGTTCCTTGTTGCCGTTGCCCCCCGCGCCTACGACCGGACCGCCGTCATCGATGTGGGCCGAAGCCTGCAGCAGGTGGTGATCGCGGCCACCCGCGCGGGGATCTCGACCTGCTGGATCGGCCCCGGCGCCGACCAGTCCAGCGTCGCCGCCGCCCTCGGCGACCGCTTCGACCCCGACCGCGACCACGTCATCTGCGTGTGCGCGGTGGGCTACCGGTCGCGCTTCGTCCCGCTGCTGATCCGCGGGATGAACGCCAGGATGCACAGCCGTCTGTCGCTCGAGCAGCTGTTCTTCGCCGACGACGACCTGACCCGGCCGGTCGACGTGACGGCCCCGCCCTCCAGCGAGCTGGGCCGCTGCTTCGAGGTGTGCCAGTGGTCGCCCTCGTCCTACAACGGCCAGACCACGCGCGCCGTGCTGCACGCCGGAACCGTGCTCGATCGGGTCGACTTCGTCACCGCCACGTCGTCGCGCTACTACGCGCCGGTCGCCCTGGGCATCTGGCTGGCGAACTGGGAGGCCGGCTGCCAGGCCCTGGGCATCCCGGGCATCGCGACCGTGCTCCCGGCCCGCGAGGCCCTTCCGCGCGGCTACGGGGCGACCTGGCTCCGGCAGCACGCCTCCTCCGGGTAGGGCGCTGCCGCCCGGCCCATGCGTGAACAGAAACGGGCTCGGCGGGGGTCTCGACGGGCCACTGGCGGGCGAAGGTCGTGAGAGCGGGTGACCGGGATCGAACCGGCATGGCCAGCTTGGAAGGCTGGGGCTCTGCCATTGAGCTACACCCGCGAGGTGCCTGCCAAGGATAGCCGCTCGTCTGGGACCCCCGGTCATCCGTCGGCCAGACCTGCCTTCCCCCGGGGATCACGATTGCCCGTATCGAAGGGGGTGCGGATCTCAGCCGGTCATCCGAGGGCCGGTCCACGCGCCGAAGCCCTCAGTGCGGGCCACGGCGGGCACCCCCCGTCAGTCGCAACCCACGCAGACCGCTACTGGCAGGACGAGGTCGCGGGCCGCACCGCCAAGGTCGACGTGGATGGCACCATCTCCTTGCTGGCCTGCTTGCCGCCGCCGTAGCCGGTTGCCACGCCCGTGCTCGTCAGCGTCATCGTGTACTGCGAGCCGTTGGGGGTGAGGGTCGCCTGCACGGGCCCGCCGAACCGCACCCCTCCACCGGGGACCTTCAGCTCCCCCTTCTCGGTCCCCGACCCCCCCACGGCCGCGCCGCCATCCGTGGGGACACTGGGGAACGTCACTTTGATGGTGCCTCCGCCCGTCACCGGCGCCATGTTCCGCAGTTCGTAGACGATCTTCCACGGACCCGCCGCACTCGAGCAGCTGACCGCCTCGTAGTGGTATGGACCGACGGTCTCGCCGATCACCCAGCCGTGAATGACCGCTGTGTCGAAGCCGACCGCTGCCTTGCCGACCCCGCGGATGGACCGGGCCTCCAGGGCAACGGAGGCCGTCTGGTTCTCCTCGTCGGGGGCGACGTACGCGAACTGAGCGTCCGCGGGAACGGGCGTCCCGGCGGGATTCACTGACGAGCCGCCGCTCAACGTCGCGGTGACGGTGCCCCCCGTGGGTTGGCCGTCCACCAGACTGCGGGGCTTGGCGTCGATGGAGAAGGGGCTGGAGGGCTGGACGCCCTTCGTGTTCGCCGGGGTCGGAGTCGCCGTGAGGCGCACGCACCGGCCCTTCTCGATGGCGGCCATCGTCTGGCGGATGATCTGGTCCGCAAACACGGCCTGGTTGATCATCCCCAGGGTGGACCATTGACTCCCCTCCTCGGCGGTGCCGGCCTGAGCCTCGTTGGCTCCCGCCGTGGCGAGGGTGAGTTCGCCGCCCGCGTGGGTGGTCTTGGTGGTGACGTCGGCGATCGGCGTGGTGCCGCGCGCGGCCTGGGTCCGCGCCGTGCTGTCGTAGCCAAGGAGGTTCGCGTTGTCGTCGATCAGTCCGACGACGTCGACGGTGGTCGCAGTCGACGTGCTCGCGGCCCCCTCACCGGCCATGGTGGACGTGATCGACGCGCGGAACATGCCGTTGGCGTCGGGGCAGGGATCCATGCTCGCCTTGATCTTCACCGTCCCCTTGACGTCGTCGAATGCGGACGCCATCGTCCAATCCACGGTGACGTGGTCGAGCGCGCCCTTCACCGTGATGCTGCTCGAGCCCTTCCCCTCGGAGCTCTCTCGCGAAGCGGTATCGGGCTTGTCGGCGGCGGTGTCCTGCGAGGCGTCGAGGCCGATGGTCACGGCGAGCGGCGCGGTGATCAGGCTTCCGAACCAGAGGCCGCCCAGGGTGGAGTCCTCGGCCCGCACGTGACCCCCGGTGCGCCCGAACGAGAGTTCGGGCTGCTCGGCTCGCGCCAGACGCGTGATGTCGGCAGCGACCTGTCGGTAGGCCTTCACGATGGCCGGGTCGGGCTCCTGGCCCGGCGGCGCCAGCAGCTGCTCTTCGAGCTCGGCACTGAGGGTGGCGACCTGCTGCTGCTGTTCGGCGTCGGTCAGTTCCGCGAACGCCGCCAGAGCGGCCTCCTCGGGCGTGGCGGGCGCCGTGGCTGACGGCATGGCCGACGCCTGTGTCGATGCCGACGTCGCGCTGGATTGCGACGCAGTATCGCCGGCGGACGAGCAGCCCACTGACGTGGCGACAGTGAGCGTGAGCACTGATGCAAGTGCGCATACGTGGCGCATCGAACCGTCCTCTCGAGGCGCGGTTGATGCCGCGGTGGGCACATCGTGGCAGCGCGGCGCCGACGGAGCAACGGGCCTATTCCGCTGCTCTGTAACCGGTCCGTAAGGTCGGCAGCCCGTAGCGGCTGAGTCCCGGGCCGATAGTGGGTCCCATGCTGGCGCTCGCGTTGATCGGACTGCTCTCCGGAGTCCTTACCGCGCTGTCGCCATGCGTGCTGCCGGTGCTCCCGGGCGTGCTCGCTGCCTCTGCGCTGCCCGTGGGCGAGGGACCTCAGGCGGTACGACTCCGACGCATGCGACCGGTGGTGGTCGTCGCGTCGCTGGTCGTCACCTTCGCGGTCACGACCCTCATCGGAGCCACCCTGCTGGCCGCCCTGGGCCTGCCTCAGGGGCTGCTCCGCGTGCTCGGCGTCGCCGTGTTGGCAGTGGTCGGGCTCGGCCTGCTGGTGCCGCCGCTCGGCCGTGTCCTCGAGCGCCCCTTCGCAGCGTTGGGGCGGCGGGCGCCTCGTCGGAACGGATCGGCCGTCGTCCTGGGCGCCTCGCTGGGGCTGGTGTTCGTGCCGTGTGCGGGGCCGGTGCTTGCCGCGGTCGTCGTGCTGTCGGCCACCCAGGGCGTCTCCGCAGGCCTTCTGGTGCTCACCACCGCATTCGCGATCGGGATCGCCGTCCCCCTGCTCGTGCTTGCCGTCGCCGGTCAGCGGGTGTCCGATCGGTCGATGGCCCTGCGTCGCCGGCTCCCGCTCGTGCGACGAGTCGCAGGTGGAGTCCTGCTCGCCTCCGCGGTGGCGATCGCCCTTGGCGCCGTCGAGACGGTGCAGCGGGCGATCCCGGACTACGTGGCCGCCGCAGAGCGGGCCGTCGCGGACGGCGATGGGGCCCGGGCCGCTCTCGCCGACCTGGCAGAGGGGGAGGACGCGTCGGTGCTCGGTCCGCGAACGGACTTCAACGAGTGCGAGGCGGACCCGTCGGCGTTGGGCAACTGCGGCCCGGCCCGCCGTTTCGTCGGCATCGACACGTGGTTGAACTCGACGTCGCCGCTGTCCATGGACGATCTCCGGGGCGACGTGGTGCTCGTCGACTTCTGGACGTTCGGCTGCATCAACTGCCAGCGGACGCAGCCGTACCTGTCGGAGTGGGACGCGAAGTATCGCGCTCAGGGGCTGCGCGTTGTCGGCGTGCACTCGCCGGAGTTCGACTACGAGAGGGACGTCGGCAACGTGAAGGGCGCGCTGCGGGACATGGGCATCACGTACCCCGTGGCGCTCGACAACGACTTCCGCACCTGGCGGGAGTGGTCCCAGCGCTACTGGCCGGCGCGGTACCTCATCGACCGCGACGGCGTGGTCCGGCTGGTCCACTACGGCGAGGGCGCCTACGACGAGACCGAGCGGGCCATCCAGCAGCTCCTCGCCCAGCCCCCCACCTGACCCACGCTTCGTTGAGTGCGGGGTTGTTGGGGGGTTACCCCGGAGTAGACGCCCAACAACCCCGCACTCAACGAAGGGGGCGGGGCTACTGGAGGGTAGGTTCCGACTGTGCCCCTGCCCGTCGACGCGTCACCCCCGCCCGGCGGGCCGCGCCGCGACGAGCCGCTACGCATCGCCTGGCTCGTCTACCGGGGCAACCCGCACTGCGGCGGCCAGGGCGTCTACACCCGGTATGTCGCCCGCGAGGTCGCCGCGCTCGGGCACCACATCGAGGTGCTCTCCGGGCAGCCGTGGCCGCAGCTCGACGACCCGGATCGGCTCGTCCAGGTGCCCGGACTCGACCTGTACCGCCAGCCTGACCCGTTCCGGGTGCCGCACGTGCGCGAGTTCCGCGACTCCGTCGACGTGCGCGAGTTCGGGATCATGTGCGTGGCCGGCTTCCCGGAGCCCTGGGCGTTCAGCGAGCGCGCGCGCCGACTGCTGCGCGAGAGGCGGGGCGACTTCGACCTCGTCCACGACAACCAGTGCCTCGGCTCGGGCGTCGTCGGCATGATGCGCGACGGCTGGCCGGTGACCGCCACCATCCATCACCCCATCACCGTCGATCGCGAGCTCGACCTCGCCCACGCCACGTCGTTCCGCCGCCGACTGGCCCTTCGTCGCTGGTACGGGTTCCTGCGCATGCAGCTGAGGGTCGCCCCGCGGATTCCGCGCATCGTCACCGTCTCGGAGTCCTCGCGCCGCGACATCGCCGCGCAGATGGGCGTGCCGGTTGAGCAGATGACAGTCGTGCCGATCGGGGTCGACGAGAACGTCTTCCGCCCGCTCCCGGAGGTGGCGCGGGTGCCGGGCCGACTCATGACGACGGCGAGTGCCGACGTCCCGCTCAAGGGCCTGACGATCCTGCTGGAGGCGCTCGCCAAGGTCCGCGTCGAGCGCCCGGACGCCCACCTGGTCGTCATCGGCCGGCTCAAGGAGGGCAGCCTCGTGCCCGCCCTCATCGACTCCCTCGGGCTCGAGGGCGCCGTCGAGTTCGTCACCGGGGTGACGGACGAGCGGATCGTCGAGCTGTATGCAGAGGCGGAAGTGGCCGTGGTGCCGTCGCTGTACGAGGGCTTCTCGCTGCCGGCCGCGGAGGCGATGGCGTGCGGGGTGCCGGTCGTGGCTACGACCGGGGGCGCGCTGCCCGAGGTGGTCGGGCCGGACGGCCAGAGCGCCCGCACCGTGGCTCCCGGCGACCCGTCGGCGCTCGCGGCGATGCTCGTCGAGGTGCTCGGCGACCCGGAGCAGCGGGCGCGACTCGGCGCGAGCGGGCGCCATCGCGTGCTCGAGCGCTTCACGTGGCACGCGCACGCCGTCGGGCTCGTCGAGATGTGGCGGGCCGAGCTCGAGGAGCGACAGGCAGGGGGCGTGCGTGCTCACCGTTGACCTCGACCGGCTGCGGATCGGCGCCGGCGACCACCTGCTCGACATGGGCTGCGGCGGCGGTCGGCACGCGTTCGCTGCCCTGCGCCGCGGCGCGAGGGTCGTCGCGTTCGACGCGGACGGCGGCGAGCTCAAGCAGGTGCGCGACATGGTGGCGGCCATGGAGTCCGAGGGCGAGATCCCCCCGCGCGGGGTCGGGATCCCTGTACAGGGTGACGCGCTCGCGCTGCCGTTCACCGACGGCGCCTTCGACCGGATCATCGCCGCCGAGGTTCTCGAGCACATCCCGGACGACCGCGGCGCGATCGGGGAGCTGGCCCGCGTGCTCGCGCCCGGCGGGCGGATGGCCGTGACCGTGCCCACGCGATTCCCGGAGCGCATCAACTGGGCCCTGGACTCCGACTACCACGATTTCCCGGGCGGCCACATCCGCATCTACCGGCAGGCGGTGCTGGAGCAGCGCCTGCAGGATGCCGGGCTCGTCCTGCGCGGCTCGCACCACGCCCACGCCCTGCATTCGCCCTACTGGTGGATCCGCTGCGCTGGCGGCGTGAACAACCCGGACCGGCTGCTCGCGCGCCGCTATCACGACCTGCTGGTGTGGCAGATCATGAAGAACCCGCCCGTGCTGAGGTGGGCCGACCGGGCGCTCAACCCGCTCATCGGCAAGAGCCTCGTCGTCTACGTGGAGAAGCCGTCGTGACGCTCGACCGGCTTCGGGACACCGTCGACGCGATCGCCCGGGTCCAGCGGCCGGACGGCGGCATCCCCTGGGTGGTCGGCGGCAAGGCCGACCCGTGGAACATGGTCGAGGCCGCGATGGCCCTGGACGTGAGCGGCCGTCATGACGACGCCGCCCGTGCCTACGGGTGGCTGGGCCGTCACCAGCTTGACGATGGCGGCTGGTACTCGTACTACGTCGGCGACGAGGTCACCGACCGCACCCTGGACACCAACATCTCCGCGTACGTCGCGGTGGGCGCCTGGCACCACTACCTGTGCACGGACGATGCCGCGTTCCTGCGCGCGCAGTGGCCACTCGTCGAGAGGGCGATCGACCACGTCCTCGACTTCCAGGCGCCGACTGGTGAGATCGCCTGGCGCGCTGACGATCCGGCGGACGGTGCCCTGCTCACCGGCTCGTCCAGCGTGCACATGAGCGTGCGCTGCGCGATCGCCATCGCGGAGCGCATGGGACAGCCCCGGCCCGACTGGGAGCTGTCGCTGGGTGCGCTGGCCGACGCGATCGCCCATCGACCGGAACTGTTCCTCGACAAGTCGCGTTGGGCGATGGACTGGTACTACCCGATCCTGGGCGGCGTGCTGCGCGGCGCGCCGGCTCGGGCGCGGATCGACGAGCACTGGGATGCGTTCGTCGTCGAAGGGTTGGGGGTGCGCTGCGTGTCGGACCGGCCCTGGGTCACCGCGGCGGAGACGTGCGAGCTGGTCATGGTGCTCGACGCGATCGGCGACACCGACCGCGCGCGCGAGCTGCTCGACTGGGTGCAGTTCCTGCGCCACGACGACGGGTCGTACTGGTGCGGGATGAACTTCGAGGGTGAGCGGTTCGACCGCCCCGGGCAGTACTTCACGGCGGACCAGCCCACGTGGAACTCCGCCGCTGTGGTCCTTGCGACCCATGCACTGGACGGGGCAGGACCGGCCGCCGGGCTCTTCCGCGGCGAGACCCTCCCGCCCATCTCGTTGAGTGCGGAGTTGTTGGCCTTTCCGGACACCTGAAACGCCCAACAACTCCGCACTCAACGAAGGAGGAGGCGGAGGCTGCCGGTCGTGGACGTGGGCGCGAACCCATCGGCCACCGCCCGCTGCCACACCTCGAACGGCGCCTGGCCGCCGTCGGTCGGGTCCTCGAAGACGTCGTGGATGGCCAGCAGCCCGCCCGGGAGCAGGAACCGTGCCCACGCCTCGTAGTCGGCCATCGCCACGTCGAG
>JAHECS010000073.1 GCA_024641635.1 Actinomycetes bacterium | reverse complement strand
CAGGTCAAGCTCAACCCGAACTTCTCGAACGGGGCGTCGAACGCCGCGTGGGCGATGCAGCAGCTGAAGGGGGCCGGCCTGACGGTGCTCCCGGCGATCGCCGACGGGTCGGGCAAGGGCCGCATGGCCACGGTGCTCGCCGATCCGGCCCTACGCGGGCAGCACGTCGCCGACATCGTCAACCTCGTGGTGTCGAACGGCTACGACGGGATCGACCTCGACTACGAGGTCTTCGCGTTCTCCGACGGCTCGTCGAGCTGGGCGGCAACGCAGCCGAACTGGACGACCTTCGTCAACGAGCTGGGAGCCGCCCTGCATGCTCAGGGCAAGCTGCTGTCGGTGACGATCCCGCCCCCGTGCTCCACCGGCGGCACCTGCGGGCCCAAGTCGGGGTACTGGGTCTACAACATCGCGGGAATCGCCCCGGCGGCCGACCGCATCCGGATCATGGCGTACGACTACCACGTCAACGGGATCGGGCCGATCGCCCCGATGCCGTGGGTCCGCTCCATCGTCCAGTACAGCGTCTCCGTCATGGACCCGGCCAAGTTGCAGATCGGCGTGCCGACCTACGGGCGGGCCTGGACCCGCAAGACAGGCAGCAGCTACCAGCTGAAGGGCAACTGCCCCACCAACACGAGCTCGGCGGCGTACCGCTCGCTCACCCGCATGGTGTCCGTGTCGGACGCGGACATCCCCGGCGTCCTCGCCGACGCGGGCGTCCTACCGGAGGACATCCAGTGGTCCGAGTCGGATCAGGAGAACTGGGTCTACTACGACAAGAAGGTGACGTGGACCGACTCGTCAGGCACCCAGCAGACGTGCACCGCCAAGCGGGTCATGTGGTGGGTGGGGCCGCAGGCCGTGCTCGCCCGCACCCAGCTGGTCGGTGAGTTCGGCCTCAGTGCCGCCGCCTACTGGACCGTCGGTGGCGACGATCCGGCGCAGTGGCCGCTGATCCGGGCCTACGCGCAGTCGCTCGCGCCGGCGTCGACCGATGTCGCCGCAGCGGGCGTCCCGGTCGCCGTGTTCGGGACCCCGGTCTCGGTGACGGCCACTGTCACGTCGCAGGGCGCTCCCCTCGCGGGCGCGGCCGCCATCCTGCAGTTCCGCCCGCAGGGCAAGAAGGAGAAGTTCGTCGACGTGCAGTCCGCGGCGACCGGCCCTGACGGCGTCGTCGCCTTTCAGGTCGCCCCGCCGTCCACGGGTCAGTGGCAGGTCGTCGTGCCGCCGGTCGATGCGCGCACCGAGGGCGTGAGCGCGCCGTTCACGACCCAGGTGCAGTCGCTGGTGACGGCGACCCCGAAGAACCCCCGGGTTCCGCGAGGCACGAAGGTGGTCGTGCGTGCGTGGGCGCGTCCGGCGCTCGCCGGCCAGACCCTCGCCCTCCAGATCCAGCGGGGTGCGAAGTGGAAGAACGTCGTGACCAAGAAGGCCAACGCCAAGGGCCGGGCGCGGCTGAAGGCCACCGTGCCGAAGAAGAAGGGGAAGTACACCTACCGCGTCGTGGCGGTGGGCAAGGGCGGCCTCCTGGCGAACGCGTCGACCGAGATCCCCATCCGCGTCACGAGGTGACGGCGTCGTCCGCGAGCAGGCATTCGGCGGGCAGCTCGAACCACTGGAGCGAGGTGAAGTCCTCGGAGATGCCCTCCCGCGCCGACGCGGCCTCCCCGAGGTCGTCCGGGAGCCCCTCGAGGTACTCGTGCGCGTGGGTGAGGTACCCGGCGAGGTCGGACTCCGGTGCGCGATCCCGGTGCTCGGGGTAGCGCAGCACGCCCTCGCCGTCGTAGTGGACCTGGGCGAGCCGCAGCGGCGGCTCGACCGGCCCGTTGCGGTGGTGCCAGCGCCCGGTCACGGTGTCGAACCGGTACTGCGGCATGAGCTTCCAGCCGTGGTCGGCGACGAGGATCACCGCGGACACGATGTACTCGAACACCGCTTCGGAGATGAAGTAGTTGAAGTTGACGCGGACCCATCCCGGCTTGATGCCCTCGCATCCGTGCGCGATCTCCCTCTCGAACTCGTGTGAGCGTTCGAGGTCGATGCCGAGGAGCCGGTGGCCGTACGGCCCCGCGCAGGAGCAGCCGCCGCGGGACTGGATGCCGAACAGGTCGTTGAGGATCGCGACGACGAGGTTGTGGTGCAGGTACCGCCCGCCCGGCCTCCGGATGACGAAGGAGACGATCGACAGGCGCTCGGCCTCGGTGTTCCCGAGGACCTGGATGTGCTCGTTCGCGGACCACGACGCGATGGTCCTGCGGACGAAGTCCTCCTCGTGGGCGCGGATGACGTCCGTGCCGACGGCCTCCTTGAGGTGGAACACCAGCCCGGCCCGGATGGACTCGACGATCGCCGGCGTCCCGCCCTCCTCGCGATGGACGGGGTCGGCCAGGTAGAGGTGCTCCTCCGGGTTGACGTACGCCACGGTGCCACCGCCGACCACGTCCGGGACGGAGTTCGCGAGCAGCTCCCGCCGGGCGATGAGCACGCCCGGAGTTCCGGGTCCGCCGATGAACTTGTGCGGCGACAGGAAGACCGCGTCCTTGTAGGCGAGGGGATGGTCATGCGGGCTCATGTCGATGTCGACGTACGGTGCTGCGGCCGCGTAGTCCCAGAAGGCGAGCGCCCCGTGCTCGTGGAGCAGCTGGGACACCCGGGCCGTGTCGGTGACGATGCCGGTGACGTTGCTGGCGGCGCTGAAGGACGCGATCCGCAGCGGCCGGTCCCGGTATTCGTGCAGCCTCTGCTCGAGGTCGACGAGGTCGATGTGGCCGTCGGCGTCCTCGTGGATGGTGACGACGTCGGCGATGGACTCGCGCCACGGCAGTTCGTTGCTGTGGTGCTCGAAGGGTCCGATGAACACGACCGGGCGCTCGTCCGGCGGGATCTGGGCGGACAGCCCGTAGCGCTGGTCGAGGTCGGCGGGCAGGCGCAGGTTGAGGATGCCGATGAGCTTGTTGATCGCCCCGGTGGATCCGGAGCCGCAGAAGATGACGCAGGTGTCGTCGTCGCCGTTGACCGCGTCGCGGATGATCCGTCGGGCGTCCTCGCGCAGCCGGGTGGTCTGCAGCCCGGTGCCGCTGGACTCCGTGTGCGTGTTGGCGTAGCGGGGGAGCACCTCGTCGCGGATGAAGTCCTCGATGAACGTCAG
>JAHECS010000026.1:27862-45761 GCA_024641635.1 Actinomycetes bacterium | reverse complement strand
GGCGTTCCGTAGCTGGCTGCCACGGTGGCGGCCCGCTCGTCCGCCGTGAAGATGCCGAGTGCCTCCCGGCTCTCGTACGGCAGGTAGTCCAGCGCCAGGCGACGGAAGATGTAGTCCATGATCGACTGCGAGATGCGGATGTCCGGGTCGTCGGTCATGCCCGCCGGCTCGAACCGCATGTTGACGAACTTGCTGACGAACGCCTCGAGCGGCACGCCGTACTGCAGCGCGATGCTGATGGCGATCGAGAAGGCGTCCATCACACCGGCCAGGGTCGAGCCCTGCTTGCCGAGCTTGAGGAACACCTCGCCGAGCCCGTTGTCGGGGTAGGACCCGGCGGTCATGTAGCCCTCGGCACCGGCGACCGAGAAGCTCGTGGTGACGCTCGGCCGGCTCTTCGGAAGCCGCTTGCGGACCGGCTGGCCGGCAATGGCAGCGGAGATCGCCTCGGCCGTCACGTCGACGAGCTCGTCGGCCTTCTTCGCCTTCGCATCGCTGAGCGGCTGCCCCACCTTGCAGTTGTCGCGGTAGATCGCCAGGGCCTTGATGCCCATCTTCCAGCCCTGGAAGTAGATCTCCTCGACCTCCTCGATGGTCGCCGACTCCGGCATGTTGACCGTCTTGGAGATGGCGCCGGAGATGAAGGGCTGGACCGCCCCCATCATCCGCACGTGACCCATCGGCGTGATGGAGCGAGCGCCCATGGCGGTGTCGAAGATCGGGTAGTGCTCCGTCTTGAGCCCGGGAGCATCGATGACGTGGCCGTGCTCGCCGATGTACTCGATGATGGCCTCGACGGTCTCCTCGGTGTAGCCGAGGCGACGCAGCGCCCGCGGGATCGTCTGGTTGACGATCTGCATGGAGCCGCCGCCGACGAGCTTCTTGAACTTCACCAGGGAGAAGTCCGGCTCGATGCCCGTGGTGTCGCAGTCCATCATGAAGCCGATGGTGCCGGTCGGCGCGAGCACCGATGCCTGCGCGTTGCGCCAGCCGTTCTGGTCACCGATCCGCAGGCCCTCCTCCCATGCCCGCTCGGCCACCTTCAGGACGTCGCCGTCGAGGCTCGAGGCCGTGCGGATGTTGTCGTTCGCGGCCGCGTGCTTGCGCATGACACGCTTGTGCGCCGGCTCGTTGCGCGCGTAGCCCTCGTACGGCCCGACGATCCCGGCGAGCTCGGCGCTGCGCTTGTAGGCGGTGCCCGTCATGAGGCTCGTGATCGCCGCGGCGAAGGAGCGTCCGGCGTCCGAGTCATAGGGCAGGCCCGTCGCCATGAGCAGCGCGCCCAGGTTGGCGTAGCCGATGCCGAGCTGACGGTACCGGCGGGTCGTCTCGCCGATCGGCTGCGTCGGGAAGTCCGCGAAGCAGATCGAGATGTCCATCGCCGTGATGACGAACTCGACCGCCTTGGCGAAGCGCTCCGCGTCGAACGTCTCGTCGTCCTTGAGGAAGGTCAGCAGGTTCAGCGACGCGAGGTTGCACGAGGAGTTGTCGAGGCTCATGTACTCCGAGCACGGGTTGGACGCGTTGATCCGGCCGGTCTCTGGGTTGGTGTGCCAGTCGTTGATGGTGTCGTCGTACTGGATACCCGGGTCGGCACAGGCCCACGCGGCCTCGCACATGGTTCGGAAGAGTGACTTCGCGTCGACCGACTCGACGACCTCCCCCGTGGTGCGTGCCGTCAGCCCGAAGGGCTCCTCGTTCTCGACCGCATGCATGAACAGGTCGGAGACCCGAACGGAGTTGTTGGCGTTCTGGTACTGAACGGACGTGATGTCCTTGCCGCCGAGGTCCATGTCGTACCCGGCGTCGCGCAGGACGCGGATCTTGTCCTCCTCGCGGACCTTCGTCTCGATGAACTCCTCGATGTCGGGGTGATCGACGTCGAGCACGACCATCTTCGCCGCGCGTCGCGTGGCGCCGCCGGACTTGATCGTGCCGGCGGAGGCGTCGGCGCCGCGCATGAACGACACCGGCCCGGAGGCCGTGCCGCCCGAGGACTTGAGCAGCTCCTTGCTCGAGCGGATCCTCGACAGGTTAAGGCCGGCACCGGAGCCGCCCTTGAAGATCAGGCCCTCCTCCTTGTACCAGTTGAGGATGGAGTCCATCCGGTCATCCACCGACAGGATGAAGCAGGCGCTCACCTGCTGCGGGGAGACGGTGCCCACGTTGAACCACACCGGCGAGTTGAAGCTGAAGACCTGGTGCAGCAGCATCCAGGTGAGCTCGTGCTCGAAGATGATCGCGTCCTCGTCCGTGCCGAAGTACCCGTGCTCGCGCCCGGCCTTCACGTAGGTGAGCACGACGCGGTCGAGGAGCTGGCGCAGGCTCCACTCGCGCTCCTCGGTGCCGACCGCCCCACGGAAGTACTTCGTGGTCACGATCGTCGAGGCGTTGACGCTCCAGGAGTCGGGGAACTCCACGCCGCGCTGCTCGAACACGATCTCGCCGGTCTTCCAGTTCGTCTGGACCACGTCCCGCCGCTCCCACGTCACCTCGTCGTAGGGGTGCACCCCCGGCGTGGTGTAGAGCCGCTCGATGGTCAGGCCCGGGTTGTGCAGCGTGTTGTGCACGAAGACCTCGGAATCATTGCTGGTGATGGTCATGCGCGGTGCCTTTCTTCCTCGCGAGCGGTCACTGGTTATGGGAAGTCGATGGGGTGGCGATGGCTGGCTCCTCGCCGACGGGCTCGCCCTCGGCGCGAAGCAGGGCGATCTCGGCCTCGAAGTCCTCGAGGTTGTCGAAGGAGCGGTACACGGAGGCGAACCGCAGGTAGGCGACCTCGTCCAGCTCGCGCAGCGGGCCGAGGATGGCCAGTCCGACGTCCATCGCGGGGATCTCGGCGCTGCCGGTCGCACGGACGATGTCCTCGACCTGCTGGGCGAGCCTGGCCAGGTCGTCGTCGCTCACCGGACGGCCCTGGCAGGCCTTGCGCACCCCGCTGACCACCTTGGCGCGGCTGAACGGCTCGGTCGCGCCGGAGCGCTTGGCGACGTACAGAACGGACGTCTCGGACGTCGTGAACCGCCGACCGCACTCGATGCACTCGCGGCGCCGGCGGATCCCCAGCCCGTCGTCGACCACGCGGGAGTCGACGACCCGGGAGTCGTCCGACTTGCAGAATGGGCATCGCATCAGACGTTCCTCCTCTCCCAGTCGTTCACTCTCGTCACATCACTCACGCGAATCCGGCCTTCCTTGGGGATTCTTTGGGGATTCCCTGTGGATGACCTGTTGATGCAGGACCACAACCTGTTGATGAATCACATGCGTGTGACTACTACATCTAGGGGTAGCAACGTAGACCCTGCAACAGGGTTTGGCAAGGGTTGATTCCCGGCGCGTCGCGCCGGGTTCAGGAGCCGTCGGAGGGCGGGGACGACACGGGCGTCGCTGACGTCCGGATCCCAGACGCGCCCACGGACGGGCTCGCGGTCGCGCTCGGGCTCGGTGAGGGGGTCGAGGCGGGAGTCGGGACCGGACTCGGCGTCGGCGTCGGCGTGGGCGTCGATACCGCGGGCGCGCTGGGCGTGGGGGCCGGGACCGGGACCGGATTCCGGCGTCCGATGCCATTGAGCGCCTTGACCACGGTCTGGGCCCGCAGCCGGTAGCCGGACGGTCCGTAGTGGATCCCGTCCCCACCGCGGATGCCGTGCGCTCGGGCCACCTTGTGCCAGGCCAGGACCGTGACGTTCGGCCGACTCGCCGCCAGCCGTCGGACCAGCCCGTTGAACCAGTCGGCACGGGCGTTCAGCCAGGCACTCCTGGTCAGGTGCAGGTCGACCCAGATGACCTGTCGCTTCTCCCCCAACCGGTCCAGGAGGGTGCGCATCCGGCGCTCGGTGGTGGCCTGGGTCTCCCACGAGATGTCGTTGGTGCCGAGCGCGACGATGACATGTGCAGGCAGCTGCCCCAGCTGCCGAGACCGGGCGACCTGGTCGATCCCCCAGTCCAGTCTC
Source organism: Actinomycetes bacterium (assembly GCA_024641635.1). GTDB lineage: Bacteria > Actinomycetota > Actinomycetes > S36-B12 > S36-B12 > UBA10649. Next base: position 41,805 of record JAHECS010000026.1, on the reverse strand, counting down.
CGCGAGCCCCAGCACCGGAAGGTGGGAGTCCAGCCGCTCGCGCGCATTCCCCTTGCGGTCAGAATCCGTGACTCGCGCGTGAGGGAGTCCCCGATCACGAGGACGCGTCGACCGCCACCCGGCGATCCGACGCTGCGCTCCCCCGGCCATACCGGCCGCGGGCAGGCGTCCCACGGAGGGTTCTTCGGCCAGCGCCGATCCACCCGATCGCGGACGGAGGTGACGCTGCTCGTGGGCAACGGCTCGCCCGCCTGCGTCTCCCCGTCGTCGGCCCCTGAGGGCTGACTCGCGACGGGCTCGGGTGGCAGTGGGCTGCCAACGGCAGCCGGCCCGACGCCCAGCGTCAACGTCGCAATCGCCGCGACGAGGATGCCTCGGCTGACTGCGACGGCGCGTGTCACCGCGCCCCTCGTGACCGAGGGCGATGCCAAGGAACGAGGACATGGCATGCGACCAGTATGCGATGCCGGCCACCGGGACCGACATCGCGGTCAGGCCGCGTCGGGGCCGACCGGGACCACGATCGACTGGCCCGGTCGTACGGGCGCATCGCCCAGTGCGTTGAGCTCCCTGATCACCGTGACGGTGGCGCGAGGGTCGGCCTGGGGAGCGACACTCTGGGCGATCTGCCACAGGCTCTCGCCGGGCTGCACCACGACAACACCGGTGGCGCGGCCCTGGTCGGCGATGGACGTACCTGCATCGGCACTGAACCTCCCAGACGCCAACACCACGAGGAGGAGCATGAGGGCGCTCAGGACGCCGAGCGCGACCCGCCCGCGCCGGGTCAGACGAAGGCCGCCCCCGGTGGAACGCACATGCCGATCTGCGGAAGCCGGACGCGCGATGACGCGGGGGGCACGAGCGGCGGGGAAGGGAGCCGCGATAGCCATGTCGATGCCTTTCGCCAGTTTCACGGGTTCGAACGCCTGTTCGATCGAACGCCTGTACGATTTGTAGCACAGCACGGGCGACACGTCCACGACATTCGAACATATGTTTGAAATCGTGGGTCGCGATCGCTACCGTGACCGTCAGGAGAGTGGCACCGGGGTCTGACACCCGGTTCCGCGCATCGATCCGGCCGGACGCCGGGGAACAGGAGCTTGCCGTGGCCTCCAACGTCACCGAACTTCCGGACGGACCGGCCGACGAGACCGGTCTCACGCCTCGGCAGCGCGCCATCCTGGCGGTGATCCGGGACACCGTGGAGTCCCGCGGCTACCCCCCGAGCGTCCGTGAGATCGGCGAGGGCGTCGGGCTCACCTCGCCCAGCAGCGTCGCGCACCAGCTCGGCACGCTCGAGCGCCTGGGGTACCTGCGTCGCGACCCGAATCGACCGCGTGCCCTGGTCGTGGCTGACCTCGGCGAGACCGCCTCCGCCGCTCCCGAGGGCTCGGCGAGCCAGCCCCATCTGCGCGGCGTCACGACGGATCCGGACGTGCATCGTCCCGACGCCGCGTACGTGCCGGTCGTCGGTCGGATCGCCGCGGGCGGCCCGATCCTCGCTGAGCAGGAGGTCGAGGCGGTGTTCCCGCTCCCCCGCGACCTCGTGGGCGAGGGAGAGCTGTTCATGCTCAAGGTGGTCGGGGACTCCATGATCGATGCCGCGATCTGTGACGGAGACTGGGTCGTCGTGCGCCAGCAGAGCACCGCCGACAACGGCGACATCGTTGCCGCCCTGCTCGACGACGAGGCGACGGTCAAGACCATCAAGCGGCGCGATGGGCACGTCTGGCTGATGCCGCACAACCCGGCCTACGCCCCCATCCTCGGCGACCAGGCCACCATCATGGGCAAGGTCGTCACGGTGCTGCGGCGCCTCTGACGCCTGCCGACAGGGCACCATGGGGGGATGCGCCGGTATGCCCTCGTCGTCGTCGCGCTCGCCCTGAGCGCGTGCGCGACCACGGCACAGGGCGCGACGGAGACTCCTGATCCAGGATCGTCGGGTGGGCCCACCGGGAGCCCGGACGCTGCTCCGGCGTCCTCCAGCGCCTCGCCAGGGCCCACGACCGCTGCGACGGCAGCCCCGAGCGCACCGTCGGGACCGAGCCCCATTGCCTCGGCCAGTCCCTCATCGATTCCCAGCCCGTCACCGAGCGCCAGCCCGTCTGCATCCCCGTCGCCGTCGCCGTCGCCGACCGTCACGCCGGCCCCGGTCGACGCGTTCGTCCTCGGGGACTCCATCAGCCTGTCCATCGCCGGCCGGCTCGCGGCGTTCGGATACCCCGTCGCGGGGCGCGTCGGCCAGTCGGCGAGCAGCGCCTTCCTGCAGGAGCAGCTGTCCGGACCGCAGGCTCAGGCAGCCCCGGCCTGGGTGATCATTCTGGGCACCAACAACCGTGGCGATGACGCGGACGTGAGCCGCCTGAGCGACTGGATCGACACCGTCGACTCGCTGCGAACGCGCGGCGCCAAGCAGCGCGTCTACTGGGTCACGCCGCACCGCCCCGACTCCTACGTGGGAGGCATGGCCCGCTGGTCCCTGGACGGGTTCAACGCCGAGCTGATGCGACTGGCCGACGATCGCCGCTGGTTGAGGATCATCGACTTCGCCAGCTGGGCGAAGGCGCATCCTGAGTGGTTCGAGGCAGACGGTGCGCACCTGCATCCCGACGCCCGGGGCCAGGCGGCCCTGTTGGCACTGATCGCGGGGACCGATCCGAAGCTCGCCGACACGCCCGCCGTCGTCGACACCCTGGAATCGCTGGGGCCGACAATCGAGCCACAGCCGGAGGACCCCGTCTTCGACAACAGCACGGGCTAGTCGGAGCCGAGTTCTTCCCGCAGCCTCGTCAGGGCGCCGAGCACCACGCCCCGGTCGGTGGTGTACCAGAACGGCGGGAGGCTCGCCCGCAGCGCCCGCGAGTAGCCAGCGGTGGCCAGACGCGAGTCGAGGACGGCCACGACCCCTCGATCCCCTGCCCCGCGGATGAGGCGGCCCGCACCCTGGGCCAGCAGCAGGCCAGCGCGCGGCACCGACACCGCGCGGAACCCCGAGCCGCCCGCCTCGTCGACCGCCTTCTGGCGCGCGGCCAGCAGCGGGTCGTCCGGGCGCGGGAAGGGGATCCTGTCGATGACGACCAGGATGCAGGACTCCCCAGGCACGTCCACGCCCTGCCACAACGACACGGTCCCGAGCAACGTGCTCGTCTGCTCCCGCGCGAATCGCTCGACCAGCCCGCCGACCGCATCGCCTCGACGCTGGACGAGGAGGGGCAGGTCGGCTCTCTCCCCCAGGCGCACCCTCAGGTACTCGGCAGCCCTCTCGACGCCCCGCCAGCTGCTGAAGAGTGCGAGCGTGCGACCGCCGGCCGCCTCGATGAGCTCAGCGAGCTCGTCCAGGGCCTCCATCGCCACGCCGTCGCGGCCCGGCGCTGGCAGGTCGCTGGCGACGTAGAGGATCCCCTGCCGTGCATGGTCGAAGGGCGACCCCACGTCGACTGCGGTGGCCTCCGCGTCGGCGAGTCCGAGGCTGCCGAGAAGGGCGTCGAAGCCACCGCCAACGGTCAGGGTGGCGCTCGTCATGACGACGGGAGCCCGATCGAACAGCGCGGTACGCAGCAGGCCCGACACCGACAACGGCGCCACCTTCAGCAGCGGCGACCGACCCGCTCCCTCGCCGGGATCCAGCCACACCACATCCGCATCCCCCATCGCCAGCAGGGCGCCGGCGACGTCATGCACCTCCTCAAGCGCGGCGCGGGCCTGCTGCCGCGCCGCCAGGGCGTCCGGGTCCTTGGCGTCACGGTCCGCGTTCACCTCGGCCACGGCCTGATGGAACGCGTCACGCAGCGAGGTCAGCGCGAGCAGGAGGCCGCGATCGAGCACCTCCAGCCGCGTGGGACCGGTCATGGCCGCGCCGGTCTCGCGCATCGCGTCGTCGAGCGACTCCGTGGCCGCCTGGAGGCGCTCCAGCGTCTCCGGGTCCACGAGCCGGCGTGCGCGCCCGATCGCCCGCTCGGCCATTCCCGGCGCCAGCTCGCTGGTGATCGCCTGGGTCGCACGGTCGACCAGCTCATGGCCCTCGTCGATGATGACGGCGTCGTGCTCAGGCAGCACCGGGATGCCCTCGAGCGCGTCGATGGCCAGCATCGCGTGGTTGGTCACCACGATGTCCGCCTGCTGCGCCGTGATCCGGCGCTTGACGGTGAAGCACTCCTCGCCGAAGGGGCACCGGTTCTCCCCCATGCACTCCCGGCGGCTGACCGAGAACGCCCGCCAGACGCGCGGGTCGACGTCGTCGGGGTACTCGTCACGATCGCCGGTCGTCGTGGTCTCCGCCCAGGCACGCACGGCGGTCGCCTGCTGGCCAAGGGCGCTCCTCGGCGCGTCGAACAGGGCCTCGCCCTCGTCCTCCGGCACCGTGCCGTGCAGCTTCTGCAGGCAGACGTAGTTGTTGCGGCCCTTGAGCACCGCGTACTCGACGGGCCGTCCCACGATCGGTTCGAGCGCGGCCGCCACCCGCGGCAGGTCACGGTCGACGAGCTGGCGCTGGAGGGCCAGCGTCGCCGTCGCCACGATGACCGGTCCACCGTTCGGCGCGGCGGCATGGAGCGCCGCGGGGACGAGGTACCCGACGGACTTGCCGGTGCCGGTGCCGGCCTGGACGAGGGCGTGTCCTTCCCCGGAGATTGCCGCTGCCACCACCTCGGCCATGCGCAGCTGCCCGTCGCGCTGATCGCCGCCGATCGCCGAGACGACGGCAGTCAGCGCCTCCTCCACTCCGACGCCCTGCGCCTCCTCACCCATCGGCGAGGGAGGCAAGCTCGTTGGCCAGCGACTGCGGGACCCGTGCCGTCAGCAGCGTGCCCGACTCCTCGTGCTCCTCGCCGAGCACCTCGCCCTGCCGGTGCGCGCGACTGACGAGGTCACCGCGCGCGTAGGGCACGAGGACCTGCACGTCGACCAGGTTCGTCGGCAGGTCGCGCTCGACGGCGGCCATGAGCTCGTCGATTCCCCACCCGGTCCGGGCCGACACGACGACGGCGTGCGGCTCGCGCCGCAGGAGCTCCGCGACGGTCTGCGGATCGGCCACGTCGGCCTTGTTGATGACCACCAGTTCGGGAACCTGTCCGGCCTCGATCTCGTTCAGCACCTCGCGCACGGCGGCGATCTGCTCCTCTGGCGCATCGTCGGAGCCGTCGACGATGTGCAGGATGAGGTCGGCGTCGCGCACCTCCTCCAGCGTCGAGCGGAACGCCTCGACGAGCTGGTGAGGCAGATGCCGCACGAAGCCGACTGTGTCGGCGACGGTGATCTCGCGACCGCCCGGCGTACGCGTCCTGCGCACGGTCGGGTCGAGGGTGGCGAAGAGCGCGTTCTCCACGAGCACCCCTGCGCCGGTGAGCCGGTTCAGCAGGCTGGACTTCCCCGCGTTCGTGTAGCCGGCGATGGCCACCGCCGGGGTGCCTGCCCGGTGCCGAGCCGCCCGCTGGGTCGTGCGCGACTTCTCCATCTCCTTGAGCTGCCGCCGGAGCCTGGACATCTGGGTCCGGATCCGGCGACGGTCCGTCTCGATCTTGGTCTCACCTGGGCCACGCGTTCCCACGCCGCCACCACCGGCACCACCGCCGCCGCCCGCGCCGCCGCCCTGGCGGGACAGCGACTCGCCCCAACCGCGAAGGCGGGGCAGCAGGTACTGCATCTGGGCGAGGCTGACCTGGGCCTTGCCCTCTCGGCTTCGAGCGTGCTGAGCGAAGATGTCGAGGATGAGCCACGTGCGGTCGACCACCTTGACCTTCACGATGTCCTCGAGCTGCCGCAGCTGGCCGGGCGTGAGCTCCCCGTCGCAGATCACGGTGTCGGCTCCGGTCGCGACGACGATGTCGCGAAGCTCGCGGGCCTTGCCGGATCCGAGGTAGGTCGCCGGGTCAGGGGTGTCGCGCCGCTGGATGACGCCCTCGAGGACGACCGATCCCGCCGTCTCGGCGAGGAGCGCCAATTCCTGCAGGCTTCGCTCCGCGTCGCGCACCGAGCCCTCGGTCCAGACGCCGGCGAGCACCACTCGCTCCAGCCTGACCTGCCGGTACTCGACCTCCGTGACGTCCTCGAGCTCGGTCGAGAGCCCCGCCACGCGACGAAGCGCGTGACGCTCCTCGAGCTCGTAGTCGCCGGTCGCGAATTCGCGGTCGTCGCCTGACCCGGAGTCCGGGTCGAAGTTCTCGTTTCGCATGACGGGACCAGCGTGTCATGCCCGACGAGCGCGGCACACGTCGGTCCACAGGTCGATCCGGTGCGCCGCACCCGACACCGACGACCTCGGTCTCCGCTACGGCGCCTCAAGGTCGGCACGAATCACTAGGCTCGCACGAGGACCTCAGCGAGGAGTGATCCATGGGCAGCCAGGCGAGCCGGACGTGACGTCGACACCGAGCGATCTGGACATCGCCCAGTCGGCCGTCCTCAACCGCATCACCGACGTGGCTGGCGGCCTCGGCATCCCCGAGGACGCCGTCGACCAGTACGGCCGGTACAAGGGGAAGGTTTCGCTCGACTACCTCGACGCACTGCCGCCGAACCCCGACGCCCGACTGATCCTGGTCACGGCGATCAGCCCCACCCCTCCGGGAGAGGGCAAGACGACCACCAGTGTCGGGCTCGCCGACGCCCTGCAGCTTCGTGGCAGGCGGACGATGGTGTGCCTGAGGGAGCCCTCCCTCGGTCCGGTGTTCGGCATGAAGGGCGGGGCTGCCGGCGGCGGTCACGCGCAGGTCGTGCCGATGGAGGACATCAACCTCAACTTCACGGGTGACTTCAGCGCCATCGGGCTGGCGAACAACCTGCTGGCCGCCCTGATCGACAACCACGTGCACCACGGGAACGCCCTGGACATCGACGTCCGACGCATCACGTGGAAGCGCGTCGTCGACATGAACGACCGCGCCCTTCGCTCCATCGTCGTTGCGCTGGGCGGTCCGGCCAACGGCTTCCCGCGGGAGGATGGATTCGACATCACCGTGGCATCGGAGGTCATGGCGATCTTCTGCCTCGCCACCTCCCTCGAGGACCTCAAGGAGCGACTCGGCGACATCGTCATCGGGTACACGCGCTCCCAGGAGCCGGTCCGCGCCCGCGACCTCAACGCGCACGGGGCCATGACAGTCCTGCTGAAGGAGGCCCTGGCCCCCAATCTCGTGCAGACCCTCGAGCACACTCCCGCGTTCGTCCATGGCGGCCCCTTCGCCAACATCGCCCACGGGGCCAACTCGGTGATCGCCACGAGAAGCGCCCTGAAGCTCGCCGACTATGTCGTGACGGAAGCGGGCTTCGGTGCCGACCTGGGGGCCGAGAAGTTCGTCGACATCACGTGCCGCTCGTCGGGGATCCGCCCGCATGCCGTCGTGCTCGTGGCCACCGTGCGCGCCTTGAAGTACCACGGCGGGGCGGACCTCAAGACCATCACCGACGAGGATGTCGTCGCCCTCGCCAAGGGCATGGCCAACCTGGACCGGCACGTCGACAACATCCGCACCGTCTTCGGCCTGCCGTGCGTGGTCGCCATCAACAGGTTCGACAGCGACACCGAGCCGGAGCTGGACCTGCTGAGGTCGCACGTCGCCAGCCTGGGCGTGGATGTCGTGCTGGCCTCGCACTGGGCCGACGGCGGCGCCGGGGCGACCGACCTCGCGGACGCCGTCGTGGCCCTCTGCGAGCGGCCCTCCACCATGACCTTCACCTACGAGGACGACATGCCGCTGTGGGACAAGGTGTCGGCCATCGCCACACGTGTCTATGGCGCGAGCGAGGTCACGGCGGACACCAAGATCCGCGGCCAGATCCGCGACCTCCAGATGCGCGGGTACGGCTCCCTGCCGGTGTGCATCGCCAAGACCCAGTTCTCCTTCTCCACGGATCCGAGCCTGCGGGGAGCCCCGAGCGGGCACAGCATGAACATCCGCGAGGTGCGGCTCGCCGCGGGCGCCAGGTTCGTCGTCATGGTCTGCGGCGACATCATGACGATGCCCGGTCTGCCGCGGGTCCCCTCCAGCAATCGGATCGATCTCGTCGACGGCCGCGTGGTCGGGCTGTTCTAATGACTACGTGCGCCTGACGGGCAAGGGCATGACATGGGTGTGACCACGAGCCGGCGAGGGATCGTGCGGCTCATCGACGGCGCGTCCGCGCAGGTCACCGACGCGGTCGCTGTCGAGGCCCCGCTCACGATCGTGGTGGACCGCGAGGTGGTCATCACCACGATGCGCACCCCCGGGCACGACCTCGAGCTCGCTGCGGGCTGGCTCGTCAACGAGTCCGCCGTCAGGCGCAGTACCGATATCGGCACCATGGGCGCGTTCGCCAGCCATCCCGATTCGGATGGCGTCGACACCGTGCGGGTGTCCCTGGCAGCCGACGTGGCCGGGCCACGCGCGCGCGCCTTCGTCACCAGCAGCGCCTGCGGCGTGTGCAGCGCCGACGTGCTGGCCGCGTTCGCCGGACCGGACGCGCCGCTGCATTCCCCGGATTGGACGCTGTCGGCAGACGCGATTCCCGGGCTGCTCGACGCGATGCGCTCCTCCCAGCGGGCTTTCGAGCGCACGGGAGCCCTCCATGCCGCCACCCTTGCGGACCCGGCCATGCAGCCGCTCTGGACCCGCGAGGACGTCGGGCGGCACAACGCCGTGGACAAGGTCGTCGGCCGGGCGCTCATCGAGGACGCCCTCCCGCTGACGGACCACACCCTCGCGGTGAGCGGGCGGCTCTCCTACGAGATCGTGCACAAGGCGCTGACAGCTGGGATAGCAGCCGTGGTGGCGGTGTCCGGACCCACCAGCCTCGCCATCGACCTCGCCCGTGCTCACGGACTGGTCGTCGTGGGCTTCGCGCGCGGTGATCGCGTGAACGTGTACTCGGGACATGACCGCATCGCGGGCCGGGTGCCCGCATGAGCGCCGCACCGGAAGCCTGGAGCGTCGAACGCTGCGAGGTCGTTCTCTCAGAGGTCGAGGAGCCCTCGATCCTGCTCTCGCTGCAGGCTGTCCAGGGCGAGTTCGGACACGTGCCCGAGAAGGCCGTGCCGCTCGTGGCCAGGGCGTGCAACGCCAGCCGCGCCGACGTCTTCGGGGTGCTCACCTTCTACCGCGACCTGCGTCAGGCGCCGCCCCCGCTGCAGCAGGTGCGCGTCTGCATGGGCGAGGCCTGCCAGGCGGTCGGCGCCCGCAGCCTCCGCGAGGACGTGCGCCTCCTCGCCGGGGACACCTGCGAGGTCACCGACGTGTTCTGCCTCGGCAACTGCGCCCTCGGTCCGTCAGCGGTCGTCGACGGGCGTCTCCTGGGACGCGCGACGGCTGCGGTCGTCGCGCGCGCTGTGGCGAACGGGTCCTGATGAGTATCCCCACCGTGTATGTGCCGCGTGACTCCGCCGCGAGGTCGGTCGGCGCCGACGAGGTGGCCGAGGCCCTCGAATCGGCCCTGCCTGGCGTCCGGGTCGTGCGCACCGGCTCACGGGGGATGCTGTGGCTGGAACCCCTCGTCGAGATCGACACCCCGGACGGACGCGTCGGCTTCGGCCCGATCTCCGTGACCGACGCACCGTCGCTCGCCTCGGCCATCGCCGCCGGTGCCGACCACCCACTGCGCCTCGGCCCCATGGCCGAGTTGTCGTGGCTCGCCAGCCAGAACCGCCTGACCTTCGCCCGCGTCGGCGTCATCGACCCCCTCGACCCCGAGGCCTTCGTGCAGGCCGGTGGCCTCGCCGGGCTTCGAGCCGCCATAGACATGGGCGGCAGCGCCGTCATCGAGGCCGTCCTGGCGTCGCGCCTCCGCGGTCGCGGCGGGGCCGGCTTCCCTGCCGGGATCAAGTGGCGGACCGTGGCTGCGGCCGAGGCGGGTGAGAAGTTCGTCTGCGTCAATGCCGACGAGGGCGACAGCGGCACCTATGCGGATCGGATGCTCATGGAGGGCGACCCCTTCTGCCTGCTCGAGGGGATGGCCATCGCCGGACTGAGCGTGGGGGCGAGTACGGGCTACCTCTACATCCGGTCCGAGTACCCCGACGCCGTGTCGACCATGCGTGCGGCGGTGGACATCGCTCGTGACCGGGGCTGGCTCGGCGCTGACGTCCTCGGCAGCGGCCGCCCGTTCGACGTGCGAATCCGGGTGGGCGCAGGGTCGTACGTCTGCGGCGAGGAGACCGCGATGCTCGAGAGCCTGGAGGGTCGACGCGGCATGGTGCGCCCCAAGCCGCCGCTGCCCGCCCTCGCGGGCCTCTACGGACGACCCACGCTCATCAACAACGTCCTGACGATCGCCGCCGTCCCGTCGGTCCTCACTGTCGGTGCGACGGCCTACGCCAACGTGGGGTCCGATCGGTCGGGCGGCACCCAGGTGTTCCAGCTCGCCGGCAACGTGCGGCACGGTGGCATCGTCGAGACCGGCTTCGGGATCACCCTTCGGTCGCTGGTCGAGGAGTACGGAGGGGGGACACTGTCCGGTCGCCCGGTCCGGGCCGTGCAGGTCGGCGGTCCACTCGGGTCGTACCTCGGGCCGGAACAGCTGGACACTCCCATGGACTACGAGGCCCTGTCCGGGATCGGCGGGCTCCTCGGCCATGGCGGGGTGGTCGTGTTCGACGACACGGTCGACCTGGCCGTGCAGGCGCGGTTCGCCATGGAGTTCTGCGCCGAGGAGTCGTGCGGCAAGTGCACTCCGTGCCGGATCGGCTCGGTTCGAGGAGCGGAGATCATCGACCGCATCGTGGAGGGCACCGAGCGCCCGGACGACCGGGAACTGCTGGCGGACCTGTGCGAGGTCATGACCGATGGATCGCTGTGCGCCATGGGGGGCCTGACCCCCCTGCCGGTGCTCAGCGCACTGCGGCTGCACGACGAGGAGGCGCGATGAGCCTGACCGTGGACGCCATCGACCGTGGCACCCCCGCCGTCCCGTCGGACGAGACGGTCACTGTCACCGTCGACGGCATCGAGGTGTCCGTGCCCGCAGGGACCTCGGTCATGCGCGCGGCGGCGGAGGCCGGGGTCGCGGTCCCGAAGCTGTGCGCCACCGAGTCCCTCTCCCCCTTCGGGTCCTGCCGACTGTGCGTCGTCGAGATCGACGGCCGCAGCGGGACCCCCGCGTCGTGCACGACGCCGTGCCAGGAGGGTCTCGTCGTGCGCACCCAGACCGAACGCGTCGCACGCCTTCGCCGCGGGGTCATGGAGCTGTACATCTCCGACCATCCGCTCGACTGCCTCACCTGCCCCGCCAACGGCGACTGCGAGCTGCAGGACATGGCCGGAGTGGTCGGCCTGCGGGAGGTGCGATACGGGTTCGACGGCGACAACCACCTCGATGCCCCGACCGACGACTCCAACCCGTACTTCAGCTTCGATCAGAGCAAGTGCATAGCCTGCAGCCGGTGCGTCCGCGCCTGCAGTGACGTCCAGGGCACCTTCGCCCTGACGATCAGCGACCGCGGCTTCGCCTCCAAGGTCAGCGCGTCGCAGGACCAGGCGTTCATCGCCAGCGAGTGCGTGTCCTGTGGTGCCTGCGTCCAGGCCTGTCCGACGTCCGCCCTCGAAGAGGCATCAGTCATCGAGCTGGGCATTCCCACCCGGTCGGTGAAGACCACGTGCGCCTACTGCGGTGTCGGCTGCTCGTTCGTCGCCGAGCTCCGAGGGGACGAGCTCGTGCGGATGGTGCCGGACCCGCAGGGCGGAGCCAACGAGGGCCACTCCTGCGTCAAGGGCCGGTTCGCGTGGGGGTACGCCACGCACAAGGACCGGGTCACCACGCCGCTGGTTCGGGACAGCATCGACGATGCATGGCGGGAGGTCTCGTGGGACGAGGCCATCCAGGTGGCGGCGACCCGCCTGCGTGGGATCCAGGCCGAGCACGGCGTCGACGCCATCGGCGGGATCACCTCCTCACGCTGCACGAACGAGGAGGTCTTCGTCGTGCAGAAGATGATCCGCGCAGCCTTCGGCAACAACAACGTCGACACGTGCGCGCGCGTCTGCCACTCACCCACCGGCTACGGACTGAAGCAGACATTCGGCACGTCCGCGGGCACTCAGGACTTCGCGTCCGTGGCCGACGCCGACGTCATCGTGGTCATCGGCGCCAACCCGACGGACGCCCACCCGGTCTTCGCGTCGCGCATGAAGCGCCGCCTCCGTGAGGGTGCACACCTGGTCGTCATCGATCCGCGGCGCATCGCACTGGTGGAGTCTCCGCACGTCCGGGCCGACGAGCACCTGCAGCTTCGCCCGGGCACCAACGTGGCCGTCATCAATGCGATCAGCCACGTGATCGCGACCGAGGGCCTCGTTGACCGCGCGTTCGTGCAGGACCGCTGCGACCTCGATGCCTTCGCCGAGTGGGAGGCGTTCATCCGACTCACGGAGAACTCGCCCGAGTCGCTGGAGGCCGAGTGCGGTGTCCCCGCCGACGCCGTGCGGCGGGTCGCGCGCCTCTACGCGACGGGAGGCAACGCGGCGATCTACTACGGCCTCGGGGTCACCGAGCACAGCCAGGGATCCACGATGGTCATGGCGATGGCCAATCTGGCGATGGCGACCGGCAACATCGGGCGCCGCGGTGTCGGCATCAACCCGCTGCGCGGGCAGAACAACGTGCAGGGCTCATGTGACATGGGCTCGTTCCCCCATGAGTTCTCCGGCTACCGCCACGTGTCCGACGACGCCGTCAGGGGCATGTTCGAGTCGCTGTGGGAGACCACGTTGCGTCCGGACCCGGGGCTGCGGATTCCCAACATGCTCGACGCCGCCACCGTCGGCGAGTTCCGCGGCATCTTCATCCAGGGCGAGGACATCGCTCAATCCGACCCCAACACCGAGCACGTCAAGCAGGCGCTGCGCTCAATGGACTGCGTCATCGTCCAGGACCTGTTCCTGAACGAGACCGCTGCGTTCGCACACGTGTTCCTTCCCGGAACCTCCTTCCTCGAGAAGGACGGCACGTTCACCAACGCCGAGCGCCGCATCAACCGGGTGCGACCGGTCATGCCCCCGCGCACCGGCCTGGCCGAGTGGGAGGTCGCCTGCGCGCTGGCAACGGCGATGGGTCACGAGATGCACTACGACGACGCGTCCCAGATCATGGACGAGATCGCCGCCGTGACTCCCACCTTCGCCGGCGTCTCGTTCGCGCGGCTCGACACTCTCGGCAGTATCCAGTGGCCGTGCAACGACGCGGCACCGCTCGGCACGCCGATCATGCACGTGGACACGTTCGTCCGCGGCAAGGGCCGGTTCGTGCCGACGCCCTACGTGCCGACGAGCGAGCGCACCACCCGCAAGTACCCGCTCCTTCTCACGACCGGTCGCATCCTCAGCCAGTACAACGTGGGCGCCCAGACCCGACGCACGGCCAACGTGGCATGGCACCCGGAGGACGTGCTGGACATGCACCCGGCCGACGCCGAGGTCCGTGGCATCGGCGACGGCACGTGGGTGGAGATCTCCAGCCGGGCGGGCCGCACGTCCATGCGAGTTCGGATCGGTGAGGACACTCCGCCGGGTGTCGTCTACACGACGTTCCACCATCCGGTCAGCGGAGCCAACATCGTGACGACGGAGAACTCGGACTGGGCCACCAACTGCCCGGAGTACAAGGTCACGGCCGTGGAGGTGCGCCCCGACTCTGCTGCGGCCCGGGCCGCCGCCATGGCCGAGGACCTGCCCGACGGAGTGCCGGCACAGGCATGAGGACGCACCGGCTTGTGGAGATGGCGAACCAGATCGCCATGAGCATCCCCGACCGCGGGCACGCCGCAGAGCTGACGGCCGCGCACCTGCGTTCGTTCTGGACTCCGGCGATGATCGCCGAGCTCGATGCCCATGCCCGCGAGAACGGACCCGACGTGAGTGCCGAGGTCCACGACGCCCTGTCGATCTTGAGCTTGCGGGCGTGATCAGCGCTTCCAGGCGCCCGCAACCTCAAGGTCGACGGGAAGGGGTGGCGGCGTCGACGGGAAGGGG
>JAHECS010000026.1:0-27762 GCA_024641635.1 Actinomycetes bacterium | reverse complement strand
TGGTCAGCCGGGCAGCAGCACGGTGCCGCGGGCGACGAGATCGGCCGGGCCGGTGAGCAGCAAGGCCCCTGACGCGGTCTCGGTCACGTGGACCGTCCCACCGGGCACGTCGACCTGCCAGGTCGTCTCCCCTGCGCCCGGTTCGCCGTCGCGGCGCCGGGACGCCCAGGCCACCGCGCAGGCGCCGGTACCGCAGGACAGCGTCTCGCCGACGCCACGCTCGTAGACCCGCATGGCCACGTGGTTCGGGCCGCGGTCCGCCACGAACTCGACGTTGACTCCGTCGGGAAAGACGTCCGCCGGCGCGACGTCGGGCTGGGCCAGCAGATCGCCGGCTTCGGACAGGTCATCGACGAAGACAACGGCGTGCGGATTGGGCACGAGCACGCCGGTGGCTGGCCAGGTCCGCTCCCCGACGGTCACATGCGGAAGGGCCTTGGCCTTCGGTGGCGTCGACATCCCCATATCGATGGTGACGGTTCGATCGGAGTTGATGGTCGTGCTGCGCAGGCCGCCTCGCGTGGCGATCACGACGTCGTTGTCCGTCACCAAGCCAGTGGCGTCGAGGTAGCGCACGAACACGCGAGCCCCGTTGCCGCACATCTCGGCGAGGGATCCGTCGGCGTTGCGGTAGTCCATGAAGAACTCCGCGACTCCGGCGAAGTCTGCGAACTCCGGCAGGTGCTCGGTTCGCACGACCCGGAGGACGCCGTTCCCCCCGATGCCGCGGTGCCGGTCGCACAACCAGCGCACCTGATCCGGCGTGAGGTCCAGTCGACCGTCGACGTCGGGGATGATGACGAAGTCGTTGCCGGTGCCATGGCCCTTGACGAACGGGACCTCATTCAACCTCGCCACTTCGTCAGCGTAGCGTCACGAGGAGATGGCGCCCGCACGCGCGTAGGCGGACCGCACGACGTCCAGGACGTGGGGCCACGCCTGGTCGGGCGGGGTGGTCCGGTTGTGCTGCGCGATCCGCTCGAGAAGGGCCCGGTCACGGCCCAGGGTCACGAGCGCGCGCGCCAGCCCGGCATCGTCGTCGGCGAGCAGGCCCTCGACGCCGTCGTGGACGAACTCGGTCGTGCCCGTCTGCGACCGGGCGACGACCGGGAGCCCAGCGGACCTCGCTTCTAGCGCGGCGAGGCCGAACGACTCGCGCACCGAGGGCTGGAGGTAGGCATCCGACTCCGCGAACACGCCGAGGATGCCCTGGCGGTCGAGGCGTCCGGTGAAGCCGATGGTCTCGGCGAGCCCGTTCTCGTGCACGTACTTCTCCGCTCGACCCCGTTCGGGCCCGTCACCGATGAGGGTTGCGGTGAGCGTGACGTCGCCTGCCAGCGCCCTAGTGGCCGCCCCCAGGATCCGCACGAGGGGCACGGTGCGCTTTCGCGGTGCCATGCGCATGACGGTGGCGACGCGCAGCCGGCCGGGGTCTGCACCCCGCGGAGTCACCGACCAGTCGGCCGGGTCGATCCCGTTCGGCACGACGAGGATCTCGCCGGCACGCGGGAGGGCCGCGGAGATCCGCTGAGCGGCGACGGCGCTCACGGCACTCAGGGTGACGCCCCACCGGCTCCAGCGCACCAGCGTGTCCGACAGGCCGAACCCGGGTCGGGCCAGCGGTCCCCACACGCTGTGCACCGTGACGAGGGTCGGCACCCGGCGCTCGGCCGAGGCCCGGATCGCCCCCCACGCGAACGGAGACACGACGCCGGCGTGCACGTGCACGACGTCGACCGGATGACGGTCGAGCAGCGACCCGACCTCCCGGCGCGTTCTCGGGTGCACCGGCAGCTCGAACGGGAGGTTGGCCGCCACCCGATGCACGGCCAGGCCGTCGACGAGATCGTCACCGGCGAACACGCCGGCATGCCCCGGCGTCGCCGTGATCACCCGCACGTCGTCGCCGGCAGCGGCCTGGCGCCCGGCGAGGGCCCGCACCTGCGTCTCGATCCCGCCCGTCCGCGGCGCATAGCAGTCGCTGACGTGGGCGATCCTCACAAGTGTGGACCGTACGCCACAATGCGTGGCATGAGCCGCGCGCCCCGCAGTCTGGTGTTCGTGCACGCGCATCCCGACGATGAGGCGCTGCTGACGGCGGGCACGATGGCGCGGGCCTCCGCGGAAGGGCATCGGGTCACGCTCATCGTGGCCACCGACGGAGCGGCCGGGCTGACGTCGAACGACTTCAGCACGGATCTGGCGCAGACGAGACGTGCGGAACTGGACGCCTCCGCATCCGCACTCGGGGTCGCACGGACGGTGCTGCTCGGTTACCCGGACTCAGGCCTCACCGGCGAGGTTGCCGACGGTTTCGCCCATGTAGGGAGGTTCGCCATCGCGAAGCGGATCTCCGCGGTCTGCGACGAGGTCTCGGCCGACGTCCTTGTCGGCTACGACCCGTCAGGAGGGTACGGGCACCCCGACCACGTCCAGGTGCACCGATCCGTCCGAACCGCCCAGGCGCTCTGCACCCGAACGCCTCGCCTGTTCGAGGCGACGCTCCCCCGCGAGCCGATCGCGCGCGCCGCGCACGTGGCCGCAGCCCTGCGAGCGACCCCACGGGAGTTCGACCCCGCGGAGTTCGATAGGGCATGGACGCCGCGGGCGGAGATCACGCACAGGGTCGACGTCCGCGATCATCTCGATGCCAAGGATGCTGCCCTTCGGGCCCACGCATCCCAGGCAGCGGCAGACGGCACCACCCGGACGCTCGGTGTTCTCACGCGCCTGCCCCGCCCGCTCCAGGTGCTCCTCCTGGGCACCGAGTACTACTGCGCGGTCCCCGCCTCCCATGCCGCCAGCGCGTCGTCCACCAGCGTCGGGCTGTCGTAGTCCACCCAGTGGATTCGCGGGTCGCGCCGGAACCAGCGCTGCTGCCGTCGGGCGAACCGCCTCGTGCCGTCGATGGTCCCCTGGCGTGCCTCGGCCTCCGTCAGCTCGCCCGCGAGGAGCGCGAGCACCTGCTGGTAGCCCAGCGCGCGTGATGCCGTCGGCGTCGTGGCGAGATCTCCCTCCGCGAGGGCCCGCACCTCCTCGACGAAGCCCTGCTCCCACATGGCATCCACCCGGCGCGCGATTCGGGCGTCGAGCTCGTCCCTCGGCACGTGCAGGCCGATGCGAACGGTGCCGTAGACCTCCTGCGGGTCCGGGAGACGGGCGACGAAGGGCTCGCCGGTGAGCTCGATCACCTCCAGGGCCCGGACGATCCGGCGACCATTGCTCGGCAGGATCGCCGCGGCAGCGTCGGGGTCCACGCCGGCAAGCCGACGGTGCAGCTCGCCCGGCCCCACGGCCGACAGCTCCGACTCGAGGCGGGCCCTGACCACCGGGTCGGTTCCGGGGAACCTCAGGTCATCGAGCACGGCCGAGACGTAGAGGCCGCTGCCGCCCACGACGATCGGAACACCGGACTCAGCCAGAACAGCGTCGATCGCGGCTCTCGCCGCCGCCTGGAACTCCGCGACCGAGACCGCGTGCACCGGTTCCCACACGTCGATCATGTGGTGGGGCACCCCGTCCTGCTCGGCGGCCGTCGGCGTCGCCGTGCCGATGTCCATGCCGCGGTAGACCTGCATGGAGTCGGTGCCCACGACCTCCGCGGAAGGCCCGATGCGGTGCGCGACCGATACCGCGAGCGCGGACTTTCCGGACGCCGTCGGGCCGACGACCGCGAGCACCGACGCAGCCATCACGCGGGCAGAGTCGGCATGCCCATCATCACGCCCGCTGGTTGGGGCGTCCGCGCTCGCTCCGAGACGTCGCCCGCACGAGTGCGCCTGACGGCAAGCACGCGGTCGGCGACCAGGTGGTGCGGGGCCGCGTACGTCACCTCGGCGGCGACGACGTCGCCCGGACGCGGTACACCGAGCGACGGATCGACGGCCACATGGACGAGTCGGTTGTCGGGCGCGCGCCCGGAGATGCGCTCGGTTCGGTCGTCCTTGCGCCCCTCCCCCTCGGCGACGAGCACCTCGAGAATGCGGCCCTCCTGGCGCCGGTTCTCCGCCCAGGCGATGTCGTTGACCACGTCGACGAGGCGTTCGTACCGCTCCTGCACGATCTGCTTCGAGACCTGGTCCGGCATCGTGGCCGCGGGCGTCCCCGGACGCTTGGAGTACTGGAACGTGAAGGCGCCGGCGAAACGGGCCTCCCGCACGACGTGCAGTGTCTGGTCGAAGTCATCGTCGGTCTCACCGGGGAAGCCGACGATGATGTCGGTGGTGATGGCCGCCTCCGGCATCGCGGCGCGGACGCGCTCGATGATCCCGAGGTACCGATCCTGCCGGTACGAGCGGCGCATCCGCTGCAGCACCGAATCTGATCCCGACTGCAGGGGCATGTGCAGCTGCGGCATCACGTTGGCCGTATCCGCCATCGCGGCGATCACGTCATCGGTGAAGTCACGGGGGTGCGGGCTGGTGAAGCGCACCCGCTCGAGGCCCTCGATCTCCCCGCACGCCCGCAGGAGCTTCGAGAAGGCCTCCCGATCGCCGAACTCCGAGCCGTATGCGTTGACGTTCTGGCCGAGGAGGGTGATCTCGAGGACCCCCTCGTCGACGAGGGCCTGGATCTCGCCGAGGATGTCTCCGGGTCGACGATCCTTCTCCTTGCCGCGCAGGGCAGGGACGATGCAGAACGTGCAGGTGTTGTTGCACCCGACGCTCACCGACACCCAGGCCGCGTAGGCGCTGTCCCGTTTCGTCGGCAGTGTCGACGGGAAGACCTCGAGCGACTCCTTGATCTCGACCTGGGCCTCCTGGGCGATACGGGCACGCTCGAGAAGGACCGGTAGTGACCCGATGTTGTGCGTTCCGAAGACGACGTCCACCCACGGCGCCTTGGCCAGGATCTCGCCCTGGTCCTTCTGCGCGAGGCAGCCGCCGACCGCGATCTGCATCCCCGGATGCCCGGCCTTGACCGGCACGAGGTGACTGAGGTTGCCGTACAGCCGGTTGTCGGCGTTCTCGCGCACCGCGCACGTGTTGAACACGACGACGTCCGCCTGCTCGCCCTCGGCGACGGGCACGTAGCCGGCCTCCTCGAGGAGCCCGGTCAGCCGCTCGGAGTCGTGCACGTTCATCTGGCAGCCGTACGTTCGCACCTGGTAGGTGCGCACGTCGCTGTCCGCCGTCGACTCCGCCACGGGAGGAGTCTAGGTTCCACCCGTCAAGACGACGGACCTCGGTTCAGTCGGCCAGGCTCGCGAACTGCTCCTCCGAGACCAGCTCCTCATACATCTCGGGAGTGACCAGGCGAGTCTGCAGGGCGCTCACCGTCCCGCTGGCGCGGGTCACCGTGAGCTCTGGCGCCTCGCCGGCCCGCCACTGGGAGATGTCCAGCGTGATCCGGTCCCCCTGCCGCACCAGCACGCCCTTCTTGTCGGTGGTCACCGACGTGCCGCCCGTCGCGGGGCTGACCCGCTGGGCTGCGAGATCGAGTCGTATCGGGTCCTTGCCCCGATACGTGACCGACACGGCCTGCCCGTCCTCGCTCATCGCGTAGACCGGCGGGTGTGCCAACGGCGTGCGCCTCACTGACGCCTTGTTCAGCTGCGCCGTGAAGGCGTAGTCCACCAGACGCCGGTCCCGGTGAACGCCGATCTGGAGGATCTCGGCCTCTCGGTTCGTTGAGGCGATCGCGCGCTCCGTCCCATGCCCGAGAAGCAGTCCCGCAGTCCCGCCGCTGCTGCTCATGACGACCGCATTGAATGCCTCGCCCGGGGCGAGGGAAGACACTTCGTAGATCCCCTGCAGATCCTTGCCCTGCCCCGGCGTCCGCACCGCGACCCGGAAGTCACCCGACGTCGGCACGGTCATCCCAAACCCGCTCGCGGACGGGGTCAGCAGCGGCTGGTCCTTCACGCCCTCGACCGGCCGGCCCCGGGGATCCGTCACGGACACCTCCACGGAGTCGATGTCCTGGAACAGGCCCTCCCCCGTCACGACGGCCGTCCCCTCCGCTGCGTCGGCGCAGAACGCGCAGTCCCGGCGACCCGTGAGCTGGGCGAGCGGTATCAGGCCGAGTCGCAGGTTCTCAGCGTTGCCCCCGGTCACCAACGGCTCCTGCCCGGGGGTGGCGAACACCTCGTACTCCCACGTGTTGGCGTTCATGTCCACGTGGATGGCCCGCTCCCGCAGCGGGTAGTTGTTGTCGTAGACGGCGATGTCGACCAGGCCGTTGCCGCGGTCGTACACGGCGTACGGCGTGATCCCGTGCCCGCCTGCCGGCGTCTCCACGCCGTCCTGCTCCGTGTAGATCCACATCGCCAGCACGTACGGCAGCGTCCCCGAGGGCAGGAACTCCACCAGTTGGCCGACGATCTCATCGGGCGGGACGAAGGCACCCGCCATGAGGGCCTCATCGGGAAGGAAGAAGGTCTGCGTCGAATACCACTGGGCGATCTGCCGCTGGACGGCCGGGCTGAAGGCGATGGTGGAGTTGACCGACGACGGCGTCAGTCCGGCTCGCGAGATCATCCCGTTGAACAGGCCCGCCACGACGGCGGCCATCCCGAAGCAGTGCCCCCCGCTCATGGACTGGGACACCGAGTTGACCCACTGGGCCACTGCTGGATTCAGGACGCAGTCCTCGCCCGACCCGTAGGTGCAGGCGGCCTTGGAGCCGAAGATCCGCTGGGCCTCGACAGCCGTGAGGTTGAGGACCGGCTGTCCCGGCGGGTACCCCAGCAGGGCTTGTGCCACGTCGGTCGTGTTCGCGTAGTTCGGGAACGAGAAGCTGTCGATCACGGGGTCGAAGCCGCTGTCCGCGATGAGGACGCCCTGAGGCGCCCATTCGTCCGGGGTCGGCGCGTACGCCTGCTCCACCTGCGTTCGGTTCGGGTCGCTGCCGGCGGCGGATGCCCCCGCCAGCGGAGTCACGGTCAGGGTCAGTGCGAGGGCTGAGACGCCCCCCAGCGTCGCGAGTCTCATGGCCCGACGCTATTGCGGCGTCGGCGGGGTGTCCTGCTGACGCCCGCAGCGGGGCATCGTCGAGGCCTACCGCGTCGCGAACCGATCGCGGTATTCGTCGGCGGCCATCTCGAAGATATCCTCGGGGCCGTCGATCTCGTCCTGCTGAACCCCCACGAGAGCGAAACCGAGAGTCCGAATGATGGCCTGCGACGGGGCATTGTCCGGCGAGACGGTGTAGCGAAGCGTGCGTACGCCGGGCTGGTCGATGACCCAGGCCCACATGCCGTGGAGCATCTCCTGCGCCAGTCCCCGACCCCGGTAGGACTCCTCGACGCCCAGCCCGATCTCGACGATCCCCTCGTCATCAGGACGCGTGTGGAAGCCGCAGCTCCCGACGATGATGCTGCGGTCGCGTAGGACGCCCATGCGCAGCAGGAAGGGGGCGGCCAGCGGATCAGCCTCGATCCTCGGCATCCGGTATGGGAGGGGACCCGGATCGTCAATCAGGTGTCCGAGCGGGTTCGAGAAGCCGCGGCCGATCCACAGTCGCGCATCCGCACGATCCGTCGCGAGCAGCTGGTACTCCTCCGGCAGGACCGTGTGCAGGTCCAGCCTCGGAAGGTGGAGGACGAGGTCCCCTCCCCGGAACGTCGCCGTCACCCGGTCGCCTTCCCTCCTGGACGAGGTCGTCCTACTCCTCCGCCTGCCTCCCCTGGAGGGGAACACCTCGCGGTCGAGATCGACGATGGTCCCGACCGACGCCAGGTCCATGGTGCACAACGCGGCCGATGCTCGCGCCCACGCACCCGTGGTCGCGCCCTCGCCGTAACGGGAGTGCGACCACGGCGGGCCTTACCCGACAGCGACCGGCTGGGCGTCGTCGTCCGTGACGCCGTCGTCCGTGACCTCGTCGTCGGTGATCTCGTCCTCGGCAGACTCGATGTGCACCTTGGGCAGGACACGATCGAGCCAGCCCGGCAGCCACCAGTTCGCCTTGCCCAGCATGCTCATCAGCGACGGCACGAGGACCAGGCGGACGATGAACGCGTCGATGAGCACCGCCGACGCGAGCGCGATGCCGAACAGCTTGATCGTGGAGTTCGTGCTCGGCACGAAGGCGAGGAAGACGCTGGACATGATCGCCGCGGCGATCACGACCACGCGGCCCGAGCCGGCCAGCCCACGACGGACCGCAGCGAGATTGTCGCCGGTCTTCAACCACTCCTCCTGCATGCGGGTGACCAGGAAGACCTGGTAGTCCATCGACAGGCCGAACAGGATGGCGAACACCATGATCGGGAGGAACGGGAAGATGGGACCGGTCCCGGGAACCCCGAGCAGGCCGCTGAGCCAGCCCCACTGGAAGACGGCCACGGTGATGCCCATTGCCGCCGCGAACGACAGCAGGCTCGTCACGGCCGCGGTCAACGGCACGACTATCGAGTGGAACAGCAGCACCAGCGCCAGGAAGCCCAGGCCGATGACGATGGCCAGGAACAGCGGAAGAGCGTCCTGCAACACCGTGGTGAAGTCGCTGGTGATCGCCTGGGTGCCGCCCACGTACAGGCGGGCTCCGGTGGCCTCCTGGATCTGCGGGTTGACCTCGGTGCGCAGCCGCTCCAGCAACTGGGTGGTCGCCTCATCCTGGGGTGCCGTGTCCGGGAAGACGGCGATGGCCTGGACCGTCTGCGCGTCCTGCGCTGGGGTCTCGCCACCCGCCTCCGCTGCGGCCTGGGCCATCTTCCCCATGATCGGCAGCAGCTCGAGGCTGGGCGAGGTGCCCGCCACGCCCTCGGTCTCGTTCAGAGACGCGATGATCTGCCCGTAGGCGTCGGGGCTGGTGGCCTCGCTGAGGTCCGCGACCACGACGAACGGCCCGTTCACGCCGGCACCGAAGCCCTCGGCACGCAGGTCGTAGGCGATGCGGGCCGAGGAGCCCTCCGGCTTGCCGGAGTCGTCAGCGAAGCCCTGGCGAAGGCTGAACATCGGGATGGCCAGCACCACGACGGCCCCCAGCGCGAGGAGCGCCGGGACGATGGGCCGCTTCTGCAGGATCCGCCCGTAGTGGGCCCAGCCGCGGCCTTCAGGGTGGCCGACCATGGAGCCGGCCTTCTTGCCCCACGGCAGGCGCAGGGCCAGCGACTTGGTGCCCAGCAGGCTGAGCAGGGCAGGCAGGAACCAGAGCGCCGCGAGCATGACCATGAACACGGTGACGCCGGCGGCGAGGGCCAGGCCGTTGAAGAACGAGATGCCCATGACGAACAGGCCCATGAGCGCGATGATCACGGTGCTGCCGGCGAACAGGACGGCACGGCCGGCCGTGTTGACGGCCTCCATCGCCGATGCCTTGGGGTCGTGGCCGTGCAGCAGGCCCTGCCGGAACCGGTTGGTCACGAACAGGCCGTAGTCGATGCCGACGCCCAGACCGATCATGGCGGCCAGAGTCGGCGCGAAGGTCGCGACGTCCATGAAGTTGGCCACGAGCAGGACGCCCATCTGTCCCATCGTCAGGCCCAGCAGTGCCGGGACGATGGGCAGGCCCACGGCCACGATCGAGCCGAAGGCGATGAGCAGGATGATGATCGCGACGAGCAGGCCGACGGCCTCGCTGCTCGGCGGCTCCTGGCCGGCGAACTCGAGAACCTGGCCTTGGGCGCCGATGGCCAGAGCCTCGCTGTTCGCGGCCTTGACCTCGTCGATGATGACCTTGGCGTCCGCGGCGGAGACGTCGAGCTCGCCCTCGGCGTCCGTGGCGAAGGAGATACTGGCGAACGCGACGCGGCCGTCGGGACTGACGGGCGCGAACGAGGCCGCAAGGACCTGCTGCTCCTCGGGCGTCAGCGCCTGCATCGCCTCGGGATCCATGCCCCCGCCGGTCGGGCAGTCTCGACCGAGGCTGGCCCCCTGCGGATCGAAGGGGTTGGACACGCACGTGACGGAGTCCAGCTCCGAGACGGTCGTCAGCAAGGGCACCAGGGTGCCTGCTGCCGACTCGCTCACCGCCGGCCCCTCGGCCGGGGACCAGACGATGGTGGCACCGCCGTCGAGGCGGCTGGTGTCGGTGCCGCTCGCGGCAAGGAGGTCAGTGGCGGTCTTGGATTCCGTGTCCGGAAGCTCGAACTTGTCGTTCAGCTGACCCCCCAGGGTCAGTCCGAGGCTGACGATGGCGATCATCGCGACGAACCAGGAGATCAGGGCGATGACCGGGCGACGAACCGCCCATGCAGACAGGCCAGGCATGTGTCCTACTTCCACGAGCGGGGAACTGTGACAGGCACGCGACCGCGCCTAGGTATAGCGAACGCCATCGTCCCCTATCTGTCAAATCAAGGAACGCATCAGTTCACAACGGTGTTAGTGTGTGGGCATGTCGCTGCCCTGTCCCGCCTCCCGCCGCCGCGGCGAGGTGCTGCGCGAGGCGGTCTTCGAGGCCGCCCTGGCCGAGATCTCCGACAACGGCCTGCGGGGCGCGTCCATGGACCGGATCGCCCGACGGGCCGGGACCGGCAAGTCTGCGCTGTACCGACGCTGGCCGAACGTGCGGGCCCTCGCGCTCGATGTCTTCATCACCACGATGGAGGAGTCGCTGCCCGGTCCGGACACCGACACCGGTCAGCTGCGCGCGGACCTGCTGGCC
Organism: Actinomycetes bacterium; assembly: GCA_024641635.1. Classification (GTDB taxonomy): domain Bacteria; phylum Actinomycetota; class Actinomycetes; order S36-B12; family S36-B12; genus UBA10649. The sequence goes on along the minus strand of JAHECS010000026.1, from coordinate 17,211 downwards.
TCGCTGACCGCACTCTCGGGCCAGCTCAAGGGCGATCTGGGCGTCGTGCTCCGCGAGCTGATCAGCGAGGGCGCGCACGACCCCGAGCTGGGCGCCGAGTTCCAGACCCGCTTCGGTCGGGAGAAGGAGGCGGAGGTCGTCGCCATGCTGCAGCGCGCGATGGCCCGAGGGGAGATCCCGGTCCACCCCGTCGATCCGGTCGTCATGCAGGTCCCCGCGGCGATGGTGGTGCATCAGCTGGTGCTGACCGGCCGGGCACCGTCCGCGCCCGAGCTCGAGCACATCGTCGACGCTATCGTCCTGCCGCTCCTGCGCCAGCCTGCCGTCGTCCCAGCCAGCTGAGACCGACAACACCGATCAGGAGCCACGCGCTCCCGAGCAGCCAGCCGCCAAGGACATCGCTCGGCCAGTGCACGCCGAGCACCACGCGGCTCGCCCCGATGCAGACACCGATGACCGCGATCGGCCCGGCGACCCACCAACGCCAGGCTGCGGGCAGCACGAGAAGGCCCACGAGAGCCACGGCAACCCAGACGGTGATCCCCGCCTGCGCATGACCGGAGGGGTAGGACGCCGATTCCTCCCACGACCACAGACCGTTCCACGGTGGGCGCTGTCGATCGACCGCACGCTTGATGAGCGTGTCCAGCAGCGCCCCGCCAGCCGCGCTTGCGACCAGAGCCCCAGCCGCGATCATCCGCATCCTGCGGGGAGGCCGGAGGCCGCCACCAGTGACCAGCGCGACGACCACGATGGCGACGACCGCCGCACAGAACGGGACGCTGCCCACGACTTCCAGCACCAGCGACACGCTCACCAGCCAGGTGGCGGACAGCGCCACGTCGTGGACCGCCGTCCCGACGCGCAGGTCCACGGCACCGACCTCCGTGGTCGTCGTCACCCACCACGTCAGCGCACAGAAGGACGCCGCCAGCACGACCACGGTGGCGGCCAGCCAGCCGACGACCCGTCGTGGCACCGCGTCCTCCTGCACCCAGCCAACCTAGTGACGGCCGACGACCGGTGCTGCGATCAGGCCCTTCGTCTCTGCCGACCCCGACCCGCCGGGGCGATGCTGGAACCGTGGCCAGACGGCGAGCGTGGCTCGTGCTCGTGGGCGCTCTCATGGCGCTGGGGGCGCTGCTCGCTCCCGTCTGGAGTGCGCTCGCTGACGAGGGCGCACCCGTCACGATCGTGCTCTTCCACGGTGACGGCTGTCCGCACTGCGCGGCCGAGCGCGCCTTCCTCGACGGGTTCGCCGTCGATCACCCCGACGTCATCATCGAGGAACACGAGGTCTGGTACGACGAAGTCGGTCGCGATCTGCTCCTCGCCACCGCCGACCGCATGGGGTTCGAGCCCGTCGGGGTCCCGGTCACCATCGTCGGCGACACCGTCTGGGTGGGGTTCGACGACGCCACCGCCGCCGCCATCGCGGCAGCCGTCGCAGCAGCCGCAACGGACTCGGCGGATGTGCCTCCCCCGTCGGCCGACGACGTCGATCCGGCGCGCGTGGTGGAGATCCCTCTCGTCGGCTCCGTCGCCGTCGATGACGTCTCCCTTCTGGCCTCCACCATCGCCATCGGCTTCGTCGACGGCGTGAACCCCTGCTCGCTGTGGGTCCTGAGCCTGCTGCTCGCGATGGTGCTCAACCGAGGCAGTCGCGGCCGCGTGCTCCTGGTGGGCGGGGTCTTCCTGTTCGTCACGGCTGCGATGTACGGGCTGTACATGCTCGGGATGTACTCGGCTGCGTCGTATCTGTCCGGAATGGTCTGGCTGCGCGTCGTGGTGGCGGTCATCGCCGGGACCTTCGGGATACTCCAGCTCAAGGATGGGCTCGGTGTCCGGGCCGGCCCATCGCTGTCCATCTCGGCCCAGAGGCGCCCTGGGCTCTACTCACGGATGCGCGGCGTGGCCTCCCCCGACGGAGCCCTGGCCGCGACCCTGCTGGGTACCGTCACGCTCGCCGTCGCCGTGTCGCTGCTGGAGACGCCGTGCACGGCCGGACTGCCGCTGCTGTGGACCGCTCTGCTCGCGGAGCAGGGCGTCGGCCCGCTGCAGGCCGCAGGCCTGTTCGCCGTCTACATGGCGGTGTTCCTCCTTGACGAGCTCGCCGTGTTCGCTCTGGCCGTCGTGACGATGAGGGCGACCAAGGTGCAGGAGCGCCACGGCCGGCTGCTCAAGCTCATCGCCGGGTCCGTACTGACCTGCCTGGCCGTCGTCATGCTCGTACGGCCCGAGGCGCTGACGTCCATCGCGGGCACCGTCGTGGTGTTCGGTGTGGCCGCCGCAGCAGCAGGCGTCGCCTACTGGCTGTCGGCCGGGCGCTCATCCTCGGGCGGCCCATCCCAGGTCGGCTCGGGCCCATCGCCGACCGGATCGTCTCCGTCGAGCTCCGCCAGCACCTCGCGCACCACGCCGAACGCCACCGATGCCGGATAGCCACGTCGCTGCAGCATCCCGCTGAACCGCCGCATCCGCGCCGCCGGATCCAGGCGGGAGGCAGCGCGCGCCTTCGACCGCACCAGTTCGCGCGCCCTCTCGCGCTCGTCCTCCGGATCGATCGTCTCCAGCGCCGCCTGCACGTCTTCGTCGTCGACACCCTTGCGTCGAAGCTCCTGCCGCAGGACCGCCCTCGCTGTGCCCCGGGTGCGTCGCCTGGCCTCCACCCACTGCTGTGCGTAGCTGGCGTCATCGATCAGGCCCACCTCGGCGAACCGCTCGAGCACCCGGTCGGCAACATCCTCCGGAATGCCACGGCGCAGCAGATCGCCGCGCAGCTCGCTCTCGGTGCGGGGCGCGGCGTTCAGGCGCCGCAGCAGGATCGCGCGAGCCACCTGCTCGGGGTTCGCGTCGTCCTGGTCGCCGCCGGCCGGTCCCGGTGATGGCTTGCTGACGTACCTCACGGTCGCGGGCGGCTACTCGTCGATCGGTGCCAGTGGCGGCAACGGAACGTCGGCCGGCGCGTCCACCTGCGGACCGATACCGAGAGACTCCTTGATCCGCTTCTCGATCTCGTTCGAAAGGTCGGGGTTGTCCTTCAGGAACGTGCGGGCATTCTCCTTGCCCTGTCCCAGCTGGTCTCCCTCGTACGTGTACCAGGCCCCGGACTTGCGCACGATGCCCGCATCCACGCCGATGTCGATCAGGGAGCCCTCGCGCGAGATGCCCTCCCCGTAGAGGATGTCGAACTCCGCCTGCTTGAACGGTGGTGCCACCTTGTTCTTGACCACCTTGACGCGAGTCCGGTTGCCGACCGCCTCGGTGCCGCCCTTGAGGGTCTCGATGCGACGCACGTCGAGACGGATGGACGAGTAGAACTTCAGCGCCTTGCCGCCGGTCGTCGTCTCCGGCGAGCCGAACATCACGCCGATCTTCTCGCGCAGCTGGTTGATGAAGATCGCCGTCGTGTTGGTGTTGCTCAGCGCACCGGCCATCTTGCGGAGGGCCTGGCTCATGAGTCGGGCCTGGAGGCCGACATGCGAGTCGCCCATCTCGCCCTCGATCTCCGCGCGCGGAACGAGCGCTGCCACCGAGTCGATGACGACGAGATCGATGGCCCCCGATCGCACCAGCGTGTCGCAGATCTCCAGGGCCTGCTCGCCGGTGTCGGGCTGGGACACGTAGAGGTTGTCCAGGTCGACGCCCAGGCGGGACGCGTACTCCGGGTCGAGCGCGTGCTCCGCGTCGATGAAGGCGGCAAGGCCACCCGCCGCCTGCACCTGCGCGATGGCGTGCAGGGCCACGGTCGTCTTGCCGGACGACTCAGGCCCGTAGATCTCCACGATTCGACCGCGGGGCAGCCCGCCGATCCCGAGGGCGATGTCGAGTGCGATCGAGCCGGTCGGGATCACCTCGACGGGTGCGCGACCCTCTTCACCCAGCCTCATGACCGAGCCCTTGCCGAACTGGCGCTCGATCTGGGCGAGTGCGGCGTCGAGGGCCTTCTCGCGGTCGTTGGCGGCGCTGGCCATGGTGTCTCCTCAGGTGCGTCGGTGGGACCGTGGTCGGTGTGACAGGTCGTACCGTGAATCTAGGTGGGGCCTCTGACATCCGGCGGCGAACGGTCCCGGCGGTGACCGGGTGACCATCCTTCGTCGTGCGGTGAATCTATATCGAACGGGTGTTCGAATGCACGCGACACGCCGGTGTCGCCACTGCCACCGCGAGTCCGGCCACCGGGACGAGGGCGACCGCGCACAGCCACCCGTAGGACGACAAGATCACGACGACCCCGGCGAGGGCTCCCCCGAAGGCGCCCGCGGCGTTCATCACCAGGTCCGACAGCCCCTGGACGGCGGGACGCTCGACGGCCATGACCTCGTCTGTCACCATCGTCGACCCCGCGATGAGGGTGCACGACCAGCCGAGCCCGAGCAGGAAGAGTCCGACACCGAGCATGGGCACGTTGTCGCCGGGCGCAAGACCGGAGACGACGCACGCCGCGGCCAGGATGACGATGCCGGCGACGACGACCCGGATCCGGCCGAAGCGGTCGACGCTCCATCCGACGACCGGCGACAGGGCGTACATGCCCGCGACGTGGACGCTGATGACAAGGCCGATGAGCTGCAGGGTGACGTCGACATGTGCCATGTGGACCGGGGTCATCACCATGACCATGACCATGACGACGTGGCCGATGGCGATGGTCCCGATGCCGAGGATGGCGCGCGGCCGCCCCCTCAGGTGCGTGATGCCGTCCCGCAGCCGCGGCCGGTGCGACGCCTCACCACGAGAGGCCCGCTGGGCGATCGACACGAGGTAGGGGTCGGGCCTGAGGAAGAACAGGAGGACGGCCGTCGTCAGGACGAGGCAGCCCGCCGCGACCACGTATGGCCCGGCCAGCTCGGGTAGACCGAGTCGAAGCCCCAGATTGCCGGAAACATTGAGCAGGTTGGGGCCGAGGACGGCGCCGGCCGTTCCCGCCCACACGACCCACGACAGTGAACGTGCTCGGTGCTCCTCGGTTGCCAGGTCGGTGGCGGCGTAGCGGGCCTGGTACGTGGACGCCGACGCGACGCCCACGAAGAAGCACCCCACGAGCACGAGCGGAAGGCTGCGCTGGACCGCTGACAGCACGACCACTACCGCGCCCGCGGCGCCGATCCCATAACCGGTCGCCAGGGCCGCTCGGCGGCCCCGCCCCAGCGAGATGCGCGCCAGTGGGAGCGCCAGGACTGCCGCGCCCAGGACCCCCGCGGTCTGCGCCAGGCCGGCCGCTGCCTCCGAGTCGGCCACCGAGGCCGCGATCAGCGAGCCCGCGGCGACGGAGCCGGCCACAGCGATCCCGCTGAAGACCGATCCGGTCGACAGCACGACCACCGCTCGTCGCTGCACCTCGGCGACGTCTATCGAGGGCCGCTGAGCCGTCTCGGTCATGCACTCCCCCCGGCATCGCCAGCCGCGTCGCGCCGGTGCGGTCCGTGATCGAGCCGCGTGCCCACCGCTCGGCGGACAGCGTCGTCGTCGCGCGGCAGGCCCAGCGTCCCGAACACCCGGGTCAGCACCTCAGGCGCGCCGTTCCACTCGTCGTAGTCGACGAGCGCGGCCCTGCCCGCCCCGAGCATCCGCGTCAGGTCGACGGTGGCATCGGCCAGCCGGGACCTCGTGGTCGCCAGCACCTCCACGGCGTTCTCGTTGCCCGGCCACCAGCCGCTTCGGGCGGCGGCCTCCGGGTCCCTGACGTTCATGAGGTAGACGATCCCGGGGAAGAGCTTGTCGAGGAACAGCAGGTAGTTGAGCAGGTCGTCGTAGTCGGCGAAGTGGCCCGGCTCGTAGCGGACCTCCTTGAACCCGATCCAGGTCGTGTCCGGCCGCGGTCGAAGAATCGTGGACAGCACATGGCGGCGCAGGTCCGAGACGACGTCTGCGGGGCTCAGCCGGGCGGATCCGTACCAGGGATGTGTCGGCTTGCCGGCGTGGTGCCGGTCCGCCGTCTCGGCGACGGCCTGGACGTAGGCGTTGAGCCCACGCAGGGCGCCGTAGTTCTCGCCGCGCACGACGACTCCGGGCAGGGCGTTGAGGGCTGCCTGCAGCACCGTGCTGCCCGTACGGCCGTACGTCACCACGGTCAGGTACCGCAGGTCGGCCGGGGCCTCCTTCACCTCAGGACCCCGGGCACCTCGGTGGTGGCGCAGACGGCCCGCCACACGTCCTTGGTGTCCATCCCGCTGGCGATCGCCTGCTCCGCGGTCATGCCCAGCGGAGGAAGGACGACGTCATGCGCCCACGACCTGGCGTACGCAGGTCCGAGGACCTGATCCATCCGGTCCCAGAAGTCGGTCAGCCGCACGGCGGTCAGTCTGCCCCATCAAGCACAATCGGGTCGTGACCCCTCCGCTCGCACCCCGTGTCGCCGGCCGACGTGACCGACCGGTGGCGTGGATTCCGCCGCAGCACGGGGCCTGGGCCTTCCTCGGACTGCCTGTGGCCGTCGCCCTGACAGTGTCCCCGTGGTCACCGGTCATCCTGCTGCTCGCTGCCACGTGGGTAGCGGCCTATCCGGCTTCCTACCTCACCCTGGCCGTGGCCCGCGACCGCGCATCCCGCAACCCGCGGCCGGCCCGTTTCGCGCGCCCGCTGGCGACCTGGTGGCTCATCGTGCTCGCCGCGGGACTGCCGCTGCTGGCTCTCCGGCCGTGGCTCGCGTGGGTCGCCGCGCTCTACACGGCTGCCTTCGTCGTGAACCTCGCCTACGCGCGTCGGCGCGACGAGCGCTCCCTGGTCAACGACGCGGTCTTCATCGTCGAGTGCACGGTCATGGTGCCTGTCACCTGGATGGTCGCCGTCGGAGGTCAGACCGCGGCACCTCCGCCACTTTCCGACATCCCTGCGCAGGTGTGGGTGCTCACCGCCGCCGTCGCACTGCTGCTCGTCGGCTCGACCCTGCACGTCAAGTCACTCATCAGGGAGCGCGCCGACGCCCGCTACTCACGCGTCTCGCGCGGCACGGCAGTGGTGAGTGTCGGTGCATCCGTCGGGCTGGCCGTCTGGTGGGGGCTGCCGAGCGGACTGCTGCTCGTCGCGCCGTTCGGCTGGTTCGCGATCCGTTCGTTCACCGCGTCTGCGTCGATGCGTCCGGCCCGGATCGGCATGGTCGAGCTCGTCGGCTTCCTCCTGCTCGTCGCTGCCGCAGCCCTGGCCGGTCGATGACGGACGACGGCCCCACCCTCCTCTCCCCCGTCACCCGGGCGTGGTTCGCCAGCGCCTTCGAGGCGCCCACGGCAGCACAGATCGGCGCCTGGGGGGCGATCTCCGCGGGCGACGACACCCTCGTCGTGGCACCCACGGGGAGCGGCAAGACACTCGCAGCCTTCCTCCAGGCCCTCGACCGGCTGATGAACGAGGATCCGCCGCAGGACAGACTCCGTCGCTGCCGGGTCCTCTACGTGTCCCCGCTCAAGGCCCTGGCCGTCGACGTCGAGAGGAACCTCCGCAGTCCCCTCGTGGGCATCGAGCGAGAGGCCACCCGACTGGGCGTCTCCACCCGGGAGGTGTCGGTGGGCATACGCACGGGCGACACTCCCCCGGCTGAGCGCGCCAGGCTGGTCCGGCGGCCGCCGGACATCCTCATCACGACGCCCGAGTCGCTGTTCCTCATGCTCACCTCGAAGGCGCGCGAGTCCCTCCGGGGCATCGACACCGTGATCCTCGACGAGGTGCATGCAGTCGCTGGGACGAAGCGCGGTGCCCACCTGGCGCTGTCCCTCGAGCGTCTGGACCTGCTGCTCGACCGGCCCGCCCAGCGCATCGGCCTGAGCGCCACCGTCAGCCCCGTCGACACGGTCGCCCGCTTCGTCCGCTCGGAGCGGCCGGCCACCGTGGTCGCGCCGCCGAGCGAGAAGCTGTGGGACCTGCAGATCCGCGTGCCCGTCGACGACATGGCAGAGCTCGCCGCGAGCGCGGAACTGCCCGGCGGCGCAGCGGGGGCGGTGGCCCGCACCTCGATCTGGCCGCACATCGACGAGCAGCTCGTCGACCTCATCGAGCAGCACCGCACCACGCTTGTCTTCGCCAACAGTCGACGGCTGGCCGAGCGCATCACCGCGCAGGTAAACGAGATCGCCCTGGGCCGTGCTCTCGCGGCCGGGCGATCCGCGCCCCCCGTGGTCGCGCGGGCACATCACGGCTCGGTCAGCAAGGAGCAGCGAGCGCTGATCGAGGAGGACCTGAAGGCCGGGCGCCTGCCCGCGGTCGTGGCCACCAGCAGCCTCGAGCTCGGCATCGACATGGGGGCCATCGACCTCGTGGTCCAGGTGGAGACCCCTCCCAGCGTTGCGAGCGGCCTCCAGCGCGTGGGACGAGCCGGGCACCAGGTCGGTGCCGTCAGCCGCGGCATCGTCTTCCCCAAGTACCGCGGAGATCTGGTCACGTCCGCCGTCGTGACGGCGCGCATGAGGGAGGGCCTCATCGAGGACCTGCGCATTCCGCGCACGCCTATCGACGTCCTGGCCCAGCAGATCGTCGCCTGCGTGGCCATGGACGAGTGGACCTTCGATGGCCTGCTGGCCATGGCACGTCGGGCGGCGCCGTTCGCCACGCTGACGGAGGGCGTGCTCGAGGCCGTGCTCGACATGCTCTCCGGGCGGTATCCGTCGGACGAGTTCGCCGAGCTGCGACCACGACTGGTGTGGGACCGCGATTCCGGTGTGCTGTCCGGCCGACCCGGTGCCCAACGACTGGCCGTGACCAGCGGCGGCACCATCCCGGATCGGGGCCTGTTCGGCGTCTTCCTGGTCGGCGGCGGGACCGACGGCGGCGCGGGATCTCGGGTCGGGGAACTCGACGAGGAGATGGTCTACGAGTCACGCGTCGGCGATGTCATCGCACTTGGAGCCTCGTCGTGGCGCATCGAGGACATCACTCACGACCGCGTCCTCGTGTCGCCTGCCCCTGGCCAGGCCGGTCGGCTGCCGTTCTGGCACGGCGACGCGCTCGGTCGCCCGGCCGAGCTCGGACGTGCCGTCGGTGCCTTCGTCCGCGAGCTCGCGAGCGCTCGCAACGCGACCTCCGTGCTCGAAGGGTCCGGGCTCGACGACAACGCGACCGCCAACCTGCTGCAGTACGTGGCCGAGCAGCGCGATGCCACCACACTCGTCCCGAGTGACACGGTCATCGTCGTGGAGCGGTTCCGCGACGAGCTCGGCGACTGGCGCGTCGTCATCCACAGCCCGTACGGCGCCCAGGTGCATGCGCCGTGGGCGCTGGTCATCGGCGCCAGGATCCGCGAGGCCATCGGGCTCGACGCCCAGGTCATGCACGCCGACGACGGCATCGTCCTTCGCCTCCCGGACACCGACGACGAGCAGTCCGCACGCGCCGTCCTGGACCTCATCGCGATCGACCCGGACGAGATCGAGGCCCTCGTCACCGCGGAGGTCGGCGGGTCGGCGCTGTTCGCCTCGCGCTTCCGCGAGTGTGCTGCGCGCGCGCTCCTCCTGCCCCGCCGCCGACCCGATCGCCGGACACCGTTGTGGCAGCAGCGCCAGCGGTCCGCACACCTTCTGGGCGTCGCCTCGGGCTATGCGTCCTTCCCGATCGTCCTCGAGACCGTTCGCGAATGCCTGCAGGACGTGTATGACGTCCCGGCCCTGCGTTCGGTCCTCGCCCAGCTGCGGGACGGGCGCATCAGGGTTCATGAGGCGGCGACGGACCAGCCCTCACCCTTCGCCCAGTCGCTGCTCTTCGGCTACGTGGCGTCGTTCCTCTACGAGGGCGACTCGCCCCTCGCGGAGCGCAGGGCCCAGGCGCTCACCCTCGACCCCGGCCTGCTCGCCGAGCTGCTCGGCACCCCGGAGCTCCGGGACCTGCTCGACGCGGGCGCCATCGACGAGGTCGAGGCGGAGCTGCAACGGCTCACCCCGGCCACCCGCGCTCGAGACGTCGAGGACGCCGCCGATCTCCTCCGCCTGCTCGGGCCTCTCTCCGAGGCTGCCGCGGCAGCGAGAGGGGTGCAGCCCGAGTGGCTGGCACGGCTCGAGAGCGACCGACGTGCGCTGCCCGTCCGCATCGCCGGAGCCGACGTGACGGCGGCGATCGAGGACGCAGGTCGCCTCCGGGACGCCCTCGGGATCGCCTTGCCCGTCGGGATCCCCGACGCGCACCTCGTGCCCGTCGGCGACCCGCTCGGCGATGTGCTCGGTCGGTACGGGCGCACCCACGGCCCGTTCACGGCACCCGAGGCGGCCTCCGCACTGGGCCTGCCCGCGGCCGTCGCCACCGAGGTGCTCGACCGCCTGACGGCGGCCGGTCGGCTTGTGCGCGGCGCGTTCCGTCCGGTCCCGGCCGCCGGAGACCCGCATCCCGAGTACTGCGACGTCGACGTGCTCCGCCGCATCCGGCGCCGCTCCATCGCTCGGCTCCGCAACGAGATCGAGCCGGTCCCGCACGAGACGTTCGCGGCGTTCCTCCCCGACTGGCAGCGCGTGGCCCCCTCCGGCCGCCGCCCCGAGCTTCGTGGCATCGACGGCTGCTTCGAGGTGGTGGACCAGCTGGCGGGAACGGCGCTGCCCGCGAGCACGTGGCTGCGCGCCGTGCTGCCGGCACGGGTGGAGGGCGTGAACGACGGCATGCTCGACCAGCTCATCGCCTCCGGCGACGTCGTCTGGTGGGGCGTCGCGCCGCTCACCGGCGGCGACGGAGTCGTCTGCCTGGCACCCGCTGATCGCGCGTCCGCGCTTCGTTCGGCGCAGGTGCCCGACACCGATGCGGCCGGGGCGGCCGTGCTTGACGCGCTCGACCGGGGCGGGGCGCTGTTCTTCCGAGATCTTGCCGACGCCATCGGCGTCGGTCGGGCGGACGGCCCCATCGCGACCGATGCCGCGCTCGTCGAGGCACTGTGGGCACTGGCCTGGACTGGCCAGGTCACCAACGACGGCTGGGCCGCATTGCGTGCACGGATCTCGGGAGCCCGACCCCGGTCACCCGGTCGTCGGGGGCGACCTGGCCTCCCGTCGCGCTCCGGGCCGCCCGCCGGCTCCGGACGCTGGTCCCGCCTCGCTCCCGTGCAGGTCGATCCCACGTCCGCCGCAACCGCGCGCGCACAGGGCCTGCTGGACCGCTACGGCATCGTGACCCGCGGCAGCGTCGCGTCGGAGCGCATCGAGGGTGGCTTCGCCGGCATGTACCGGGTCCTGTCCGCATTCGAGGACGCAGGGCGCTGTCGTCGAACCTACGCAGTGGACGGGCTGGGGGCGGCGCAGTTCGCCCTCCCCATCGCGGTGGACCGGATGCGGGCCCGAGCGGCGCACGCCGCCGGGTCCGGCCCCGTGGTGCACGTGCTGGCCGCTACGGACCCCGCCAACGCCTACGGTGCGGCGCTGCCCTGGCCAGAGCTCGTCGGCGCCTCCACGGCCCATCGGCCGGCGAGGAAGGCCGGGGCCGTGGTCGTCCTGGTCGATGGCCGGCCCGCGCTCTACCTCGAGCGGGGCGGCCGTTCCCTGCTGATGTGGGACCAGCCCGGCGACGCGCTGGCAGCCGCGACAGCAGCCCTGGTCCGCGACGCGGTTCGGGCGGGCGCGGAGCGAGCCGTCATCACGCGCGTCAACGGTGCGGCCCCCGATCCAGCGGCCACGGAAGTCCTCAACGCGGCTGGGTTCCTTCCCACGCCCCGAGGGCTCCGTCTGCCCTCGACCCGGGCGTGAACGAGGACTGCGTCGGGTCAGAGCGAGCCGCGTCAGCCTTGGCGGGCGGCGGGAGCGTGGGTCTCAGACGGGCGACATGGGTCGGCGCGTCGACTCGGCCTCAGCGAACTGGGAACTGACCGAGGCCAGCACGTCTGCCAGGGAGACCTCCAAGGCCCCGCAGATCGCGGCCAGCAGCTCGCTGGAGGCTTCCTTCTGGCCTCGCTCGACCTCGGACAGGTACCCGAGGGACACGGCGGCCGCCCCGGAGACGTCGCGCAGCGTGCGCCCTTGGTCCTGTCGGCGACGACGCAGTTCATCGCCGATCACCTGTCGAAGGACGATCACGGGGCCTCCCTCCACCTGCAGAGTCGTAGAGTACCTGCGCCCGGCCGGACCTGCCCGGCGACCGCTGGTGATCGGTGACAACGCCCGCACCCGCCCGACGTATTCCCGGCCTACGGTTACGGGCTGTCCTGAAGCATCTCGAGCAGCAGGTCCCAGCATGCCGCAACGGTCTGACTCCGGATCGCCTCCCTGCCGCCGCCGAGCACGAGGTGACGTGCCACGACCCCGGACGGCGCCGACACCGCGATCCAGACCGATCCGACCGGTTCGCCCTCATGGGGATCCGGCCCGGCCACCCCGGTGGTCCCGACGCCGACATCCGCCCGCAGCAGCCGACCCGCGGCCAGTGCCATCGCCTCGGCCACCGGTCGGCTCACAATCCCGGACGACAGCGTCTCCGCCGACAACCCGAGCAGCTCGGCCTTGACGTCCGGCTGGTAGGCGATGACCCCGCCGCGCAGCACCCTCGAGCAGCCGGGAACGTCGCCGAGCGTCGCTGCCACAAGACCGGCGGTCAGCGACTCAGCGGTGGCCAGCCACAGCCCGCGCTCCTCCAGGGCTGCGACGACCAGCGCGGGACGATCGTCAGCCACGATGGACGCCCAGCCGCGTCGAGGTGGATGCCGGCTGCCGACGGAGCCGCACGGCCCGAACGACGTAGTCAAGGCCCGTCACGATCGTGAGGATCACGGCCAGTGCCATCGCCACCGCGCTGACCGTCGACCACCAGGCCAGCGGGACATCCGCGAGGTACATGGCGATGGCCACCGTCTGGACGACGGTCTTCAGCTTCCCTCCGCGGCTGGCCGGGATCACGCCGTGCTCGATGACCCAGAAGCGGAGCAGGGTGACCCCGATCTCCCGGACCAGGATGATCGCCGTCACCCACCAGGCCAGATCGCCCATGAGGGAGAGGCCGATCAGTGCGACGCCGGTGAGCGCCTTGTCAGCGATCGGGTCGGCCACCTTCCCGAATGTCGTCACCAACCCGTACCGGCGTGCGATAGCACCGTCGACGAGATCCGTGATCGACGCCAGGACGAAGAGCACGGCCGCCGCGTCGCGGGCCGGCCCCAATTGGCCGTCGTCGACGACGAGTAGGACGGCAAGGACAGGGACGCACAGGACGCGCAGCAGGGTCAGGGCGTTCGGGAGGTTGACGATGGGGGCATCACTGACCGGGTCGGCAGCCCGGTCCGGGATGGGCGGCTTCATCGAGGCGCGTCGTCGATCTGGGCGACAAGGTCGACACCCTCGACGTCCACGATCCGCGCGGCGACGATGTCGCCGACGGCCACGGAGGCAGCGCCGAGTCGCACCGTCGTCCCGGCGTCGTCGGGTCCCTGGTGCCCGGCCCTTCCGAGTGCGAGTGCCCACTCGTCGTCGTCGTACTCCAGCGACTCGATCAGCACGTGGACTCGCTCGCCCATGCGGTCCTCGGCGCGCTGTGCCATGACCTCATCGGCCAGCGCCGTGACCTCCTCGACCCGCTCATGGATGAGCGACTCGGACAGCTTGCCGTCGAGCGCGACAGCCTCGGTGCCCTCCTCGTCGCTGTAGCCGAACACGCCGATCGCGTCGAGTCGCGCCTCCTCGAGGAAGGCCACAAGCTCGGCGAACTCCGCCTCGGTCTCGCCGGGGAACCCCACGATGACATTGCTCCGGATCCCGGCGGTCGGGTCGAGCTCTCGAATCCGCTCGATGAGACCGAGGAACGCCTCGGCGCCGCCGAAGCGACGCATCCGCCGTAGCACCGTCGGGCTCGCATGCTGGAACGACAGGTCGTAGTACGGGGCGACGACGGGCGTTGCGGCGATGACCGAGAGCAGGTCGGGCCGCACCTCGGCCGGCTGCAGGTAGGCGACCCGGATGCGCGAGATCGGGGTCTCCTCCCCCAGCCGCGGCAGGAGCTGCTCGAGGAGGCGGAGGTCGCCCAGGTCCTTGCCGTAGGAGGTGGAGTTCTCGCTCACGAGGACGACCTCGCGCACGCCCTCGCCGGCGAGCCAGCCCACCTCAGCGATGATGTCCTCCGGCAGGCGGGACACGAACGAGCCGCGGAACGACGGGATCGCGCAGAACGTGCAGCGGCGGTCACATCCAGAGGCCAGCTTGACGGGTGCGACAGGGCTGCCGTCGAGACGATGGCGAAGAACGGGTGGTCGCCACCCGGGGGCATCGTCCGTCTCCGTCGCCAGCGCTCCGTGCCCGGGAACGGGGCCAGTGGCACCCGGCCTTTCCACCGGCGTCACCGGCAGCAGCCGACGCCGGTCTGTCGGCGCGTGGGGCACGTGCGCCTCACCGGCGACGATGCGTCGCAGACGGTCGGCGATGTCGGGGTAGTCGTCGAAGCCCAGCACCGCGTCGGCCTCCGGAAGTGACTCGGCCAGCTCCCGGCCGTACCTCTCCGCGAGGCAGCCGACCGCCACGACCGCCGTCGGACCACCGGCGCCCTTGACGTCGGCCACCGACAGGATCGTGTCGATCGAGTCCTTCTTGGCCACCTCGACGAAGCCGCAGGTGTTCACCAGGACGGCATCAGCCGCCTCCGGGTCGTCGACGAGCTGCCAACCTCCCGCGGCGAGACGGGCCGCCAGTTCCTCGGAGTCGACCTCGTTGCGCGCACAGCCCAACGTGACGACGGCGACCTTCTGCAGGTCGGCGGACGAGTCGGTCGGTGCGGGCACCCGCCCAGCCTACGCAGGGGCCTTGCGGCCGGATCAGTCGATGGGGCGACGCGGCAGGGTTTCGTCGAACGCGTCGACGAGCGCCTCCGGGTCCAGGCCCAGGACGGGAGCGATCGACCGCAACTGTCCGCGGGCGTAGACGACTCCACCGCAGTGGCTGAAATCGTCCTGCTCCATCGCGGACAGGATGGACGCGCGGAGCTTGGTCGCCTGGGCGAGATCATCGAGGCTCATGCCGCGGGCGGACCGAGCCGCACTCAGCATCTGGCCTGCAGACATGATCCTCCGATCAATGGCCCCGTCACGGCATCGTAAGGCGCGCGCTGCCGCGCTCGCAGCGGAACGGGACAGAGCCGAACGGTCAGGCCTCGCCCCGCAGGGTCAGCAGCAGACCGGGGAGCTCCTCCGGCTTCACGAGGACGTCCCGAGCCTTGGACCCTTCGCTGGGCCCGACCACCCCTCGTGTCTCCATCAGGTCCATGAGTCGGCCGGCCTTGGCGAAACCGACCCGCAGCTTCCGCTGGAGCATGGACGTGGACCCGAACTGGGTCGACACGACCAGCTCGACCGCCTGGAGCAGGACGTCGAGGTCGTCCCCGATCTCCTCGTCGATCTCGCGCTTCGAGGTCGGGGCCGAGACCACCTCATCCAGGTACTGTGCCTCGCCCTGGGCCTTGCAGTGCGCGACGACGGCCCTGATCTCCTGCTCCGACACGAAGGCGCCTTGGATGCGCATCGACTTGTTGGCACCCATGGGCAGGAAGAGGCCGTCCCCCTGACCGACGAGCTTCTCCGCACCCGGCTGGTCGAGGATGACGCGGCTGTCGGCGAGGCTGGACGTGGCGAAGGCCAGACGGCTCGGCACGTTCGCCTTGATCAGGCCGGTCACGACGTCGACGCTCGGGCGCTGGGTCGCGAGCACGAGGTGGATGCCGGCGGCTCGCGCCAGCTGGGTGATGCGGACGATGGCGTCCTCGACGTCGCGCGGCGCCACCATCATGAGGTCGGCCAGCTCGTCCACGATGACGAGCAGGTACGGGTACGGCTCGACGACGCGCTCGCTGCCCGGCAGCGGCTTGACCTTGCCGGCGAGGACGGCCCGGTTGAACTCGTCCACGTGCCGGAACCCGAAGTGGGCAAGGTCGTCGTAGCGACGGTCCATCTCCTTGACCACCCATTGCAGGGCGTCCGCGGCCTTCTTCGGACTCGTGATGATCGGCGTGATGAGGTGCGGAACTCCCTCGTACGCGGACAGCTCGACGCGCTTGGGGTCGACGAGGATGAGGCGCACCTCGTCAGGAGTCGAGCGCATGAGGATCGACGTGATGAGGCTGTTGATGCAGCTCGACTTGCCTGCCCCCGTGGCGCCGGCGACCAGCAGATGCGGCATGCGCGCGAGATTGGCGACGACGAAACCACCTTCGACGTCCTTGCCGAGCGCCGCGGCCAGGGGGTGGTGGTCGTTCGTCGCGGTCGAGCTGCGCAGGACGTCGCCGAGCGCGACGAGTTCACGGTCGCTGTTCGGGATCTCGACGCCGATGGCCTTCTTCCCCGGAATGGGGCTCAGGATGCGCACGTCCGCACTGGCCACGGCGTACGCGATGTTCTTCGACAGGGCCGTGACGCGCTCCACCTTCACGCTCGGGCCGAGCTCGATCTCGTAGCGGGTCACGGTCGGCCCGCGCATGAAGCCCGTCACCACGGCGTCGATCGCGAACTGCTCGAGCACCTCGGTGAGCGCCGCGACCACCTGGTCGTTCGACCGCGTCGCCGTGCGGTGGGCTGGCCCCGTCTTGAGGAGGTCGCGCTTGGGCAGGCGATAGGCGGTCCGGCGAGGGATGGTCAGCTGCTTGGGGCGGGTGGCTGGTGCCCCCGCCGCGATCACGACGGTCTGGTGCCTGGCGGGGTGCCCTTCGGGCATCGGCTCCGCAACGTCGTCCTCGGCATCCTCGAACGGAGCGATCCCGTTGCCGACAGGCACAACGCCCGACATGAGGTGCGCAGCCGGCCGTTCCTCATCGGCCAGGAGAGCCGTGTGCTGGAGGTCATCGAAGTCGTCGTGGACGTCGTCCACGTCATCGAGGAAGGCACGCTCGTCAGCCTCGTCGTCAGCGGTCCGCTCCGGGTCGCCGTCGCCGTCGTCGCCCGAGCCCCGTCGAACGCGACCGACGGCTCCGCGAACCACCCGGGACGAGCCGGCTCGCACGGACGCGATGGAGGTGGCGGTCAGCACCATCACGCCGAACGCCAGGAGCAGGACCAGCGCCAGGCCGGTGACGATCGGCCCCACGGCGGCAACGATGGGCGCGGTCGCCATCCAGCCGACGACGCCACCCCCGGCAGCCATCGCGTCGGCTCCGTCGCTCGGAGTGGCAGCCCCGGCCACGAGGTGCCACATCCCGATCGCCCCCACCACGAGGGCGGACGCTCCGATGACGAGGCGACCCGTGGTCGCGTTGTCGTCCGGGTGACGCAGGAAGCGCCAGGCCAGCCCGAGGAGGATCAGGGGCGACAGCCATGCCAACGCCCCGAACAGCGCGGTCATCACCATGTCC
>JAHECS010000045.1 GCA_024641635.1 Actinomycetes bacterium | reverse complement strand
CCGCGGTCGCGGGCGGCTGAGGAGCGAGCCTGCGAGCACCGGAGGCCGGACGCCGTGGATGCGCGGGCGGCTGAGGAGCGAGCCCGCGCGTGCGGCAGGGCGAACCCGAGGTTGGTGCGCCGCCAGGGACTCGAACCCCGAACCCGCTGATTAAGAGTCAGCTGCTCTGCCATTGAGCTAGCGGCGCGCGAGGGGAAAGGCTACCACTGCCCCTGCGCCGCTCGATCCGGCCCCGGCCTCGCTGTCAGCGCTGCTGGTGGCGGTAGCCGCGAGTGGTCTGAACCGCCCGGATGTCGTGTTCGGCGACCCCGTACGTGTCCGCCGTCCAGCCCAGCAGGTGCTCGTAGGCGGCGGCCTCATGAGTCACGGTGAGCGCCGCCCAGTCCGCCGATGGGCACTCGCGAGCGGCGTCCACGATGCCCCTTCGCCACGCGCGTTCATGGGCGACGGCGAGAACGCGACCGTCGATGACGGCGGACGTGTCCGCCGCTCCTGGCTGCACCTGCGCCTCGGTGACGCACGTGTCGATGTGCGCCTGGTAGTGCTGCTCGACCAGACGGACGGCCGTCGTGGCCTGCCCTGCGACGTCCACGTCAACCTCCCTCGCGTCCGGCGTCTTCCCTAGACGATCACTCGTCAGCAGGGGTCGCTCACGGCCCGCGCCGGCTGCTGTCGAGTGTCCCACGCGCCGGCGCGGGTCGGGCGCTCGCTAAGGACGAAGCAGGGGCATCGCGGCGTCACTGATGGCGCGTGCCATGACGTCCTGGCCTGTCGGATTCGGATGGAAGGACGCGGTGGTGAAGCCGCTGAGGCCGGTGAAGCCGAACACCCACGCCTGGTTTCCGGCGCACACGCCATGGCCTCCGGGGGTGTCTCCGGACGCCGACCAGGTGCCGCCCACGGGTGTCCAATCCGTGAATCGCGACGTCGCCGCGATCTGCTGGTTCAGCGACCCCTGGGCGCCCGGCAGGTCCACGGTTCGGCCGCTCGCCAATGTGTAGGGGTAGGTCGGCGGGGGTGCGGGGGACAGGATCGTGCTGCGCGCCCAGGCGAAGTCGTCCGACGAGATGGTCAGGTACGTGCACGGCCGCCCGTCGGCGGCGCGGGTGATGTCCGGATACAGGGTCGGCAGGACGGGGGCCGAGGGGCTGAGCGGCAGCGCGTCGACCGGGCGGCCGTCGGCCAATCGGCAGTTCGACCCTCCGAGGCAGGCCGCGATGCGCGCGAAGTCGTCCGCCAGAGCGCCGGTCTGGGACTGCACGCCGCTCTGCACGCTGGGGAAGCCCGAGAGCGGGCCGGCTGGCGGCCGTGCGAGCGGGCAGTCGTTGCTGAGGGCGCACGTCTGGAGGATCGACGTGAAGCCGACGTCGTTGCCGCCGACGGTCAGGAGCACCGCGTCCGCCGCGTGACCGGCCATGAGTCGGGCGGCCTGCTCGATCTGGCTGGTGGCCTGCTGCGCCCCGAGCTGAGGTCCGAGGATGCCGGCGTCCACCGTCGCCCCGGAGCAGGCGACGTCGATGAGCGTCACCGACGTCGTCGAGGACGAACGTTCGAGGCCGAGCGCGGCCAGTGCCGGTGCCCCCCGCGCGCTGCGACGGCAGCCGTCGTCGTCCCAGTAGGGGGACAGCGAGCCGCCGCGCTTCATCCAGGCCTTGACGTTCCGTGGGTTCCCCTCGCCGGATGCGTACGAGTCGCCCAATGCGACGACGAGGATGTTCCTGACGTCGGCGGTGAGTCGGGTCCGGTCGACGGAGCCGGAGCCTCGCACCTCGAGGGCGAGGTCGTACGACGATTCTGGGAGGGTGACAGTCTGCCGGCAGGTCCTCCGGGTCAGCGTCCGCCACTTCGTCGTTCGGATCACGGATCCATCGCGGGCGATCCGCCAGCGATAGCGGTCACCCGAGGAACGACAGGCGTTCAGCCGCACGGGGAAGCCTCGGTCGGACAGGTACCACGACAGGGTGCCGCCGATGAGCCGCTCGTTCGGCTGAGCGACACGGTTTCCGGCTCCGACGAATCGGGGGGAGGGCTGCAGGGACAGCGCCCCCGACGCCGGGACGCCGCCATCGCCGTCGATGATGCCGTCGCGGTTCACGTCCTTGGACTGCGGAACCATGGACCACGCAGCGACGGCGGACACGGCAGGCTCGGCCGCCGCCGGGGGCGCCACCAGTCCGAGGGTCGACGCCACGACCGCCGTCGTGAGAGCAGCCACCATGCCGGACGTCATGCGGTCAGGGTACGTGCACAGCGCTCAGGGACTAGGGGAGCAGACGCACCGGGGTCCCCGAGAGCTCGAGGGGACCCTCGATCGCCGAGCAGGTGTTCGCCGTGGTGCACATCTCCGTGTAGCCGTCCGGCGCGGCGAGGGTCCCTGTCTGGCCATTGGCCCACGCGATGATCGAGGGAACCCCGTTCTTGTCGACGGGGCAGGTCGTGACCGAGCCGTCGTCGCTGCATCCGGGCGTGGTCCCTCCGACGAGCCACTGGTCGACGACGCGCAGTCCCTTCACGGCGCCCGAGTTGTTCGTCAACTGCATCCCCAGGAGTGCGTACGGCTGCGGCGTCCAGATGTACCAGTAGGTACGGGAGATGCCCAGGGCCAGCGAGTCGAGCGCGGTCTGCACGACCCAGTCCCGCGCCTCGGCGCCCGAGATCGTCTGGAGGGGATTCTTGGGACCCGGTCCGGCGAGGCCGTAGTTCAGCTCCGTGTCCCAGACGGGCCGGTCGGGGGCACCGGCAGCGGCGAGGGCGTCCGTGACCTGGGTGATGAATGCGGCCCGATCGTCGGTCGTCCCCTTGCTGGCGGGGTACATGTGGGCGGCGAACACGTCGATGGGCCAGTCGAGCTCGCCGAGGGCCGCGAGGTATCTCGGGAAGAAGCGATCGAAGGCACCGGGCAGGCGGACGGTCGTGCTGGCGGCCACGACCGTGGCCTTCGGATCGACGGCCTTGATGGCGTCGTACGCCCGCTTCGTCAGTTCCGCCATCTTCTCCGGCGTGCCGTCCCAGAACATCGACAGGCTCGCCTCGTTCCAGACCTGGTACCTCTTGATGCGGCCCTTGTATCGCTTGGCGACGGCGGTGACGAAGCTGTCCCAGGCGGCCATGCTCTTCGGCGGGGATGCCGCTCCCGGCACGGGGTAGTCGCCGGGCTGCACGCGCTTGGCGTTCCACGTGGGGGTCGACCCGAGAACGAGGAGGATGTCCTTGACCTTGTGCTGCTCTGCGTTGGCGACGGACTGGTCGAGCAAGGCCCAGTTGTAGGTGCCCTTGACCGTCTCGACCTGCGACCAGGCCGTGCCGCTGTCCCACAGGCGAAGGGATCCGAACGGCACGTTCGCGTCGGGCCAGGCCCCGTCCTGAACTCCGGACACGTGCAGCCCGGTCACTGTCTTCGCTATGCGCGTGCCATCGACGGACTCGGACGGCGAGGGAGACGCAGACGCGGATGGAGTCGGGGTTGCGCTGGCCGTCGGGCTCGGCGCGCTCGCGGAGGCGGTGGGCGCGGCACTGGCAGTCGCGCTCGGCTCCTGCGCCTCCTCCCCGGACGTGCAGGCGGCCATCAGCAGGGAAGCCAGGACGAGGGCGGGGAGGAGGGGGCGCACGTGAACAGCGTACGTGTGCCGACGTGGAGGCGACGGCGGACTACCAGCCCAGCATCTCGCCCAGCTCGTTCGGCAGCTGCAGTGGATCGAACGGCTTGTGCAGCACGCCGGAGACGGAGAGGGCGCGAAGGCGATCCACATCCGCGCCGCCCACCCCGGCGGTGAGGAACACGACCGGCACGTCATACCCGGTCCGCCTGGCCCGAATCGCGTCGAGGGTCGCTGGCCCATCCATCGTGGGCATCATGACGTCGAGCACGACGACGTCGGGGATCTCCTCGTCCAGCGCTGCCAGGCACTCGCTCCCTGAGGCGGCCGAGCGCACGTCGTATCCACCGACCCTCGACAGGCTCATCGTGGCCAGGCGACGGACGTCGTCATCGTCGTCGACGACCAGGACTCGCCGGCTCATGTGGCAGCTCCCTCGGGCACGGCCTCGACCGTGGGTCCCGCCGGATCGGTCTCGTCGGCAATGGGCAGGGTCACCGTGAATGTGCTGCCTTGACCGAGGGTGCTCTCCACGGAGATGGTGCCCCCGCTGCGCTCGACGATCTCGCGTGCGATGGCGAGGCCCAGCCCGGTGCCTCCCTCCCGCCGCGCGTCGCCGCCCTCCACCTGCCCGAACCGGTCGAACACCGTGGCGAGCCGGTCCTCGGGGATACCACGGCCACGGTCGGCGATGGCGATGCGGACCGCGTCGTCCTCCGCCGTCGCCGTCGCACGGATCTCAGAGTTCCGCTCACTGAACTTGATCGCATTCCCGAGCAGGTTCGTGAGCACCTGATGCAGTCGGTGGGGGTCCACGTGAACGTCGAGATCGCCTCGATCGGCAGGCAATTCCGCCACGAGGCGGATCCCGGCCGCGCCTGCCGCGCCGCTGATGCCGGCGATGGCCTGGTCGATCAGGTCGCCCGCGTTGACCACCGCCGGCTCCAGAGGCATCCGTCCTGAGTCGAGACGCTCGAGGTCGAGGATGTCGTTAACCAGCTTGCCAAGCCGATCGCTGTTCGCGACCGCCATGGACACGAGCTCCTGCTGGTCGTCGTTCAGCGGGCCGGTGATCCCCGCGTTGAGCATCTGCAGGCTGCCCTTGATGGAGGTGAGCGGGGTGCGCAGTTCGTGGCTCACCACTGCCACGAACTGGCGCTTGATCTCGTCCATCTCCTGGCGCTCCGAGACGTCGCGGAAGGACTGCACCGCGCCCGTCACGACACCCTCGATGACGAGGGGGGACATCACGATCTCCACGGGGAAGGCCGTGCCGTCTCGACGGATGTACCTCTGATCCGTCAGGAACGCCTCCTCGCCGCTGGTGACGAGGGAGCTGACCGGGCACTCCAGCCACGGGTAGGGCGTACCGTCAGGGAGCTCGTGGTGGGCGACGTCGTGGAAGCGACGGCCGACGAGGTCGCTCTCGCGACACAGCAGCATCCGGCGCGCCGCCAGGTTCGCGAACAGAACGAAGCCCTCCCGGTCGAGCCCGACGATCCCGTCCCCGGCGGAGTCCAGAACCAGTTCGGTGACGCGCCTCTGCTGCTGGACAGTCGACACCAGGATCTGGATGCGCCAGACGGCGAGGATGATCACGATGATGGCGGCCAGCGCGAGCAGGAGGGTCGGCCCGGCGGTCTCGGTCCACAGCCGTGCCGCCACGATGGCGGGTACGGCCAGCACGCCGACCGCCAGGAGCGCGAGACGCGGAGTCGTCGCGCGCACGGCCCGATCTCCGCGTGGGTTGGCGATCGTGGCGGCACTCGGCGAGGCCGCGGCCAAGGCCATGGCTGCAATGGCGGCGGCACGTAAGACGCTGATCCACCAGGCCGGCCCCGCCGCCGGGTCATCGACGAGGGCGAGGTCCCGGAAGATGTCTGCGCTCAGCGTCAGTGCCACCGATACGGCGAGGAGCGTGAGCGCCGCGGTGGGCTGCCCGGTCCCGACCAGCAGCCAGATCAGGGTGGCCAGCAGCGCCAGGTCCAGCAGCGGGTAGGCGAGGGCCACGACCGTGGAGAAGTTGTCCAGGTCGGGTGACGCCGTGATCGGGGCGATGAGGAACAGGCCGAAGATGCTGATGGCGGTGACGGTGAGGATCGACGCGTCGATCCATGCCTCGCGGTCGTGCCCCGGGTAGCGGCGGTGGATCAACAGACCGAGACCGATGAATGCCGGCAGGTAGGCCACCACGTAGATCAGGTCATCGAGTGACGGGAAGCCACCCCGGCCGGTCGAGGCCTCCCACTCGAACATGGCCAACGCGCCCATGGTCAGCAGCTGGAAGGCGAACATTGACCACCACACCCCGCGCGCGGCCCGCGGTGCCGAGAGGGAGGTGCCGAACAGCACGACCAGCGAGAACAGGCAGGTGACGAGGAAGATGAAGTTCCAGGCAGCACCGCGGTGGGGAAGGACCACCAGGGCGAGGATGGCGGCGATGGCGGTCGCAACGCCAAGGATCCAGGTGCGGGGTTGCCGGTAGTCCTCGACCACGGCACGGTCCTCGGATCGCCGGGCCGGCGAATCGGGAGCGCCGAACAGCCAGGCTCGCATGGGGACCCATCGTAGTGACGCCGGGTCTCCATAGACCGCTCAGCGCGCGGTCACTCCGACTGGGTCCAGCCGTCGGCCAGTACCTCGATCCGACGGGCGGCGTCGGCCACATCGACGCCTTTGGCTGCCGCGATACCCAGCAGGTACGTCGTCACCGGCGCGGCCGGCCTGGCCACGCCATGTGCAGCCACCCGCGCAACGTCGAGGATAGCTGTGACGTCGACGTCGGCGTCCAGATCCAATTCGCGCCTGACAGCGTCGATCCACTCGTCCATGCCTGGCTCCTCCATGATTCAGACGGCGTCGGGATTGTTGCCAACAGTAGGTCCGGCCGTGCGTCGTTGCGCCCGCTCAAGGTCCGCGGGGGTGTCGATGTCGAGGGCATCCGGCATCTCGGCGGGCGTCAGCGGCACGTCGAGCACCGATACGTGGGCGAGCAGGTCTCGCACCGCCCTGTCTCGTGGGTCTCCGAGTTTCAACAGGGCTTGGCGAAGCGCCGGCGTGCGCCAGGCGGAGCACAGGAGCTGACGGCGGCCGTCGGGGGAGACGGGTATCACGGCGTCCACGTCGCTCTCGTCCATCAGGGAGACGAGTCGGCGCACGAGCGGTCCCGCCCAGGGCACGTCGGTCGCGAGGATGGCGACGACAGGCGTGGTCACCTCGTCGAGGGTGGCGGCGATGCCCGCAACCGGGCCGCCGTGCGGAGGAGACTCCTGACGGAATCGGATCCCAGCGGGTGCCGGCCGCTCGGGACCCGCGACGAACAGGTCGACGTCGTGAGGCAGGGAGGAGATGAGCCGGTCGAAGGCCGCGACCCCGTCCACGGGCAGGTCGGCCTTGCTCCGTCCGCCGAGGCGTCGACCCGTTCCGCCCGTGAGGACGATGGCGCTCCAGGCGCTCGCATCGGGGGTGGACACGGCATCAGCCTGCCACGGTGGTCGACCGCGGACCACGGTCAGTGGCGCGGGCCGTCGGGGTGAGTCACGGGACGTGAAGAAGGCCCCGATCGCCGCTGCAACTCTTGAGAGCCAGCCTGGCGCGCTTGCTGCTCAACTTCGGAAGATACTGGAACCGGTGCGCCGGGTTGGTTGTTCAATCTGACGCCGCGGGAATCGGGGTGAGATCCATGAGTCTTCGCGTCCTGGGTGCAGCATCCGCAGCGCTGCTGATCGCCGGCCCGTTTGCGGCCCCGTCTGCCGGAACGACGGCCGGCGCGGTGACCGCCGCCGCAATGCCCGCGGTCACGACCACGCCCGACCTGGCGACGATCACCCGCCTTGCCGGTGAGGCATACGTCTGGGGTCTGGCCCCGGAGTTCACCTACCGCTTCTCGCTGTACAACACGATCCGTCATGCCCCCATGAACCAGTTGACCTACGCCGACCCCGCCGCGTGGAACAGCGACTCCACGAACGCGGCGAACTCCTCGGTCGTGTACGTCAACGGGTTCACGGACTTCACGACAGTCGACGCGCTGGTCCTGACAGTGCCACCGTCGGACAGGTACTACTTCGTCGTTAACTACCTGGACGCCTACATCCAGACGCTGGGCAGCATCGGCAAGCGCACGACCCCGACCGACAGGACGACGCACTACCTCCTCGTCGGACCGGACTCTCCCTACGCCGGGAGGAAGTGGGCCGTCATCCACGGGTTCGCCTATCGGGTGATGGCCTCGGACACGAACCTCAGCTGGATTCTCGTCCGACTGGGCGCCGAGACACTTGCCGACAGTTCCGACCCGCGGTCCACCCACCAGATCGGAACGCGCGTCGCGGCCACGTTCGCCCTCAACTCCCTCGAGCAGTTCGAGGCGAACGGCCACAAGGCGGTCTACCCGACGACGTTCCCCACCCCGCCCCCGGACGCAGCTCAGATCACCCGGGCAGCTCCGTACAAGGAGACCCCGGCCTGCGCCGTCGTCGGGTTCCCGGAGCAAGCCGACTGCCCGCAGGGCTTCTTCAACCAGCTCGGGGCATCGTTGGCGAAGAGCCCCCTGCCGGGCGATGACGCCACCCTGTCCGGGACTCCGCTGGACCGCCTCCCTCCCTGGATAGTCCCGCAATACAACGCCCAGACCACGTACCAGGCACCCTCGACCGGCCAGCAGGACACCCTGGCGCGCTTCGCCCCGATCGGCCTGTCCCCGAAGGGATTCCGGGTGCCGACTGGATGGGGCACCGCGCAGCTCAACGCCCTCCAGCGGGGCTTCCAGATTGCCCAGCGACTGCTGGAAGCCGCTGTGTCCGAATCGCCCGCCAGCCCGGACACCGGGAACTGGACGATCCTCAATGCCCAGGTCGGTCATTACGGCAATGATCCGGGGGGATACGTCGACCGCGCCTTCATCGTCCTGCAGGGCGGATCGGCCAACGTCCCGGACGACGCCGTGTACACCATCATGAACAAGCCCGACGGCAACACCCAGCTGGACGGGAACGACACCTACTCGATCACGTTCACGCCGCCCACGCCCGATGCATCGCTGCCTGCCCATGGCACGTACCCGCCGATGGTCACTGCTGCGAACGGCGACGTGGAGGGCTTCTGGTCCGTGGTCGTCTACCAGCCGGACACCTCCGAGGTCGCGTCGCCGTACCTGCCTCAGGCGGCGGTGCTGAACAACCACTTCTCGCGTGCGGACGACGCGGTGATCTCCGTGGACCCGGCAGGCGACACGGTCACCGTGGCCCCGAACTCGTGGGGGCAACCACTGGAGGCCAGCTCCGCCATCATGTTCGACGGCGTTGCCACGTCAGGGTGCGGACTCACGCCCGCCAGCGGCAACGGCGTGTATTACGTGGCCGGGAATCCGGTCACGGGCATCGGACGGGATGGCCGGGCGACCTACACATTCCAGATCGCCTCCACCTGGGTGCAGCAGCTGTCCCCGGGACACGTCCCCATCCAGCACTCCGGGGGACCGGGTCCTCTCGTGGATCTCACATGCGACTCCCCGGCTGGTCTTCGCTACGGCGCGATCCGTCCGGTGTCGCAACTGGGCTCCAACGAGTTGGAGTCCGGGCAGCTCGCGCGCAATCCCGACGGATCGCTCACGATCTGGCTGGGGCCGTCCCTGCCGTCCGGCGTACCCGCCTCGAACTGGATCCCGACACCGTCCGATGCGTACAACCGGCAGATCTACGGCAGCGCACACGTGAGCACCGGTGTCCGCGTGATCATGCGCGCCTACTACCCGACCCCCGGGGACGAACCGCCGTCCCTGCTGCCGTACGAGGGCCCGACGCCGCTTCCGCCATCGACGTTCTCCGGCAGCTACATTCCTCCCGAATTCGCCAGTCCGTCGGGCTCGTAAAGCCAGGATCCCCACAATGCAGAAGGCCGTTGCATGGCAACGGCCTTCATCAGGGTGAGTGACGGGACTTGAACCCGCGACATCCGCGACCACAACGCGGCGCTCTGCCAGCTGAGCTACACCCACCATGCCGCGCGAACGCGGGAAGGCGAGTCTAGCGGAGCGCTGAGTGACAGCGGGGCGGGGTGGGGGCGATCAGAGCAGGGGAACGTCCTCGGTGGGATTCCCGCCCCCGTGGTCCACGACGTGCGCCTGTCCGAGTGCCTGCGCGGTCGGCGAGTCAGGCCCGGGATGCGGCACGAAGATCGCCTCCCGGTAGTAGCGGAGCTCGGCGATCGACTCGCGAATGTCCCCGAGCGCGCGGTGGTTGCCGTTCTTCTCGGGGGTCGCGTAGTAGACGCGGGGGAACCAGCGCCTGACCAGCTCCTTCACGCTCGAGACGTCGACGAGGCGGTAGTGAAGGTGCCCGTCCAGGTCGGGCATGTACCGGCCGAGGAAGCCGCGGTCCACGTACACGCTCGACCCTGCGAGTGGCGCCTTGCGGGCCTCGGGAACATGGCCGCGCACGTACTCGAGCACCTGGACCTCGGCGTCCGCGAGCTCGATCCCCGCAGGGATCTCCTCGAGCAGGCCGGACTCGGTATGCATGCGGACGACGACCTCGTCCATGCCGGCCAGCGAGGCGTCGGAGGGCTTGACGACGAGGCTGACGCCTTCGTCGAGCTCAGTGAGGTCGGCGTCGGTCACGATGCAGGCGATCTCGCAGATCTCGTCGGTCTGCGGGTCCAGCCCGGTCATCTCGCAGTCGATCCACACCAGCCGATCGGAGCCGTTAGCCATGGCGTCAGACTACGGGGCCGCGGTACGGGTCAGCGGACCAGCCAGCGAACGATGTCCGATTCGGTGAGGATTCCCGAGAGCCGACCCACCGCGTCGACCACGGGCACTGCCTCGACGGAGTTGCGCACCATGATCCGGGCCGCCTCGATCGGCGAGTCCGTCGGCAGCACGGACACCAGAGGCACCATGGCCAGCACGTCGGCCACCATGCGATGGCCAAGATGCTCGGACGTTGCGGGCACCTCGGCGAGGATGTTGCGATCGCTGAGGACCCCCAGGCTCGTCCCGTCAGCATCGAGCACGACGAGGTGCCTCAAGCCGGAGACGAACAGCAACTGCCACGCGTCCCAGAGCGACTCGCCCACCTCGACCGTCAGCACGGGGTGTGACATGAGGTCCTTCACGGTCGCGCCCCCCGGGCGTTCGAACGCCTCAGCGGTGCTCATGCCGCGCTCGGCTCGTGCGGGACAGGAGGGACGACCACCACGGGAACCGGCGACTTGTGGAGCAGCCCGTTGCTCACGGAGCCGAGGAGGGCTCCCATCGCAGGCCCGTGGCCGTGCGTCCCGACGACGACCATCGCCGCGTCGGACGACGCCTCGACAAGGGCTTGGACGGCGGGGCTGCGCACGAGTCGCTCCTCCACGTCGACGTCGGGGTAGTCGGCCCGGAACCCGGCGAGCACCTCGGCAGCGAGGCGCACTTCATCGTCGGCGACGTCGGCCAGCGGCACGGGCACGGGTCCGTTCGGCACGATCAGCAGGTCGTAGGCGGGCACGTCCCACGCGTGGATGGCGATGAGGGACCAGCCGCGACGACTGGCCTCCTGGAAGGCGAAGGCCAGCGCGGCTTCCGCGGCGGGCGACCCGTCGATGCCCACGACGACTCGCGATGCGCCCTCCGGCGCCGCGCCGCGAATGACGGCCACGGGGCACGCGGCGTGGGCTGCGACCTGCCCGCCCACCGACCCGAGCAGCAGTCCGGTGAATCCTCCGCGACCCCGCGAGCCCACCACCACCAGGTCGGCGCTCTCCGAGGCCTCGAGCATGACCGCGCTGGGCGCGCCCACGCTGACCAGTGTGCGAACGTCGAGGTCGGGGAACGTGCCGGCGTACTCGTCGAGTTGATCCTTGGCCTGACGCTCGAGCTGCTCGATGAGGTCCAGGCTCGGTGGGAGGCCGACCCCCAGGCCGCCGGTCGTCACCGGGGGGAGAATTGCATGCACCAAGGTGAGGCCGCGGCCCTGTGAGCGCGCCTCGTCGGCCGCCCACGTGGCAGCGCGTGACGAGGTCTCCGAGCCGTCGAAGCCGACAACGATCCGTCCCTGGTAGGCGCGCTCGTCCGTCATAGCCACAGCATGGCGGCTGAGGGCGTCCCCGCCACGGGGAGAGCGGCCCCGCCTTCCGGGACCAAGGTCCCCAATCCCACGGCCATCGGAACTTCGCCGCCACGCGCGCGTCGGGGTTGTGTCTGCGCCGCCGAATCGACACGATTCGGGCGTAGACTCCCGCGCATAGCAGCGACGTGGTGGCTAGGGGCACGGGTTTCGCTCGACGGGACAAGGGGTGATCGTGGACAGCAGCCGCAGGTCGGACGTCACACGCGGGGTCGTTCTCCCGCTGATCGCGCTGGTCGTGATCGTCGCGCTCGGCGTGGTGACCGGCGACCACGCGATCTACATCGCGATGATGGCGGC
>JAHECS010000044.1 GCA_024641635.1 Actinomycetes bacterium | reverse complement strand
GCTGCTGGTGCTGTCGGCCGTCATCGCGACCGCCGGCGTCGTCTCAGACTCGGTCGCGACCGTCATCGGGGCGATGATCGTGGCTCCCCTGATGACCCCCATCCTCGGAGCGGCGCTGGCCATCGTGCTCGCCGACCGGGCCCACCTCCTGCGCAGCTTCGCGCTGATCCTGGCCGGGGCGCTGGCGGTTGTCGCCATCGCCTTCCTCATCAGCATGGTGATGTCCCCCGTGGACGCCTATGCCGGCAACAGCCAGGTCGCCGCTCGCATCAGCCCCAGCCTGATCGACCTCCTCGCCGCCCTCGCCACCGGGACCGTGGGTGCCTTCGTGCTCGTGCGCTCGGACATCTCCGACGCCCTGCCCGGAGTGGCGATCGCGATCTCGCTGGTGCCGCCACTCGCAGTGACCGGAATGCTGATCGAGGTCGGGCGCTACGTCGACGCCGTCCAGTCAGCACTGCTCTTCGCCACCAACGTGGCTGCGATCCTGGCCACCGGCACCGCGGTCCTCCTCGCCTACCGGGTGAGGGCCGCCGCCCACCGCGCCGGCTATCCGGTTGGTCACCTCACCGGGACCACGCTCGTTGCCGTCGTCGGCGCCCTCCTGCTCGTCTCCGTCCCCCTCGGCTTCGGGTCCTACTCGGCTACCCGCGACCAGCAGCTCCAGGCCGCCGGCCAGCAGATCGCCGAGGACTGGGCCCAGCAGAACGGGTGGGGTGTGGCCGCCGTGGTCGCGTCGGGCGGGGACCTCGCCGTCACCGTCCTCGGCGAGCCACCCCTCCCGGACGCCTCGTCCTTGCGCGTCGCACTCAACGACGACGGCTTCGCCGACGCCGCTCTGGCGGTGGCCTTCGTCGGTGGCGGAGTCGTCACCTGTCCGGCCGACGCCCCCGCCTGCATCACCCAGACGACGGACTCGGCCCGCGCCGCGACCCTCAGCCGCTGAACCCCGTCACCGGCTCGGCGCAACAGGCAACCGACCCCACGCTCCAAGCCGAGGTCGTGCCCACCTGCATTTCCTTCGTCGACTCACCCGAGGCACACTGAATCGGGTAGGACGATGGAGCTGGAGTCCGCCATGCGGAGTGCCGTTGACGACGTTCGTGGGTCCATCCGCAGCCACCCCATTGCGGCCTTTGCCGTGCTCGCCTACACGCTGTCCTGGGGCTATTGGATCCCATTGGCCCTCGCGGGCGGCACGGCAGAGCCCGGCGTGGGCTGGCCCAGTCACCTGCCGGGCCTGGCCGGTCCGGCGATCGCAGCAGTCCTCGTCACCGCCGTCGTCTCCGGACGTACAGGCCTTGCCGACCTCTGGCAACGGCTGACCCGCTGGCGCGTGGGTTGGTGGTGGATGGCGGTCGTGGCCGTCCTGGCAGCGGGTGCCCTCGCCCTTGCCGTGGCCGGCGGACCCGACGAGTCGGGCGACCTCACGCTCTACAACGGGGTGGGCGCCGGACTCGGCCCCTTCGTGACGATCGCCGTTGTCTTCGTGGTCAACGGAGTCGGCGAGGAGACCGGATGGCGCGGCTTCATGGCTGACCGACTCCTGCAACGGCACTGCCTCAGCTCCGTGGCCCTCCTCGTCACCCTCGTCTGGGCGCCGTGGCACCTGCCCTTGTTCTTCTTCGTGGGTTCATTCGAGTCCTTCAGCCCCGTCGAGATCGTCGGGTGGACCCTGGGCCTCACGGCGGGTTCGTTCGTCCTCACGTGGCTGTACCGGGGGTCGGGCGCCAGCATCCTGCTCGTCGCGGTCTGGCACACCGCCTTCAACTTCACGTCGGGCACACCGGGTACACGTGGTGCTGCTGCAGCCACGACGTCGACGCTCGTCATGGCCGGCGCCGTTGCGATCGCGGCCGCGGACTGGTGGACCGGGCGGCGCTCTTCCTAGCTGCCGACCTTCTTGTGCTCGCGCCACGGCCCCGGGATGAGCCAGATGAACATCCCGAGGACCCAGACGATCAGCGTGCCCCACACCCAGCCCCACCCGTTGATGTCGAGGCCGTCGGTGAAGAGCGACGTGACCAGCAGGGCCAGGAAGGTGGAGATCAGGCCGGTCAGCGCCACGATGGAGCCGGCGTTCCGGACCAGGAACTTCAGGACGATCCAGGTGAAGAGGCCGCTGAGGATCGCGAAGACGACGAGGCTGATGAGGAAGCCGACAGCGCCGTTGATCTGGAAGTCGTTGCCGAGCAGGACGGAGGCGAGGATCAGGCCGATGGCGTTGCCACCGAGCCCGAGGAGCCAACCCATGAGGAATCGAGGCATAACGGAACCGTAGCGCTCCGTCACCACCGAGGCAGGGATTTGCCGGGGTTCAGGATGTTCTCCGGATCCCATGCCCGCTTGACCCGAACATGCAGGTCGGCTGCCACATCGTCCAGTTCCGCGCCCAGCGCGCGCTGCTTGAGATTGCCGACGCCGTGCTCCCCCGTCACCGTCCCGCCGAGCTCGAGTGCGACCCCGAGGATGTCGTCGAAGGCAAGCAAGGCCCGCGCGGCGGCTGCGTCGTCGCCGCGCGGCGTGATGATCGTCGGGTGCAGGTTGCCGTCGCCGGCGTGCCCGAATGTGCAGATCATCACCTCGTGCCTCGCCGCGATGCCCTGGATCCGCACCATGGCCTCCGCGAGGCTCGAGCGCGGGACGGCGACATCGTCGAGCAGCCAGTCCCCCGCGTCCTCCATCGCGAGAATGGCCATCCGGCGGGCGCCGAGCAGCATCTCGGACTCGGCCTCGTCCTCGGCCCGGTAGCCCTCCCGCGCGCCCTGCTGCTGGCAGATCTCGATCAGGCGGTCCGCATCGAGTGCGGCCGAACCGTGTCCCGAGTCCATCTGCGCGACCAGGAGAGCGCCCGCGTCGACGTCGAGGCCCATGGGCCGCCAGCCCTCGACGACGCGGATCGTCTGCTGGTCCATCAGTTCGAGCATGCTCGGCGTGAGCTCCGACATGATCGCCGCGGTCGCCCGCCCCGCGGCTCCCACGTCATCGAAGACGGCGACGGCAGTGATGGCAGGCGGCGGGAGCGGGCGCAGCCGCAGCCTCGCCATCGTCACGATCCCCAGCGTTCCCTCCGACCCGACCATGAGACCGGCAAGGTCGTATCCGGCGACGCCCTTGATCGTCCGGCGGCCCAGGCGCGTGACGCGACCGTCCGCGAGGACGACCTCCAGGCCGAGCACCGCGTCCCGCGTCACGCCGTACTTCACGCAGCACAGTCCCCCGGCGTTGGTGTTGACGTTGCCGCCGATGGAGCAGAAGTCCTTGCTCGCGGGATCCGGCGCGTACCAGAGCCCATGCCCCGCGACATGCTCACGGAGCTCGGTGTTCATGATGCCCGGCTGCGTCTCGACGTAGCCGTCCGAGCCGTTCACCTCCAGCACGTCCCGCATGCGCTCGACGCACAGCACCAGGGACCCGTCGATGGCGTTGCTGCCGCCGCTGAGTCCCGAGCCGGCACCGCGGGGCACGACCGGAACGCGATTGGCGTGCGCAGCCGACATCACGGCCGCGACCTGCTCCGTGGTTCTCGGGAAGACCACGGCGAACGGTTCGCCCGCCGCCGAACCCGTCGACCGGTCCCGCGTGTAGGAGGCGAGAATGTCGGGGTCCGTGACGACGTCCCGGTCGTCGAGCGCCGCGTCGCAGGCTGCCAGCAGCGAGTCCTCGGGAGTCACGAGGGCACGCTAGCGCGCGGCCGTCATCGACACCGCCACGGCCGTCGAGCCCGCGTTGCCCTTCTCGACTCGACATCCGACGTGATGCGAAGCTCGTCCCGCTGGTGATTCGCCTGCATCGACGCATGGCGTTTGACACACTCGCACGAGGACGCAGGTTGCGCGGCGTCGCACACGAGGGGAGGCAGCCGCCAGGCGCACCCCTCATGACCGATCCCACAGGACGGACTCTCGCCGCAGAAGCGAGCGGCGAGTCCGACCCGACCGCCGTCGCCTGGTTCCGCCGCATCGCGGAGTACACGGGGTGGCTGGCCGTCGCGGTGTCGCTGATCGTTCTCGCGGTGGGATGGGGACTTGGCATTCAACGCGTCGCGTCACTCCTGCCCGACGCCGTGGCGATGAAGCCCAACACTGCTGCCTGCATCGGGGTGATCGGCCTGGCGCTGGTGTCATTCGTTCGCGGCTGGCCTCGGGCCCTCACCGTCGCCTGCGGCACCGTCGTGACGGTGGTGGCCACGTTCACCCTCGTCGAGTTCGCCGTCGGCTACGAGGGCAGGTGGTTCGACGAGCTCATCTTCGAGGACGTTCCAGACGCGGTTGGGACGGCGATACCGGGCCGGATGGCCATCAACACAGCGGTCAACTTCTTGCTGTTGGGTGTCGTGGTCGTCCTGCTGGCATTGGGCAGACTGCCGCGGCTGCGTCAGTGGCTGGCCGTCGCCGTCGCCACGGTGAGCTTCGTCGCCTTCCTGGGCTACCTGCTCGGCGTGCCCGCCGCCGGTGAGCTCTTCTTGGGGGACGCGACGCGCATGGCGGTGCCGACGGCCTTCTGCCTGCTCGTGCTTGCCTATGCAACTGTCTGTGCACAGCCCGATGTCGGGTGGGCCCGCCTGGCGGTGTCACGGTTTGCCGGCGGACAGATCGTGCGCCGGCTCGCCCCGGCGATGGTCGGCACGCTGCTCGTGGTGGCCGTCGGCGCTCACTACCTGCTGACGCGGGCCGGCGCCTCGGTGGCCGTGGCTGCGCAGGTGGCACTGGCCGCCATGATCGTGACCATTCTCGTCTTCTGGGCCCTGATCGCACGGATGGCCTCTCGGATCGACGCTGAACGCGAGGCGGCCGCCGCGGACCTCGACAAGGTCAACGAACGACTGGGGCTGATGTTCGAGTCGGCGACCATCGGCATGGTGACCGCAGAGCTCGACGCGCGCCTCACCAGCGTCAATCCTGCCTTCGCCAGGATGCTTGGCAGGACCGTCGACGAACTCGTCGGCACCTACCTGGTGGACATCACGCATCCCGACGACGTGCCGGCCCTTCACCATGCGCACAACGCATTACGGACCGGGGAGATCACCCGCAAGACATATGAGAAGCGTTACCTGCTCCCCGATGGCGGCGTCGTATGGGCGCGGATCCATGCCGGCCTCCTTGTGCAGGACGGCGTTCCCATCGGCTACCAGTCCCAGTACGAGGACGTGACCGCGGTCCATGACTCCGAGGCGCGCGTGGGGTTCCTGACATCGCATGACGTGCTCACCGGCCTGCCCAACAGGGACGCTCTCGTGGGCCTCATGACAAAGGCGCCGGGAGGTGAGCCGGGGCCTGTTGGCGTGGTGATGCTGAACATCGACCACTTCAAGGTGATCGACGAGGCGGCCTCCCGCACCGCAGGCGACCACGTGCTGGCCCAGATCGCTGATCGCCTCCGGGCCGTGACGCAGGGATCGGGTGTCGTGGGCCGCCTGGGCGGGGACGAATTCCTCGTGGTGCTTGATCGGGCCCACGACGCGGGCGACCTGGAGCGGGCCGCTCGACGGATCCGCGAGGCGCTCACGGGAATGCCCTTCGACGCTGACGGGACCCCGGTCTGGTTGACGGCCAGCATGGGGCTGGCACTCTCGGACGGGGCCAGCGTCGAGGAGTTGCTGGCGTCGGCGGACGCCGCGCTGACCCAGGCCAAGTCGGCCGGCGGAGACACGTGGCGAGCCTTCAGCCCGGAGATGCGTCAGGAGGCGGCACAGAAGCTTGAGGTGGCCTGGCGGCTGCGAGCCGCCCTCGACTCCGATGAGGTTCACGCGTGGTACCAGCCGGTAGTCGCCATGGCCGATCGCAGGGTCGTGGGCTATGAGGCGCTGGCCCGATGGATCCCACCCGGCGAGACTCCGGTCATCGCCGCGGACTTCGTCAGGTCTGCGCAGGAGAACGGTCTGATGGCGCGCCTCGGCCAGAGGATGACCACCGAGGCAATCGCGCACCTGGCCACGCTGCCCAGCGGAGTGACCGTGGCGCTCAACGCCTCCCCCCTCGAGTTGGCCAACCGTGACTTCCTGGATCGACTGCGAGGGATGCTCACCGAGACGGGAGCCAGACCCGACTGCCTCATCCTGGAGGTCACGGAGGACGCCCTGCTGAACCTGAGCCCGGTCGCCAAGGACCGTCTTGCCGCCTTGGTCGGTAGCGGGGTCGGTCTCCACGTCGACGACTTCGGTACGGGCTTCTCCTCCCTCGTGACACTGCGCGACTTCCCCGTCACGGGCGTCAAGCTCGATGCGAGCTTCACCCGGCACTTGGGCTCGAACCCTGAGCATGCCGCCGTCAAGATCGCCCGGGGTCTGGCGCAGATGGCCCAGGGCCTGGGCCTCGCCCGCATCGCCGAGGGCGTCGAAACGGACGTGCAGGAGCAGGCCGCCCTGGAACTCGGCTGGGATCTCGGCCAGGGATGGCTCTACGGGAGAGCCGAACCGCCGAGCGAGCTGCGCTTCGCTCGCGTGCGAGTCCGCGGGGACGAGCCGGCTTCGTCGGACTAGTCGCGCCTCGTCGGACTAGTCGCGGCCTGGCGGCCGGGTCAGGACCACACGAGGCGGGCCGCCCAGGCGTTGATGGCGTCGACGACTGCCCGCGGATGCGTCATCGTCGGGACGTGCCCGGCTTCGGGAATGACGACCAGTTCGGCGTCGGGAATCGAAGCGGCGGCGGCCCGCCCGGCGCTCAACGGGACGATGGCGTCGAGTTCCCCGTGCACCACCAGGGTCGGAATCGGGACCCTGCTCAGGTCCGGCGCGATCTTGAGCTCGTGGTGACTCTCGATCATCCGCGCGGCCGCCTCGGGGTCGGCGCGCAACAGGATCTGGCGTCCCCAGCGACGGATGTGCTCGTGGCCCGGCGCCGGGATGCAGGCGTCGACGAAGGCTCGGACGTATCCCGGGAAGTCGTCGCGGATCTGCTGCGTGTCCGGTACTTCACCGGTGAACTCCGTCATCCCGTCGACCAGGACCAGGCCGACGAACCGATCCGGGTGCTGCAGCACCGCCTGCAGGCACGTCGCCGCGCCCATGGACTCGCCCGCCAGTACACACGACTCGACTCCGTAGTGGCCCATCACCGTGAACAGGTCGTCGAGGAGCCCCTGAGGATCAACCGCGGATGGTGGTGCGGTCGATGCCCCGGTGCCGCGATGGTCGTACGCGATGCAGCGCCAGTCCGCCTGCATCAGCTGCATCGGCTCCTGCCACAGCTCCCAGTCGCCGACCCACCCGCCGTGCGCGAGGAACGTGCGCTGTCCCGTGCCGATCTGGACGGTCTGGACCATGTGACCGCCCGCCTCGATGAACATGCGGCGAGCGTAGGCGCGGCCGGGAACCGGCGCTCGCCGTTGCGTCACACGCTGCCCGGCCCGTTCGTCAAGGGGGAAGGACCGGAGTGGAAGGGTGGGCGCCGTGGAGCGCACGGAGGTGTTCGAGGCGGAGCGACCACGCCTGCTGCGCATCGCGGCCCGAGTGCTCGACGACCCGACCGAGGCCGAGGACGTCGTCCAGCAGGCCTGGCTGCGGCTGGACCGCACCGACGCCGACATCGAGAGCCTGCCAGCCTGGCTGACCACGGTGACGACCCGGCTCTGCCTGGACCGGCTGCGCGCACGCATCCCGGCCCCCCAAGCGGAGATCCCGATGGCCGAGACGGCGCCCGATCCCGCCGACGACATCGCCCTCGCCGAGACGGTCGGACTCGCCCTGCAGGTCGTCCTGGATCGGCTCACGCCCCAGGAGCGGATCGCCTTCGTCCTGCACGACAGCTTCGGCTTCGACTTCTCGACGATCGCGGCGATCCTGGACACCACGCCGGTGAACGCCCGCAAGCTCGCCTCCCGCGCCCGCTCCAAGGTCGTCCAGCCCGCTGCCGAGGACCAGCTCGCCGACTGGGAGATCGTCGACGCGTTCATGGCTGCCGCGAAGGGAGGCGACTTCGACAGATTGATGCGCCTCCTCGCCCCGGACGCCGCCCTCTCTGCCGACGACGCCGCGATCCTCGCCGGCACTCCGCACGGCATCGAGGGTGCACGGGAGGTGGCGACCTTCTTCAACGGCAGCGCCCACGCAGCTCTGCCGGTCTTCGTCGGTGAGCGCCCGGCTGCCGCCTGGTTCAACCGTGGCACAGCGATGGTCGTGTTCGACTTCACCATCACCGACGGTGTGGTCGCAGGCATCACCTTCCGAGCCGCCCCAGAAGTCCTGGCACGCGTGGCGCGACGTGACGGAGAGGAGCGGCGCGACTGAACTCACTGAAGTCACCGCCAGGCACCGACCGTCAGACAGACGAACCCGACACCCCCACCGGATCCCAGGAGAAGATGAAGCCATGAAGACGATGACCTGCCGCCAGCTGGGCGGACCCTGCGAGATCGGCCATCACGGCGAGACGGCCGACGACGTCATCAACGCCCAGGACCGCCACCTCAAGGAGGCGGAGAAGGCCGGCGATGCGAGTCACCAGGAGGCACGCGACGCGATGAAGGGCCGCTGGCGTCATCCCAAGAAGTCGATGGACTGGTACCGCGACATGAAGAAGGCCTTCGCCGAGCTGCCCGAGGACTGAGGCCGCACCGCTGGCCTGGCTCTGTGCCTCTTCGCGGAGCTGTTGGAGCCGCTCTGCGGGGAAGCTCCACGTCGACGAACCCGAGCTGCGCGAGCCTGGTGGGCAGGGCAAGGATGGTGCCTTCGGCGATGTCCGTGAAGCCCTGCTCCCGCAGCCACGCCCGTAGGCTTCCCTTGCCCCTGCCGGAAGCGCGCCGGCGCGCCCGGCTTGTCGCTCAGCCTGTATGGAGGCCCCGATGCCCGCACCACCGGTCGATGAGAAGGCCGCACTGCTGGCCAGCCTGACCGCGCAGCGACGCCATGTGCTCGGCATCCTCGAGGGCCTGGACGACGATTCCTTGCTGCGCCCGGTGCTGCCCTCTGGCTGGAACGCCACGGAGCTGGTCCATCACCTCACCGTCGACGTGGAGCGCTTCTGGTTCGGTGCCGTCGTCGCGGCAGATCCGGACGAGATCAGCGCCGCGGGCGACCCGGAGGGCGGATGGCGCGTTCCTGCCGGGACCCTGCCCGGCGCGGTCCTGGACCAGTACCGGGCGCAAGCCGAGCGTTCGGACGAGTTCCTCGGGTCCGCAGACCTCTCGTCTCCGCCAGCGTGGTGGCCGGTCGACCTCTTCGGGACCTGGCGCCTGGACTGCGTGCGCCAGGTCGTCCTCCACGTCCTCGTCGAGACCGCCTGTCACGCCGGACACCTGGACGCGGCCCGAGAGCTCATGGACGGAAGGCAGTGGATGGTTCTGGACGGTTAGGGGTCGTGGCGCCTTCGGTCGGGCGACGTCGCCGTCGGCCCGCAGTCGTCTGCGCTCAGGCCTGCCGCGCCTCGATCGCGCGAATCCGCGCCGTCAGAACCGTCAGTAGGGAGCGCGCGACCTCCGGGTGGGCGTCCAGCAGGTCTCCGAAGGCGATGGAACTGACGGCGAAGGTCTGGATCCCCTCCGGTCCCGCCACGACCGTCGCCGAGCGCGGGGCGCCGTCAATGAGCGAGATCTCGCCGAAGTGCTGGCCAACCGTGAGTGATCCGACGTCCTCGCCGTTCACGGAGACGGTGGCACTGCCGGCGAGAATGAGGTGGAATCCGGCGTCTGTGCTGCCCTGCTCCACGAGCACACGGTCGGGACCGATCTTGAACTTGGTGCCCCGATGGACCAGGTCGTTCAGGGCAGCTGGAGGCAGGGCCTTGAAGAGCGCCACCTTCCCGAGCATCGTCCGAACGCTCACAACGACTCCCTGCGTCGGGCCGCCGACGCGGCCGGGTCAGACGATTGTGGCCCATGCGCCGCCGTCGGTGCCCGCGTTCGCAGCATGTGCCGGCGATTTCTCGCGGGCCGTAGGCCGCGGGAACGGCCGTCGGCTCACGCTTGGGAGTCGGCAACCGCCCGGGAAGCGGGCAGCCGGGCGAGCCATCCAGCGGCCCCGAGCTCCTCATAGGTGGCCCGAGCAGAGGCGAACTCCGAGGAGGCATCCGCTTCGCGTCCTTGGTCGGCGAGCCAACGCCCCAGCTCCTCCTGCGCCCGGGCGGTGAGTCCGACGGCGCCGAAGGCAGCGAAGCCGGCGATTCCTGCCCGCAGTTCGGCCTCCACGACGGCGGGGTCATCGCCTCGTGCCGCCCCGACGAGTCCGCGCAGCCGGCGGAACTGCGCTCGAACGGCAGGCGCCAGCACACCGAAGGCGGCGGTGGCAACCGGTTCGAGAAGGCGCTCGGCCATCGGGATGTCCCCTGCCGCGAGTGCGGCCTCGACGAGCGGCGGCCAGAGGAACATGAAGTCGTCGTCGAATCCGTTGGCGGCGAGGGTGCTCGCCATCGCGTCCTCGAGCATCCCCACCGTGGAGTCCAGACTTCCCGACGTGCGTGCGCGGGCGAGGACCGCGGCGGCGCGCCACGCGAGCACGCTCACGTCATCCTCGGCGACGTCGTCGTCGACGCCGACGTCCATCGGAGCGACACCCAGGGCATCGCTCGCCCATGCGTCGACAGAGCCGAGGAGGAGGGAGAAACCTGGCACGACGGCGGTCTCGAGTGCCTCCTTGGCCGTGGCGCGGGCTTCGGCCAGGCGCCCGGCATTCCACAGAGCGAGCGCGTAGTTGGCCGTGGTGAAGTCGATCATCGCGGGGACTCCGCTCCTGCGTGCGGCGGATATCCCCTCATTCCCGTACTCGAGCGCCTGTGGGAGATCCCGGCTCGCCGCGCCGCTGGCGAGGTTGTTCAGCGCCCGAGCTGCGAGGAGGGGCAGCTCCTGGTCCAGCGCAATCGTGACAGCGCTCTCGTTCATGGCGCGGGCCGTCGCGGGCGCGCCGATCGTCAGGTACCGATGGCCGAGAGCGATGTGGGACGCCGCCAGTTCGGCAGCGTCGGCCGCCGCCTCGGCCAGGAGCAGCCGTCGCTCCACATACGTCTGTGCCCTCTCCCACTCGCCGAGGGCGACGTGCGATGCGCCGAGGACGGCCCCCAGTTTCGACAAGGCCTTCTCCGCACCCGGCTCCCCGTCGAGGCGCTGCCACCGAGGCTCGGCGATCTCGATAGCGGCCTGCTGCCCAGTGAGCAGCCCCAGCGACTCCGCCAGCTCACCGGCCGCCAGACCTGCCTGCACAGGGTCCTCCAGGCCGTCGAACAGCTCCATGGCGCGCTGCCCGTGCTTGCCCTGAGCCTGGTAGTCGCCGGCGTCCCACGCGGCCCTCGCGGCTGACAGGTGCAGTCGCGCTTGGAGATCGGGGCTGTCCGCCCGCGCGAGCGCCGCCTCGAAGAGTCGAAGCGACTCGGACACGGCGCCGAGCGACCGCGCATGCACGGCGGCTCGCTCCAGTTGATCGCGCGCCTGGACGGTCAGGTCGGAGATATCGGCATCCGCGGGGGACGACGCGTCCACGGCGTCCTTGAGATGCTGCGCGATCACGACGGCAAGCTCGTCGCCGACGTCGGCGTCGGACTCAAGGAACCGAACGGCCGCGAGGTGGCGCGCCTTGCGGTCGCGCTTGGACTGGGTCGCGTAGGCGACCTGGCGCACAACCCCCTGGACGAAGCGGTACTGGCCGCGTTCCGCCGAGAAGCGGTCCTGCTGGACGGAGATGATCTCCTTCCGCTGAAGCGAGGCGAGCACCCCGTCCAGGTCGATCGCCGGGTCACCGAGGTCGGCCAGCCCTTCGCGGGTGAACGAGGTACCGAGCACACTGGCGTCCGCTACCACCCGCCGCTCGTCCGGGCTCAGCGCATCGAGGCGGGCCGCCACCAGCGCCTGCAGCGACGCGGGAGCTCCGATCGCATCGAGGTCGAGTGGGGAATCGTCGGCGAGCACGTACTGCCCGCCGCGTGGGACGACCGCATCACGATCGATCAGGGCCCTCACGGTCTCGACGGCATACAACGGAATGCCCTCGGAGCGAGCGGCCAAGGTCGCTCGGACGGAGGACGGCAGCCCGACCACGAGTCCGTCGATGAGTCGATCCATGTCCGGCTCATCGAGGGGGTCGAGCCGCACGACGGAGGCTCGTCGCCCGCCGAGCGTCGGCCGACGCACCAGCAGTTCGGGGCGGGCGAGCGCAAGGACGAAGATCCCGGATCGCGCACCTGCGAGCAGGTAGTCGAGGAAGTCCAGCAGCCCGTCGTCCGCGTGCTGGGCATCGTCGACGACGACCACGACCGCGTGCTCGCCGTCTCCGCCGACCCGCTCGAGGAAGGCCGACCACGCAGCG
>JAHECS010000025.1:17019-47059 GCA_024641635.1 Actinomycetes bacterium | reverse complement strand
TGGGCGGCGGGAGCGGCAGGGACGATCGTGACAGCAAGGGCCAGGGCAAGGACGAGCAGGAGCAGTCGGCGCACGAGGAACCTTCACGGGAGGGGGCGTTTCGTCCATTCTGCGACACGCAGGTCCGGACCCCGGCATCCGCCCCGATCTCGGCCTGTCGCACCATGGTTCCCATGCGTCCCACCTCCGCCGCCCCCGCGCGCTCCCGCGCCGCGCTGTCGACGAGCCTCGCCGCGCTCCTGGCGATCGCCCTGGGGAGCGTCCTGGTGGCGCCTCCGGCGGCGGCGTCCGTGGACCCTGTCGTGGAGGGTCTCCTGGCCAAGCGCGTCGAGAACCCACGGCTCGGCGGCAACGTCGCGCTCCTCGCGGTCGACGCCGCGACGGGCGAGGTGGTGTCGGACCGCAGCAGCGGCCAGCCCATGCTGCCGGCGTCCAACATGAAGCTCGTCACGGCGGTGACGACCCTCGCCGCACTGGGCGGGCAGGCCCGATTCACGACCAAGGTGCGAGCGGGCGCGACACCCAACGACATCGTCCTCGAGGGCGGCGGGGACCCGCTGCTGTCCACCCGCGACCTTCGCAAGCTGGCGAACAGGACAGCCCGCGCTCTGCCGCCCGGCACTCCGTTGACCGTGCACGTCGACGACGACCTCTTCCCCGACACCGGGCGTGCCCCCGGCTGGACCCGGTCCTACATCCCCTCGGTGGTGTCGTCCGTCGAGGCGCTGGCGCGCCTGTGGGACTACAGCAAGGACCCGAGCGCGAACGCGGTGGCCGTGTTCGCCAAGCGCCTGGGGAAGAAGGGCTTCCCCGTCACCATCGGCCCGGATGCCGACGCGGGCGAGGCCGCGATCCTGGCCGAGACGCCGGGTCACACCGTCGACGAGGCGATCCGGATCATGCTCCGCATCTCGGAGAACAACGTGGCCGAGGTGCTCTACCGGCAGGTGGCTCGGGCCACGGGGTACGAGCCGAGCTGGGAGGGCTCGCGTCAGGCGGCGGAGCAGGTGCTTCGCAGCCTGGGTATCGACCCCACCGGGCTCTCGCTGCTCGACGGCAGTGGACTGTCCCGCAAGGACCGGGTCAGCCCGCGGTTCCTCGTCGACGTCCTCCGGGTCGCTCGGGTCACGAACCCGGCGCCCTTCGCGATCATGTTCGACCCCGACGCACTGCCCGTGTCGGGAGTCAGCGGGACCCTCGACGACAGGTACGGCCGCTTCACCACGCGCCAGTCGAAGTGCGCACGCGGCGTGGTCCGCGCCAAGACCGGGACGCTGTTCGACACCATCGGACTCTCGGGGGTGGCGTCGACGGTGACCGGTCCCGAGCGGATCTTCGCGATCCTGGTCAACGACCGTCCGCAGCGGTACTCCCCGCTGTCGACGCGGCAGGCCGTGGACGGCCTGACCGCGACCATCACCGGCTGCTGGGACTAAGCCCCCGTTCGTTGAGTGCGGGGTTGTTGGGCGTTCAGGGTGCCCGGAACGCCCAACAACCCCGCACTCAACGGGATCAGCGGAGGGCGCGGGCGATCTCGCCGGCAGCCCGGGCGACCCGCGGCCCCACGTCGGACTCGTTGAGTTCTCTGAGCGC
Organism: Actinomycetes bacterium; assembly: GCA_024641635.1. Taxonomy (GTDB): domain Bacteria; phylum Actinomycetota; class Actinomycetes; order S36-B12; family S36-B12; genus UBA10649. The sequence continues at coordinate 45,466 of JAHECS010000025.1, read as the reverse complement.
GAGCACGCCGACGCTGGCCTCAAGGCCGGGGACCCCGAGTACCGGGACCGCGATGCCGTACGCGCCACCGGGACCATCTCCGGTCGCGACGACCCAGGGCGGATCGAGGGGGCGTCCCGCAGTCGTGCGCGACGCGAGGATGGCGCGGCCGGCCGCTCCGTTCTCCAACGGCTGCCGGGATCCGGCCCGCGACGCAACGTGGAGGTCCGAGCGGGTGGGCTCGACGACGACGGCGGCGAGCGCCTCCTGGCCGTCCACGACGGTGAGGACGGCGGTCGCGTTCACCGCGTCCGCGAGCAGCCGCAGCGCAGGCAGCGCCGTGTCACGGACGACCGGCTGGACCTGCCGGCCCAGGGCCAGGACCCCGAGGCCGAGACGACACCGGCCGTCAGCCGATCGTCGGATCAGTGCATGCTGCTCGAGCGTCACCACGAGCCGGTAGACCACCGTCCGCCCGATGCCGAGGGCTGTCGCGAGCTCGGTGACGGTGAGCCCATCAGGGGACTCAGCCACCACCTCGAGCACGCGCAGCCCCCGGTCAAGGGTCTGCGAGGTCTCCGCGGCCATGGCCTACGCCGCGGTGACTTCCTTGTGCAGCGAGCGCAGCTGGAAGGCCGCGATCAGCTCGAAGATGCCGCCGATGATCAGCCAGATGCCGGTGACCCACGCGAGCACGAGGAGCGACTTGCCGGGCCAGGCGAGGACGACGAAGCCACCGATCAGCATGACGATGCCGCCGAAGATGCTCCAGCCCTTGCCGATGGCCGACTCGGACGCCTCGAACAGCATCCCGAAGCCGCGGAAGAGGAACGCGACGCCGATGAAGATGGCGAGGATCTCGACCGCCTGCCAGATGCCGCTGATGGCGAACAGGCCCAGGATGAGGGACAGGCCGCCGCTGATGAACAGCAGAGCACGGACGCCGCCGGACAGTCCACGGCTGAAGCCGCGGACGACCTGGAAGATGCCCGAGACGATCAGGTAGATGGCGATGAGCATCGCGATGACGAGGATCGTGGCTCCGGGCCACACCATCGCCATGATGCCGATGAGGATGCTGATGATGCCCAGGGCCAGCACGAGGCCCCAGTGCCTGCCGATCGCGGCCAGGCCGCTCTCTTCCAGGTCCATCGCACCCGGGTCAACCGTGGTCATGTCGCCTCCTTGCTCGTGTCATGCGCGATGTGCGCCGGGACCAGACTAGGCCCGGGGCGCCCGGATATCGGGCCTGACACTCGCGCCCCACCCCGCCAAGGCCCGTCGAGCCTGAGGTGGCTAGGCGAGAACTCGGGCGAGGAACTCGCGCGTCTCGGGCTCCTGCGGGGAGCCGAAGACCTGCTCGGGGGTGCCCTGCTCGCGCACGATCCCGTCGTGCAGGAAGCACACCCGGTCCGCCACCTCCCGGGCGAAACCCATCTCGTGGGTGGCCATGACGATGGTCAGGCCGCCCGACTTCAGGTCGCGGACCGCGTCCAGGACCTCCCCGACGAGGAGCGGGTCGAGAGCCGAGGTGATCTCGTCGAACAGCATGAGTTCGGGCTGCATCGCGAGGGCTCGGACGATGGCTGCCCTCTGCGCCTGCCCGCCGGAGAGACGGTCGGGGTAGTCCCGAGCCTTCGCCGCCAGGCCGAAGCGCTCCAGCAGCGCCATGGCCTCGGACTCGGCCCGCGCTCCCCCGACCTTGACCACCTTGCGCGGAGCGAGCGTGATGTTGTCGAGCACCGTCATGTGCGGGAACAGGTTGTAGGACTGGAAGACGATTCCCACCCGACGGCGCACCTTGTCGAGGTCCACGCGCGGGTCGCTCACCTCCACGTCGCCGTCGAGCACGATCCTTCCGGCGTCGACCGACTCCAGGCCGTTGATGCACCGCAAGAGGGTGGATTTGCCCGACCCGGACGCCCCGATGAGCACGACGGCCTGATGCGGCTCGACGACGAGATCGAGTCCCCTCAGGACGGGATGCTCGTCGAACGACTTCCAGACCCCGGACACCTCGAGCAGCGGGCTCATGCCACTCCCCCCGCCCGCTGGCGACGTGCCATTCGCGCCTGCACCCAGTCGGCGAACCGCGTCATGGGGATGGTGAGTGCGATGAAGATGAGTGCTGCTGCGACGTACGGCGTGTAGTTGAAGGTGGACGACGCGTCGATCTGCGCCTGGCGCAGCACCTCGATCGGCCCGAGCACCGCGACGAGTGCCGTGTCCTTCTGCAGGGAGATGAAGTCGTTGAGCAGCGGCGGCACCACGTTGCGGATCGCCTGCGGCAGGACGACGAACCGATTCGTCTGGGCCATGGACAGGCCCAGGGAGCGGGCCGCCATCCGCTGGCTGGGATGCACCGAGCCGATGCCCGCCCGGAACACCTCGGCCACGTACGCGCTGTACGAGAGCACCAGCGCGGCCGTCCCCCAGAAGACCGGGTCGTTGGGGACCCCCTGAAGACGCAGCGCGGGGACGCCGAAGCCCAGAAGGAAGATGACCAGGATGGTCGGGACGCCGCGGAAGACGTCGACGTAGATGGTGGCCAGCACCCGCAGGGGCAGGAAGATCGGCGCACGCAGGGTACGGGTGAGGGCGATGACGAGGCTGAACACGAGGATGAGCGGCTCAGCGATCAGGAAGATCCTGACGTTGAGCATGAAGGCCTCGAGGAGGCCGGGCAGCGAATCGGCGAACTGCTCGGGGCTGAAGAAGGTCTCCTGCACCACGGGCCAGCCGGGCGTGCGGGAGACGAGCAGGGCGATGACGACGGTGAAGCCGATCAGGCTGCCCATCCCGACCAGGGCGTTGCGTCGGGCCGTGCGACGCGCCAGCGCCTGGCGTACCGGGTCCTTGTAGACCACGGCAGCGCCAGGCGCTGGAGGCGTCATCGTCATGGAGTTCGCGGAGGTGTGGTGCGCGACTACTCGGTGAAGTACGGCGCGGTCTCGCCGGCCAGCCACTCGTCCTGGATCGCCTGCAGGTCACCCGACGCCGCGAGGTCATCGAGGACCCCGTTGACGCAGGAGACGAGCGGGTTGCCCTTCGCGAAGAGCAGGCCGAACTGCTCGCCGCCCTCCTGCGCTGGGAACTGCCCGACGATCTTGCTGTTGTCGATCTCCACGGCGGTGATGTAGTAGGCGGTGGGCAGGTCCACGACGATGCCGTCGATCTGGCCGTTGTTGAGCGCGCTCTTCGCGTCGTTGGTGTCGTTGTAGACGAACGGCTTGTCGGACGGCTGCACCACGTCGGTGATGAAGTCCAGGCTCGTCGTGCCGACCTGGGCACCGAGCTTGGCCGCCTGGAGCTCGGCGAGCGACGTGGCTCCGGCGATCGGCGAGTCGTTCAGGGCGACGACGGCCTGGTTCACCGTGTAGTAGCCGTTCGAGAAGTCGACGGCCTTCTGGCGCTTCGGGGTGATGGAGATCTGGTTGATGTCGAAGTCGAAGTCCTTGTCGCCGGGCGCGTAGGACTTGTTGAACGGGACGACCGACCACTGCACGTCGTTCGGCCCGAAGCCCAGGCCCTCGGCGACGGCGTATGCCACGGCGGACTCGAAGCCCTGGCCGTTGGTCGGGTCGTCGTCGACGAAGTAGGGCGGGTAGGCCGGGGAGTCGGTCCCGATGGTGAGGACGCCCGGGTTCACGAGCGTGAGGTTCTCCGTCGAGCACTCGTCCAGCGCCGGCTCGGCCGACGGAGAGGCAGCCTCGGGCGCAGCGGACGATGCGGCCTCGGACGGCGCGGCCTCGGAGGCTGCGGCGCTGGCCTCGGACGTCGCCGTGGCGGCCGGCTCCTGGGCGCAGCCGGCGAGCAGCGCTCCTGCGGAGACGAGGGCGAGGGCGGGGAGCAGGATGCGACGGGTCGTCAGTCCGGACATGGGGCGGTGATCTCCTTCGTGCCGCTGTCGTTCGCAGCGGCGGGGTCATCCTGTCAGAGCGGCGCCGCGACTCCGTCGATGGCCGGGCGCATGCGTCCCGCCAGCACGACGGCCAGCAGCGCCATCGTGGCCGAGCCGAGCCACAGCAGGGCGTAGGTCGTCGCCGTCGCCCCTCCCGACGCGACCGCGGCCGCATGCCAAAGGCCGAGCAGCGAGATCACCACGACGCTGAGGACGGAGTCCATGATCTGGACGGCCGACGAGTTCGCGCCGAGCTCCGAGGCCGGGGACAGGCGCATGACCTGGACGGAGATCGAGGGTATGGACAGACCCATGCCGAAGGCGGCCAACGCCCACGACAGCGCCGCAATCCAGGGCGGCAGCGTCGTGAGCACGGCCAGCGGCAGCGTCAGCAGGGCCAGCGCGACGATGGCCGCCCCCGCCCGGACCGCCGTCGAGCGATCCTGCTCACCCGGCAGTCGGCTCTGCACGTACGAGCCCGTCGCCCACATCCCCGCAGCGGTGGCGAGGATGAGGCCTGCCTGGGTCACGGTCAGGCCACGCGTCTCGACCATGGCGAGAGGGACGAACACCTCCGCGGAGAAGAAGCCGGCTGCGATGACACCGCGCATCATGACGCTCGTCGGCAGGCCACGGCGGAACGTCAGGGCCCCGTCGGGAAGCAGATGGCCGACGGACGCGATGAGGACCGCGAACGCCAGCACAGACTCGACCATGCCCACCATGGACATCCGCAGGACGCCGTCCTGGATGGCGAACAGCGCCACGGTCGCGAGGATGCCGGCCACCAGGCGTCGGCGAAGCGCCGCTGGCGGCACACCGCCCTGATGGGCGGCCAGGTGCGGGACGAGCAGCAGCAGCGGCAGGACGACGAGGACCGGCACGACCCAGAACACCGCTCGCCAGCTCACCTGCTCCGCGAGGAAGCCCGCGACCAGCGGGCCGACGAGTGACGGCACCACCCACGCAGCCGCGAGGACCGAGAAGGCCTTGGGCCGGACGTCCACCGGGTACGCCCTGGCGATGAGGACGTAGACCCCGACGATCATCAGGCCGCCGCCGATGCCCTGGAAGGCACGCCCGACGACGAGCACAGGGAGGTTCATCGCGGCGCCGGCGATCACCGACCCGAAGGCCAGTGCCCCTACCCCGGTCAGGAGGGGAGCACGTGGCCCTGTCGCATCGGACCAGAGCCCGCCGACGACCATGGCGAACAGCGAGGCGACGACGTACGCGTTGAACGCCCAGGTGTAGGCGCTGAGGACGTCAAGGTCCTGCGCGACGACGGGCATCGCGGTCGCCGTGCCGATGGCCTCGAAGGCCAGCAGCGTGATGAGCGACACGATCCCGATCGACAGCGAGCGGTAGGTGCTCCCCCAGACCGAGGCGTTCGCCGGCGCCTCCGCGCTCAGGAGTCCTTCCCTGAGTCGCCGCCTCCCGGCGGCAGGCCCTTGTGGATGGCCTCGCAGTCCGGGCACACCGGGAACTTCTGGGGATCGCGACTGGGCACCCAGACCTTGCCGCAGAGGGCCTTGACCGGGGTCCCGGTCACCGCGCTCTCCACGATCTTCGCCTTCTCGACATAGTGGGAGAAGCGCTCGTGATCGCCTTCATCGTTGGAGACGGTCCGCTCCTCCAGGAGCGTGCCACCGGACAGGCCGGGAGTGTCGAGGGGCTGGGAGTCCATGCGGAGAGTGTAGGCCCGGAGTGGCGATGCGCCGTGGCGTCCGGCATCATGACAGGCGAAGTGAACTTCGTATGTCAGGAGAGGGACGACGTGGCCACCGCCGGCAGCTACCCCGCCAACACCTTCGCCCTCGAGTACCTCGTGGACCAGTGCGCGGACAACGACCTTCACCGGCTCGTCGAGGTGGGAGTAGGACATGGAACGGCCGTCCCGGTCCTGGCCGGCGCTGGCCTGGAACTGACGGGGTTCGACCGCGATCCCGAGATGGTGGCCGTCTCCCGACGCGCCATGGAGCTGGCTGGGCTGGACCCGGAGCGGATCTCCCTCGGCGACATCGAGGAGGCGACGAGCCATGCAGCCGTCGCGGCCCACGGTCCCTTCGACGCCCTGCTGGCCCTCGGCATCCTGCCGACCGCGCGTGACGAGGAGCAGACGCTGGCGAACATGCGTTCGCTGCTGCGGCCCGGTGGGCATGCGTTCATCGAGTACCGCAACTCGCTCTTCTCGCTCATGACCTTCAACCGGCACACGCGCGACTTCATCATGGACGAGCTGCTGACCGACGTGTCACCTCAGCTGCGTCGGTCGGTCGAGGAGTACATCGCCCCCCGGCTGAACCTGGCCGTGCCACCGCGGCCGACCTCGCCACATCCGCCCAAGTACCACAATCCGTTGGTCCTGCCGGCGGCCGTCGAACGACTTGGATTCACCGACGTCCGCACGTTCTACTTCCACTACCACCCGGCGATGCCGGCGCTGGAACGAGACGACCCGGACCTGTTCCACGCAGAGGCAGGACGCCTCGAGCACGAGGAGTCGGGCTGGAAGGGCATGTTCCTGTGCTCGGCCTTCCTCATCCATGCACGCATTCCGGAGTCCTGAAATACCCTAGGGGGTATATGGGATATACTCGAGCCATGACGACGACCAATCTGACCGAGGCCACTTTCGCGGACACCGTCAGCGGCAACCCCATCGTTCTCGTGGACTTCTGGGCGTCCTGGTGCGGCCCGTGCCGAACCTTCGCCCCCGTGTACGAGACGGTGTCCGAGACCAATCCCGACATCGTGTTCGCCAAGGTGGACACCGAGGCGGAGCAGGGCCTTGCCGGCGCCTTCGGCATCTCCTCGATCCCGACGCTCATGGCGATCCGCGACGGCGTCGTGCTGTACTCCCAGGCGGGTGCGCTTCCGGAGGCGGCACTGGCCAACCTCGTGCAGGCGGTGCGCGACGTCGACATGGACGAGGTGCACGCCTCCATCGCCGAGCAGAAGGCCGCACAGCCCGCGGAGTAGCCGGCGCAGCCGAAGGTCCCGTGTGACGGGACCTTCGTCCGTGTCAGCGGTTGCATCCGGCGAAATAGCGTGTTACCGAACGGTAGCGACGCGGGAGGAGCGCCAGATGCCACAGCAACCACTTGCTCAGGTCCCCAAGGATGCCCAGTGGCACTGGCAGGAGCACGGTTCGTGCCGCGAGGCAGATCCGCTGCTGTTCTTCCACCCGCAGAACGAGCGCGGGTCCTCGCGCCAGCGGCGCGACCGCTCGGCCAAGGTCATCTGCGCAGCGTGCGGCGTCCGCATGGAGTGCGCCGACTACGCCGTGCGGGCACGCGAGCCGTACGGGGTGTGGGGAGGCCTCTCCGAGGAGGACCGCGAGCACATCTACTCGCGCCTGGACACCCGGCACTACCCGCGTCAGAAGGGTGAGGGGCTGCGTGCCGCGAGCGCCGAGATCGCCGAGGCTGTCTCGCCCCGAGCCCTGGGTATCGCCTGATTCGTCGCCAGCCCGGCCCGATAGCGTTGCGCGATGACGCTTCACGGACGCGACGTCCTCAAGGAGACCGACTTCACAGCGGGCGAGCTCGATGAGCTCCTCGACCTGGCCTCTCTGCTCAAGCGCGAGCGCCACGACGGCCACGAGACGCCGCGGCTGACCGGTCGCGAGCTGGCCCTCATCTTCGAGAAGACGTCGACCCGCACCCGGATCTCCTTCGAGGTGGCCATGCGCCACCAGGGTGGGCACGTCACCGTCCTCGACCCGGCCAGCAGCCAGGTGGGCCACAAGGAGTCGATTGCCGACACCGCCCGCGTGCTGTCACGGGTGTACGACGGAATCGAGTTCCGAGGGGCGAAGCACTCCACCATCGAGGAACTGGCCCAGTATGCGGATGTGCCCGTCTACAACGGCCTCACCGACACGTGGCACCCGACCCAGATGCTCGCCGACTTCCTCACCATGCGCGAGCACGCAAAGGTTCCGTCCGACGCGCTGCGCTACGCGTATGTGGGCGACGCAAGGTTCAACATGGGCAACTCCCTGCTCGTCATGGGCGCGCTCATGGGGTCGGACGTCCGCATCGTCGCACCGCGCTCGCTGTGGCCCGCCGACGAGATCCAGGCACTCGCCCGCGAGAAGGCAGAGGCCTCCGGCGCGACCCTGACCCTGACCGAGGATCCCGAGGCTGGCCTCTCCGGCGCCGAGTTCGTGCACACCGACGTGTGGGTGTCGATGGGCGAAGCCGAGGCCGAGTGGGCCGCCCGGGTCGCGATGCTCACGCCCTATCGCGTGGACCGCCGCCTCATGAGCCTCACGGGTGACCCCGCGTCGAAGTTCATGCACTGCCTGCCTGCGTACCACGACCAGAACACCGCGATCGGCCGCAAGGTGGCCGCCGAGTACGGACTGACCGACGGCGTCGAGGTGACGGACGACGTGTTCGAGTCGCCCGCCAGCATCGTCTTCGACCAGTCAGAGAACCGGCTGCACTCGATCAAGGCCATTCTCGTCGCCACCCTGGCCTGATCCCCTCCCCCCCAGACACGCGAGTGGTCACTGCGCGCAAGCGCGCAGTGACCACTCGCGGAGAGAGCTAGCGTTCCGCACGCGCTCGCGGTGGGGGTTAGGCGTTGCGCGCAGTGACCACTCGCGGAGGGGGGTTAGGCGTTCTGCAGGCGCTCGCGCAGGGACGCGAGCTGAGCCTGCAGCTCGGCCGGCACGCGATCGCCGAACTTGGCGAAGTACTCCTCGGTGAGGTCCGCCTCGGCCAGCCACGTGACCGGATCGATGGCGAAGAGGTCCTCGGCCTGCTCGGCGCTGAGGTCCAGCCCGGTGAAGTCGAGGGCACCCTCGGCGGGCAGGCGGCCGATCGGCGTGTCTGCCGCAGTTGCCTCGCCCTCCAGCCGCTTGATGATCCACTCGAGCACTCGCGAGTTCTCGCCGAACCCGGGCCAGATGAACTTGCCCTCGGCGTCCTTGCGGAACCAGTTGACCGCGTAGATGCGCGGGAGGTTCGCAGGGTCGGTGAACGTGCCGATCTTGAGCCAGTGGCCCCAGTAGTCAGCCATGTTGTAGCCGCAGAAGGGCAGCATCGCGAACGGGTCGCGACGCAGCTGGCCCACGCCGCCGACCGCGGCTGCGGTCATCTCGCTGGAGACCGTGGCGCCCATGAAGACGCCGTGCGCCCAGTCGAACGACTCGGTGACCAGCGGGACGTTGGTGGCCCGGCGGCCGCCGAACAGGATGGCCTCGATCGGCACTCCGGCCGGGTCCTCCCAGTTGGGCGCGATCGACGGGCACTGCCCCGCGGGAGCGGTGAAGCGGGCGTTCGGGTGGCTCGACGGGTCGGTGGACTCGGGAGTCCAGTCCTGGCCCTTCCAGTCGATCAGGTGGGCCGGCGGCTCCTTGGAGAGGCCCTCCCACCACACGTCGCCGTCGTCCGTGAGCGCGACGTTGGTGTAGATGCTGTTCGCGTAGAGCGTCCGGACGGCGTTCGCGTTCGTCTCCATCCCCGTTCCTGGGGCGACGCCGAAGAAGCCGGCCTCGGGGTTGATCGCGTACAGCCGGCCGTCCTCACCGAAGCGCATCCAGGCGATGTCGTCGCCGACCGTCTCGACGGTCCAGCCCGGCACGGTGGGCTCGAGCATGGCGAGGTTGGTCTTGCCGCAGGCCGACGGGAACGCCGCCGTGATGTAGTGCGACTTCCCCTTCGGCGAGGTCAGCTTCAGGATCAGCATGTGCTCGGCCAGCCAGCCCTCGTCGCGGGCCATGGCCGAGGCGATGCGCAGCGCGAAGCACTTCTTGCCCAGGAGGGCGTTGCCGCCGTACCCGGAGCCGTAGGACCAGATCTCCCGCGTCTCGGGGAAGTGGACGATGTACTTGGTGTTGCTGCACGGCCACGACACGTCCGGACGCGCGTTGCCGTCCGCGTCCACGAGCGGGTAGCCGACCGTGTGGACTGCCGGGACGAACTCGCCGAACTCCCCGATCTGATCCAGAGCCGCCTGCCCCATGCGGGTCATGATCCGCATGTTCACGACGACGTACGGCGAGTCGCTGATCTCCACGCCGAGCTGCGCGATGCGCGACCCGAGGGGACCCATGGAGAACGGGATGACGTACATGGTGCGACCGCGCATCGACCCGTCGAACAGGCCCTTGAGCGTGCCACGCATCTCTGACGGCTCCGCCCAGTTGTTCGTCGGGCCGGCGTCCTCCTCGCGCTGCGAGCAGATGAAGGTGCGGTCCTCGACCCGGGCGACGTCGTTCGGATCCGAGCGGGCCAGGAAGGAGTTCGGCCGGATCTCCGGGTTCAGCCGGATGAACATCCCGGACTCGACCATGGCCTCGGTCAGCCGGTGCCACTCCTCCTCGGAGCCGTCGCACCACTCCACGCGATCGGGCTTCGCCAGCGCCGCCATCTCCTCGACCCATTCCAGGAGCTGCTTGTTCTGGGTCGGGGGGTTGTCCAGGCCGGGAACAGTCATGGCATCGCTCCGTTGCGATCGACGGGAACGACGCGGCAGGCTCGCCGCGTCGGGGATGCAGGCAAGCATGCACCCGACCTCACGCTACGGACACTCGCAATGGCCATGCAAGCGCTGACCTGTGACCAAGTCCACAGGACGACGCACGAGCGACCGACCCACGGGTGAGGTGCGTCACCCGGGTGGGGTGACCTGGGCCACGATTGCGGCGCTCACCCATCGATCCGGGCAGTGCCGGAGCCCGACGCGTTCGCGAGACGGTCGGCGCGCTCCCTCGCGATTGCGCCGTCCACAGCGTCCTCGATCAACGAGGCGAAGGCCGTGGCACCTGCCGGCTTGAGATGGATGCCGTCCGAGTACAGCCAGGAGCGGTGCTGCGAGGCCGCCTTGTCCCAGTCCACCAGGTACACGCGGCTTCCGGCGAACGACTCGTCGCACGCCCGGAGCATGGCGTTGTTCCCTCGCTGCCAGGATCGTTTCGCGTGCACGGTCACGAGGAAGACCCGACGCTCAGGACCGGCGGCACGCACGATGGCCTTGCACGTGGAGAGGGGGAAGGTCCCGTTGGTGCCGAGGTGGACGACGACGTTCTCGGGGAGACTCTGCGACCGCTGACGGAGCATGGCCGGCGCCGAGTACGCCTGCCGGCTCTCGGTGGCGTTGACCGTGAAACCCAGCTCGCGGAGGGCGGAACGGGCGCCGAGCATGACCGAGTCGCCCAGGGCGAAGCGGTCGGCGGATGGGACCGCGCTCGCGGGCGGTACGACCGCGACGGTCGTGGCCGAGACCACTGCGGCGGCCAGGAGCGCCCCCACACGATGCCGTCGTCCCACGCCGCTATTGGACCACGGTGCCCATCCGACGAACAATCTCGTGCAGGATCGTCGGCGAGGTCGCCATGTTGAGCCGGGCATAGCCCGCGCCTCCCGTGCCGAACGTCGGGCCTGCGCTCAGCGCAACCCGCGACCGGTCGAGGATCGCCTCTGCCGGATCGTCGCCCAGGCCGTACTCCCGCAGGTCGATCCACGCCAGGTACGACGCCTCCGGAGGCACGTACCGCGCGAGCGGCAGGTGCTCGTCCAGCAGCTCCGTCACCAGTCGCCGGTTCCCGTCGAGGATGGAGACGACGTCGTCGAGCCACGGCTGGCCCGCCTCGTACGCCGCCACCGCTGCGATGACGCCGAGGTGACCCGTGCCGTAGGTCACCTCCAGCGGCATCCGCTCGGTGAACGCCGACGCCGTTCGCGACGTGCCCACCAGCTGGGCGCACTTGAGCCCGGGCAGGTTCCACGCCTTCGACGCGGAAACGAGGAAGACCGCGTTCGCATCCTCGGCGGCCAGCTGCGCGTAAGGCAGGTGAGTGGCGCCCGGCAGCGCGAGGGGGCCGTGGATCTCGTCGGAGATCACGACGACACCATGCCGCTCGGACAGGTCGACGATCGCCTCGAGCTCGGCTCGGGTCGCGACGCGCCCGGTGGGGTTGTGCGGGTTGCACAGCACGTACGCGGTGACCTCGGGACGCGCAAAGGCCTCCTCCATCGCCGCCAGGTCCCACGCGTGCGTGCCGTCCGCCGACCGCGACATCGGCACCTCGACCACGACACGACCGGCCACGTCACGGATGGTCGAGTAGAAGGGCGGGTACACGGGCGGGTTGATCACCACCCCCTCACCCGGTGCGGTCAGCATGAGCAGCGACTGCGCCACCCCGGTGAGGACATCGGGCATGGGCACGACGCGGTCCGGTGGGATCTGCCAACCCCAGGTGGCGTCCGCGTAGCCCACCAGTGCTTCGACCAGGCCGCTTGCCGACCGGTACCCGGTGTCTGATCGATCGATCGCCGCGTGGAGGGCTTCCGCGATGGGAGGCGCGAGGGGAAAGTCCATCTCCGCCACCCATGCCGGGATGACGTCCGCCTCATAGCGCTGGTACTTCGCACTCTGTCGCTGGCGGAGCTCGCCGAGGTCCAGGGCGTCGACGTCGAAGGCAGGCACGCGGAGATCATGCAGCATGCCGGGATCGGATGCGGATCGAGCCCCGCGAGTCCTAGGAGGCGCCGATGGCAGGTGCGGCGTCGAGGGCGCGGAAGCGTCGCAGGCGCAGGCTGTTGGTCACGACGAAGACCGACGAGAACGCCATCGCCGCGCCCGCGAGGAGCGGGTTGAGCAGTCCGGCCATGGCCAACGGGATCGCCGCCACGTTGTAGGCGAACGCCCAGAACAGGTTGCCCTTGATGGTGGCGAGGGTTCGCCGGGACAACCGGATCGCATCGGCGGCAGAGAGGAGGTCGCCCCTGACGAGGGCGATGTCGGCGGCCTCGATGGCGACGTCCGTGCCCGTGCCCATGGCCAGGCCGAGGTCCGCCTGGGCCAGGGCCGCTGCGTCGTTGACTCCATCGCCGGCCATCGCCACGGTCCGCCCCCGCGCCTGCAGGTCACGGATGGCCGCCACCTTGTCCTCGGGGAGCACCTCGGCCATGACCGTCACGATCCCGACCTCGTCTGCGACGGAGCGAGCCGCGCGCTCGTTGTCGCCGGTCAGGAGGACCGGGTCCAGGCCCAGGTCGCGAAGAGCCGCCACGGCACCGGCACTGCCCGGCTTGACGACGTCAGAGACGACGAGCAGTCCAGCCGCGGCCCCATCGATCGCGACCCCGACGACGGTGTGCCCGGCAGCCTCGTGCCGTTCGCGCGTCGCGGTCTCATCCGAAAGTTCCGGCACCGACCACTCGTCCGCCAGCCACCCCGGCCTCCCCGCGGCAACCGCATGCCCGTCGACGACGCCCTGGACGCCGCGGCCCTGCGTCGAGCGGAACGAGTCCACGGCAGGCAGGCTCCCCACCCGCTCTCGGGCGCCACGCGCGATTGCCTGCCCGAGCGGATGCTCCGAGGCCTCCTCGACGGCCCCCGCAAGTGCGAGCAGCCAGTCCGTGTCGACGCCGTCCACGGGCAGGACGTCGACGAGGGTCATCCGCCCGGTGGTCACGGTGCCCGTCTTGTCGAGGACGATCGTGTCGACCGCCCGGGTGGACTCGAGGATCTGCGGGCCTTTGATGAGGATGCCCAGCTGGGCGCCCCGGCCCGTCCCGACCATGAGCGCGGTGGGCGTGGCCAGACCGAGGGCGCACGGGCACGCGATGATGAGCACCGCAACCGCCGCCGTGAACGCCATCTGCACGTCGCCAGTGACAACGATCCAGCCGATCAGCGTGGCGAGCGACAGCCCGATGACGATCGGCACGAACACTGCGGAAACGCGGTCCGCGAGGCGCTGGACAGGCGCCTTGCCGGCCTGGGCCTGCTCAACCATCCGTGCGATCCGAGAGAGCTGCGTGTCAGCGCCGACACGGGTCGCCTCGACCAGCAGGCGACCGCCCGCGTTCACGGTCGCGCCGACGACGTCGTCGCCGACGGACACCTCGACCGGCACCGGCTCGCCCGTGACGAGGCTGGCATCGACCGCGGAAGCGCCGTCCACGACGACCCCGTCGGTGGCGATCTTCTCGCCCGGACGGACGACGAAGACGTCGCCGACCGCGAGCTCCTCGACCGGGATGCGCGTCTCCACGCCGTCACGCAGCACGGCGACGTCCTTGGCTCCCAGGGCGGCCAGCAGGCGCAGGGCCTCGCTCGAACGGACCTTGGCCCGAGCCTCGAGGTACCGGCCCAGGAGGATGAACACGGTGACGGCGGACGCCACCTCGAGGTAGATCTCCGGCGTGCTTCCCGAGCCGTGCGGGAGCAGGGTGAACGACATGGTCATGCCGGCCTCCCCCGCGCCCCCGAGGAAGAGCGCGTACAGGGACCACAGGTAGGCAGCGCTGACGCCGACCGAGATGAGGGTGTCCATGGTCGCCGCACCGTGCCGGAGGTTGGTCAGCGCAGCGCGGTGGAAGGGCAGGGCTCCCCAGACGACGACGGGCGAGGCGAGAGCGAGGGACGCCCACTGCCAGTAGGTGAACTGGAGCAGCGGGACCATGGCCATGAGGACGACCGGGACGGTCAGGATCGTGGACACCAGGAGTCGCTGGCGAAGGGCGGCGAGCTCCGGATCCGATCCTTCGACCCGCTCGGGATCGGCCTGGGGCGCTCGCGCGTGGTAGCCGGTGGCCTCGACCGTGGCGATCGCGTCCTCGATGGAGATGTCGGGTGGCAGCACGACGTGCGCCTTCTCCGTGGCGTAGTTGACGGTCGCCTGAACCCCGGGCAGCCGGTTGAGCTTCTTCTCGATCCGCATGGCGCAGGAGGCGCAGGTCATGCCCTCGATCTGGAGGTCGACCTCGGCTGCCATGCGCTCACTCCACTAGTTCGTAGCCCGCCTCGTCAACCGCGGCTCTCACCAGGTCGACGTCGAGGGGCGCCTCGCTGGACACGGTGACAGGCGACACCGCGCCGGGCACGAGGTCCACGGTGACCTCGCCGACGCCGGCGATGGCCCCGACCTCCTCACTGACGGCCGCCACGCAGTGCTGGCACGTCATACCCGACACCTTGAACGTCTGGGTGGTCACGTCTCATTCCCTCCGGAACTCGTTGGATTGCATGCGCTCGACTCGACGGCCGGTCGCCTCGCCACGCCTGGACGTCAGGCGAGCGAGAGGAAGAGCTTCTCGAGCTCGTCCCTGGTCATGGGAGCCTCATCGCCCCGCTCCCAGCACTGCTGGAGGCCCGAGGCGACGATCTTGAATCCGGCCCGGTCGAGGGCCTTCGACACCGCTGCCAGCTGGGTCACGACATCACCGCAGCTGCGCTCGTCCTCGATCATGTTGATGACGCCGTCGAGCTGCCCACGGGCACGCTTGAGTCGCATGACAATGTCGTGGCTGACGGTCGGCTCGATGTTCATGCCAACAGGATACCCCCTACCCCCCGGGGTATCCTGTACCCATGAGCCACTCCCACGGAAAAGAGGTCCTCGACGACCTCGCCCCCCTCGGCCGCGAGCTGCGCCGCGCTATCCCGGACGTCTACAAGGGCTTCTCGGAACTGCACGGTGCATCGCTGGCCCCAGGCGCCCTCGACACCCGGACCAAGGAGCTGATCGCCCTGGCCATCGGCGTCATCGAGCAGTGCGACGGCTGCATCGCCTCGCACGCTCGCGGAGCGGCGAAGGCCGGGGCCACCAAGCAGGAGGCGGCCGAGGCGATCGGCGTCACGTTCCTCATGAACGGCGGCCCCGCGACGATCTACGGCCCGCGCGCGTACTCGGCGTTCAGCGAGTTCTACGACGCCGCGCATCCCGAGGAGACCGCGGCCCAGTAGCGGCCGCTGCTCGCCATGACGCGACGAGCGTGACGCCGGTTCCGCGGGCGCCACTAGCGTGACGCCGATCCCACCGGCGCCACTAGCGTGACGCCGTGACAACGTCGCGGAGCGCGCTGCCCGCCTACCTCACCACCGCGACGTTGGCGCGATCCGCCACGGAGTCGGCCGGCCCGGCACTGCTGGTGTCGTCGGTGGCGGTGCTCGGAAGCGCGACCACCGGCTCCTACGTCGTCGCGTCGCTCACGGCGTCGGCCGCGGTCGGAGGCCCCCTCGTCGGCGCCGTCATCGACCGCGCTCGGTCGCCCCGACGCGGATTCGCTGTCGCGATGGCGATCATGGGCGTGGGGCTCGCGGCCGTCGCGGTCGCACTCGGACGCCTGCCCGTGCCGGCGGTCATGGCCCTGGCCGTGATTGCTGGAGTGGGGTACCCCGCCCTGACGGGCGCGTGGAGCGCCCAGGTGCCCCGGATGATCCCCGCGGACCGGCTCACGCAGGCCTATGCCGCGGACGCCGGAACGTACAGCGTGGCGGCCGTCGTCGCGCCGCCGATAGCCACCGCCATGGTCGTCCTGCGACCCACCGCACCCATCTGGCTGGCTGTCGCGCTGCTCATCGCCTGCATCGGACTCCTGCGGACGGTTCCCCTGCCGACGCGGCCGGCCGGTCGCACCCACAGCACGTTGAGGGCCGACCTCGCGGCCGGCCTCCGGACCCTCGCCAGGCGTCCCGCGTTGCGCCGGACGACGATCATCACGACAGTCGGCTTCGCCGGTCAGGCACCCGTGTTCGTGGCAGCGCCCGTGCTCGCCCAGGAGATCGGCGGCTCGCTGGCCTTCACCGGCGTCATCCTCGGCGTGTTCGCCGTCGGCGGCGTCGCGACCGCGGCGTGGTTCGCGCGGCACCCGGTGCAGCGTCCGGACCGGGCCATCATCGTCAGCACCGCGTTCTCCGCCCTGGCCCTCCTCGCGATCGGGATGGCGCCGACGACATGGCTGCTCCTCGCCGCCACGTTCGCCATGGGGGCTGCCGAGCCGCCACTCGTCTCAGCGATGTTCCAGGTCCGCGTGCGCGAGTCCTCGGAGCGGGTGCAGGCCCAGGTCTTCACGACCTCGGCCAGCCTGCGCATGACCGCCTTCGCGGTCGCCACCGCGACGAGCGGCTGGCTCCTGCACTGGGGCCTCGGAGCGGTCATCGCCCTGGGCGTCTGCCTCCACCTCGCGTCCCTCGTCCTCGGCCTAGCCCTGGGGCCGCGCGTGCCGCCGCGCGACGAGTGGCTGCACCGCCGGTGACGGCTACTCTCGGCGGATGACCCAGGGCACATCGGCGGGCCGCATCGCCCTCGTCGGAAGTGGCGAGTACCT
The DNA here is from genome assembly GCA_024641635.1 of Actinomycetes bacterium. Classification (GTDB taxonomy): domain Bacteria; phylum Actinomycetota; class Actinomycetes; order S36-B12; family S36-B12; genus UBA10649. Next base: position 28,510 of record JAHECS010000025.1, on the reverse strand, counting down.
GCCGATCATGCAGGAGATCGAGGCGTGGCTGCTGCACGACCGGCCGGCCCGGTACGTGCAGCTCGCGACGGCCGCCGCCCCTGAAGGTGACCGGAGCCTGGCCCACTGGCACGAGCTGGGCGCCCGGGCCGCCGAGCGACTCGGGGTCGAGCAGGTCGTGGTCGACGTGCGGACCCGTGCCGACGCCGACGACCCCGAGCACGCCGAGGCGATTGCGGGCGCGGGGCTGATCTATCTCTCGGGCGGGAACCCCGGGCACCTCGCCGGCACTCTGCGGGGCACGGCAGTATGGGCGGCCATCGTCGCCGAGTGGCGCGCGGGCGCCTCCCTCGCGGGATGCAGCGCGGGAGCCATGGCGTTGGGCGGCTACGTGCCGGACTTCCGCCATCCCAAGCGCGGTGGGGTCGATGGCCTCGGGATCGTGCCCGACCTCCGCGTGCTGCCCCACTTCGACAAGTACAGCCGGATGATCCCGGACTTCGCCCTCCGGCCGCTGGTCACCCCGGGCCACGTCGTCGTCGGCATCGACGAGGACACCGCGCTGGTGTCCGACGGAGCGTCGTCGGAGGACGGCCTCTGGGAGTTCAGGTCCCGCGGCCGCCAATCGGCATGGACGATCGAGCAGGACCGCCGGCACCGCGTCAACGCCCCCCTGCGCCTGCAGGTCGACGCGTGACACCAGGCCCGGACGGAACGTCGGGCAGCTCCCCCCGAGCCGACCTGTCGGCTCATGGGCCGGCCGGCGTGCTGCGCCCAGGACTTCGAACGTACAAGCCGCGCCGAACGCGCATCAGCGAACGATCCGCCCGCGCGCTCGACGATCAGCGGCACCTGCTCCTCCCCGTCACGGGTGAGCCCCTGGACCTTGACCGGGAGTGGGGGCACGACGTGCCCGTCGTCCTCGAGATCGGATTCGGCGACGGCAGGGCCACGGCCCAGATGGCCGCAGCGGACCCCCACACCGGGATCCTGGCCATCGACGTGCACACGCCGGGAGTCGGCGCGTTGCTCGCCCTCGTGGGCGAGATGGGGCTGACCAACGTGCGCGTGATGGAGGCGGACGCCCTCGGAGTACTGGCCCGGATGGTGCCGCCGGAGTCCCTCGCCGGGCTGCGCACCTTCTTCCCCGACCCATGGCCGAAGGCACGGCATCACAAGCGCCGGCTGGTCCAGCCGGAGGTCATCGAGATCGTCCACTCACGGCTGACGCCTGGGGGGAGCTGGCACCTGGCAACCGACTGGGGCGCCTACGCGGAGTGGGCCGAGGTGCGCTTCGAGGCAGACGCACGATGGCAGGGCGGGGTCATCGACCGCCCCGACTGGCGACCGGTGACGCGTTACGAGCGCCGGGCCCTCCGAGACGGCCGGGTCATCACCGACCTGCTCTACCGCAGCACCCCCACCGCCTGAGTCATCTAGACAGGTGCAGAATGCGTCCCATGTCGACGCCAGCCTCCGCGCCACTGTCCCCCACCCGCCGCCTCGGCCGCACCGACCTCGCGGTGTCGCCGCTGTGCTTCGGCGGCAACGTGTTCGGCTGGACCGCCGACAGGGACCAGTCCTTCGAGGTCCTCGACGCCTACGTCGCGGCCGGCGGCAACTTCATCGACACCGCCGACGTCTACTCCGAGTGGGTGGCCGGCAACACGGGCGGTGACTCCGAGCGCATCATCGGCGAGTGGATGACGGAGCGCGGCAACCGGGCCGACGTCGTCATCGCGACCAAGGTGGGCAAGCTGTCGACCGCCAGGGGTCTCGCCCCCGACACCATCCGCCGGGCTGTGCGCGACTCGATGGAGCGGCTCCAGACGGACTACATCGACGTCTACTACGCGCACGAGGACGACGAGTCGGTACCGATGATCGAGTCGCTGCAGACGTTCGACGGCCTTGTCCGCGAAGGCGCGGTACGCCATCTCGCAGCCTCGAACTTCACCCCGGCGAGGCTTCGCGAGGCGCTCGACCTGCAGGCGACACACGGCCTCGCGCCCTACGTCGCCATCCAGGACCACTACAACCTCATGGAACGGGCCAGATACGAGAGCGACCTCGAGCCCGTTGTCGTCGAGTACGGCCTCGCCTCCCTCCCCTACTACTCGCTGGCCCGCGGATTCCTCACCGGCAAGTACCGGCCCGGCGTCACCGTGGACAGCCCGCGCGCCAAGGGGGCAACGCCTTACGTCGGCGAACGCGGCGACCGCGTCCTCGCGGCGCTGCACGAGATCGCAACCGTGCACGGCTGCAGCATGGCCGCGGTGGCGCTGGCCTGGCTGCTCACCCGTCCCGGGGTGAGCGCGCCGCTGGCGAGTGCCCGCAACCTCGACCAGCTCGTCGATCTCGTCGCCATGGGCTCAGTGCCCCTGTCGGCCGACGACGTCGCCGCGCTGGACGCCGCGTCCGCCTGAGAGGGGACCTTCGCCGGGAGATCCCGCCTCTCATCGGCCTACCCTGAAGGTATGGCCCCCGAGCCTGCGGTGATCGAGCTGACCGGCCTCACGAAGTACTACGGCCGGCAGTTGGGCGTCGAGGACCTGACCTTCGACGTCTCCCCGGGCGAGGTGTTCGGGTTCCTCGGGCCCAATGGGGCGGGCAAGACGACCACGCTGCGGATGCTGATCGGGTTGCTGCGGATCACGCGAGGATCGGCCCGGCTGCTGGGCACCGATGTCGCCACGGCCCCTCCGGCGCTCCGGGCCCGGATCGGCTACCTCCCCGGTGACCTCTCCCTCTACAAGAACCTGACCGGGCGCGAGTACCTGGGATTCATGGCCCGCATGCGGAACCGGGACCTCGCGGAGCGGATCGCCTCACTCTCCGAGCGGCTCAACCTCGACGCCTCCCGGCACATTCACGACCTGTCCAAGGGCAACCAGCAGAAGATCGGGGTGATCCAGGCCTTCATGCACGACCCGGAGGTGCTGATCCTCGACGAGCCGACAAGCGGCCTGGACCCCATCGTGCAGCGCGAGTTCGAGATCCTCCTCGACGAGGCGACGCAGCGCGGTGCAGCCGTCCTGCTCTCCTCGCACATCCTCAGCGAGGTGGAGCACCTCGCCGGGCGGGTGGCCGTCGTCAACGAGGGCCGACTGCTCGTCGTCGAGCGCATCGCCACCCTGAAGTCCCGCTCGGTACGGACGCTCGAGCTCACCTTCAGCGGCCCCGTGGACCCCGCGCCGTTGCGCGCGGTCCCCTCGGTCGACGGCATCGACGTGCACGGAGCCGTGGCCTCCTGCACCGTCGTCGGCGCACACGACGAGCTGCTGCGGGTCGCCCTGACCCTCGGGCTGGAGACCGTGCAGACACACGAGCCGAGCCTCGAGGACATCTTCATGACGCTGGTGGCGGGAGGTGGTCCCGATGCTGCTCCCCCTGCTGGTCAAGAGCTGGCGTGACCGTTGGCGCGGCCTCCTGGCGTGGACGACGGGACTCGTGCTCATCACCATCGTCGAGCTGTACGTCTATCCCAGCATCCGCGACTCGGCCGAGGGCATGAGCCAGCTCATCGAGGCTTTTCCCGAGGGGATGCGGGAGATCTTCCCGATGACCGACTACACGTCCGGTCCCGGATTCCTCAACGTCGAGATGTTCAGCATCGTCGTGCCACTGGTGTTCATCGCGGTCGGCGCCAGCTGGGGCGCGTCCGCGACAGCCGACGAGGAGGAGAAGGGCACCGCCGACCTGCTCCTCACCCTCCCGGTGTCGCGCACGAGCATCGTCGTCACGAAGTGCCTGGCGACCATCGCGGTGCTCACCGGGCTCACGGCCGTCCTCGCGATCACCCTCGTCATCGGAGCCGGCGTCGTGGACATGGACATCGGCACGGCCGAGCTTGTCGCCGCCTGCGCCATGCATGGTCTCCTGGGTGTGCTCTACGCCGGCATCGGCTTCCTCGTCGGCGCGGCCACCGGCCGCCGCGGGGTCGCCCTCGGAGTCGCCTTCACCCTGGCCATCGCCGGATTCCTCGTCTACTCCCTCGCCTCGCTGGTCGACTTCTTCGACACTGTCAACCCGGCGAATCCGTTCGAGTGGGTGGTGGGCAGCGACCCGCTCACGAACGGGCTGGATGTCGGCTACACCGTCGGCCTGGTCGTCGTGTCGCTGCTGCTGTTCGCCGGATCCGCCATCGCCTTCCGTCGGCGCGACATCCGAGCCGAATGAGCCTGTTCGTCGCGGTACGCCCGAGCGATGAGGCAACCGAGGACCTCGAGGACGTCATCTCCCGGCTGCGGAGGCTGCCGCAGGCCGCCGACCTCAGGTGGCAGCCCGCCTGGCAGTGGCACGTCACCGTGGCCTTCCTCGGAGACCCACCCGACGACGCGGACGCCGGGGTGATCGAGCGCCTCGACAGGCTCGAGTCAGAGCCACCCCTCGCCGGCCTGCGGCTGGCCGGGTCAGGCTGCTTCGGGCGGCAGATCGTCTGGGTGGGCCTGGAGGAGGGTGGCGCCCTCGCTCGCCTCGCCACCCTTGCCTCATCGATCCCACGCCTCCTACGAGGGTCGGGAGTGACGATCGACCGCCGTCCGTGGCGGCCGCACCTGACGGTCGCGCGCGCCCGCCGCGGCGACGGACGACCCGCGGCCGACCTGCTGGCCGACTACTCCAGCCCTCCCTGGTCGACCGACGAGCTCCTGCTCATCCGCTCGACAGGCGGACCGCGGCCCGAGCACCGGGTGGTCCATCGGGTGGCCCTGAGCGGATAGCCGCGAGGCTCAGGAGAGCTCCTCCACGATCACCCGCTTGAGCACCTTGCCCGAGGGTCCGGCGGGCAGGCTCTCGCGGATGTGCACCCGACGCGGGTACTTGTGCTGACCCACCCGCGGCTTGATCCACTCGATGAGCTCGATCTCCTCGACCGTCTCACCCGAGACGCAGACGACCACGGCGTGGATCTCCTCCCCGTAGTGCTCGTCCGCGACACCGACGACCGCCACCTGGGCGACGGCCGGATGCCCTGCGAGGACCTCCTCGACCTCGCGCGGGTACACGTTGAACCCGCCGCGGATGATCATGTCCTTCTTGCGGTCCACGATGAAGATGAAGCCGTCCTCGTCCACGTACCCGACGTCACCCGTACGGAACCAGCCGTCGACCATGACGGCCTCCGTCGCCTCCGGCTTGTTCAGGTAGCCGTCGAAGACGTTGTGACCCCGGATGACGATCTCCCCGTTGCTGTTCTCCGGAAGGAGCTCGATCGACCCCTCGAGATCGGCGTTCGCGATGGCCACGTCGACACCCCAGATCGAGCAGCCGATGGACCCGACCTTGCGGCCGAAGATGGCCTGGTTGAACGTCGTGACGGGCGAGGTCTCCGACAGGCCGTACCCCTCGTAGACGTCCACACCGAACACCTCCCGCACCCGTTCGATGACCGCGACCGGGATGGCCGCCCCACCGCTGACCGCGAGGCGCAGGGACGGGCGAGCCTCGGACTCGGCGGCGGCCCCGAGCAACGCCATGTACATGGTCGGAACGCCGACGAACACGGTGACGCCCTCCTTGACCATGACGTCCAAGGCGCCTGGGCCGTCGAACCGGGGCATGAGCACCAAGGTGGCCCCCACGCGGAAGCCGGCGTTCATGACGACGGTCTGCCCGAAGGAGTGGAAGAGCGGGAGGACCGCCAGGGTCACATCGTCGGGCTCGAGCCTGACCACGTCGAAGGCCGACATGGTGGCGTTCCAGAGCATGTTGTCGTGGGTCAGGACGGCACCCTTCGGCTTCCCCGTGGTCCCCGACGTGTAGAGGATGACCGCCTCATCGGTCGGCCGCCGGGGCACCAAGCTCGCCACCGGCTCGACCTGCATCGCCATCTGGTCGATGCGCAGCACCTCGGAGTAGTCGGCGTCGGAGTCGAGCACCGAGTACAGGCGCACCCCTGCCATCTCGGCGCCCTTGGCAGCCTCGGGAAGCAGCGGGGCGGCAGTGATGAGGGCCGAGCACTCCGAATCCGTCAGGGTGTAGGCGATCTCATCCGCGCGCAGAAGGGCGTGGACGGGCACCACCGTGGCTCCGAGCGCCAGTGCGCCGTAGTACGCGAAGGCGAAGTGCGGGACGTTCGGCAGGAGCAAGGCCACCCGGGAACCGGGCCCGATCCCGTCGGCAGCGAGGACGGCGGCATACCTGCGGGCCATGCCCCAGACCTGCCCGTAGGTGAGTCGCGTGTCGCCAATGACCAAGGCGTCCTTGTCGGGGTACCGCCGCGCGGACTCGGCCAGGATCGACGCCAGGGAGATGCGAGCTGACATGGGGACTCCTCGAGGTAGCCGGACGCCGCCGATCACGGCGCTCTCGCGCTGCCGAGCGTAGGCGAACCTTCAGCGGCGCGTCCGCGTCTTCCGAACACCGGCGACCCCTCCGAGGGGCTGATTTCTGAACGACCCGCAAGCCTCCCGCAAGTGTCCCGCAAGGTTCCGCCTCCACCCTGAGTCAGCCGCAGTGCGGCCCCTAGGTTGCCGCCGCAGGCGGCAGGAAGGCACGACAATGACCCCCACTCGGGCTACCGCCCTCGCGGTCGCCGCCGTCACCGCACTGGTGACGGCACTCGCTCCCGCGGCCTCCGGGGCGACGACGACGGACCCCGCCGGGACCGTGACCGTCACCGCCGACTCGACGACCGTCACCGGCGGCACCACGACCGACCCCAGCACGACCGGCACGACGACCGACCCCACCACGTCCGACCCCAGCACCGACCCCACCACGGCCCCGACCACCACGACGGCACCCAAGGGATGTGCGATCGTCGTTCCGCGGGCCCCGTGGCGCCTCGTCGCTGCCCGGGACGAGAACGACCCGGCCACGTTCACGATCGAGTGGTCGGCGGTCGGTTGCGCGACCCGCTACAACGTGTCGATCTTCACGACAGGCAGCGACACCGTCACGACCGTTCCGGCGACGGACAGCACCTTCACGGTCAACGGATCGGACCCGTCCAAGACCTACCGGATCCAGGTCAGCAGCCGCAATGACGCCGGGCTCGGCGGTTCCAGCTCGATCTACTACCTGCGCCCGGCAACTCCGCGTGGTGCGACGAACATGACCATCACCTACGACGCCGACCTCGTCGGTGCCCGCCTCACCTGGGCCGCACCGAGCCGCCTGACCCCCAAGCACTACCGGCTGTGGGTCAAGCGCGTGGCCGACCAGGAGATCCTCCTCGACGACATCGAGATCGACGGCTCGTTGACCGAGTACCGACTGGCCCAGCTCAACGCCCGCGGGATGTTCGTCATCCGGCTTCAGCCCGTCAACGCCGCCGGACCCGGGCCCAAGTCTCGCCTGGTGATCGGCAAGGAGAAGCCCGACCCGGTCAAGTTCATCGGCGCGATCCGGGACCCGGGCGACCCGAGCCAGGTCATCGTCTCGTGGGTTCCGTCCGCCAACATCGGCACGGGGGCAATCCTCGGCTACGAGATCGGCTACGGTCACGCCCGCGCCGACGAGCGTGTCGTCGTGAACAGCACCGAGGCCGAGGTCCGCATCCCCGCGGACAAGTCCGTCGTCGTGATCGTCCGCGTCATCACCGACCGGGGCAAGTCCCCCTGGTCCAAGGCGATCCGCGTGCCGCTCAAGGACTCCCCCAAGGTGGCCACGACCAGCCAGTCGATCGACCTCGCCGACCAGGACGGCGTCATCACCGTGGCAGCCACCCAGTCGGTCGCCGACCGCTACCAGCTCGTCGTCCGGATCACGCCGACCGCGAACAACGGCGGGTTCACCGAGACCCAGTACTCCCAGCCCGGTTCGCAGATCATGACCTTCCGCACCGTCCCCAACGGCAGCTACGTGGTCAAGGTCGAGGGTGACGGGAGGGAGCTGTCCCGCCGCTACGTCAACGTCGGCAGCGTCGGCAAGATGTACGCCCCCGACTGGAAGCTGTACTTCGGCCAGGCGACGATCGCCGGCGACTCGGTCGACATGTACAACGGCTCCGAGACCCGCGTGTTCTCCACGAGGGCCTTCGCGAGCCAGGACATGGTGCTCGCCAGTCGCGCGCAGCTGCGCAGCGGATGGGGCTACGGGATCTGGTTCCGCACGTCCGGGATGGAGAGCAACGCCGTCACCGGACTGTCCTTCCAGTACGACCCGAAGTACGGCAACCAGTTCATCGTCCGCCAGTGGGACAAGGGGAAGGAATGCGGCAACCCGATCGCCAAGACCCCGTTCCCCAACGGCATGGCGATCAACGGGGCGCACAACATCGTGATCGCCGCCCAGGGGAACACCCTCTTTGCCACGATCGACGGCGAGCGGCTGTTCGACCTGCCGGACCTCGCCGGCGCCATCGCGAAGAACACCTGCGGCTACGCACCCCCCACCGGCACCGCGGTCGGGCTGCGCACGTGGGGCGCTGGGACGTCGGCAGTGTTCACGAACACCACCGTCGGCTAGCCGATCGGCTGAGGGGCCCGTCGCAGGCGACGGGCCCCTCAGCCATGCTCGGCGGCTGCCCGCTTCCACCGCCGGGAAGCCTGAACCGAAGGCAAGCCGGACGAGAGCCTGCCGTGAGTCGGCTCCGCCACAGTTCTGGCATGACGACGACCAGCCCCGCCCCCGAAGCCCCGGACACCGACCCATCGGCGCGTCCGCGACCGCTGCCCATCACGGTGGGTGCCCGTCCGGACTCGGCCTGGCCCGAGGCCGAGACCCCCACAACGCTGCGCAGGACTCACGTCGTCGCCCTGAGTGCGATGCTCCTCGGGACGGCCTACCTCGTGTGGCGAGCGACCGCGACTCTCTCCCCGATGAGCCTGGCGCTCGGCCTCCCCCTTCTGGTCCTCGAGGCGTGGTCCCTTGTGACGGTCGCCCTGCAGAGCGTGACGTTGTGGAACGTCGACGCTGTCCGCCCGCCCAGGACAGTCTCCGAGACCACCGCCACCGTCGCTGTGCTCATCCCCACCTCGGACGAGACCCATCAGGTGCTCATGCCGACGCTCGCCGCTGCGACACGCATGCGTCTGGCCACCGAGATCATCGTGCTCGACGACGGCGGTCGACCGTGGGTGGCCGGCATGTGCGACGAGCTGGGGATCGAGTACCGCACCCGGATCCGCCGCAGCGGCGGCACCGCGACCCAGCTCAACACGGTTCTCCCCGGGATCGCCGCAGACTTCGTCGTCGTGCTGGCCGCCGATCAGGTAGCCGATCGCGACTTCATCGGCCGGACACTGGCTCACTTCGATGACCCGCGCGTCGCACTCGTGCAGACCCCGCAGGCCTACTACAACGAGGACTCCTTCGAGCACGTCACTCGTGGCCGGCAGCGCTACGCGGAGCAGACCCTCTGGGAGCGTGTGGTCGGAGCCGGCAGGAACCGCCTCAATGCCGCCTTCTGGAGCGGCGGCGGCGCCATCCTCCGGCGCTCCGCGCTCGCTTCGGTCGGCGGCGTGGCCGAGGGCACGACGGCAGCTGGGCTCGACACCTCCATCAGCCTGCACGCTGCCGGCTGGCGCACGGTCCACCACAACGAGATCCTGGCGCGCGGCCGCGGCGCGGCAGACGCCGCCGAGTACGCCGACCGACGTTCGCGGGCAGCAGGCGGGGCCATGCAGGTGCTCCGGAAGCGTCGCTTCATCTCGGAGAAGGGCCTCTCCGTCGGGCAGCGAGCCAGCTACCTGTCGACGCTGACCGACTGGCTCGGTTCCTGGCGAACCCTCGGCTACCTGGCGATCCCCGCCGTCGCCCTGCTCCTGTCGCTCACGCCCGCGACCGGCCCGATAGCCCTGTTCCTGATGATGTTCCCTCTGGCCTTCGTCCTGCGCCAGGTCGCCCGCCGGGCGCTGGGGCGCGGTCAGGCGCCTCATGGCGACCTCACCGTCTTCGGCATCATCCGGATGGCCACCACCCTCCGCGCGACGTTCACGCTGCTCACTGGCGTGGCGCCGCGACCGCGCTCCGCAGATCGCGATCCGCGTTCCGTTCCAGCCATCATCGTCGCCCTGCTGGGACTCAATCTCGTGGCGGTCGCGTGGGGCGTGGCCGCACTCACCGGAATCACCGGAATCACCTACCCGTACATCGGCATCGCCCTCGGGGCGATCGCCTGGGGCACGGCGAACGTCCTGTACCTGGCCCGGGCGACAACCCGCGTGCGGAGCCGACACTTCGGCGGCGACCGTCGCGAGGCGCAGCGCATCGAGGTCGAGGGTCACGTGTTCCTCGACGGTGAGCGCGTGCACGTCCTCGACCTGTCACTCACGGGCGTCCGGGTGCTGAGCTACGGCGACGTTCCTGAGCTGGGCACCTACTGCGCCATGGCCTTCACCGACCCCAACAAGCGGTCGGCCGTGGTCACCGGCACGGTCGTCGGAGTCCAGCGGCGCCCTCATGGACACGACGTCCGGGTCGCTCTCGAGGAGGATCAGACCTACGTCATGGGTGCGATCCTGGCCGAGGCGCTCGTCAGTCAGCCGCGCCAGTAGTCCCGCCCGTGAGCCAGGGGCCGACCGGCGCCTGGCTCGCCGGCATGTCGTCTGACACCATCGAGTGGCTGCTCGAAAGGGACGGAGGCCGAGGTGACCGACGTGCGCGTGCGCCCAGCGCGGCCAGAGGATGTTCCCGAGCTGGCTCGCCTGAACGCGATGGTGCACCAGCTCCATGAGCAGGAGCTGCCGGGCCGATTCCCTCCGCACGTCGATCCGGCAGTCCGCCAGCACTTCATCGAGGCCATCGCCGCCGGGCAACTCGTCCTCATCGCACAGGACGCTGGCACCCCCGTGGGATTCGTCCACGCCGAGGCCGTCCAGCGTCCCGCGAGTCCACTCCGTGGGGGTCACAGGCACATCCAGGTCCATGGCCTCGGGGTGGACGAATCCGCACGCCGCCGCGGAATCGGCAGGCTGCTCATGGCTGCTGTGGAGGAGGAGGCCGACCGATGCGGAGCCTCGGAGGTGCGGCTTCAGCGCCATGCGTTCAACGAGGAGGCCCGCCTCTTCTACGAGGCGCTGGGCTACCGAACGACCATCGTGACGATGTCGAAAGGGCACTGACTCCCGTCAGGTCCGAAGAGATCCCGCACGTGCCGGGGCCGGTACCTCAGGGCTAGTGGTCGCTGGCCGCGCCGTCTGTGGCGGGGTGGCGCTGATGGCGCCGGCGGGTCCAGAGGGCAAGTCCGACCAGCGCTGCGGCGGCAGCCGCCCAGGGCACCAGCGACATCGGCCCCGATCCGTCAGCGACCGGGGGTACCGATCCGAAGAGCGTGACCTCGGTCCCGGACTGGTTCCGGCCGACGGCCATGACGCTGACTCCGGGCTCCGCGGCCCCCAGCTGGTTCGGATCGAGCGCCACGGCCAGAGCGCCGGCGCTGTCTGCGCGGGTGACGACGGCTGAGGCCGAGCCGATCCGCACCTCGACTGCCGACTTCCCGCGGAAGCCAAGGCCTCGGACGATGAGTGCGACGGCATCGTTCTGCAGCTGCGGGTCCTGCTGAGCGATCCGGACGAGGGCGCCGACACCATGGACGGATCCCCCTAGCGCCAGGGCCGCGGGCTCC
>JAHECS010000025.1:0-16919 GCA_024641635.1 Actinomycetes bacterium | reverse complement strand
GACAGCTGGCCGGCATCGCCGCCGTAGCCCGGACCGTCGGCGAAGGCGGGAGCAACCGGCCCCAGCGTCAGCGCAGCGACCGCCGCACAGGCAGCAGCCGCTCGAAGGGCAGGGCGTCGCTTCATGTCGTCAATGGTGCCACCGGCCAGGACCCCCTTCCGACCAGAAACGACCTTCGTGATCGACGTGGAAGCAGGTCGTGAGCGATCCGCAAGGCTCGAGCGATGTCGTGTACCCATGGCCAACCTGGCGCTCCACGACGACGCCCCCACCAGCACCACTGCGACCGTTCCCAGCGGGGGTCGCGGCGCCGCGCTGCTGCGTGCCCTGGCCGCACCACTGCTCGTCGCGGTCGTCGTCCAGAACGCCGGAAACCTGCTCCTCCACGCCGTCCTCGGCCGCTACCTCGGCGCGGACGAGTACGGAGCCCTCGGCACCCTCCTGTCCCTCATGGTCCTGCTGACCGTCCCGCTGAGCGCACTCCAGGCGGCCGCGAGCAAGGGCGCGGCCCAGGGACCGTCCCTGCGCGGCCCGAACGCCCGCTCCCTCCGGACGCTGGTCGGCGCGAGCGTGCTGGCCTCCGTCGCCGTGTGCGCCCTTTCCCCGATCGCGACGTCCCTGTTCCACCTCGACACACCCGTCGACGCCCTGCTGCTGGGACCGTTCGTAGGCGTCTCCATCGCCCTGGCGGTCGTCCGGGGCAGGCTTCTGGGCCTGGACCAGCGACGTGGCATCCGCGCCGTGGCGATCACCTTCGTGGCCAGCACGGCCGTTCGGCTCGCCCTGACCTTCGCCCTGCTCGCCTCCCTCGGCACGACCGGAGCGATCCTCGCCACCCTCGTCGGTGAGACCCTCGCCCTCGGCTACGCCGCGCTCGCCCTGCGGCCGACCGCAACTTCCTCACCGCGACCGGCCGGGCAGCACGCGTGGCTCACCGGTGCCGACATCGGATGGAGCAGCCTGGCGATCGGCGGCCTGTTCCTGTTCACCACGATCGACCTCTTCCTCGCCCGGCACTTCCTGGACGGCGACGCATCCGGCGGATACGTCGCCGCTGCCACGATCGGCAAGACCCTGCTCGCCCTGCCCGCAGCGGCACTTGCCGCCGGCTACCCACGACTCGTCGCCGCCGGTCGCGGCCCGGCACGCCTCGCTGAGGTGCGTCGTACGGGCATCGTCGTCGTGGGCCTCGCAGGCCTGGCGGCTGCAGTGGTCGCACTCTTTCCCGGCACCGTTCTCGACCTTCTGTACGGCGATGCGTTCGACGGACTCGCGGACGTGGTGCGGATCCTGGCCATCGTTGCCGGGTTGAGCTCGGTCGTCAGCGTCGCCACCTACGCCCTGCTGGCGGTGGGCTCCAAGCTGGCGCTGCTGCCGTGGACAGGGGCCTTGCTCCAGGTCGCCGTCATCGCCGCTTGGCACGACTCGGCGCGCTCAGTGGCCATCGCCTCCGCCTCCGCGCTCGTTGTCACGCTTCTCATCTGCCTCGTCGCTGTGCGCCTGGATCTGCGCAAGGGTTCACATCTCCCGAAAGGGTGATCGGCGCGTGCGCGACGCGAGAGCCTCCCGCAAACTCGCCCCGTCATGGTTCATACATGACCACAGCAGCCCCCACGCCCCGTACCGACAGCGGCCTTCGCACCCGGACCCTCGCCGCCGCCCGCTACCTGCTCATGCCCCTGCGCCTCCTGGTGGTCCTCCCGGCCATGCTGGTGGGTCGCAGCCTGCTGCGTAGGAGCGGTGTCGATTCCGCCCCCGCTGTCGAGGTCTGGACGGAGTCGGATCGGCTGTGGGCCCCGGCCAACGCAGCCATCGAGCTGTCCGTGATCATGCCGTTCTACAACCCGGGCGACGCGCTCGCACCGACCGTCCGTCGCGCCCACGAGTCCCTGACCGAGGCCGGCGTGGGCTTCGAGATCATCGCCGTGTCCGACGGATCGACTGACGGCAGCGAGGCCACGCTCGAGGGCATGCCCGCCGAGGTGAAGGTCATCGTCCTCCCGGAGAACCGGGGCAAGGGTGGCGCCCTGCACGCAGGATTCGCCCGTGCGCGCGGCTCGTGGCTCGGTTTCGTGGACTCCGACGGCGACATCGACCCGGCCCACCTGGTCGACTACCTCCGGGTGGCCCGGCGCGGCGGCTTCGACATCGTCTTCGCCAACAAGAAGCACGACCTCTCGGAGTCAGCCTCGTCGCCGTTCCGCAAGCTCGTGTCCTTCGGCTTCTCGTCCATCGTGGGCACCCTGTTCTCCCTCGGCGTCAACGACACGCAGACCGGATGCAAGCTCGTCCGCCGCGACGTCATGGCTGACGTCCTCCCACGGATGCGCGAGACGCGATTCGCCTTCGACCTCGAGCTGTTCGTCACCGCCGTCACGGCCGGATACCGGGACCTGCGCCCGCAGCCGGTGCGCCTCGAGGAGCGGATGGGCGGCTCGACGGTCACGAAGAAGACCATCCTCCGCACCCTCACCGACGCCCTCTCGGTCCTGGCCCGACGGCACACGACGGACCTCTACCGGACCGCTCCGGCCGGCGCCCCCGCACCGTCCGAGAACCCCTTCCGCCTCGCCGCCTGACCCGCCCAGCCACCCACCGACCAACCACCATCAAGGAGTCCTCATGCGCATCCTCGTTCTCACCTGGCGCGATCTCGCCCACTCGGCCGCCGGCGGCGCCGAGGTCTACACCGAGCAGGTCCTGCGCCGCTGGGTAGACGCCGGCCACGACGTCACACTCTTCGCCGCTACCGTCCCCGGCCGGCCCGACGAGGAGGTCGTCGACGGCTACCGCGTCGTCCGTCGGGGCGGTCGCCTCACGGTCTACCGGGCGGCGCGCCGCTGGTACCGCGAGAACGGAATCGGCGAGTACGACGTCGTCATCGACATGGTCAACACCGTGCCGTTCAAGGCGCACGAGTGGATCACCGACACCCCGGTCATCGCCTTCTTCCACCAGACCGCCGAGGAGTGCTGGCACTACAACGCGTCGCTGCCCGTCGCGATGCTCGGCCGGTACGTGCTCGAGCCGCAGTGGATCAAGTCCTACCGCGGTCGTCGCGTGATGGTGGTGTCCCAGTCCACCGCCGACGCGCTGGCCCGGTTCGGGGTCCACGACACCGTCATCCTGCCCGAGGGCTTCGAGCCTGTCCCTCTGCCCGATGTCCAGAAGGAGTCCGCCCCGACCGTCGTCTGGATGGCCCGACTTGTTCCCTACAAGCGTCCCCAGGACGTCGTCGAGGCGGCTCGTATCGCGAGAACGAGCATCCCCGACCTCCAGGTGTGGATCATGGGCGGCGGGCCGATGCTCGAGGAGCTGCGCAAGCAGGCTCCTGAGGGCGTCGAGGTTCTCGGCCGCGTGAGCGAGGAGGAGAAGGTGGACCGCATGGCTCGCGCGCACGTCCACGTCGCCACCAGCGCCCGCGAGGGCTGGGGCCTGGTCGTCAGCGAGGCTGCCGCCCTCGGCACGCCCACCATCGCCTACAACACCCCGGGGCTGAAGGACTCCACTCTGGCCGCGCAAGGGCAGCTCTGCCCGCCTGAGCCGGCCGCGCTGGCCGCCTTCCTCGTCGAGTCCCTGCCCAAGCTTCAGCAGACTCGCGTGGAGCCGCTTCCCTACGGCGGTGCACACTCATGGGACGAGGTCGCCTACGAGATGGAGGATGCCGTGATCGCATTCCTGGACTCCGAGGACCGACTCATGGCCCGGCCGGCTGACGCCTCATTCCGCGCGAGTGAGCCGCTGGCCGTCCACGATGCCCAGCTCGCCGGGGCCCGGTGACCTGACCATGCGCGCCTTCTTCATGCGGACCGCCCGGCTGGGTCGCATCCTGCTGCTGGTAGCGGCCGGCTGCATCGCCGCCGCCGGACTCATGCTGGCGCTCGGGCACCCGCGTGCCCACACCCTGACCGCGTACGCCGCCGTCGCCCTTGCCGGGCTCGGCGTGATCCTCGCCCTGCCCGCCGCCCTCTCCGACAAGGACAGCCTCCGATGACCACCGTCAGCTTCGTCGTGCCGAGCTACAACTCCGCCCGCACGATCACCTCCTGCGTGCTCTCCCTGCGCAACCAGACCTACTCCGACGTGGAGATCGTGGTGGTGGACAACCACTCCCGCGACGAGACCGTCGCTCGCGCCCATGCGGCAGGTGCCGACATGGTCATCACCGCAGGGCCTGAGCGCTGCGCGCAGCGCAACCGCGGGGCGCGGGACAGCCGCGGGGACATCGTGGTGTTCATCGACTCCGACATGGTCATGGAGCCCGGCCTCGCGGCAGAGCTCGTGGCCACCTTCGAGACCCGCCCGGAGCTCGGCGCCCTGATCATCCCCGAGCGCTCCTTCGGCGAGGGCTTCTGGACCCGCTGCCGCGTGCTCGAGAAGTCGCTGTACGTCGGCAACGAGTCCGTCGAGGCGGCGCGCGCGTTCCGCCGGGAGGTCTTCGACGCGGTCGGCGGCTGGAACGAGAACCTGACCGCCGCCGAGGACTGGGACCTCGACGACCGCATCAGGGCGCATGGCGTCCAGGTCGGCCGGGTCGACACCTTCATCTGGCATGACGAGGGCAAGCTCCGCCTGCGCGGCACCTTCGGCAAGAAGCGCTACTACGGGCAGTGGATCGCCGCCTACCTCGACGCGCACGACGACGGCTCCCGCCGGATCCGTCGCAGTGGCCTGCTCGACAAGAAGGGCGACCTGCTCCGGCACCCGATCCTGACCACGGGGATGGTGACCCTCAAGTCCGTCGAGGCGGCGGGAATCTACGCCGGCATGCGGGATGCCCGCCGCGAGCGCTCGACAGCGCTGCCGGTCGCAGGCGCATGAACGGCCGCCGGATCGTCCACCTCATCAGCGAGTTCTCGTCCCACGAGGCCATGGGACGGACGGTGACCGAGACGGCCACCCGCGTACCCGGCGAGCACCACCTCATCACCACCCGGGTTCACGACGGCGGCGACGTGTTCGCGAGCGTCCACGAACTGGGCGGACGCATCGAGACGTTCCCGATGTCCGATCGGGATCGGCTGCTCGAGCTGCTGGACGAGATCGCACCTGACGTCGTCCACCTGCACGCCGGCGCCCTCGGGCCCCTCCTCGCCCGGCGCTCCGGGCTGGGGAACTACCCGCTGGTCATGACGATCTACGCCTGGCCCGGGCTGCCCGGCCGCGCAGCCTGGCGACACGCCGGCTGGCGCGGGCTGCGCTCGAGCAACGTCCTCCCCGCCCGCGTCCTGGCCACAGCAGCCCTGCCGCCCGCCGTGGTGCGCCGGGCCCTGAGGGATCTCAACCCACGCGCCATCCTCACGCCCGACCCCCGCGTGATGGAGCGCCTCGGCGACTGCGGCGTCCCGGTTCGGCGGCTTCCGTCGGGCGCCCCCGTCGATCCCCGCAAGGCCAGCCGCACCCCTGCGGAGGGCTCGGCGCCGACCGTCATCTTCGCGGGCCGCTCCGAGTCCGTCCGCGGCATCCGCACGCTCATCGACGCCTTCCCCGCGGTCCGCCGTGCAGTCCCCGACGCACGTCTGAGGCTGCTGCTCCTTCCGCGCCCCGAACTCCCCCACCTGCTCGACGCGGTCGCGGCCTCGCCCGTCGCCGACGCCATCGACGTCGTCACCGACCCGATCCCGGATCTTCTCGGCGAGCTCGCGTCCGCACAGGTGGGCACGTGGCCGTTCCTCGCCGACTACACGACATCACCCCCGGCCATGGCCGTCGCCGAGGCGATGGCCGTCGGCCTGCCGGTCGTCTCGACGCCGGTCGCCTGCGTCCGTTCGGTGATGCGTCCGGGAGTGGACGGCATCGCCGTGCCGCCGGGCGACGTGACGGCCCTGGGCGCCGCCCTGGTGACCATGCTCACCGATCAGGTGACGTGGGATCGCTACGCCGCGGCTGGTCGGACGTCGGTCGCCGCACTGACATGGGACAAGGCCGCCGAGGCCAGCGAGTGGGCCTACGAGGCCGGCATCGACGTCGTCGCGCCGTAGGCCGGTCGTCGGCCAGCCGGCGTGCCCGGCGGGTGATTCGGGAGCGCCATGGGATGGCATCGAGAGTCGGCCGCAAGGTTGCCCCGGCAGTCTTCCCTCATGACAACAGCCGCCCCGACTGGCCCCCTCGCACCCACCCTCGCTTCCGCGCCCAGGCTGCCGGCCCGTCCGATGCGACCGACCCGACTCGACGTCTTCTCGGCCCTGGCCACCGAGCTCGCCGCCATCGGCGAGACGCCCGGGATGCGCGCCGCCTGGCAGGGGGCCGACGGTGCCAACGCGACCTGGTGCACGGCCACGGGCGCGGCTGATCTGGACATCTGGTGCGACAACGCGTCGTTCCCCGTGCTCGACGCCCTCCTGAGCAGCCTCGACGGCGCCCGGATCCAGCAGGCCGACTCCCCCGGTCGACTGCGGCATGTGTCCTATGCCGTCGAGACCCTCACCGGCCTGGCCGTCGTCGACCTCACGCGCGGCGACCTCATGGTCGGCCCGATCCTGCTGGTCCCCGCAGACGACGTCCGCACCGTCGGAGCCTCAGCCGCGAGCGGCGGCCCTCGGCTCTCGGGCGTGGCGGGTGCAGCTGACCGTTTCGTCCGTCCCCTCCTGCGCGGCCGTCTCGTCGACGGCGCCCGCCTCGACGAGGCTCGCACGGAATGGCAGCGGGCGGCCGTCCACCAGCGGGACGCGTTCCTCGACCGGCTGGACGGGCAGCTCGGATCCACCGTCGCGGCGGGCATTGCGTCCGTCCTCGACGGCGACACAGCGC
The DNA here is from genome assembly GCA_024641635.1 of Actinomycetes bacterium. Taxonomy (GTDB): domain Bacteria; phylum Actinomycetota; class Actinomycetes; order S36-B12; family S36-B12; genus UBA10649. The sequence goes on along the minus strand of JAHECS010000025.1, from coordinate 10,169 downwards.
CCACCAACCTCGTGCGCGACGCACGCCGTGCCCTCGTGCGCCAGACCGTTCGCCCCCGCAACCTCGCCGCTTCGTGGCGCAGCCGCAGCACGATCCTTCCGGCGGGCCGGAAGGCCGGCGTCCTCGGCCTGCGAACCACCGGATGCCTCGTCGTCCTCGTCGGCACCGACGGGTCCGGAAAGTCGACGGTGGCCCGTGAGATCGACTCCCGACTGACCGCGAGCGGCCTCCGTACGTCGACCGCCTACCTCGGCATGGCCCGTGGCAACCTGCCCGGCGTCGGCCTCGCCCGTCGCCTGCTGGGCGTCGCGCCGGCCGGCGACAGCGCCCCGACCACGACTCCGGTCCCGCGATCGTCCGCGGCGCCCGCCCCTCAGAGCCGCGACCACGCCATGATCCGCCGCGCTGCCGCGTGGTACTACGCGATCGAGTACGGCTACCGCTGGTGGCGGGACATCCGTCCGGGCCTGCGGCACGGCGGCGTCGTCATCGCCGACCGCTACGTGTACGACCTGCGCGAGTCGCCCTGGCCCGGATCCACGGCGTCCCGGGTGGCCGAATGGCTGATGCCGCACCCGGACGTCCTGGTGCTCCCCGACGCCCCCGATCGGATCATCCACGCCCGCAAGCCTGAGCGCCCGGCCGCCGAGCAGGAGGCGCAGCAGGACCGGTTCCGCGCCCTGGTCGCGGCCGACCCGGCCCGCACCGCGAGCCTGGTGGTCGACACCTCCGGCCTGTCCGTCGGATCCCCCGACCCGGTTGCCCCGGTCGTCGCCGCCGTGCTCGAGACCCTGCACCGCGCGCACTGACGAAGGCGCCGCGAGGCGCGCCACGATGACGACGAGCCCCCTTCCCCAGTCCCCGGCACGCACAATGGCGTCCGTGACCGCGTCACGGCCCGTGCCGCATGCCCGCGTCGTCGCCGAGTCCGGCCTCCTCGGGCTGGCCGTCGGCCTCCTCGTGGTGCTCCCGTGGATCGCGGGTGGGTACCTCCTGCTCCTGGACTGGGTCAGCGGCCCGGAGTCCGCGATCAGCCCCGGGCTCTACGGGCTCTCGTCGAACTCGCTCGACGCGATGCCCTGGCGGCTCGGCGTGGAGGCGACCCGGCTGGCGGTAGGGCCGGTCGCGACCGCATGGCTCATCGTTCTCCTCCCCTTCCCGATCGCCGCGGCCGGCGCCGCCCACCTCGTCCGGATGGGACGGCTGCCCTCCTACGCGGCGGCCTCCCTCGCGGTGTGCTCACCGCTGATCGTGGACCGGCTGATGGCCGGCCACGTGGCCTTCCTCCTCGGTATCTCGCTTCTGCCCTGGCTGCTCTCCTCGGCGCTCAACGCCCGGACCCAGCAGCGGTGGTTCTCGGCTCGCACCGCCGGGTGGTACGCCCTGGCCATCTCCATCAGTCCGCACATGGCGTGGCTCGGCGGCACCGTCCTCCTGCTGGTCACCCTCCTTCCCCGCATGTCCCTGCGGGATGCGGTCCGGCTCGTCCTCACCGGGCTCGCGGCCGCCGGGACCTATGCGTTCGCGGCGGCCGTCGTGCTCACCGGCGCACCCACGCTCACGATCGGCGACGCCGATCTCGAGGCCTTCGCCACCCGCCCGGGGCCGGGAGGAGTCCTGCCCACCGTGCTCACCCTCCACGGGTACTGGCGCGACTGGGACAACCAGGTGCGCAACGTCCTGGGCCCGGCGTTCTGGGTCGTCGTCGCCGCACTCGCGATCGTCATCGTGATCGGCCTCCTTGCCATGCTGCGGCTCGGCAACCGACGGGGACGGCTGGCCGTCGCCTTCGTCGCCATCGGCGCCGTGCTCGCGGCCGGGGCTCAGGGTCCCTTCGCCTGGGCCTACGAGTGGGCGTTCGACAACCTGCCGCTGTTCACCACCATGCGGGAGCCGGCCAAGTGGCTGGCCCTCGTGCAGCTCGGATACGTCATCGGAATCGCCGCGGGAGTCCAGGAGATCCAGCGAACTGGGCGCCTCGCAGCGTGGCTGCGCCGCCCCGCCGCCATCGTCGCCACCCTCCTGCCCCTGACGATGCTGCCGGCCCTCGCCTGGGGGCTGGGCGGGCACGTCGAGACCTCCCAGTACCCCGAGGGCTGGAGGGCGGGGGCAGCCCGCGTCGACCCTGCCCCGGCCCGCATGCTCTTCCTCCCGTGGCACGGGTACCAGCCCTTCCCCTTCACCGACGAGCGAACGGTGGCGACCCCGGCCGCGGCCTACTTCCCGACGTCGGTGCTGTCCAGCAGCGCTGTCGAGGTTGGCCCCCTGCGGACCGACTCGAGCTCGCAGCAGCAGGCGTTCGTCGACGAGCTCGTCGCGGCGGGCGGCGGGCCGGACTTCGCCGGCTCGATGTCCCGACTCGGCGTGACGTACGTGGGCCTGTCCCGAGGGGTGGAGGACGACCGTTACACCTGGCTCGATCGCCAGCCCGGCCTGACCGCCGTCATCGACGACCCGGAGTTCACCCTGTACCGCGTGGAGATCCCCGTACCGGGGCTCGAGCGCCTGCGCTCCGACGGGCCGGCCCAGTTCACGGTCGCCAGCGGCGAGCCGGGCACGATCATCCTCCCCGTCGAGTACTCGACGGGCTGGGAGCTGGACGGCTCCCCCGGCGCGGCGACGCCCGAGGGCACGATCGCCTTCACGGTGGGTCCCGAGCGGGCACAGATCACCTACCGACCCTGGGCGCTCATCCGGATCGGGATCATCGTCAGCCTGATGACCCTTCTGGCCATCTTCGTCGCCGGACTCGTCGAGCACCGGGCCGATCTCCGACTGCGCCGCCGCTCACCCGACCTCGACCCCCAGCCATGAACGCCGCGATCGCGGCACCGACATCCCGGACCGCCCGACTCTGGGAGCTGACGCGCCACCGGCTCATCGCTGGCCGGCCGTACTTCGCTGTCTTCCTGATCAGCAGTGTGGTCGTGAGCCGGTGGTTCGTTCCGGGCACGTTCATCTCCAGCGGCGACATGGGCTCGTGGATCCGCCAGGGCTGGGAGCCGGAGGCGCTCTCGTCGTGGAACCACACCATCAGCGGCGCCGGCAGCGCGGCGCACACCGTCGCACGGGGCTTCGAGTTCTACGTCATCAGGTTCGTGGGCCTCTTCGGCGCCGACGAGTACGTCGCCCAGTGGCTGTTCTACACGCTCATCTACGGCTTGGTCGCGGTCGGCACCACCTACGCCGCCCGGGCGATCGTCCGGAGCGAGCCGGCAGCCGTGGCCGCCGGAACCTTCGCCGCGCTGAGCGGGTTCTTCCTCACCCGGCTGCCCAACCCCCTCAACATCATCAGCGTCGGCTCCATCGCCCTGCTCACCGGACTGGCTCTTCGGGTGGCACGTGGCCGGGACATCGGTGCGCCCTGGGCGGGCATCGCACTGCTCCCGACGTCCTTCCTCGCCTTCAACCCGCCGATGATCGTGGTCGCCTACGCCTGGACCCTCGTCGGGATGCCCCTGCTCGCCCTGCTCATCTTCGGCTGGCGGGCCTGCGGCCGCCTGGTGAAGTGGATGATCTTCGCTGCTCCCTGGGCACTGCTCATCAACCTCTTCTGGCTGGTCCCCTTCGCATTCGCCTACGTCGGGGGCGGCGGGGCCGTGGCGAACGCGGACTTCACCGATCCCACCGCGTGGTCGTGGTCGCAGGCGCAGAACCAGATCCCGAACATCCTGACGATGGTGGCGAACTGGGCCTGGGTCAAGCCTCAGTACCTGCCCTTCGCCGCGGACCTCGATCAGCCGTGGATCGTGTGGGCGCGCTACCTCATCCCCGTGCTCGTCTTCCTCGCACCGGTGCTGGCCGTGCGCAAGCTGCGCCGGGCGGCGCTCGTGCTGGTGGGGATGTCCCTGCTGTTCGTGTTCCTGGCGAAGGGGCTGCAGCCGCCCTTCCGTCAGCTCAACCTGTTCCTGTACAACCACGTGCCGGGCTTCTGGCTCTTCCGCGAGCCGATGAGCAAGCTCGGCCAGCTTCTCGTCATCTTCTTCGGGATCCTCTTCGCGATCCTGCTGGACAGCGTCTGGGAGCGGTGGCGGGAGAGCCCCACGTCGCTCAACCGCGTCATCCACGTCGGCTCGTGGGCGGCCTTCATCGTCGTCGTCCTGCAGCCGTACCCGCTGTGGACCGGCGCGGTGATCCCCGACGTCAGGCCGAACCAGCCGAGCGCGCACGTCCGGGTGCCGCAGTACTGGTGGGATCTGGCCGACCGGATCAACGCCGACGACCGTCCGGGAAAGGTGCTGGTCCTCCCCCTGGACGACTACTACCAGATGCCGACGACCTGGGGCTTCGCCGGCGTGGACAGCATCGCCAACCTGCTCATCCAGAAGCCCGTGGTTCAGCCGAAGCCGGACGGGTACTTCGGCGAGGCGCCCGGCTTCGGCGCCAACGTCCGAGCCATCGAGACTGCACTGACGAGCGGCGACCTCGCCACGGTGCCCCGACTGCTCGAGGCCACCGGGATCTCCCGCGTCGTCGTGCGTCACGACCTCGTCCGCGGGATGCCCGGGCGAACCTTCGCCGACGACCGCGTGCTCGGCGCGGCCCTCGAGAAGACACCGGGGATGACCCGGGTGTCCGAGGGCGACCTCGACCTGTGGCACCTCGGCTCCGGGTCGCTGCCCACCGTGCGGGGCTACGACGCCGTCATCGACGCGCCCGCACGACCCCAGGCGGGCGCCTCCGCCATCGGGTCGATGCCCACGAACGTGGCGATCACCCCCCGCGATGCCGACCCGGGGGTCGAGGACCTCCGCTCCGATCCCGGGGACATCCAGGTGACGCGCGACATCGTGCACTGGCCCGTTCCCGCCATCGACGACGGCGTGCCGACGACGACCGCAGCCATCTCAGGCGGCACCTACACGATCGCCCAGCGATCCCGGGCCGCTCCCGTCCTGGTTCCGAGTGTCCGGACGACGGCGGGCGCCTCCGAGCTGGTGCTCACGGATCCCACGTCGATCCGCATCGACGGCAAGGTCGTGTCGACCCGGCCGGAGCTGACGATCCCGGTGCCCACCTCGGACATCGTCGCGGTGACCGCAGGCACTCGCACGATGTCCCTGGACGGCTGGAATCGCGATTCCCTGCCGGGCGCCAGCAGCACGGATCCCCGGCCTCCGTACCTGCCGATCGGCTCGGCCACCCCCCTGGTCGCCTGGGCACCGAGCCCCACCCCCGCCCGCCCCGAGGATCCGAGCGAGGTCTACGACTGCAACAACTACGAGCCCCGGCCGGCCCGTGAGCTCGGACTGCGGCTGCTCCGCACGGGCTCTGGCGCATCTGACGTGCTCCAGCTGTCCGCGGACGACCACGCGGCCTGCACGCGGATCTCGATCCCGGACGCGGTGCCCGGACGGACCTACCGCGTGCGCATGGAGATGCGCACCGTGGAGGGCAAGCGTCCCGAGGTCTGCCTCTGGCAGATCGGAACCGACGGCTGCGACCTCGTTCCCCGCGCTCCGATCGACGACGGCTGGATCCCCTTCGACGAGATCGTGACCGTCGACGACGTCGCGACCGGGCTGCAGGTCGTGCTGTACGCGAACGTCGGAGTGCGCCACGAGCTGAGGACGGTGACCGAGTACCGCGACGTGTCGATCACGGCTATCGATCCCGTGCTGACCACCACCGTGTTCCCGCCGGAGGTGCCGGAGCAGACCGTCACGCTGTCTGCCGGTGAGCACACATTCAGCGTCGAGGGCGGCCAGTCAGGCAGCCAGCTCAAGCCGTTCGGCCCACTCGAGAACTGCTACAACACCCGGCAGATGACCCTCGACCAGGCCGGGATCACGAAGGCCGTCCTGTCCGACGAGCCGCAGCCGGCCTACCGGCTGACCGCTCAGTACGACCGGGCCTGCATCGCGGCGCCGGTGCCCGACATGGGCGCCTCGTCGCTGTACGAGCTGTCGTACGAAGGGCGGTCGGTGAACCTCCGCAACCCCTCCGTCTGCCTGTACCAGCGCGGGCCGGACCGATGCTCGAAGATCCCCGCAGGTGGTCCTTGGAAGGACTGGAATCCGTATCGCACCTTCGTGGGGCCGGACCCGCGCGCGGTGGAGACGCGCCTGTACCTCTTCGGGTCGCGCGACCTCGACGGCAAGCAGAAGGCGATCGTGGAGTACCGCTCCGTCAAGCTTCGACCGGTGGCCTCGCCCGTCGATGTCGTCCTCGTCCGGCAGGTCGAGACGGCGCCACCGGCCTCCGTCGAGTACGACCGGCGGAACCCCGCGACGTACGCCGTGACGACGTCGCAGGCGACGCCCGTGCATGGCAATCTCGGCACCTTCGTCGCCCTCAGCGAATCCGCTGCCCCCGGATGGACGGCGCAGAAGGCCGACGGCATCGACTCCCCCGGCAAGCTGACCCTCCAGGGCTGGATGAACGGGTGGCCGGCGACGGCCGAGGCAGGCAGCGCCACTCTGGCCTACGGCCCGGATCGTTACGCGCAGATCGCGTGGAAGGTGTTCCCGCTCGCCCTGGCTGCGGCGTTCGGGTGGATCATCGTCCGTCGACCGGTCCGCGCCTGGGTGAAGGCCCGATGGCGCCGCCTGCGCTCACGAGGGAGGGCGACATGACCAGGTCCCGGCGGCGATGGCTGCCCTGGCTCGTCGCCGGCGTCGGGCTGGCGGTGCTCGTCCTGGCCCTGCTGCGGGCGTGCGCGCCTGCCCCGGTCGTCCGCGTGATCGCGGTCGGCGACATGGCGTGCATGCCCACGGATCCCAAGTACAACGACGGCGAGGGCACCGACGGCGAGTGCAAGGCCATGGCCGTGAGCGACGCCGCCCTGGCGCTGAAGCCGGACCTCCTCCTCGGGCTCGGCGACTACCAGTACGAGGTCGCCTCGGAGGCGGACTGGCAGGCGGCGTACGCGCCGACGTGGGGACGCCTGAAGGACATCACCATCCCGGCCATCGGCAACCAGGAGCTCAAGGTCCACAAGGCGAACAGCTACCTGTCCTTCTTCGGCGAGCGGGCCATCCCGGAGCCGGGCTACGCCTCCTACGAGGTCGGCTCCTGGCACGTCGTGGCCCTCAACACCAACTGCACGGTTGTCGAGGGCGGATGCGGAGCCGAGTCGCCGCAGGTGGCCTGGCTGAAGGAGGACCTCGCGGCCAACGCGGGACGCTGCATCGCCGTGCTCGGTCACCATCCGCGGTGGAGCAACGGCATCGCCGGGCCGGACAGCCGGATCGACCCGCTCTGGGCCACGATGACCGACGGCGGGGTGACGTTGTACCTGTCGGGGCACGAGGCCGACTACGAGCGCTTCCCGCCACTCGATCGCGGACACCGCCCCGACCCGAACGGGGTCCGGCAGTTCGTCGTCGGTACCGGTGGGCAGTCCCTCTACGAGCCGCAGGAAGGCGACGCGCCGTGGCGCGAGACCTTCGACCCGGTCCCGTCAGACGTCTTCGACGCGACGCATGACGGCTTCCTCGAGCTCACCCTCGACGACGGCGGCTACTCCTACGCCTTCGTGACGACGGACGGCACGGTGACGGACTCCGGGACGGCCGCCTGCGCCGCCCCGCCTCAGCCGTGACCGCCGGACGGCTCCTCTCAACACTAAGGTCGACACATGCCAGCAGATCCCGGCGACGCTGAACCGCAGGAGTCGCCTGCGGTCGCCGCCTTCCTCGCTGAGCGACGTGCCGACGTCCTCAGGCGGGCCATCGAGACCCTCGAGACCTGCTCCACCGCGGACCTCGCGGGCGAGGCCCATCGGCTGGCCGGGACGCTCGGCGTCTTCGGCCTCGACGAAGCGAGCGCTGCTGCGCGAGCCCTGATGGCCGCCGCGCGATCGGGCCCTTCACCGGACATGAGCAGAGAACTGGCCGCTACTCTGGAGGTTCTGCGGGGGAACGCTGCGTCGCTTCAGGGAAGGGGACCCGGATGACGGACACGATCCTGTCCATCGACGACGACCAGGACATTCGCGACCTCATCAGCCTGGCCCTCACCGAGGCCGGCTACCGCGTGGTCTCGGCAAGCGACGGGCCTAGCGGCATCGCCGCCTACCACGCCAACCAGCCGGACCTGATCGTCCTCGACATCGGGCTGGGGGCCATGGACGGGCTGGAGGTGTGCCGTCAGCTGCGCGCCGTCGGGACCACGCCGATCGTGTTCGTCACGTCGCGGGCCGAGGAGGTCGACCAGCTCGTCGGCTTCGCCGCGGGCGCGGACGACTACCTGACCAAGCCCTTCTCGCCGAGGCTTCTCGTGGCCCGGGTGGGCACGGTGCTGCGTCGAGGTCGCGGCGCGGAGCAGCCCAAGACCAGGTTCGAGGCCGGTCCCTTGACCGTGGACGTCGAGTCCCGGTCGGCCACCGTCGACGCCACCGAGCTCGACCTCACCCGCACCGAGTTCGACCTGCTCGTCATGCTCATGGACAACCCGCGTCGCGTGGTGAGCCGGCAGGCGCTGCTCGAGGGAGTCTGGGGCTCCTGGTACGGCGACGACCACGTCGTCGAGGTCCACATGTCGCGGCTCCGGACCAAGGTGAAGGCCGCCGGCGGCCCACGGATCGGCGTCGCCGTTCGCGGCGTCGGTTACAAGCTCGGTCTCGAGCCGGCGCTCGAGTAGGGGCGCCACGCTGCGTCGCGGCCTCGTTCCGGGAATCCCGACCCTCCGGAGATAGGCTCACCGCATGAGCGGAGGATCCTCCGGCGGCGAGTCTGACGCTGTCCTGGCTTTCATCCGCGAGCAGCAGGAAGCCGTGCTCCAGCGAGCGATCGACGAGTTGCGGTCCTGCCCTCCGGCGGACCTGCGTGGGGTCGCGCACGCCGTCCACGGGACTCTCGGCTCCTACCAGCTCGATGCCGCGCACGAGCAGATCGTGACGCTGTCGGCGGTCCTCGCAGACCCGAGCACGACCGTCGAGGCGGCTGAGGAAGCCCGAGCACGAACGGTCGCGACGCTGGTGTCCCTTCAGCCCGCACTGCACGGGAACGTCGCCTCATGACGGAGACCGTGCTCGTCATCGATGACGCTGCCGATGTGCGGGCGCTGCTGTCCGTGGCCCTCAAGGACGCCGGCTACCGCGTCGTCGAGGCGGCGAACGGGCCCGACGGACTCGAGACGTATCACGCACACCAGCCCGACCTCATCCTCCTCGACATCGGCTTGGGGTCGATGGACGGTCTCGAAGTGTGCCGCCAGCTTCGCGCCGTGAGCTCCGCGCCGATCATCTTCCTGACGTCGCGCTCAGACGAGGTCGACCAGCTCGTGGGCTTCGCTGCCGGAGGCGACGACTACATCACGAAGCCGTTCTCCGCCAAGGTGGTGGTCGCCCGGGTCAACTCCATGCTCCGGCGGCAGCTGCGGATGGCCCCGGAGGAGAGAACCCGATTCGAGGTCGGCCCGCTCGCCCTCGACCTGGAATCACGCACGGCCCGACTGAACGGTGAGCCGATCCACCTGACTCGCACCGAGTTCGACCTGCTCACGTGCCTCATGGAGAACCCCGAACGGGTATGCACCCGGGAATCACTCCTCACCCGGGTCTGGGGTGAGTGGTACGGCGACTCGCACGTGGTCGAGGTCCACATGTCTCGCCTGCGCAACAAGATCACGTCTGCCGGTGGGCCCAAGGTGGGAGCCGTCGTCCGCGGCGTCGGCTGGCGACTCGGGGTCGAGGCCTGACGGGCTCAACGCCCCTGCCCTAGTCCTTCTTGCAGTAGACCGAGCCCTTGCTCGACACCAGTTCCCACTTCGACGGGCAGGTCCATGTCCCGGTCTTGGTGTTGCAGGTGGCTGCCTTCTTGTCGCTGTCCTTGGGGTCGTAGGTCGTGCCGGCGCACGCCTGTGAAGCACTCCCGGCCGCCGCCTGGGCCTCCGCTGCCGCCTTAGCCGCTGCTGCCTGTGCCGCTGCTTCCGCTGCCGCCTGCTGTGCCGCCGCTGCCTGGGCCGCCGCTTCCGCTGCTGCCTGCTCCGCTGCTGCCTGCTCCGCCGCTGCCTGCTCCGCTGCTGCCTGCTCCGCCGCTGCCTGCTCCGCCGCCGCCTGCTCCGCCGCCGCCTGCTCCGCCGCTGCCTGCTCCGCCGGCGCCTGATCCCCCACTGCCGAGGCTCCCGAGACGCCCTCGGCCGCCGTCGCGTAGCTCGAGGCAAGCTTTCCGCCCACCAGCGCGACGCCCACCGTGATCACCACGGCAACCAGGGCGATGAGAAGC
>JAHECS010000072.1 GCA_024641635.1 Actinomycetes bacterium | reverse complement strand
CGTCTGCAGAGCGGTGGTGGTCATGTCGTTCTCCTTCAAGTAGCGGGATCCTATCGGCCCGTCGCCGTGCCCCATGCAAGAACATTAGAACTCTAATTATTAGAAGTCAAGTGTTTCCGCACGATCCTCTTGCGCTTCTCCCCGGACGGAATCACTGCCATACAACGGATTTGGACAAGCGTGTGCTGAAGGGCGTGAACACCGACTCGACGGCTGCCGTGACCGGCCGGAGGTCATCCGCCTTCCACGGGTAGGCGACTGCCCGTCGCCATCCGGGCTCGCATGGATGGATGCCCGGAATCGCCACGCGATGGCGGCGGCGAAGGCGAGGCATGCCAGCCCCCCGACCAGGCCGGGCGAGGCCAGGTCGCTCGTCGCCGTGAGGAGGGTCAGCACGCCGACGAAGGCAAGGGCTCCGGCCACGGTTGCCAGGAGCCAACGGACACCGCGCGGGCGTAGGGCCGCGAGCACCCCGACGGGGATGAACACGAGGCCCAAGCCCACCAAATCGAAGGTGATCTCCCTGGCGTCGAGGTCCCCGATGTCGGGGACCGTCAGCGCGGCGTTCCGCCACGCCCAGACGGCGGCGAGCGGCATCATGAGTGCGACGACCGCGAGCGCTGGGACATCCGGGCGCGCCCGGAGGTGCAGGATCTCCCGTCGTTCCGGCGCCAGCAGGAGCCAGGCGCTGAGGAAAATGACGGTGTTCACGAGGTACTTGGCCGCCGTCGCCGCGGGCCCTTCGCCAGGGTCCTGCGGTGCGACGAGGTCGGCCAGGAGCCACGTCGCCTGGCCGACTACCACCCACTGGGCGGCGGGAACGCTGCGGCCCGCTGTCCAGGCCAGCACGATGAAGCCCCCACAGCTCAGCAGCTTCCACGCGGTCGTCGCCCCGGCCGCGAATGCGTAGGGGCCGTCGGGGACGGCGCCCGTGATGAGCGCCACCAGCCCCGAGGCCATCATGAGGATCCACAGGGAAAGCAGTGTGTAGAAGACGCGGATCCCGATGCGTCGCGCGCGCACCATCCGCGGCACGGTACCCGACACGTCGTGCCCGCCGGCGGGGTCGTCTGAAGTGGTGTGGGGCTCTCTGGTCATGCCGTCCTCCTTGCCGTCCGAGTACCTGCAGCGTGGCGACGAATTGCGCGCTGCACATCGGCGCTGGGAGGGAAGCGCTCCTCCCCTCGGCGGAGCACCATCCGTCGCAAGGCGGACCCGATGCTTGACCGGGCGGACTAGCCTCCCTTCATGAGCGAGCGAGGGGTCCGGCTCGAACGAATGGCGAACGCATCGGTCGGTCCATTCACGGTGGTGGAGGTTCTGCCCGTCGCGTTCCTCGTCCCGGTGGTGCTGTGGGAGACGGTGCTTGGGCATGCGGACGTCCTGTCCGGGCCGCCGTGGGCCGTGGCGCTGCTGTTGTGCGCGGCGGCTGTGGCCCTGTTGTGGCGTCGTCGCCGCCCGTTGCTGGTTCTGGCAGTCATCGCGCTCCTCGGACTGGTCCAGTTGCTGCTCCTAGGTTCCAGCCAGGCCGCCAGCGGTCCGCTGTGCCTGGCGGTCGCGGTCTTCGCGTGCGGTGCGCACGGCATGCGGCCATATGCCTATGCGGGTATCGCCATCGGCGTGGTTGCGGTGCTGATTGGCACGTGGGCAGAGAACGCGGACACCTTCGCGGACAGCTGGGCATGGAGCCTCAACGTGCTTTGGATCTTCGGCCTCGGCGCATTGGTCCGGTGGCAGATGCTCCTCGCGAGGCGGGCGCGTGAGGCGGCGGAGGCTCGCGCGGCAGCGGAGTCCGCGGAGCAGAGGCTTTCGCTGGCAAGGGATCTGCATGATGTCCTGGCGCACAGCCTCGCAGTGATGATCGTGCAGGCCGAGGCCGCCGACGAGCTCGTCGACGCTGACCCCTCTCGGGCGCGTGCCGCTCTCGCCCGCGTCGAGGTGACCGGGCGTGCCGCCCTGTCTGAGATCCGTGGATTGGTCGAGACCCTGAGAGCGGACGATGCGAGCGGATCGACACGCTCCTCGGCCGTCGGCCTGGACAGATTGACCATGCTGCTTGACTCGGTGCGCGCGTCGGGCCTGCCGGTCGATCTACGTCTGAAGGGCGACCTCGATCGAGTGCCGGGCGCAATGGGCCTCGTTGTCTATCGGGTTGTTCAGGAGGCGCTCACGAACGCCTTGCGCCATGCAGGTTCGGCCGCCGCCGACGTCACCATTGACGTGGTTCCCGAGCATGAGGTGCGGGTGCGGGTCCACAACACCGGGGCACCGACCCACGTCCCCGTGGGGGCGAGGCACGAAGACACGCGCCCATCGACGGGAGGGCGCGGACTGCAGGGAATGCGTGAACGAGTGGTTGAGGCTGGCGGCAGGTTCGAAGCCGGGCCGGACTCGGACGGCGGGTTCAACGTGACCGCACTGCTGCCGTGGGACCGGAGCGGCGGGTGATCCGGGTCCTGGTAGTCGACGATCAGGAGTTGATCCGCGAGGGCCTCGCGCTCATCCTCTCCGCACAGCCGGACATGGAGATCGTCGGCGAGGCCGCCGATGGCGTCGACGCGGTGTCCAGGGCCAGGAGTCTCGAGCCCGACGTCGTCCTGATGGACGTGCGGATGCCCAACATCGACGGCATCACGGCGACTCGCAGGATCCTTCGGGATCAGCCGAACTGTCGGATCCTCGTGCTGACGACCTTCGGCGCGGACGATGCCGTCATCAATGCGTTGCGGGCCGGCGCCAGCGGATTCCTTCTGAAGGATGCACCTCGGCGCTCCCTCGTAGCGGCGGTGCGTGCTGTGGCTGAAGGAGAGGTCCTGCTTGACGCCGACGTGGTCGGTCGGCTGGTGGAGGGCTTGCAGGTACCGCCCGCGACCTCGTCGAGCGCTCTCGAGGTCTTGACGCCTCGCGAGCTCGACGTGCTGGGGGCGGTGGCCCGAGGCCTGTCCAACGCGGAGATCGCCTCAGAACTCGGCATCGGTTCGGCGACGGTGAAGACCCATGTTGCCCGGCTGCTCGAGAAGCTCCATGTTCGTGATCGCGTACAACTCGTGGTGTTTGCATACTCGGCCGGCATGGTTCCCCGGGGGTGAGGCGACTCCCGGCCTGCAGGAATCACGCCAGCTCGTTGCGGCCCGTTCGATCGTGCTTCGTGCCGCCTGTCCCATTACCGTGCCATCACAGCAGCACGCCGCCCGCGTGTGCTGCGCTGTTGGGGGCGGGCATGTGTCGTCTGCTGGGCCTGTCGGCCGGAATGCACCCTGTTCATGCCACGTTCTGGCTCGTGGATGC
>JAHECS010000043.1 GCA_024641635.1 Actinomycetes bacterium | reverse complement strand
AGGACCAGGAGAAGGCGGGCGGGAAGCTCGTGCTCGTGAGTCCCGATGAGATCACGACGAGCTTCCTGAAGACCACGGGCATCGACCAGCTCATTGCCGTGCGGGACACGGCCGACGAGGCAGCCCTCCTCTTCTGACCGTTGGCGCCGACGGCAGCACCCGCGATCCCGACGGGTTGGATGGCGCTCGGTCGCGCCACGAGGAGGTGCACGCCATGCTCCAGAGACGCCTGCTGACGGGCCTGATCGGCCCGTCCCTGGTCACCGCGACGAGCAGCTGGTGCCAGGAGCTCGGAGCGGACTTCCGGCTGAGCGATCGCGACGGCCACCGCGCCCAGTTGTGCGTCGAGGAACTGACCACCAACCTCGTCAAGTACGGCAGCGAATCCGCCGGGGGCGGGCCCGTGCAGTGGTCGGCCGAGATCGACGAGCAGCAGTTGCGTCTCGTCCTCGTCGATCCGTGCGCGCCGTTCGATCCCCTCACGTTCGACTCCGCGGAGGTTCCCGCGACCCTTGCCGAGCTTCCGCTGGGGGGGCTCGGACTGAAACTCATCCGCGAGGTCAGCGACGTGCAGTCGTATGAGTTCCTCGACGGGAGGAACCGACTCGCGCTCACCTTCGTTCTGGATCGACCAGCGCAGGCCCCGGAGCGCCTGGACGGGCTCGGCGGCGTGGGCATCTTCCGCGGTGTGAACGAGGGCGCGGTCGACGACGCCCTCGGTGTTCTGACGGTCCAGGACGTGACCGACGACATGCCGCTGCTCGAGCGAGGAGACACGAACCGCTCGGTCCTGCTGGTCATCGACGGGGAGCTGCGGGTCTACCTCGACCGCCCGGAGGGCGACGAGTTCATCCGGGTAGCGCCGGGCGCGTGCGTGGGCGAGATGTCCGTGATCGACGACCAGCCCGTGTCCGCGTACGTCCACGCGCTGAAGGGCACGCGGCTTCTCGTCGTCGACGGCGACACCTTCCTGACCCGGGTGATCGCCATCCCCCGGGTCGCGCGCAACCTGATGTCGGCGCAGGCGGAGCGCATGCGGCGCAGCGACGCGCTGACGATCGACCGCATGCGTCGGCTCATGGAGTCGGAGCAGGCCCGTCGCGAGATGGACTTCGCGCGCGATATTCAGGCCAGCCTCCTGCCCGCGGAGCCGCTGTTCGCTGGCGATCCGAGGCTGGACTGCGTGGGGCGCATGCGTCCCGCGCGCGAGGTGGGCGGCGACTTCTACGACCTGTTCTTCCTCGACGAGCGTCACCTGCTGTTCATCGTCGCGGACGTCTGCGGAAAGGGCCTGCCCGCCGCCCTGTACATGGTCCGGGCCATCGCCGCGCTGCGCGCCCAGCCACGTCGGGCGGCTCCCCCGGACGACCACCTCCAGGAGCTCATGGCCAGCCTCAACGGCCAGCTCTGCGAGCACAATCCGGCCCGGCAGTACCTGACCGCCTTCTGCGGCCTTCTCGACCTCGAGACCAATCACCTCCGGTTCGTCAACGCCGGCCACAACCCGCCGTTGGTCTCCATCGGCGACGGACCCTTCGCCTACCTGCGGGAGCCGATCAACCCACCCGTCGGCATGGCTCCGGGTCTGAGCTACCGCGCGGGCGAGGTACAGCTCGAGCCGGGCAGCCGGCTCCTGCTCTACACCGACGGCGTGACCGAGGCGGAGAACGACGTCGTCGACATGCTGGGCGAGGAGCGCCTGATCGCGCGACTTGTCGCCGTTGCTGACGCGGCTCCCGCAGTCCTCGTCGACGCGGTGTTCACCGCGGTCGAGACGTTCGCGAACGGCGCCCGGCAGTCGGACGACGTCACCGTCCTCGCCATCGCCTGTGCTGGCCCGGACGAAGCATCGCCATAGCGACGGGCGTCACGCGCAGGCGTGTCGCTGACGACAACCGTGGGAACCGTCGCGTCGGCCAGAATCGGCGGCTAGGGCATGCTTCGTGGCGTGGAATGCCAGGAACCTCAGACCCTGCAGCTGCCTCTTCGCAGCTCACGACTGACGCTTCGCGCGCTGACGATCGACGATCTCGACGAGCACGCCCGACTCTTCCGGGACCCGGCCGTCGTGCAGTTCCTCTACGAGGAGCCGCTCGACCGCGCCGAGGCGGCGGTCCATCTCGAGCGCCGGCTCGCGGTCGACCTGCCCGACGAGGGTGGCTGGCTCAACCTCGCCGTCGAACGAGATGGGACCTACGTCGGCGAGGTCGGTGTGAGCCTGGTCAGCCGGAGCCACCGGCACTGCGAGATCGGGTACATGTTCCTGCCCGAGGCCCAGGGCCACGGATTCGCCACGGAGGCCGCGGCAGTAATGGTCGACCTGGCCGTCGAGTGGATGGGAGCGCACCGGGTGACCGGGCGCCTTGACGCCCGCAACGCTGCGTCGGCCGCGGTGCTGACGCGGCTGGGGATGCGCCATGAAGGGCATCTGCGGGAGAACGAGTTCGTCAAGGGCGAGTGGACCGATGAGGCCATCTACGCGGTCACCGAGGACGAGTGGCGTGTCGTGCGCGAGCGGCTCTTGCACAGCGGCGAAACGCCGTCTCCCTGAAGGTCAGACCGCTCGCTCCGCTCCACGGCCGGCACGACCGCCGCATCCAGGGTCGGGGTGACAGCACACCGCCCCCGGAGCCACGGGTGATCGGGCTCCGGGGGCGGTCAGCTCTCGGTCAGGGCAGTTCGTTCACCCTGTCCGTCCCCGGCGGCGCGACCGGGGCGAAGGTGCTGAGGTAGTCGGTCAGCGCCTGGAGGTCGAGACCGCCAGGGAGCCGCTCCGACTTCGCGACGTCAGCGAAGGTGGAGAAGTTGTCCCCTCCGTCGGCAAGGAAGTTGTTCACCGTCACCCAGTAGCTGGTGCCCGGGTCCAGTGCCTTCCCGTTGAGCTTGACGTCGGTGACGGATACCGCCGTGCAGGTGCCGTTCACGATCGTCCTGCTGAGCGTGTAGGTGAAGCCTGCCGAGGCTCCCAGCGCCAGGAACGGCCGGGACGAGCCGGCTGGCTGGCACTGCTCCTGGAGAACCGACACGATCTGCGCGCCGGTCATGGGAATCGTCACGAGCTCGTTCCCGAACGGCTGGAAGGTGAACGCCTCGCCGTAGGTGACGACACCGTCGCCCTCGGTTCCCGACTGCGCGTACTTCAGGTCCGAGCGCACGCCACCGGGGTTCATGAACGCGATCTGTGCCCCGTTGAACGAGGTCGCCCAGGCCTGCGCGTCGGCGACGAGGTTGACGGCCGAGGACTCGACGCCCCGATCGGAACCAGGCGGGTTCCCTCCGCGGACGATGTCGGCGGTGATCGTGCCCACCGGCGTGTTGCCAGACGCCTCGAACAGCGGCATCCACTTGTTGATGACGGCCGTCACGGCCGGAGCGGGTGCGAGCGCCGACTGGATGACGGCGTGGTTGGTTGCCCTGCTCAGCGCCCGCCGCACCTCACCTGTCCCCTTGTCGATGACGAGGTTCAGCTCGGAGATGACGCGCCCGTAGGAGTACGCACTCGTCACCATGCGCTTGCGACCATCAGGTCCGGGCAGCATGCAGTTGTAGGGCTGATGCGTGTGCCCGGTGATGACCGCGTCGATCTCCGGATCGAGGCCGCTGTTGATGTCCACGACCGGTCCGCTGATGTTGTTGCAGGCGTTGATCTCGCCGGGCGCTGGATCCTGAGTGGCACCCTCGTGCAGCAGCACGATGATGCTCTCCACGCCCTCCTTCTTGAGCTTGGGGACCAGGCGGTTGGCGGTCCTGACCTCGTCGAGGAACTTGTAGCCCTGGATCCCGGAGGCGGCCACGATGGCGTCCGTCCCCTGGAGCGTCATGCCGATGAAACCGACCTTGACGCCGCCCACCTTCTTGATCCAGTAGGGCGGAAGCACGGTCTTGCGGGACTTCTCCTTGATCACGTTGGCCGCGAGCCACGGGAAGTCGGCGCCTGCGTAGGGCTGGGCGGGGAAGTAGCACCCGTCGACCGGGTGGCAGCCACCGTTCTGCATTCGCAGCAGTTCGGCCACCCCCTCGTCGAACTCGTGGTTGCCGACACTGGAGACATCCAGCTTCATCGCATTGAGCGACTCGACCGACGGCTCGTCGTGGAACAGGCCGGACAGGGCGGGCGAGCCGCCGATGAGGTCGCCGGCGGCGACGGTCAGGCTGTACTTCTTGCCGGCGCGCAGCTGGGTCAGTGCCGTGGCCAGGTACTCCGCGCCGCCCGCTGCCTGGTCGTCCACTGTGCCGGGAGTCGTTGCCTCAAGGTGGCCGTGGTAGTCGTTGAAGGCGAGGATCTGAAGCCTGACGAGCTTGGCCGGCTTCTTTCCTTCGTCCGCCGGGGAGTCGCCGGCGACCGCCGATGGGGACCCGAGCGCGAACGCTCCTGCCGTCAGGGACAGGGCCGCGGCCCCAGCCACGACCCGGCGACGGGCTCGGCGATGTCGGGCTGTCTCTGCGGCAGCGGTATCCATGCGGCCTCCTTGGTCGACGATGTGGTCCGACACGGTAGGGGCCCGGCACCGGCACAGGGTCCGGTTTCACCACCTTGCGACATTGCCGCACTCGACGTGCGACACGGGGACGTCACTCGGGGCTCGCCCGGCCGATCGAGGGCCCCCGCCTAGGATCCGCACATGCGCCCTGCCCAGCGTCTCGTCTGGCGCCTGCCGAGCGTCGGTGGCCTCATCGGCGCAGCGATCGGCTACGGCAACGCCCTGACGCCCTCCCTCCTGCCGGTCCCGCTGACGTTCCTGCTCGTCCTCACCGCGCTGGGCACCGTCGTGGGTTATGCGATCGGGACGACCATCGAATGGGCTGTGCGCAAGATCCCCCCGGTGCGCCGGTGGACGATGCCGCGCTGGCTCACTCTCGCTCTCGTCGCCCTCTTCTGGCTGCCGGCCCTCGTCTTCACTCCCATCGCGATGGGCTGGCAGTTCGACCAGCAAGAGGCCCTCTCGATGCCGGAGCCCCTCGCCGGCACGGTCGTGGTCATCCTCGCGACCGTGTTCATCGCGGCCATCCTGCTCACTCTTGGACGGCTCATCCGGGTGGGGAGCAACGCCCTCGCCGGTCTCGTCGGCCGATGGATCCGGATTCCCACCCGCTGGCTGCGCCTCGGCGTGGCGGTGGCGCTGGTGCTCCTCGCCAATCTGGCCATCGGGTCGGGGATGTCGTGGCTCGTGTCGTCGTACGACTCGGTGAACGCCGACACCTCCGAGCAGGACCCGATCGATCTCGGCCAGAACAGCGGATCGTCCGGCAGCCTCACTCCATGGGAGTCCCTTGGACGCGAGGGGCGCTTCTACGTCGCCAACACGATGACCCCCGAGACGATCACCTCGATCACCGGCCGTCCCTCCCAGACCCCCGTTCGCGTCTACGTCGGAATGGAGCAGGGCCAGACCCCGCAGGAGCGCACCGATCTCGCCCTCGAGGAGCTCGATCGGGTCGACGCCTGGAACCGTGAGTACCTGGTCATCTTCGGGGTCACCGGCACCGGATGGGTGGACCCCAACGCCATCAACGCCCTCGAGGCCGTCACGGATGGCGACGTCACCACCGTCGCTGTCCAGTACTCGGCCGTGCCGAGCTGGATCGGTTTCGTCGTCGACCCCCAGACCACGATCGACCAGAACCGCGACACCATCGACGGGGTCCTGGAAGCGTGGCGGGCCAAGCCGGCGGACCAGCGGCCCGAGCTCGTCCTCTTCGGTCAGTCGCTGGGCTCGCTGGGCACCCAGGGCGCGTGGGACGCCAGCGCGACTCCCGAGGATGTCGTCGCCGAGATCCCGCACGTGATCTGGATGGGGCCGCCGGCCGAGTCGGTGCTGTGGAAGGCGTGGCAGGCGAATCGGAGCGGCGGACCCGCATGGGAGCCGATCGTCGGCGACGGCACGATCACCCGCGTGCTCGTCAGCCAGGACGACCCCGACGGCCTCGAGGCGAAGGCACCGCCCACGATCGTGTTCGCCGCCCATGCGAATGATCCGGTCGTCTACTGGAGCCCCAGCCTGCTGCTCACCCGGCCGGACTGGCTCGTCCCGCCCCTGGGTCCCGGTGTGATGCCGCAGATGCGCTGGATCCCGGTCATCACCTTCCTGCAGGTCGGCATGGACCTGATCAGTGGCGGCGAGCCGCCCGAGGTGGGGCACAACTACAGCGCGAACATGGCCGTGGCGATCGCGCTCGCCGTGCACCCCGATGGCTGGACCAGCCAGCAGACGCTGGACCTTCAGGCGGCACTTCCCTCCCTGCGGTACGTCACGGGGTAAGGCAGGGGCCGGCGTAGGCACCAGCGAACCCTGAAGCATGGTGGAGCCGGGGAACCCGAGACGAGGAGAACTGCATGCCCATCACGGGCGAGTACGAGCCCAGCACGTCCGCCTGGGTTGCCGACCAGGTCGCGGAGTACGAGGCGTCCGGAGGCACCCGGGCCACCACCCTGCGCGACACGGGCATCCCGGTCATCATCGTCACGATGAGGGGCGCGAAGTCCGGCAAGGTGCGCAAGATCGCGCTCATGCGGGTCGAGCACGCGGGCGAGTACGCGCTGGTCGCGAGCAAGGGCGGTCACCCGGAGCACCCGGGCTGGTACCGCAACCTCGTCGCCGATCCGCACGTGATGATCCAGGACGGACCCGAGCCGCACGACTTCACCGTGCGTGAGCTCACGGGCCACGAGCGGCAGGAGTGGTGGGATCGCTCCGTCGCGGTGTATCCGCCCTACGCCGACTACGCGGCACGCGCCGGCCGCCTCATCCCCGTGCTCGTCGCCTCGCCTGCCTGACCGAGCGCGGCCCCTGCGGCCTGTCACGCCCCGTTGACAAGAATCCTTTCGAAAGATACCTTTCGAATATGGAAAGAGATCCTTCGATACGGAAGATCGACGACGCGCACGCGCTCAAGGCGCTCGCGCATCCACTGCGCCTCGACCTCCTCGAGGCGGTCAGCATCCACGGACCCCTCACCGCGACCGCCGCGTCCGAACTCGTCGGCGAGAGCCCGGCCAACTGCTCGTGGCACCTGCGTCAGCTCGCCAAGTACGGGTTCATCGAGGAGGTTCCCGACGCGCACGGGCGGCAGCGGCCGTGGCGGAGGACGGGTACCGGGATGGAGTGGGACCAGTCCCCCGAGGATCCCGAGACCCAGGAGGCGTCCCGGGCCCTGACAACCGTCTACCTCAACCGCGAGATGGCCCGGATCCAGGAGGCCATGCAACGGACCCAGCCCGCTGGCTGGGAGGAGCGAGTGATCGCCACCGAGTCCCTCAGTTGGCTGACGGCAGACGAGATGTCGCAGCTCGGCGACGAGATCGGCGCGCTGCTCGAGCGGTTCCGGGGCCGGGTCCGCGATCCCGGTCTGCGCCCGGCCGGCTCGCGTCCCGTCCGGATGCTGGCCCTGGCCGCTCCCGACGACCGGCTGCAGCCCACCCACCCCACAGGAGACCACGATGCGTAAGCCCCTGCGCCGCCAGCCACGGCGAGCCACCTACTACCCCAGCCAGCAGCAGGTCCCGCCCACGGCGTTCGGCCAGGAGCGGCCGATCGCACGGCCGTCGGCCTGACCCGACCGACGGCCAGCGGTCCGAGCCGAGCCCTCCCGCGAGTCGCCTCAGGTCCCGCTCAGCATCGTCCATCTACCTTCGTGCCAACGACAACGAAGGAGAACAGACCACACATGACCGACAACGACTACACGACAACGATGCGATCGGGCGCCGTCCTCCTCGGCCTCACGGGCATCATCGCCGTGCACGTCATGGACCTGCCCGGCAAGTTCTCCGAGGTGCCCTACATCGGGCTCCTCTACCTCGGGATCATCGCTGCCGCGGGGTACCTCATCCACCGCATCGTGTCCGGGCCGACTCGACGGGACTTCCTCGCGTCCGCCGCGTTGGCCGGCGCCGTCATCCTCGGCTACGTGGTCAACCGCACGGTCGGCATGCCCGGGGCGACGGACGACATCGGCAACTGGTTCGAGCCCCTCGGCCTGCTGTCGCTGGTCGTCGAGGGCTGGGTCGTCGTCTCCTCCCTTGCTGCGGCTCGTGCCTCCGCCCTCACATCGCGCACGACCGCCCCCAGCCGCGTCAAGGTCAGCGTCTCCCCCTGACACACGACCAGGCGACGGCGGCCGAGGGCCCGGTGGGACACCCCACCGGGCCCTTGGCACAGTTGGCCTCGTGAACATGCGCCCGAGGGTCCTCATCGCCGACGACGAGGTGCGCCTCGCGGAGGCCCTCCGGCAGGGTCTCGAGAGGCACGGCTACGACTGCACCGTCGTCCACGACGGGGTGACTGCCCTCGCCAAGGCGAAGGCCGGCGGTTTCGACCTCATCCTGCTCGACCTCATGCTGCCCGGGCTGTCCGGCTACCGGGTCCTGGAGTCGCTGCGCGCGGCCGAGGTGGACACTCCCGTCCTCATGCTCACGGCCAAGGACGGTGAGTACGACGAGGCGGACGCCTTCGACCTGGGCGTCGACGACTACGTCACGAAGCCGTTCAGCACGGTCGTCCTCCTCGCGCGGATGAGCTCACTGCTTCGACGGCGCACCGATGCTGCGCCCGTGCAGACGATCGGCTCCCTGCGGCTGGAGCCCCGGCGCCACCGGTGCTGGGTCGACGACGTGGAGGTCCCGCTGACCGCACGCGAGTACGCCGTGCTCGCCTACCTGGCCGAGCGCGTCGACGAGCCGGTGCGCAAGCAGGAGCTGCTGGACGAGGTGTGGGAGGAGCCGGATCTCGATCCGAACTCCGTCGAGGTCTGCGTCGTCCAGCTGCGCAAGAAGATCGGGGCCGCCCGCATCCAGACCGTGCGGGGTGTCGGATACCGGCTGACCGAGCTCATGCCATGAGGCTGTCGCCGCGCTCGGTGCGCGGCAAGGCCGTGCTCTGGTCGGGGCTGGCGATCACGGTGTTCGGCCTCGTCATCGGCTTCGCGTCCTACCTCTTCGTCTCCCAGTCGACCCTCACCAGCACGTCAGAGGTCCTGTCGACCCAGGTCAACGACATCAGCGACCAGCTCGCCGAGCAGACGTCCTCCGACGTGGACCCCATCGACCTCGAGCCGCCGAGCTCGTTCACCCCGATCCTCGTCCAACTCGTCACTCCGGACGGCCAGGTCCTCGAGTCGTCGTCCGCCCTCGGCACCGACGAGCGGATCTGCACCCAGCCGCCGCCCAGCAGCCCGACCTCGGACCGGGTGACCCTCACCCTGGCCGGGACCTCGGGAGGCTTCCTCCGGCAGGCCGCCCAGGTGACGACCAGCCGAGGCGACGTGGTCGTGTGCGCCGCGGCCAGCGACCAGCCGATCGAGCGGGCTCAGGAGGCGGTGCTTCTCTCGCTGCTCATCGCCCTCCCCCTGCTCGTGCTGGGCGTGTGCATCGTCGTGTGGCTGGCCGTCGGCCGGGCCCTGCACGCCGTCGACGACATGACGTCTCAGGCCGAGGCCATGCAGTCGACGGCGGACGGAGTGCTTCGCGTCCACCCGACGCACGACGAGGTCGAGCGGCTCGGCTGGACCTTCAATGCCCTGCTCGCCCGACTCCACCAGCAGACGGACGCCACCCGGCAGTTCGTCGCCGATGCCGGGCACGAGCTCCGCAACCCGCTCAGCACCCTGCGCGTCACGCTTGAGTTCGGCTCCGAGGGGGACGAGCCGGCGGTGCGCGCGAGCGTGCGCGACGCACTCACGGACCTCGACCGACTCGAGCACCTCGTCCAGGACCTGCTCGTGCTCGCGCGGGTCGACGCGATGGAAGGGCCGAAGGACGTCGAGGACCTCGATCTCGCGACACTCGTGGACGAGGCCGTCAGTGCCGCGCGGCGCGCGGAACCGGAACTGCGGATCCACGACTCGTGCGAACCCTGCAGGGTCGACGGCACGCGCTCGGCACTGCGCGGCCTCGTGGCCAACCTGGTCGACAACGCGTCACGGCATGCCGCACGCAACGTCGACGTCACGCTCCGCAGCGAGGGCGACTGGGCGGTCCTGCGAGTCGACGACGACGGTGCGGGCCTTCGGCCGGAGGACTGCGAGCGGGTGTTCGACCGCTTCGTCCGCCTGGACGAATCGCGCGATCGTGACGAGGGCGGCAGCGGCCTCGGCCTGGCCATCGTGGCGTCCGTGGCCGAGGCGCACGGCGGTCACGCGACGGCGTCCGCTGGTCCCGGTGGCCACTTCACGGTACGGCTCCCGCTCGCGAGATGAGTCCCGGCCTGACGGGCTTGCCGCCAGGCCGGGTCCGTGGCGTCGAGCGTGCCTAGACCGATGCGGGGAGCAGCGGCCCCATGGCGTTGATGACGTCGAGGTGCTCGACGTGCGGCTCGCTTGCGGGACGCTGCCCGCCGAACGCGCGGTCGACCGCGGGGTGGATGCGCTCGTCGAACGCCCTGCCGCACTGCTCCTTCGACTCCCACACGTCGATGTAGTAGAGCGAGCCGTCGGGCCGGCGGACGCACAGGTGCAGGAGCGCGCCGTCCATCGGCTCGGTTCCGATCTCCTCGCGGATGCGTCCATACGTGGCCTCGTCGATCGGCACGTCCGTTGTGAATGCGTACACCACGGTGACCTCCAGTTTTTGATCCGAACAACTTTCGGATGAATAGGGATAAGGTAGGGGCTGTGAGCCCGCCCGTCAAGAGTCGTCGCAAGTACGACAACGCCCGCCGGGAGGAGCAGGCCGCGCGGACCCGCCACGAGATCATCACGGCGGCGCGGTCGCTGTTCGTCGACCAGGGCTACGCACGCACCACGGTGGCGCAGATCGCCGAGCGGGCGGGGGTGAACGTCGACACCGTGTACACCTCGGTCGGACGCAAGCCCGACCTCATGCGCGAGCTCGTCGAGTCCGCCATCTCTGGCCGGGACGAGGCCGTGCCGGCGGAGGAGCGCGAGTACGTCCAGCGCCTGCATGCCAGCACCAGCGCGGCCGAGCAGCTTCAGATCTACGCCGACGCCATCACGCTCATCCAGCAGCGGCTGGCGCCCACCTTCCTCGCCCTGCGTGACGCCGCCCTCGTCGACGAGGACTGCCGGGCCCTGTGGCGCCAGATCAGCGAGCGTCGCGCAGCGAACATGAGGCGCATGGCTGCGGCCATGCGCGCGACCGGGGAGCTGCGCGCCGACCTGTCCGACGACGAGGTCGCCGACATCATCTGGAGCATGAACGCCGCCGAGTACTGGGATCTCCTGGTCACCCAGCGCGGCTGGTCGCCCGAGCAGTTCCGCGACTGGGTCCTCGATGCGTGGACGCGCGCACTGCTCGCCGACAGGAGCGGTGCCGGGCCGGCACGCTAGCGGACGAGGGCTGCCCGCAGCCGTTCGGCCAGAGCCGGATCGACGACCGAGTCCGGGTCGCGGTACCGACCCAGCCCGGAGCGCACTCCGACGAGCGACGCCACGAGCGGTGGGCAGGTCGGGCAGCTCTCCAGATGCCGTTCGAGCATCTGCGCGGTCGCCGGCTCGACGTCACCATCGAGGTACTCGGACACGCGGCTTCGTGCATCCCAGCAGCGAAGGGGCACGCCCTTCGTCGCAACGCGCCGCTCGTGCCCGTGGGACAGGGCCGTCACCAGCATCATGCGCCCGCGGCGCAGCCGCTGCTTGGCAGCGGGCAGGTCCACGTCCATGACGTCCGCCGACTCCCGCACCGTCATGCCGTCGATGTCGTGAAGGACGACGGCCGTGCGGTAGATCGTGGGGAGGCGGACGAGGGCGTCCTCGATCTCCTCCCTGGTCTCGACGGCGGCCACCACGGCCTCGGCATCGACGGTGTACTCGTCGGACATCCACTTGCCCTCGACGTCGTCGACCAGGATCTCGCGATCACGGCGGAAGCGGTCAACGGCGAGGTTGTGCACCACCCGTCGCAGCCAGGCATCCATGTCCTCGACGCCCGCCAGTTCGTCGCGGCGCTCGTAGGCCCGCAGGATCGCCTCCTGAGCGAGGTCCTCGGCCGCATGGTGGTCGCGGGTGATGGAACGCGCGAACCGGACCAGCGCCGGCCCTCGTGCTGCGAGGTACCTGCCCGCCGCCTCGGCGTCAGCGGCGGGCCACTCGTCCTTCACGCAGGCATTGTCGCCCACGCGAGGGCGCGGGAGTTCAGGCCCTGCTCTTGGCGGTCGACAGCCCGAAGATCCGGTACAGCGGGCAGAAGCCCGTGACCGCCGTGACCAGCATGATGGCGCCGACCACCAGGAGGATCCACGCTCCGACGGTTCCGAAGCCCACGGCCCCCGCTGCCACGACCGCCGCGATGGCGATCACGACGCGGACCCAGCGATCGATGCCGTTCTCGTTCCTGCTCATGTCCACTCCCTCGTCCCTCGGCCGCCGCCGTTGCGGAGCCGCACTGCCCGGAAGACGCACGCCGCGGCGGAAGGGATACCGG
>JAHECS010000071.1 GCA_024641635.1 Actinomycetes bacterium | reverse complement strand
TGGTGACCTGGGCGTCGACGCTGCCGACGAGTTCGGCCTGGCGATCGGTCATGTTCGACAGTCGGCGCAGCGAGTTGCTGACGGTCTCCCGGAGCCCGAGGCCCCATCCGGGATCGAGGAATGTGTTCACCACGACGAGCGACTCCCCGTCGGGTGAACGCATGCGGTTCCCGCCGAGCGACGAGCACTCCATGGAGGAGGCGCCGGTCTCATCGGCGACGGTCAGGATCATCGACGTACTGTTCGCCAGCCCGTTCATTCGCTTGACGACCGCCGACAGCGACGCTGCTTCGGAGATGACGTCGGTGAGCACGTTCGGAATCGGCGGACGTTCGGTGTACACGACCGAGCCTCCCATGCTCGTGCCGTCGTGGAGGTCGAAGTAGACGCCGTGCTCGTTCAGCGTCGTGAACGTCCCCGACATCCCGGGCCAGCCGACGCTCGCCGTCTTGTAGGAGCCATCAGTCGGGTTGCGCACCGTGAGCACCTGGGCGAACTCGTTGAACATGGGGGTCCAGTCCATGTTCCGGCCGGTGTAGGTCTGGCCGTCGGCCGAGTGGCCGCCCCACGACACGATCGAGGTGCACCCGGCGAACGAGTGCAGCTTCGACTGGAACACGCCGAACTCCATCATCTGGTCGAGCAGACCGACCCGCTCGATCGTCCAGCCCGATCCTTCCGCGACCCCGAGGAGGAACTCCCGGTTCCGGGTGGAGAACGTCGACATCGCCCGCTCGGTCCACGTGGCGGCGTCGTCGTCGGTGATCGCACCCTTGGTGCGGCCGGGCTCGATCAACACGTCCCACGTGTGTTGCATGTGGTCGACCATCATCGCGCCGTACTGGGCACCCATCTCGCGCGAGGTCCCCGTCAGCACCGGGACGACGAAACCGTTGGCCTCGTACAGCTTTCCGTGGCCGCTCTCGGACACCTGGTTCATGTTGTCACTCATCGTTGCCTCCTTCGGTTGGGGCTCGCTAGCCCGTCCTCGACAGATTCTCATCGATCCCGCTGCGCCTCGGAAACCGGACAGGGTGAATTGTGAGCTTCACCCCACCAGGATCTTGCAGCCGGCGAGCCGCGTGGGAAGGGTAGGCGTCCGTTCGCCCGACGCTCGTGGCGATCGCTTCACCTACGGCCAATCCGAAGGAACATCATGCCTCTGCTCGACCTGCTCTTCACCATGCTCTGGATCTACCTGGTCTTCCTGTGGATCTGGCTGGTGGTCACCGTGTTCATCGACATCTTCCGCAGCCCCGATCTCAGCGGATGGGGGAAAGCGGGCTGGTCGCTCTTCGTGATCGTGCTCCCGCTGCTCGGCGTGCTGATCTACATGATCGTTCGCGGCTCGTCGATGCAGCAGCGCAAGTACGACGACGTCGCTGCGCAGCAGCAGGCGACCGATGCGTACATCCGGTCGGTTGCCGGATCGGGTGCGTCGGTCTCCGACGAGCTGGCCAAGCTCAGCGCGCTGCGCAGCGACGGCACGTTGAGCGAAGCCGAATACGAGCAGGCCAAGGCCAAAGCCCTCGCTTGATCTCAGAAATCCCCACTCAATTCCTACTGAATCCCGACCGAACCAAGGAGAAATGACATGAACGACGACAACCTGATGCTCTACGTGGCGGCCTATGGCGACGCCTACTCCGCACGCCAGGACTTCGAGGCCCTCAAAGCCCTCGAGGGCCCGGACCTGCAAGTGGTCGCCGCCGTCGTGATGAACCGCGACGCGGACGGCAAGGTCGACGTGCTCGAGGTCGGCGACGGAGACACAGCGGGAGGCGCGGTCATCGGCGGCGGCATCGGCCTGGTCGTCGGACTGTTCGCGCCGCCACTGCTCATCTCGACGGCGATCGGCGCCGGCATCGGCGCCATCTTGGGTCACTTCACCAAGAAGCACGAGGAGAAGGAGCTCGGCGTCGATCTCGACGAGTACCTGCCGGTCGACTCCTCCGCGGTCGCCGTGGTCGTCGAGGACACGTACCTCGATCGGGTCGAGGCGGCGCTGGGCAAGTCGGCCAAGAAGATCAGCAAGGCGATCGACAAGGACGACTATGACAAACTGCGCAAGGCCGTCCAGCAGGGCGAGAAGCGGGTCGGTGACGCCATCGATTCCTGAGCACACACGCCCCGTGAGGCGGCATCGAGTTGGAGAAGGGGGAGCAAACCATGACGGACGGTGACGCCGGCTCGACGACGAGTGGAATCCAGTTCTTCTCGGCGCCATCCGACGCTCCCCGCGTGCGGTGGCGATCGGATCTGGTGGCGGCGGGACTCACGGCGATCCTGCTGTTGCTGTTGATCCTCGTCGCGGGCGACGGCTCCACGTTCGACAACTCGACGCTCGAGTTCATCGGGACGCTGCCGGGCTGGCTGCGCTGGCTCGGCCAGGCCGCCTACCTGGTCGGCGTCTGGTACCCGTTGGTGCTGTTGATCGGTGTCGGGTTCGTCGCCCGCCGACGACTGGAGCTCTTCCGCGACATGCTCCTCGCGGGTGCGCTCGCGGCGGTCGTTGCGCTCGTGCTCACCCAACTGATCAACGAGCGGTGGCCCGAGTTCGCGTTCCTCGACCTCCCGCAGACCCGCACCACGTTCCCGGCGTTCTTCGTCACGACCGCCTCGGCGATCCAAGCCGCGGCGTCGCCGTGGCTGACGGCACCGGTTCGAAAGTTCGGGTGGACCCTGATCCTGGCGGCGGTTGCCGCGTCGATCGTCGGCGGCGTCACGACGGTCAGCGCCTCGCTCGGCGGGCTGCTCGTGGGTCTCATCGCCGCGGCGCTGATCCGCTACGTCTTCGGCACGTCGGCAGGGCTGCCCTCGACGGGTCGGCTGCGAGAGGGCCTCGCGGACCTCGGCGTGGAGATGGAGACCCTGACGTACTTCGACGAACAGCCGCTCGCCGCGGTCGTGCTGAAGGGAACGTCGGTCGACGGCCGCGAGTTGTTCGTCTACGGCCTGGGACGTGACGCCTGGAGTTCTCGCCGGTGGACACGGTGGTGGCGGACGGCCTGGTACCAGGACGACGGTTCGCAGTTCGGATCCGATCGCCGCCAACAGGTCGAGCACGAGGGGCTGGCACTGCTGTTGGCCGAACGGCGCGGCGTCTCCGTGCCCGAACTGGTGACCGTCGGCACGACCCGACTCGACGACGCCCTGTTGGTCACCGACATGTGCGACCACACCCTGGCGGGTATCGATGCCGAAGCGATCGACGACCAGCTGCTCGACCGGGCGTGGGGGCTGCTCGGAGACCTCCACGCTGCCGGGATCAGTCACGGCTCCCTCGACGAGATCCACTTCTGGGTCGACGGCT
>JAHECS010000070.1 GCA_024641635.1 Actinomycetes bacterium | reverse complement strand
CTTGCCACGCACGCGCTTCTCGGCACGCCGGCCGATGACGCGGTGCTGCAGCAGATCTTCACGGGAGTCAGCGCCGCCGACATCTACACGAGCAAAGGCCCGCTGAAGCTGCTGTTCGGTGAGAACTCGCGGTTCGACACCGCGCCTCGCAGCCGGAGCGCTGTTCAGGCCGTTCTGCATTGGCGTTCGACCGCGCCCGGGCTCTGGGGCGTTCGTGCGGACCAATTTCCGAAAGAATCGCATGTCTTCTCTGCTTGCATCAGCCGCTGAGCGAGGGCTAGATTGTTCTGCCAAATGATTTTTGCTTGGCCATCGTGCCTCCAGCGGCGGCCTTGAAGTTTCGCTAGACCGCTGAGTTCAAAGCAGTGCAATGCCTGCAGGGCAGTTTGCGCGACCGAGCTCCTCGGCGAGCGGTAGCTGGCTGCTTGCGGACAATGATTGGGCGCTACCAAGATGCGAATGTCCAGGATATTGACCGGGCGGCGTGCCCGGCTCACAGCCGCGGAACATGGGAGCGCCACGCGGTCAACCCATATTGACTGACTCTTCAATTTCATATCAGGAGGAAATATTGAAGGCTTTACTTACCTTGGGTCTGGCACTCACCGTTGGTTTGAACCCGACAGGCGTGTTCGCAGAAGAGAATTACGACCTGGTGATCAACGGCGGTCGGGTGATGGATCCCGAGACGATGTATGACGACATCGCCAATGTCGGCATCAAGGGCGGCAAGATTGCCGCCATCACCAAATCCAAGATCACGGGCAAAGAGACGATCGATGCCAAAGGTCTCGTGGTGGCGCCCGGCTTTATCGACACGCACTTCCACGCGGTCGATCCCTTCGCCACCAAGATGGTGGTGGCGGACGGCGTCACCACCGGCATGGACCTCGAGGCCGGCGCGACACGGGTCGGCGAGTGGTATGCCAACAGGGACAAGTCCGGATGGCAGGTGAACTACGGCACCGTTTCCGGCTGGGGCCTGACCCGGATGCTTGTGCATGATCCGGAAGTAGAGATAAACAGACCGGTCGACGCCTCAACCCAGGGGTCATACATTACCAAGGCGGCCGCGGATGGTGTGCCAGGCTGGTCCGTCACCCGCAGCAATCTCGAGCAGATCAACCAGCTGTTGAAACTGACGGATGAGGACCTCCGTCAGGGAGCCATCGGCGTCGGCGACACCTCTGCCTATATGAACCGGGGCCTGTCCAGTTACGAGCAATTCGAGCAACAGCGTCTGACGGCACGCTATGGCCGCGTGACCTCGGTCCACACGCGTTTTCACATCAATACCGAGACACCCACGGAAGCGCCCATTGGCGTCAGCGAAGTCATCGCCAATGCCATGTTGCTTAGAGCACCCCTGCTGATCGCCCACGACAATGACTACGGCTGGTGGGAGCATCAGGAAAAATTGCAGATGGCCCGCGCCCAGGGGTACAACTTCTGGGGTGAGTATTATCCGTTTGCCGCCGGCTCGACGATCATCGGCGCTGATTTTTTTAGGCCCGAGATCTGGGAAAAGCAAAATGGCTACAAGTACGAGGAAACCATTTACGACCCGGGTGCGGACAAGTTTCTGAGCAAGGATGAGTACCTGAAGCTCGCCAAGGAGAAACCCGGATACGTCATCGTCGTTCACCTGCCTCCGCGGAAGAAATGGCTGCCGTACTGGCTGACCATTCCGGAGATGGTGGTCGCATCGGATGCGATGGCGGGGGTCGACGTCGATGGCAACCTGCTGCCCTACGATGCCGATGTCACTAAGTATGCAGGGCACCCGCGTACCGCATCTTCGTATACCACCACGCTCAAACTGGGGCGTGACCAAGGTGTTCCGCTCATGTTCACCCTGGCGCAATTGAGTTACTGGACGGCCAAACACCTGGGCGATACCGGTCTTGAAGCCATGAAGCAACGCGGCCGGGTACAGGTGGGCAAGGTCGCCGATTTGGCCCTGTTCGATCCTCAGAAGGTTGCCCCACGTGCCACCTACAAGCTTGGCGAAAACGGACTGCCACCCGTGGGTATGCCCTACGTGATTGTCAACGGCACTATCGTGGTGAAGAACTCTAAAGTGCTGGACGTCAAGCCGGGGCAATCGATTCGTTTCCCGGTAGAAGCAAAGGGTCGCTTCCAGCCCGTCGAAATCAATAAATGGATCGGCAAGCATTCCATCAATGTGCCGGACATGCATGGGTTTGACGACACCGGAGCAGGGGCGCTACTGAAGCAGAAGCAGTAGCCGCTCCAGGTTTTTCGGGATCAAAGGTCGAAGTGTTTATGGCCTGACAATCGGTTGCAGCGGGCGGCGCGCAGGCGCCACCGCTGAACCGGTGCGTCGAGCGAACGAACCCTAACCAAAGTTCAGCCTAATTCAGTGTAGACGGCAACCCGCTGGAGAACATCGATCTGATCACGGATCCGGCGAACAACTTTGTGGTCATCATGAAGGACGGCAAGATCTACAAGAACACAATCAATTAGGACAATCGCTAACCCATAAGCCGAAACAACGAACATCAACTAGAGGGAAACAAGCCATGTGTACACGAATTCTTTATGAAACTGGAACCGGCACCTACATCACCGGTCGCAACGTGGACTGGACCGACCCCGGCGCAACACCGAAGCTCTATGCCTACCCGAGAGGCATGAAGCAGGACGGTGGAGTCGGCGAGCGGTCCCTGAAATGGACCTCGAAATACGGGTCGGTCTTCACGTCGCTGTATGACATGATCGATACCGACGGGTTCAACGAAAAAGGCCTCGCCGTCAACCTGCTGTATCTTGCCGAGGCCGATTACGGCGACCCTGAAAAGACCGGAAAGCCGCTGATCTCCCTCGGCGCCTGGGTGCAATACTATCTGGACAACTTCGCCACCGTTAAGGAAGCGGTGGAGGCGTCACGCAATGAAGAGTTTACGATTTCCGCCCCGATCCTGCCCAATGGAAGGGCGGCGACAGGACACTTGTCTCTGGCGGATCCGAGCGGTGATTCGGCCATCCTCGAATTTCTCGACGGCAAACTGACGATCCATCACGGCTCCGAATACAAGGTGATGACCAACTCGCCGACCTTCGACGAGCAATTGGCGATCAACGCCTACTGGAAGCTTATCGGCGGGGACAGATTCCTGCCTGGCAGCGTCAGTCCTGCGGACCGTTTCGTCCGGGCGAGCTACGCCCTCGAGGCATCGCAGAAATACGAGGACCGTGAGATGGCGGTCGCAGCGGTCTTTTCGCAGATGCGCGCGGTCGGCATGGTTCTGGGTTATAGCGACTCGCACTACGCTTACGCAGCCACTTTGTGGAGCAACGTGTGCGATCACGATGCAAAGCGCTACTACTTCTCATCTGCGGTGAAACCGTCGGTGTT
>JAHECS010000005.1:130459-133997 GCA_024641635.1 Actinomycetes bacterium | reverse complement strand
CCGCCCCCGGGGAGTACGCTCCATCCCGTGGCTCGAATTCTCGTAGTACCCAGGCGCGTGGGCTGACCTCCGGTCACCCCGCGCCTCCCTCCGCTACCCGTATCGGGTCGGGGGGTTTTTCATTGCAGGACAGCGAGAGAAGGAAGAGATGGGCGAGAAGATCACCGGGGCGCAGAGCCTGGTCTACGCACTCGAGGCGGCGGGAGCGACCGACATCTTCGGGATCCCCGGCGGCGCCATCCTGCCGCTCTACGACCCGCTGTTCGACTCCAAGATCCGGCACATCCTCGTCCGCCACGAGCAGGGCGCCGGTCACGCGGCCGAGGGCTTCGCCGCTGCGACGGGCCGCGTCGGGGTGTGCATGGCCACGAGCGGTCCGGGTGCGACGAACCTCGTGACCCCGCTGGCCGACGCCAACATGGACTCCGTCCCGGTCGTCGCGATCACCGGACAGGTGCCGAGCGCCGCGATCGGCACGGACGCCTTCCAGGAGGCGGACATCCGCGGCATCACGATGCCGATCACGAAGCACAACTTCCTCATCACGAACCCTGACGAGATCCCGCGGGCGATCGCCGAGGCCTTCCACCTCGCCTCGACCGGACGGCCCGGTCCCGTCCTCGTCGACGTGTCCAAGGACGCCCTCCAGGCCGAGACCGAGTTCGCCTGGCCCCCGCAGATGGACCTGCCGGGGTACCACCCGGTCACCAAGCCGCACTCGAAGCAGGTGCGCGAGGCGGCCCGGATGATCGTGGGCGCGAAGCGACCGGTGCTGTATGTCGGCGGCGGCGTCATCCGCGCGGGCGCGTCGGCCTCTCTGCGCCGGCTGGCGGACCTGACGGGCATCCCCGTCGTCACCACCCTGATGGCGCGAGGAGCGTTCCCGGACTCGCACCCGCAGCACCTCGGCATGCCGGGCATGCACGGAACCGTCGCCGCCGTCGGGGCGCTCCAGAAGTCCGACCTGCTCATCACGCTGGGCGCACGCTTCGACGATCGCGTCACCGGCAAGCTGTCGACGTTCGCGCCGGACGCGGCCGTCATCCACGCCGACATCGACCCGGCCGAGATCGGCAAGAACCGTCGTGCGGACGTGCCCATCGTCGGCGACCTGGCCGAGATCATCCCCGAGCTCGTCGCGGCGCTCGACGCCGAGCATGCGGCCGGCCACATCGGGGACCACGAGGGCTGGTGGGCGCTGCTCAACCGGATGCGCCAGACGTACCCCCTCGGCTACGAGACGTACGACGACGGGACCCTGTCGCCCCAGTACGCGATCGAGCGGCTGGGCGCGATCGTCGGCCCGGAGGCCATCTACGCCGCCGGAGTCGGCCAGCACCAGATGTGGGCCGCGCAGTTCATCGGCTACGAGAACCCGAACAGCTGGCTCAACTCCGGAGGCCTGGGCACGATGGGCTACGCCGTGCCGGCGGCCATGGGCGCCAAGGTCGGCCGGCCGGACCGCACGGTGTGGGCGATCGACGGCGACGGCTGCTTCCAGATGACCAACCAGGAGCTGGCCACCTGCGCGATCAACGACATCCCGATCAAGGTGGCGCTGATCAACAACGGCAACCTGGGCATGGTCCGTCAGTGGCAGACGCTCTTCTACAACGAGCGCTACTCGAACACGAACCTCGAGTCCTTCCGCATCCCCGACTTCGTCAAGCTCGCGGAGGCGTACGGGTGCTACGGCCTGCGGTGCGAGTCGCCGGAGCAGGTCGACGCGACGATCGAGAAGGCGATGGCCATCGACGATGCACCGGTCGTCATCGACTTCGTCGTCCACAAGGACGCGATGGTGTGGCCGATGGTGGCCGCCGGAACGAGCAACGACGACATCATGGTGGCGCGCGAGATGGCGCCCGACTGGAGCGGAGAGGACGACTGATGACCCGACACACGCTGTCCGTCCTCGTCGAGGACAAGCCCGGCGTCCTGGCCCGGGTGGCCAGTCTGTTCTCTCGGCGCGGCTTCAACATCGAGTCCCTGGCCGTCGGTCCGACGGAGGTCCCCGACGTGTCCCGGATGACGATCGTCGTCACCGTCGAGGGGCTGCCGCTGGAGCAGGTGACCAAGCAGCTCAACAAGCTCATCAACGTGCTCAAGATCGTCGAGCTCGACCCCGATGCCTCCGTCCAGCGGGAGATCATGCTGGTCAAGGTCCGGGCCGACATGGACACCCGGTCGCACATCCTCGAGACCGTCCAGCTGTTCCGGGCCAAGGTCGTCGACGTGGCACCCGACGCGGTCACCATCGAGGCGACCGGCAAGTCCGACAAGCTGCAGGCGCTGCTGAAGGTTCTCGAGCCCTTCGGCATCAAGGAGCTGGTCAAGTCCGGCATGGTCGCCGTCGGCCGTGGCCCCCGGTCGATCAGCGACCGCACGATCCGTCCCGTGGAGCGGTCCGCCTAGTCAGCCCACGGAGCCGAACGGACTGAACGGCGCCATCCCCCCAACCGATACCCTTCCGACGCACACCGACCCGATAGAGGAGAGCCCCCGTGGCCGAACTGTTCTACGACGACGACGCCGACCTGTCCATCATCCAGAACCGCGTGGTCGCGGTGATGGGATTCGGCAGCCAGGGCCACGCCCACGCCATGTCCCTTCGCGACTCCGGTGTCGACGTCCGGGTCGGACTGGTCGAGGGATCCAAGAGCCGCGCGAAGGCTGAGGAGGCGGGCCTGCGCGTCGTCGACCCCGCGACCGCCGCGGCCGAGGCCGACGTCATCATGATCCTGGTCCCGGACCCCGTCCAGGAGATCCTCTACAAGGAGGCCATCGAGCCCAACCTGCAGGAGGGCGACGCGCTGTTCTTCGCGCACGGGTTCAACATCCGCTTCGGTTACATCACCCCGCCTGACTTCGTCGACGTGGCGATGGTCGCGCCGAAGGGTCCCGGCCACCTCGTGCGCCGCGAGTACGTCGCTGGTCGCGGGGTGCCCGCGATCGTCGCCGTCGAGCAGGACGCGACGGGCGAGGCCTGGCCGCTGGCGCTGTCCTACGCGAAGGCCATCGGCGCCCTGCGGGCGGGCGGCATCAAGACCACGTTCACCGAGGAGACCGAGACGGACCTCTTCGGCGAGCAGTCCGTGCTCTGCGGCGGCGCGTCGCAGCTGGTGATGTACGGGTTCGAGGTCCTCACCGAGGCCGGCTACCAGCCCGAGGTGGCCTACTTCGAGTGCCTCCACGAGCTCAAGCTCATCGTCGACCTGATGTACGAGGGCGGCATCGCCAAGCAGCGGTGGAGCGTCTCGGACACCGCCGAGTACGGCGACTACGTCTCCGGCCCGCGGGTCATCGACCCGCACGTCAAGGAGAACATGAAGGCGGTCCTGGCGGACATCCAGAACGGCTCCTTCGCCAAGCGCTTCGTCGACGACCAGCGCGCCGGCGCCCCGGAGTTCAAGGAGCTCCGGGCCAAGGCCGAGCAGCACCCGATCGAGGCCGTCGGCCGCGAGCTGCGTGGGCTGATGAGCTGGGTCGACACCAAGGGCGACGACTACGTCGAGGGCACCGCCGCGCGCTGACCCGC
>JAHECS010000005.1:109996-130359 GCA_024641635.1 Actinomycetes bacterium | reverse complement strand
GCGCCTACTCGGTGCGCGTGATGGGCACGTGCGTCGGTTCCGTCGCCGGCTCCGGCATCGGCAGGGTCACCTCGAGGATCCCGTCCCGGTACTCCGCCGTGACCCGGTCCGGATCGGCCCCGCTGGGCAGGGACAGGGTCCGGGTGAAGCTGCCGTAGTAGAACTCAGACCTCTGGTCGTCCTTGGTCTCCTCGCGGCGCTCGCCCCTGATCGTGAGCAGACCGTCCGCGACGGTGATGTCGATGTCCTTCTCCGGATCGACGCCCGGCAGCTCGGCACGGACGACGTACGTCCCGTCCCGAGTGAACTCCTCGACCTTGATGGTCCGGGCCGCGGTCTCCCGCCATGCCACGTCCATCGGCATCATGTTCTCGAACCAGTCCCACAACCGTGGGAAGGGCTCGGCCCGACGCAGGGGCGCCGGCTCCTTGGTGGTCATCACCTGGTTGTTCATCTCATCCCTCCTCGGATGGTGCTGGGGCGGCCCTGACTGCCCGGGCATCGGGTCAGCCGACCCGTCCTCAGGCACCACTTCCATGGAGCGCCTTCGCGCGTCGGAAGTCAAGAGACCTCGGTCGGTGACGGGCCTCACAGCGGGCGCGGGCGGGGGAGGGATGCGCCGCTGCCACGACTAGACTCCGCGCGTGACCAAGGCCCGTGTGCTCATCGCCGAAGAACTGTCCCCCGCCACCGTCGAGGCCCTCGGGCCCGACTTCGAGATCGTCACCTGTGACGGAGCCGATCGCGCGGCACTGCTGCCCGCGATCGCGGACGTCGACGCGATCCTCGTGCGTTCGGCGACGCAGGTCGACGCCGAGGCGCTCGCTGCCGCCAAGCGGCTGAAGGTCGTCGCCCGGGCAGGCGTGGGGCTCGACAACGTCGATATCAAGGCCGCGACCCAGGCCGGCGTCATGGTGGTCAATGCGCCCACGTCGAACATCGTGAGCGCTGCGGAGCTGGCGGTGGCCCTGCTTCTGGCCTCCGCCCGCAATCTGGTCCCGGCGAGCTCCGCGCTCGCTCGCGGAGAGTGGAAGCGGTCGAAGTACACGGGCGTCGAGGTTGCCGACAAGGTGGTCGGCGTCGTCGGCCTCGGCCGGATCGGCGTGCTCGTCGCCCAGCGACTGAGCGCGTTCGGGGTCCGACTCATCGCCTACGACCCCTATGTGCAGCCGGCCCGGGCGGCGCAGCTCGGCGTACGGATGGTCAGCCTCGACGACCTGCTCGCCGAGAGCGACTTCATCACCGTGCACCTGCCCAAGACAGCCGAGACGATCGGCCTCATCGGAGACGCCGAGCTGCACAAGGTCAAGCCGACCGTGCACGTCATCAATGCCGCCCGAGGGGGCATCGTCGACGAAGAGGCGCTGTACCAGGCGCTCGTCGATGGCCGGGTCGCCGGTGCGGGCCTGGACGTCTACGCCAAGGAGCCCTGCACGGACTCCCCGCTGTTCAGCCTCGAGCAGGTCGTCGGGCTCCCTCACCTCGGGGCTTCCACCGACGAGGCGCAGGAGAAGGCGGGGATCGCGGTCGCGCGATCGGTGCGGCTCGCGCTGTCCGGGGAGCTCGTCCCCGACGCGGTGAACGTGCAGGGCGGCCAGCTCGACGAGGCCATCAAGCCCATGCTGCCGCTGGCCGAGCAGCTCGGCTCCATCGCATGCACGCTGGCCGACGCCGCCGTCGTCCGGATCGACGTCGAGGCGCTGGGCGAGATCGCGGAGCACGACGTGCGGGTCCTCGAGCTCTCCGCCCTCAAGGGCGTGTTCCAGATGCTCGTCCACGACCCCGTGTCGTTCGTCAACGCACCGGTCCTCGCCGAGCAGCGCGGGGTCGAGGTGGCCCTCACGTCCGACCGGACCAGTGAGGACCATCGCTCGCTGGTGCGTGTGATCCTGACCCTGACCGACGGCTCGAAGGTCAGCGTGGCGGGCACCGTGGCCGGCACGCGGAACATCGGCAAGGTCGTCGAGGTGGACGACTTCGACGTCGACGTGCCTGTGAGCGAGCACATGGCCTTCCTGCGCTACAGCGACCGGCCGGGCATCGTCGGCATCGTCGGTCGACTCCTGGGCGAGGGCAACGTCAACATCGGCGGCATGCAGGTCAGCCGCGACGCGGACGGCCATGCCCTCATCGTGCTGACCGTCGATTCCGCCGTCGCGCCCGAGCAGCTCGAGCAGATCGTTGCCGAGATCGGGGCCAGTTCCGGCAAGGCTGTCGATCTCGCCTGACGCCGGCCGCCGGGGCGGCCCGATGCAACGCGTGCACAGTGCCGGCGTGCGCTGGGCGTTCGGCGGGGTCCTGCTGTTCTCCTTCTCCGTCCCGCTGACCAAGGTCGCGATCGGCGGCTTCTCGCCGTTCTTCACGGCGACGGGGCGCGCGGTGATCGCCGGGGTGCTGGCCGCGTCGCTTCTGCTGCTGCGCCGCGTGCCGTTCCCCCCGAGGAGCCGGCTGAGGCCGCTGCTGTTCACGATGGCGGGCGCCGTGTTCGGCTGGCCCATCCTTCTCGCGCTCGCGCTCCAGCGGACGACCTCGGCCCACGCCGCGGTCGTTGCGGCGTTCATGCCGATGACGACAGCCCTGTTCGCCGTCCTGCGGTCCCACGAGCGCGTTGCCCGGCAGTTCTGGGTGGCGGCCGGCCTGGGGACGTCCGCGCTGGTCGTCTTCGCACTGTCGCGAGGAGGGGCGCAGGGGGCTGACCCCGTGGCCGATCTCCTGCTGGTGGGAGCCGTGGTGTCCTCCTCGTGGTGCTACGTCGAGGGAGCCGCGATCACGAAGGTCATGCCAGGCTGGCAGGTCATCTCGTGGGTCG
Source organism: Actinomycetes bacterium (assembly GCA_024641635.1). GTDB lineage: Bacteria > Actinomycetota > Actinomycetes > S36-B12 > S36-B12 > UBA10649. The sequence continues at coordinate 127,550 of JAHECS010000005.1, read as the reverse complement.
TGGTCCTCGCCCTGCCGGTCACCGTCCCGCTGAGCTTCATCCTGTGGCGGACGACCTCGGACGCATACACGACCACCGCTGTCGAGTGGGGTGCGCTCGTCCTCCTGGGCGTCTCCTCGATGTACCTCGGCTTCTTCGCGTGGTACCGCGGACTCGCGCTAGCCGGGGCCGCCTACGGCGGCCAGGTCCAGCAGGTTCAGGCACTGCTCACGCTGCTGTGGTCGGCGTGGTTCCTGGGGGAGCAGGTCACCTTGGGCACGATCCTCACGGCGGTGATCGTGGTGGTGTGCGTCGCCTGGGCCCTCAGGAGCCGGGAGGACGCGCTGGTGGCGCCGGAGGAATAGTCTCGGCGCGGCGTGGTTAGCCTGAGCACGGGGTCGGAAGGAGCTTGGTGAAGAACCTGCTGGTCGCCTATCTGCGACCGCACTGGCGCATCCTCATCGGGATTGCCCTGCTCCTGCTCGTTCAGGCGATCGGCAACCTCGTGCTGCCGACCCTCATGGCCGACATCATCAACCAGGGCGTGGTCACGGGCGACACGAGCTACATCCTCGAGGTCGGCGGCATCATGCTGCTGATGTCGGTGCTCGTCGGCGTCGCATCCGTGGTCACGGTCTACTTCAGCGCCCGGACGTCCATGCGCTTCGGCCGCGACATCCGGCGTGACCTGTTCCGGAGGGTCCAGACCTTCTCGCTCGCGCAGATGCACCGGTTCGGCGTTCCGTCCCTCATCACGCGCAACACCAACGACGTGCAGCAGATCCAGATGCTCGTCATGGTCGGGCTGACGATGATGGTGCTCGCCCCCGTCACGGCCATCGGCGGTGTCGTCATGGCGCTGCGGACAGACGTCCAGCTCTCGGCGCTGCTGCTGGTCATCGTTCCCCTCATGCTCATCGCCATCGGGGTGATGGTGTCCCGAGCCGTTCCGCTGTTCCGCTCGATGCAGGTCAAGGTCGACCGGGTGAACGGCGTGCTGCGCGAGAACCTCGCCGGCATCCGGGTCATCCGGGCCTTCGTGCGCACCGCCCACGAGGAGGAGCGCTTCGCCCTCGCCAACGACGAGCTCACAACCGTGTCGTTGAAGGTGACCAGGCTGTTCGCCCTGATCTTCCCGACGCTCATGCTCATCATGAACCTGGCCCTCGTCGCGACCATCTGGTTCGGAGGTCACCTCATCGCGAACGGGAGCATGCCGATCGGCAACCTGTTCGCCTTCCAGAGCTACATCATGCAGATCCTGTTCTCGGTCATGATGGCCGTGATGACCATGATGATGGTCCCGCGGGCGGCCGCCTCGGCGGAGCGGATCCAGGCGGTGCTCGAGGCCGAACCGGAGATCACCGATCCCGTTGCCTCGGCAGACCTGCCTCGGGTGGGACGCCTGGAACTGCGCAACGTGAGCTTCCGCTACCCCGGAGCGCAGGATCCGGTGCTGCAGGAGATCTCCTGCGTGTTCGAGCCGGGACGGACGACCGCGATCGTCGGCGGCACCGGCTCGGGCAAGAGCACGCTGACGAACCTGCTCCCGCGGCTGCTGGACGTCACCGACGGCGCCATCCTCGTCGACGGCGTCGACATCCGGAACATCCCGCTCGACGACCTATGGTCCCTGTTCGGGATCGTGCCGCAGCGCGCCTTCCTGTTCGGCGGCACCATCGCCTCGAACGTGCGCTTCGGCCGCGAGGACGCCTCCGACGAGCAGGTGTGGCAGGCCCTGGAGGTCGCGCAGGCGCGGGAGTTCGTCGACCAGCTGCCCGGACTGCTCGACGCGCCGGTGGACCAGGGCGGCGTGAACTTCTCCGGCGGGCAGCGGCAGCGGCTCGCCATCGCCAGGTGCATCGTGCGTGATCCGCTGGTCTACCTCTTCGACGACAGCTTCTCCGCCCTCGACTACACCACCGACGCCCGACTTCGCGCCGCGCTCGCGCATCGGACCCACGACCGCACGGTCATCATCGTGGCGCAGCGGATCAGCACGATCATCAACGCGGATCGCATCATCGTGCTCGACGGGGGCCGGGTGGTCGGGAGCGGCACCCACGAGGAGCTGATCGACTCCTGCGAGCCGTATCGCGAGATCGTGGCGTCCCAGGCGCAGCTGGAGGGGACGCGATGAGCATGCACGGCGGGCCCATGCGGCGCCCCGGTGGGCCGATGGGCGGTGGCGGCCCGATGGGGATGGGCATGGGGGCGTCCGATGCCAAGGCGCAGGACTTCCGCGGCTCGCTCGCGCGGTTCGGCCGTCGCCTGCGGCCCGAGCGCTGGATCGTCTCGTTCGTCCTCCTGCTGGGGACGGGCAGCGTGTTCCTCGCGGTCCTGGGGCCGAAGCTCCTGGGCAACGCCACCAACGTCATCTTCGAGGGTGTCATCAGCCAGATGATCCCGGCGGGGGTGACGCAGCAGCAGGCCGAGGCGGCCCTGCGGGCTCAGGGCCAGGACTCCCAGGCGGACATGCTGGCGTCGATGACCGTGTCACCGGGGGCGGGCGTCGATTTCAGCCAGCTGTCCCGCGTGCTGGCTCTCGTCGTGGTCGTCTACGCCCTCAGCTCCTTCCTGAGCTGGGCTCAGAACTACCTCATGGCGGGCGTCACCAATCGCACGATGTTCCGGCTGCGCGAGGAGGTCGACCACAAGCTCGGTCGACTTCCCCTGCGGTACTTCGACTCGTCCTCCCGCGGCGACGTTCTCAGCCGTGTGACCAACGACATCGACAACATCGCGACGACGCTCCAGCAGACCCTCACCCAGCTGATCACGTCGATCCTCACGGTGATCGGGGTGCTGGCGATGATGCTGTGGATCAGCCCCCTGCTCGCCGTGATCTCGCTGCTGACCGTGCCGCTGTCGTTCTGGATCACGATGATGATCGCGAAGCGCTCCCAGCCGCACTTCGTCGCCCAGTGGCAGTGGACCGGCCGGCTCAACGGCCAGGTCGAGGAGTCCTTCACCGGTCTCGAGCTGGTCAAGGTCTTCGGCCATCGCACGAGGTCGGTGGCGGACTTCGACGCGGCGAACGAGCGGGTCTACGAGAGCTCCTTCCGGGCCCAGTTCATCTCCGGCATCATCCAGCCGGCGCTCATGGTCGTGTCGAACCTCAACTACGTGGCCATCGCAGTCATCGGCGGCATGCGCGTGGCCAGCGGATCGATGTCGTTGGGCGACGTGCAGGCCTTCATCCAGTACTCGCGCCAGTTCACGATGCCGATCACCCAGATCGCCGGAGTGGCGAACCTGCTGCAGTCGGGCGTCGCTTCCGTTGAGCGTGTCTTCGAGCTGCTCGACGAGGCAGAGGAGGCGCCCGACGCGGATCCGGCCCGTCGCCCCGACCGGGTCAGCGGGCGGATCAACTTCGACGACGTCTCCTTCCGCTACCTGCCCGACGCTCCGCTCATCGACGGGTTCCGGCTGGACGTCCACCCCGGGGAGATCGTCGCGATCGTCGGGCCCACGGGCGCGGGCAAGACGACGTTGGTCAACCTGCTCATGCGGTTCTACGACGTCGACGCCGGAGCCATCCTCATCGAGGGTGTGCCCACGATGCAGATGCGTCGGGACGACGTGCGTCGCGCCTTCGGCATGGTCCTCCAGGACACCTGGCTCTTCGAGGGAACGATCCGGGACAACATCGCGTACGGAGCCGAGAGCCCCACTGATGACCAGATCGAGTCCGCCGCCCAGGCGGCCCGGGTCGACCACTTCGTGCGGACACTGCCGGACGGCTACGAGACGGTGCTGACCGAAGGGGGTGCCAACATCAGCGCGGGGGAGCGCCAGCTGCTGACCATCGCGCGCGCCTTCCTGGCGAACCCGCCCGTCCTGATCCTCGACGAGGCCACGAGCTCGGTCGACACCCGCACGGAGGTGCTCATCCAGCAGGCGATGGCGGAACTGCGATCGGGCCGGACCGCCTTCGTCATCGCCCATCGGCTGTCCACGATCCGCAACGCCGACACGATCGTCGTGCTGGAGCAGGGCCGGATCGTCGAGCAGGGGGACCATGACGAGCTCATGGAGGCGCGCGGGGCCTACTACCGGCTGTACCAGAGCCAGTTCGACGAGCCGGAGGAAGCCGCCTAGCGGATCGGGCTAGGCCGCGAGCAGCCGATCACGAAGGCGACTGACGGTCGCGTCGCCCAGTCCGAGGCCCTCGCCCAGGTACCCGGGCACGCCGCCGAACCGCTCCTCGATATGCGACAGGGCGGTCCGCAGGTACTCGGGGTACACGAGCATCATGTGCGCCAGGGCGTCGGCGTCGCCGCCCTCCGCGGCGAAGCCCTCGAGCATGGGGCCGTAGGCGCGGCGCATCGGCTCGTTGCTGCCGAGGTAGTCCTCCATCACCTCGTCGAGGGAGGCATCCGCCAGGAGCTGCAGCACGGCAACGGCCCATCCGGTCCGGTCCTTGCCGGCCGTGCAGTGGATCACCGCGGAGCCTTCTGCCTGCGCGAGCTCGCCGAACAGCGATCGGTAGCCGGCGTGGGCGGAGGGGAGCGTGACGAGGTGCCGGTACGTCTCGTGCATGTGCTGCTCGGCCTGCCCATTGCCGATCGCCGCGTTGATCGCGTCGACACTGGCCTGCTCCGCGTACTGGTTCACCAGGCTTGCCACCTCGGCCGCACCGCTGTGCGGACGGTCGGCGAGGACATCCTCGATGACGAGCCTCATCGCCGTCGGGAGCTGATCGGGTCGATGGGCGATCTCCTCGACCGTTCGAAGGTCGAACACGTCCGTGACCCCAAGTTCGAGCAGCATGTGCGCATCGCGGTCGCTGAGACGGGACAGCTCGGCGGATCGAAAGACGAGTCCGGGACGCAGGGAGCCCACGCCCCCCGCGTCCCGGAAGTTGGGGATGTCAGGGAGTCTCACGAACCGCCCGGTTGACTGCGCTGACGATCGCCTTGAGCGACGACGTCGTGATGGACGGGTCGATGCCGACCCCCCACAGCACGCGCCCTCCGACGGCGCACTCCACGTACGAGGCGGCGGTGGCGTCACCGCCCGCGGACATCGCGTGCTCGGCGTAGTCCAGGACCCGGACGTCGATGCCGTGCGTGGACAGGGCGTCGCAGAACGCCGCAACGGGGCCATTGCCGTGGCCGCCGAGCTGCAGCTCGCGACCGTTGTCGTTCAGGATGACGTCGAGCTCCGTCTCGCCGTCCACCTCGGAGTCCTGCTTCACGCCGATGAGACGGAAGCGGCCCCACGGCGCGCCCGGGTCGGGGAGGTACTCGCCGGAGAAGGCGCCCCACATCTCGCCGGGACCGATCTCCCCGCCCTCGGAGTCGGTGACCTGCTGGATCACCTGCGAGAACTCGATCTGGAGCCGGCGCGGCAGCTCGAGCTTGTGCTCGGTGCGCATGATGTAGGCGACGCCGCCCTTGCCGGACTGCGAGTTGACCCGGATGACGGCCTCGTAGGTACGGCCCACGTCCTGCGGGTCGATGGGCAGGTAGGGCACCTGCCACCGGAAGTCGTCGACCTCTACCCCGGCAGCAGCGGCGTCGGACTCCATCATCTTCAGGCCCTTGTTGATCGCGTCCTGGTGCGAGCCGGAGAAGGCCGTGTAGACGAGGTCGCCGCCGTAGGGGTGCCGCTCGTGCACCGGGATCTGGTTGCAGTACTCCACGGTGCGACGGACCTCGTCGATGTCGCTGAAGTCGATCTGCGGGTCGATGCCCTGGCTGAACAGGTTCATGCCCAGAGTGACGAGGCACACGTTCCCGGTGCGCTCTCCGTTCCCGAACAGGCAGCCCTCGATGCGGTCGGCTCCCGCCATGTAGCCGAGCTCGGCTGCGGCCACGGCGGTGCCGCGGTCGTTGTGCGGGTGCAGCGAGAGCACGACCGAGTCGCGCCTGGCCAGGTTGCGGCTCATCCACTCGATCGAGTCGGCATACACGTTGGGGGTGGCCATCTCCACCGTCGCGGGCAGGTTGAGGATCGCCTTGCGGTCCGGCGTCGGCTGCCACACGTCGGTGACGGCATCGCACACCTCCAGCGCGAACTCCAGCTCGGTGCCGGTGTACGACTCGGGCGAGTACTCGAAGAAGACGTCCGTCTCGTGCGAGATCTGGTCGGCGTACTTCTGGCACAGCTGGGCGCCGTGAACGGCGATGTCGACGATGCCCGGGCGGTCCAGGCCGAAGACGACCCGGCGCTGCAGCGTGGACGTGGAGTTGTAGAGATGCACGATCGCCTGGTCGGCGCCACGGATCGACTCGTAGGTCCGCTCGATCAGGTGCTCACGCGACTGGGTGAGCACCTGGATGACGACGTCGTCGGGGATCAGGTCGTCCTCGATGAGCATGCGCACGAAGTCGAAGTCGGTCTGCGAGGCGGACGGGAAGCCGACCTCGATCTCCTTGTAGCCCATCGAGACGAGGAGAGTGAACATCCGCAGCTTGCGCTGAGGCGTCATCGGGTCGATCAGCGCCTGGTTTCCGTCGCGGAGATCGACCGCACACCAGCGAGGAGTGTCAGTGATGACCTTGCCGGGCCAGGTGCGATCCGGCAGGGCGATCGGCGCGAAGGGCTCGTAGCGGCCGAAGGACATGGCCGACGGCTGCTGCGCGTTGCGGGAGGAATAGGGGGCGGTGCGGTCGAACGTGGCGGACATGGAGGCTCCTGGGGTGCGTTGGCCGACAGACTTGGTACCGGCGAACGACGAATCCCGCGACGAGGAGGCCGGTGGACTAGGCCTCGTCGCGGCAGCGAAGGAGCAGCGCTGTCGTCATGATCGGGCAGCGTACCACCATGCTCACGCGGGGAGAACGGGCTGGCTGCTGCCCTTGATCCTCCCGAAGGCGAAGTAGGACAGGGGCCCGACGAAGTTCACCGCGATCGCCACCGCCCACGCCCCCTTGGCTCCGCGCACCTGCTCGGCCGGCCGTCGGGCCAGGTCCACCCAGGCGGTCGCCGCCAAGGACAGCTGCACGGACGCCGCCACGAGGATCGCGGCCTTCTCCCCGTCCGAAAGGTCGCTCCATCGCTTCTTGGCCATCACGCACCTCCGGATCCACGATCGCCGATGCCCGTTCGGGTGTCCAGCCGGCGATCACTACCCTTCCCCTCATGCCACGAACCCTGAACATCGCGCTCATTCCCGGCGACGGCATCGGCACTGAGGTCGTTGCCGAGGCCCTGAAGGTGCTGGCCGCCATCGCGCCGGAGGCCGCCCTCGAGGTCAAGACGAAGGAGTACGACCTCGGTGCGCGCCGCTACAACGAGACCGGCGAGCTGCTGCCGGAGGCGGTCGTCGAGGAGTTGCGCACCTACGACGCGATCCTGCTGGGCGCCATCGGCGATCCGTCGGTGCCCCCGGGCGTCCTCGAGCGCGGTGTTCTCCTGCCCCTGCGCTTCGTGATGGACCACCACGTGAACCTCCGTCCGGTGAAGCTCTACCCGGGCGTCACGACGGGGCCGCTCGCGGGCAAGGGTCCGGCCGAGATCGACTTCGTCGTGTGCCGTGAAGGAACCGAGGGTCCGTACGTCGGAGCTGGGGGGACCCTGCGCAAGGGCACGCCGCACGAGGTGTCCACGGAAGTGAGCATCAACACGGCCTTCGGGGCGGAGCGCATCATCCGCGACGCCTTCGAGCGGGCCATGCGCCGCCGCAAGAAGGTGACGCTGGTGCACAAGACGAACGTCCTCGTGCACGCGGGCCAGACGTGGCAGCAGGCGTTCGACCGGGTCAAGGCCGAGTACCCGTTGGTGGAGACGGACTACTGCCACGTGGACGCGGCCAGCATGTTCTTCCTCACCCAGCCGGAGCGCTTCGACGTGATCGTCACCGACAACCTGTTCGGGGACATCCTCACGGACATCGGGGCGGCCATCGGCGGCGGAATCGGGCTGGCGGCCTCCGGCAACATCGACCCGTCCCGCAGCAACCCGAGCATGTTCGAGCCCGTCCACGGATCGGCTCCCGACATCGCCGGCCAGGGCAAGGCCGACCCGACCGCCACGGTCATGTCGCTGGCCATGCTCCTCGACCATGTGGGCGAAGGCACGGCCGCAGCCTGGGTGGAGGCCGCGGTGGCCGGCGACCTCGCCTCGCGTGGCGACTCCGTCCGCAGCACCTCCGAGATCGGGGACGCGCTCGCGATCGCCGCTGTGACAGCGGCGAAAGGGTAGGTTCGGCCCATGACCATGACCGAGACGGGCACCGCCCTGTGGCCCATCACCCTCAGTCCGTCGGACCACCCCGTCAGCGATGCGCAGCGGGAGTCCCAGCTGTCGGATCCCGGTTTCGGCCGCTACTACACCGACAACATGGTCCGTGCGACGTGGACGAAGTCCGAGGGCTGGCATGACGCCCGACTCGAGGCGTACGGGCCGCTGACCCTCGACCCGGCCACCAACTTCCTCCACTACGGGCAGGCGATCTTCGAGGGGTTGAAGGCCTACCGGCACGGCGACGGCAGCATCAAGACGTTCCGCCCCGTCCAGAACGCCGAGCGCTTCGCCAACTCGGCGCGCAGGCTCGCGATGGCGGAGCTCCCGGTGGAGCTGTTCGTGGGGGCGATCGAGGCGCTCGTCCGCCAGGACCGCGGCTGGGTCCCCTCGGGGCAGGAAAAGTCCCTGTACCTGCGCCCGTTCATGCTCGCGACCGAGATCGGTCTGGGTGTTCGGCCGGCCGATCGGTACGAGTTCCTGCTCATCGCCTCGCCCGCGGGGGCGTACTTCCCTCGAGGGCTGAAGCCCGTGTCGGTGTGGATCTCCGACGACTACGTTCGCGCCGCCCCGGGCGGCACGGGCGAGGCGAAGTGCGCGGGGAACTATGCCGCGTCGCTGGTCGCGCAGGCCGAGGCCGCGCAGCACGGGTGCGACCAGGTCGTCTGGCTCGACGCCGTCGAGCGCCGGTGGATCGAGGAGATGGGGGGCATGAACCTCTACTTCGTCCTGGGCCACGGCGACAGCGCGCGGCTCGTGACTCCCGAGCTGACCGGCTCGCTCCTGCCCGGCATCACCCGGTCGTCACTGCTCACCGTGGCGTCTGACCTCGGCATCCGTGCCGAGGAGGGGAAGATCTCGGTCGACGACTGGCGCGAGGGGTGCGCGTCCGGCGACATCACCGAGGTGTTCGCCTGCGGAACGGCGGCCGTGATCACTCCGGTCGGCGAGGTGAAGTCGCGCACCAGCGGTGCGTGGTCGGTCGGCGAGGGTGGCACCGGCCCGGTGACCGCTCGCCTGCGCCAGACGCTCCTCGACATCCAGACCGGTGCCGTGCCCGACACGCACAACTGGCTGCACGCGATCTGCTGAACGGTCCGGAGCGGGTATCGCCGGTGATACCCGCACCACGCCGGGAGTTCGTCGAGAGTCGGGCCTTCCCTACGTGTGACGATCGGCGAATGAGCATCATGACTCGGACGATCGTTGCTGTCTCCGCTGCTGCGCTGGCCGGCTCGGCCCTGCTGGCCCCACCGGCTGTGGCGGCTCCGGACTACATCAAACTGGACGCGCAGGGACTGGAGCAGACCGTGCTGCGGGCCCAGCCCCCCAAAGCCCTGGGCGCCTGGAGCCAGAACATCTACGGAACCCTGGACGACTACCCTCCCGACGTCTGCCATTCGGCGACCGGCGAGCCGGTGTACCTGCCCAAGGCAGCCAAGGGCGGGCTCGTGGGATACCAGGTCAACGTGAACAGGACCGCGGGCGTGTTCATCTACCAGTACGCCGATGCCGCGGCGGCGGCCGCCGCCCTGGCCGCCCTGAGGAGTGCGGACTGCCCCGACAGCGCGAAGGTGGCCGAGGACGGCCCGGCGACCGCGGTTCCTGCCCAGCAGTCGACCGACTTCACCAGCGCCGCCCGGACCACGCTGGCCTCGAGCATCACGTACCGGCAGCAGGGCACTCCCGTGACCACGGACACCCGAACCACGCAGCGCGGGCTGGCCGTCGTGCAGACGGAGGTGACGATCGCGGGGAAGGCCAGCGACCGCAGGCGCATCAGCCGGGCGCAGTCGATCAACAAGCGCTGGCACCGGCAGGTCCTTGCCGCCTACGAGGCGTTCGGCACCGGCGGCAGCCACTGACGCTCAGGGCGGTGCGGTGTGGCAGACTTCGGGCTGTGCACCGCACCGCCATCATCATTAACTAGCGCGTCGACTCCCGTCGACGCGCAGCCCTTCGCACCCGCGAGGGGCTTTTTCGTTGGCGGTCCGACCGGATCGTGAGGAAGAGGCATGCCTCGCCCAGATGACTTCCACGTGTTCGACACCACGCTGCGCGACGGTGCGCAGCGCGAGGGCATCTCGTACTCGGTGATCGACAAGCTCGCCGTCGCTCGGCTCCTCGACGAGTACGGCGTCGGGTTCATCGAGGGCGGCTGGCCGGGGGCGATGCCGAAGGACACCGAGTTCTTCCAGCGCGCGCGCTCCGAGCTCACCTTGAGGAACGCCCAGCTCGTCGCCTTCGGAGCGACTCGCAAGGCGGGCGTACGGGTGGAGGACGACCTCCAGGTCCGTGCGCTCGTCGACTCGGAGGCACCGGTCGTCACCCTCGTGGCCAAGTCCGACGTGCGTCACGTCGCCGAGGCGCTCCGCACCACCCTCGACGAGAACGTGGCCATGGTGCAGGACACCGTTCGCTTCCTTGTCGACGCCGGCCGCCGCGTCTTCGTCGACATGGAGCACTTCTTCGACGGCTACAAGCACGACGCTGACTACGGCGTTCGCCTCCTCGTGGCCGCCTTCGACGCGGGTGCCTCGGTCGGCGTCCTCTGCGACACGAACGGCGGGATGCTCCCGCACGGCATGTTCGAGGTCGTCGAGGACGTCAAGCGCAGGTCAGGCGTCCGGCTCGGCATTCACTGCCAGGACGACACCGGGTGCGCCATCGCGAACTCGGTCTCGGCCGTCGAGGCGGGCGTGAGCCATGTCCAGTGCACGGCGAACGGATACGGCGAGCGAACCGGCAACGCCGACCTGTTCGTCGTGGTTCCCAACCTGCAGCTCAAGCTCGGGATCGACTGCCTGCCGGAAGGCCGTCTCGCCGACACGGTGCGGATCTCCCACGCCATCGCGGAGATCGCCAACATCGCCCCCAACACGCACCAGCCGTACGCCGGCTGGGCATCCTTCGCACACAAGGCGGGGCTCCACGCCAGCGCGCTGAAGGTGAACGCCGACCTGTACAACCACATCGACCCCGCGGTCGTGGGCAACGTGCAGAACGTCCTCGTGACCGAGATGGCCGGACGCGCGTCCATCGAGCTCAAGGGCGCCGAGCTCGGGCACGATCTCTCTCAGCAGCCCGAGCTCGTCTCCCGTGTCGTCGAGCAGGTCAAGGAGCTCGAGGCGCAGGGCTGGACCTTCGAGGCGGCGGACGCATCCTTCGAACTCCTCCTCCTCGACGGCCAGGGGGTCGACGTGACCTTCGAGGTCGAGTCGTGGCGGACGATCGTCGAGCAGGACGTCGATGGCGAGGTGAAGACCGAGGCCACCGTGAAGATCCACATCGACGGGGACCGCATCATCTCGACCGCGGAGGGCAACGGGCCCGTCAACGCCCTGGACCGTGCGATGCGCCGGGCGATCGTGCAGAAGTACCCGGACCTCGAGACGATGCGTCTCGTGGACTACAAGGTCCGCATCCTGGACGAGAAGTCAGGCACGGGAGCCAAGACCCGTGTCCTCATCGGAACCTCGGACGGGCACGAGTCCTGGAGCACGGTCGGAGTCCACGAGAACGTCATCGCTGCGTCCTGGCGCGCCCTCGAGGATGCCGTCAAGTACGGACTCCTGAAGCGCGCTCGGTAGGGTCGGGCCCGTGCGCATCTGCAGGGTCGCGGTCGGCGACGAGCTCCACTACGGGGTCATCGAGCAGGAGGCGGTGGCACTGCTGAGCAGCCACCCGTTCGGCCCCTTCGAGCCGGAGGGCCGGGTCCTCCCGCTCTCGGAGGTCCGGCTGGTGGCGCCCGTCCTGCCCAGCAAGATCGTGGCCGTCGGGAAGAACTACCTCGCTCACGTGCGCGAGATGGGCGGGGAGGCGCCGCCCGCCGACCCGATGATCTTCCTCAAGCCGAGCACCGCCGTGGTCGGCCCGGGGGAGCCCATCCTCCTGCCGTGGCAGTCGGAGCAGGTCGAGCACGAGGCCGAGCTGGCCGTCGTCATCGGCCGCCTGTGCCGCGACGTGCCCGAGGACCGGGTGGCGGAGGTCGTCCTCGGCTACACGTGCGCGAACGACGTCACTGCGCGCGACCTGCAGCGCACGGACGGGCAATGGGGGCGGGCCAAGGGCTTCGACTCCTTCTGTCCCCTCGGGCCCTGGATCGAGACGGACCTGGACGTCGACACGGCCGCGATCGAGTGCCGGGTCAACGGGGAGGTCCGTCAGTCGGGTTCCACCGGGGACATGGTGCGGGACGTCGTCGAGCTGGTCTCCTGGATCAGTTCGGTGATGACTCTCCTGCCCGGAGACGTGATCCTCACGGGGACTCCGTCCGGGGTGAGCCCCGTGGTGGCCGGCGACGAGGTCTCGGTGACGATCGCCGGGATCGGCACCCTGACGAACCCGGTGGTGGATCGTGGCTGAGGGCGACGTCCGCGTCCGCTTCTGCCCGTCCCCGACGGGCAATCCGCACGTGGGCATGGTGCGCACGGCCCTGTTCAACTGGGCCTTCGCGCGGCAGACCGGTGGAACCTTCGTGTTCCGCATCGAGGACACCGACAGTGCGCGTGACAGCGAGGAGTCCTACCAGGCGCTCCTCGACGCGCTGGCCTGGCTCGGTCTGACCTGGGACGAGGGCCCGGAGGTCGGCGGTCCCTACGAGCCCTATCGGCAGTCGGCCCGCATGCGTGCGGGCGTGTATGCCGACGCGGCCGCACGTCTGCGAGACGCCGGCCGCGCCTATGACTGCTACTGCTCTCCGGACGAGCTCGAGGCTCGTCGGGAGCAGGCGAAGGCCGAGAAGCGGGCACCCGGGTACGACGGCCACTGCCGCGACCTGACCAGCGCCCGGGTGGACCAGTTCCTCGCGGAGGGCCGATCCCCGGTCCTGCGCTTCCGGATGCCCGACCAGGACTGGACGTGGGACGACCTGGTGCGCGGGCCGATCACGTTCGCGGCCGACCAGGTGCCCGACTACGTACTGGTCCGCGCGAACGGGGAGCCGCTGTACACGCTGGTGAACCCGGTCGACGACGCACTCATGCGGATCACGCACGTCCTGCGGGGGGAGGACCTGCTCTCGTCCACTCCCCGGCAGCTCGCCCTGTACGAGGCGCTGGCGGCGGTCGGCGTGAGTGACGGCACGATCCCGCTGTTCGGCCACCTGCCGTACGTCATGGGGGAGGGCAACCGCAAGCTGTCCAAGCGCGATCCCGAGTCGTCGCTGCAGTGGTATCGCGACGAGGGGTACCTGCCGGAGGCCCTGCTGAACTACCTGGCGCTGCTCGGCTGGTCGATGGGGGAGGACCGGGAGTTCTTCGGCAAGGAGGAGATGGCTGCCGCCTTCACCCTGGATCGGGTCAGCCCGAACCCGGCCCGGTTCGATCTCAAGAAGTGCACCGCCATCAACGGCGACTGGATCCGGTCCCTCGCGCCGGAGGACCTCGCCCAGCGCATCGTTCCCTTCCTCGTCGAGGCCGGAGTGGTGACCACGCCCCTCACCCCCGAGCAGCGCGCCGTCCTCGACGCCGCTGTCCCGCTGGTCCAGGAGCGGATGGAGACCCTCGGTCAGTCCGTCGGGATGCTCGCCTTCCTGCTGCTTCCCCCCGAGCGATTCACCCTGGAGCCCGCGGACGCGGCAGCGATCCTCACGGATGCCGCGGCGCCCGTGCTCACGGCGTCGATCGAGGCGCTGTCCGCGCTGGACGACTGGCGGTCGGACGGGATCGAGCAGGCGCTCCGCGGCGCACTCATCGAGGGCCTCGGCCTCAAGCCCAAGGTGGCCTTCGGCCCGGTGCGGGTGGCGGTCACCGGAAGGCGGATCTCGCCACCCCTGTTCGAGTCCCTGGAGATCCTCGGTCGGGACGTCACGCTGGCCCGGCTGGAGGCCGCGCGCTAGGAGGGGTGCGCAAGCGGTGAGGGTCGAGCGTCTATACTCGTCAGGCCGCATGCGGCAGCCATTGGGGTATGGGGTAATTGGCAGCCCAACTGATTCTGGTTCAGTTAGTCTAGGTTCGAGTCCTGGTACCCCAGCGAGAGACGGTCCCGAGAGGGGCCGTCTGTCATGTGTTCGCTACGATTCCGAGCGCACGCAGGCATCACCTCCAGCATGGCCCCGTTGTGTAGTGGCCTAGCACGCCGCCCTCTCAAGGCGGTAGCGCGGGTTCGAATCCCGTCGGGGCTACGCGAGAAGGGCCCCCGGTTCGCCGGGGGCCCTTCGTCCTTTCCTAGGCGGTGAGAGCCAGCGCTGCGTCCGCGAGCGTCCGCCGCTGGGCCGCGGAGGGGCGCGCCAGGCGCGACACCGGACCCGAGATGCTGACGGCGGCGACGACCGAGCCATCAAGCGAAAGGGCCGGCATGCTGAGAGATGCCACACCCGGTTCGCGCTGGGCGACGCTGTGCGCCCAGCCGCGGCGACGGACCTGCTCAAGGTCGTGTCGAGTGAAGGCGGCCCCGCGGGTCAGCTGGGCCCGCTCGTCCTCGGGGAGCCAGGCGACGAGGATCTGCGCAGCGGAGCCAGCGCGCAGCGTCAGCAGCGACCCGACGGGGACGGTGTCGCGCAGGCCAGCCGCGGGTTCTGCGGCCGCGATGCAGAGGCGCTGGTCGCCGGCACGCCGGTAGACCTGGGCGCTCACCCCTGACTCGTCGCGCAGTCTCCGGACCACGTCCTCGGCGCGGCGGCGCAGGGCATCCACGCCCGTCGCCCACCTGGCGGTGCGGCTCCCGACGGTGAACCGGCCGTCCTGGTCACGGTCGAGGATGTCGTGACTCTCGAGTGCGAGGGCCAGTCGGTGTGCCGTGGGTCGAGGAATCCCCGTGGCCTCGACAAGCTCGCTGAGCGAGCGCGGACGCTCGGCGATGGCGTCCATGAGGGCGACGCTCTTGTCGACGACGCCGACTCCGCTATGCTTGTCCATCTAGTGATACTGATGTCTCACATAGTGAGATGTCAAGGAGGCTCGACCAGGAGGCAGTCATGGGACGCACGCTGGCGCAGAAGGTCTGGGACGATCACGTCGTCCGCCGGGCGGAGGGTGAGCCCGACCTCCTCTACATCGACCTGCATCTCGTCCACGAGGTCACCAGTCCACAGGCGTTCGACGGCCTGCGCGCGACGGGTCGCCCGGTCCGACGTCCCGACCTGACGCTGGCCACCGAGGACCACAACGTGCCGACGACCGACATCGACAAGCCGATCGCCGACCCTGTGTCCAAGGCCCAGGTTGACGCGCTCCGGCGCAACTGCGAGGAGTTCGGCGTACCGGTGTTCTCGCTGGGCAGCCGCGAGCAGGGCATCGTCCACGTCGTGGGCCCGCAGCTGGGGCTCACCCAGCCGGGCATGACCGTCGTCTGCGGTGACTCGCACACCTCGACCCATGGAGCGTTCGGGGCCCTCGCCTTCGGCATCGGCACCAGCGAGGTCGAGCACGTCCTCGCGACGCAGACCCTCCCGCTCAAGCCGTTCAAGACCATGGCCATCACCGTCGACGGCGACCTTCCCGCCGGCGTCACCGCTAAGGACGTCATCCTGGCCGTCATCGCCGAGATCGGCACCGGCGGCGGGCAGGGGTACGTCCTCGAGTATCGCGGTTCGGCGATCCGCGGCCTCTCGATGGAAGGGCGCATGACGATCTGCAACATGTCGATCGAGGCGGGGGCACGCGCGGGACTCGTCGCACCTGACGAGACGACCTTCGCGTACCTGAAGGGCCGAGACCACGCGCCCGCCGGGACCGAGTGGGAGGCGGCGGTCGAGTACTGGTCGTCCCTGCGGACCGACGAGGACGCCGAGTTCGACGCCGAGGTGGTCATCGACGCGAGCGCCTTGAGTCCGTTCGTCACCTGGGGAACCAATCCCGGCCAGGGCCTGCCGCTGTCGGCGAGCGTGCCGTCGCCGGACGACGCGGCCGACGAGGTCGACCGCATCGCCATCGAGCGGGCGCTGGAGTACATGGACCTCGCGCCCGGTACGCCTCTTCGAGAGATCGCCGTGGACACGGTGTTCGTCGGCTCATGCACGAACGGCCGCATCGAGGACCTCCGCGCGGCCGCGGAGGTCATGCGGGGTCGGCGCGTCGCCGACGGCGTGCGCATGCTCGTCGTGCCCGGCTCGGTCCGCGTCCGGCTGCAGGCCATGGATGAGGGGCTGGACACCGTCTTCACGGAGGCGGGTGCCGAATGGCGCGAGGCGGGCTGCTCGATGTGCCTGGCGATGAACCCCGACAAGCTGGCTCCGGGTGAGCGCAGCGCGTCGACGTCCAACCGCAACTTCGAGGGCCGCCAGGGTCCTGGGGGGCGAACCCATCTCGTGTCGCCCCAGGTCGCTGCGGCGACCGCTGTCACCGGACGGCTGTCCGCGCCCGCCGACCTTGCCCCCGTGGCCTGAGACCAAGGAGAGACCATGGACTCGTTCATCGTGCACACCGGCACCGCTGTCCCGCTTCGACGCAGCAATGTCGACACCGACCAGATCATCCCCGCGGAGTACCTGAAGCGGATCACGCGCCACGGATTCGAGGACGGGCTCTTCTCGGCCTGGCGTCGCGATCCCGCCTTCGTGCTGAACGATCCCGCCTACGCCGGGGCGTCCGTCCTCGTGGCGGGACCGGACTTCGGGACCGGCTCGTCGCGTGAGCATGCGGTCTGGGCGTTGCAGGACTACGGCTTCCGGGTCGTGATCTCCTCGCGCTTCGCCGACATCTTCCGCGGCAACTCCGGGAAGGGCGGGCTGCTCACGGCCCAGGTGCCCCAGGACGTCATTGAGCGACTGTGGGCCGTGATCGAGGCGGATCCGGCGGCCGAGGTCACCGTCGACCTGGAGAAGCGGCAGGTCAGCGCGGGTGAGGTCGTCGCAGCGTTCGACGTCGACGACTACGTGCGCTGGCGTCTCATGGAGGGACTGGACGACATCGGCATCACCCTGCAGTACGTCGACGCCATCGCGGATTTCGAGGAGAACCGACCCAGCTGGAAGCCGACGACGGCTTCGTGATCCACGTCACTCCGGACCGCCCGGGGAGCCGGATCCCGTTGCGGGGCAAGGATTTCCCCGGCGTGGCGATTTCCCTCGCGTGTGCGCTGGGGCATAGGGTGATTGCACCGGCCGACCGGGCCGGAATGACACCCTCCGGAGGGGTTTACCAGTGAACAAGGCTGAACTGATTGACGCCGTGGCCACCCGTCTCGGCCACAGCAAGCGCGATGTCACCGACATCGTTGACGCCTTCATCGAGGAGACGAAGAAGGCCGTCGTCCGCGGCGAGAAGGTCGCGGTCAGCGGCTTCGGCGTGTTCGAGAGCCAGGCCCGCAAGGCCCGCCTCGGCCGCAACCCGCGCACCGGCGAGACCGTGAAGATCAAGGCCACCAAGCTGCCCAAGTTCCGCCCTGGTGCGGAGTTCAAGGCCGTTGTCTCCGGTGCCAAGAAGATCGTGAGCAAGGCGCCGGT
>JAHECS010000005.1:88334-109896 GCA_024641635.1 Actinomycetes bacterium | reverse complement strand
AAGAAGGCCGCGCCCGTGAAGAAGGCCGCGCCCGTGAAGAAGGCCGCGCCCGTGAAGAAGGCCGCGCCCGTGAAGAAGGCCGCGCCCGTGAAGAAGGCCGCGCCCGTGAAGAAGGCTCCGGCCAAGAAGGCTCCGGCCAAGAAGGCCGCAGCCAAGCGCTAGTCACCGCAGCAACGACCGAGGCCCCCGCCCACCTGGGCGGGGGCCTCGGTCGTCATGGAGGCGTCGACCCGAGGACCTCCGCCGTGGCCCGGCCGAGCCCGAGGATCTGAGCCCGGTCAAGCGCGGGCCGGGTGTCGACGTCGCATCGGGCCCGCGCGAGGCGATCGGCGGACTCCGGGTGCAGGTCGACCAGGTCCGCGTCTCCGGCGGCCACGTGCGCGGCGCGGGAGTCCGGCCCGAAGCGAGGCCGGATGGCTTGGCCGGGGTTTGCGAACCACATGGTCGTGCCGATGCCCTCCGTGTCCGCGAGGAAGGACGTCCGGTGCCCTTCGGCGAGAGCGAGCGCGGCATCGAGCGCGTCCGGGGAGAGTGCGGGCAGATCCGAGACGATCACCGCCACGCCTCCCGAGCTGCGGCGATGCTCGGCCGCCCATGCCGCGGCGGCCGCGATCCCCGGATGCTGTGCGTCGTCCACCACGGCAGCACCGGCGGCGTGAGCGCGGACGCGTACGCGGTGGTCTGCGGTGGCGACGATCACCTCCACGGGGCGCCGTGCCGCCGAGACCGCTGCCAGCGTGTCCTCGAAGAAGGCCAGCGCCAGGTCACCCGAAGTCACCGGGAGTCCAGCGAGGCGGGACTTCGCCGCATCCAGCACCTTGACGGGGATCACGACGGTCCAACCAGGGGCCGATGTCACGGACTCATCCAACCGCATGCCCGGAGTGGCCGACCTCCCACGTGCGCCCGCGTCACGGGCTAGTCTCGATGGTGTCGGAGGGAGGGTCGATGCGGCGCGCGCCCCGGGTCCGCAGACGGCAACGACTCGGCTTCTCCTACCGATTCGTGGTCGCTGTGCTGTGGCCCCTCCTTCGCACGATCGTCAAGTGGGACATCGACGGCACGGAGCGGCTCACCGAGTCCGAGGGAGGCGTCGTCGTGGCGCCCAACCACCTGTCGTGGTTCGACCCTCCCGTCGTGGCGTTCGCGATGTGGCAGGCGGATCGACCCCCAAGGTTCCTGGGCAAGGAGGCGGTCTTCCGGACGCCCGTCTTCGGCTCCCTGATCACCCGGGCGGGGCAGATCCCCGTCTACCGCGAGACCGCGGATGCTGCGAGCGCCGTGCGCGACGCGCTCGCGGCGCTCGGCTCGGGGGAGTGCGTGGTCGTCTACCCCGAGGGCACCATCACCCGCGACCCCGAGCTATGGCCGATGTCGGCGAAGACGGGGGCGGTGCGACTGGCACTCATGTCGGGGTGTCCCCTCTTCCCGATGGTGCAGTGGGGCTCGCACGAGGTGATGGCGCCCTACAAGAAGGAGTTCCGGATCTTCCCCCGGAAGACGATGCGGATCCGTGTCGGCGATCCAGTGGACCTGTCCGACCTGGCTGGCCGACCGCTCGACGCGGCGACCCTGGCCATCGCGGGTGATCGGCTGATGGACGCGATCACGGCCATGCTCGCCGAGGTACGGGGAGAGGATCCGCCGGAGACCCGGATGGTCTTCCGTAGGGACAGGCCGGAATGATCGAGTGCAGGCGGTCGGGTGTCCGCCCTACCGGGAAGGGGTCCACATGACGCGCGTGGCGATCATGGGCAGCGGTTCGTGGGGAACGGCCTTCGGCATGGTTCTCGCGGACGCCGGCAGTGATGTCGTCATCTGGGGCCGGGACGCAGACGTCGTCGCTGACATCGTGGACCATCGCCGGAACGAGGCCTACCACCCTGGCATCGACCTGCCGGATTCGCTCACGGCGACCGGCGATGCCGCGACGGCGCTCTCCGGTGCCTCGCTCGTCGTCCTGGCCGTCCCGGCGCAGGTCCTGCGCGACAACCTGGCCGTCTGGGGAACCGGCATCGAGTCCGACGCCGTGCTCGTCAGCCTCATGAAGGGCATCGAGCTCGGCACGAGCAAGCGGATGAGCCAGGTGATCACCGAGTCGGCCGCGGTCGCACCCGAGAGGGTTGCCGTCGTCTCCGGGCCCAACCTCGCGCGCGAGATCGCCGAACGGCAGCCGGCGGCGACCACCGTCGCGTGCGCGGACGAGGACAGCGCCCGACGGCTCCAGGACGCCTGCACCACGGACTACTTCCGCCCCTACTGGACCACCGACGTGATCGGCACCGAGATCGGGGGCGCCGTGAAGAACGTGATCGCGGTCGCCAACGGGATCGCGGCGGGGATGGGCCTCGGGGAGAACTCCCAGGCCTCGCTCATCACGCGGGGACTTGCCGAGATGGCCCGCCTCGGAGTCTCGCTCGGGGCCGACCCGCTGACCTTCCAGGGGCTGGCTGGTGTCGGCGACCTCGTCGCCACGTGCCAGTCCTCCCTCTCGCGCAACCGGACGTTCGGGTTCAACCTCGGCCGCGGCCTGTCTGTCGAGGAGACCATCGCGGTGACGAAGCAGACCTGTGAGGCCTACAAGTCGTGCCAGCCGATCCTGGCCCTCGGTCGTGAGCACGGCGTCGAGATGCCCATCACCGAGCAGGTCGTCGAGGTGCTGTACCACGGCCGGTCGCCCAGGACGATGGCGGCGAGCTTCATGGCCCGCGAGCCCAAGGCCGAGGCCCTGCTCGGCGAGTAGTGCCTACGCGCCGCCGGAAGGGGCGCGACGGGGGCCGGGTGCGGACGCGGCTGCGGCCGGGGCGCCGGTGAGCGCCGAGTCGAGATCGGACCACAGGTCCTCGACGGCCTCGATCCCGAACGACAGGCGCACGAGTCCCTCGGGCACGGTCGTGCTCTCCAAGGGCCAGCGCCGGCGACGCTCGAGCAGTGACTCGACGCCGCCCAGGCTCGTCGCGTGGGTCCAGACCACTACGGCGCCGCAGACTGCCTCGGCGACGGCCGCTCCGCCGGCCACGTCGATTGCCGCGATCGTGCCGAAGCCCGGGTAGCGCACCCGCTCGACCATCGGATGAGCCTCGAGCCTGCGCGTGATCTCCCGGGCGGAGTCCTGGGCGCGCTCGACGCGGATCGCCAGGGTGCGGATCCCGCGCAGCGCGAGGAAGCAGTCGAAGGCGCTCGGGGCCGCCCCGAGAAGGACGCGCCGGATGCGCACCCGCTCCGCGAGGTCGGGATCCGCTGCCACGAGGGCACCCATCATCAGGTCTGAGTGCCCGCCCAGTGCCTTCGTCACGCTGTGCAGGACGAGGTCGGCCCCCAGGGCCAGGGGGTTCTGCAGCACCGGCGTCGCGAACGTGTTGTCCACGAGGACGAGCGCCCCGGCGGAGTGGGCGGCGGCGATGCAGGCGGGCAGGTCGGCCACCTGCAGCAGCGGGTTCGTCGGGGATTCCAGCCAGAGCAGGGCGGCACCCTCGCAGGCCGTCGTGATGGCTTCGGTGTCGTCGGCCTCGACGATGCGCAGACGGATGCGGCCGATGGCATCGAGCTCCCGCAGGCGGACCGCAACGCCTGTGTAGGCGGCACTCGGAGCGACGACGACCCCGCCCGGCGGGATGAGGTCCATCGCTGCGTTGGCGGCTGCCATGCCCGACGAGAAGGCGGTCGCGGTCCCGTGCTCGAGGAGACCGATCGCCTGCTCGAGGGCGCTGGTGGTGGGGGACTCCTCTCGGGCGTACTCGAGGGAGCCGCCCGCATGGAAGGCCGACGCGGGGACGATCGGTGCGTTGAGCGGCTGGTCGGGTCCGACGGGCGGGCGTCCAGCGCTGACGACGAGAGTCTCGATGGACAGTGGGTGGTCATCCTGCGGCACGGACCGACCCTAGTCGGCCGCGCTGCGGTCCCGGGGTACGGTCGTGCCGTGGATCGCACCCGCGTTGCCGTGATCATCGGCGGTCGCAGCAGCGAGCACTCCATCTCGTGCATCAGTGGCCGGTCCATCGTGGAGGCCCTCGACCCCGATCGCTACGACGTTTCGGTCGTCGGAATCGCCCGCGACGGTCGCTGGGTCAGGGGAGCGGACGGCGGCATCGGGATCGTGGTCCCCAATGGCCGGCTGCCCGAGATCTCTGCCGACGCGCCGGATGCTGAGCTCGCGACGTGCCTCGACGTCGACGTCGCCTTCCCCGTCCTCCACGGCCCGTGGGGCGAGGACGGGTCGGTGCAGGGCCTGCTCGAGACCCTCAATGTGCCGTATGTCGGTTCGGGCGTGCTGTCATCGGCAGTGTCGATGGACAAGGGATTCATGAAGCAGGCGCTCGCGGCCGCCGGGCTCGAGGTCGGCCGCTACGTCGTGGCGACCGATCGGGAGTGGCGTGAGGATCCCGGCTCGGTGCTCGCGCGGATCGAGACCCTCGGGTTCCCGCTCTTCGTCAAGCCGGCCCGCGCCGGATCCTCCCTGGGCATCGTCCGCGTGACCTCCCCGGGTGATCTCCGTGCGGCCGTCGAGGGCGCCCGGAAGCACGATCCGCGGATCATCGTCGAGGCGGCGGTCTCCGGGGCTCGCGAGATCGAGTGCGGTGTCCTCGTCGACTCGCACGGCGTTCCGCACGCGAGCCGCTGCGCGGAGATCGTCGTCAACGACCGCCATGAGTTCTACGACTTCGAGGCGAAGTACCTCGACGATTCCGCGACCCTTGTCGTTCCCGCCGATCTCCCCTCTGACGTCGAGGGCCGCGTGCGGGCGATGGCGGTGCGCGCCTTCGACGCCCTCGCGTGCGACGGGCTCGCGAGGGTCGACTTCTTCGTCCGGGATGACGGCGACATCGTCCTCAACGAGGTGAACACCATGCCCGGGTTCACGTCCATCTCGATGTACCCGCGCATGTGGCAGGCGTCAGGAGTCGACTACGCCACGCTGGTGGACCGGCTCGTCGTGGACGCCATGCGCAAGGGCACGGGCCTGCACTGAGCCGTCCGAGGCGACCTCCGGACCGCAGTGACGCGCGGAGGGCGCTGAGTCAGAGGTTGACGACGGGGCAGGTCAGCGTGCGCGTGATTCCGGGGACAGCCTGGATCCGCGCGACGACGAGCTTGCCGAGTTCGTCCATGGTCCTGGCCTCGGCCCGCACGATCACGTCGTAGGGACCGGTGACGTCCTCGGCGAGGGTGACCCCCGGGATGTCGCGGATGGCGTGCACGACGCTGGCAGCCTTGCCGACCTCGGTCTGGATCAGCACGTACGACTGGACTGACATGCCTGCGAGACTATCGCCCATGGCGGATGACGGTGGTGGAACCCTGCAGGACCTGGGCGAGTTCGCGCTCATCGATCGGATCACGGCGGACCTTCCCCCGGCCCCAGGGGTGATCGTGGGCCCCGGTGACGACACGGCCGTCGTCTTCTCCGCCGACGGACTCGTCGCCGTCACGTGCGACCTGCTCGTCGAGGGCACGCACTTTCGCCGGGACTGGTCCACTCCGATCGACATCGGGAGGCGGGCAGCGGCAGCATCGCTGGCCGACGTCGCGGCGATGGGAGGAGTGGCGACGAGCCTGGTGGTCGGCTTCGGGGCCCCCGGAGACCTGCCTGCGGCCTGGGCCGTGAGCTGTGCCTCCGGGATCCGCGAGGAGGCCGCCCTCGTCGGGGCCGTCCTCGTGGGCGGCGACGTCGTCCAGTCGCCGCAGGTGGTGATCAGCGTCACCGCGCTGGGCGACCTTCAGGGTCACAGTCCCGTGCTGCGTTCGGGTGCCCGCACCGGAGACGTGGTCGCGATTGCCGGCCGCTTCGGCTGGGCGGCGGCCGGGTTGGCGCTCCTGTCGCGTGGCTTCCGCTCGCCGAAGGCGCTCGTCGACGCGCACCGCTTCCCGCTGCCGCCGTACGCGGCGGGTCCAGCGGCGGCGGCCGCGGGAGCGACATCGATGATCGACGTGAGCGACGGGCTCGTCGCCGATGCGCTGCACATCGCCACGGCCTCGGGCGTGGTCGTCGAGCTCGACACCGCCGGCTGGGAGGTTCCCGAGCCCATGCAGGCGGCCGCGGCTGCCTACAACGTCGACCCTCGTGAGTGGATGCTGACGGGCGGGGACGACCACGCCCTGCTCGCGACCTTCCCCGCCGGAGCGGCCCTGCCGGACGGATTCACCGTCATCGGATCCGTCGGGGAGGGCGATCCCTCGGTCGTGGTCGACGGCGTGCCGCGCGGCCCCGAGGACGGGCACCGCCACTTCGGGTGACGCCCACGAACGACGGGAGCCCCTCCGAACTACGGAGAGGCTCCCGTGACGTGCGGGTGTTCGCTAGGCGCGGGCGACCTTGCCGGCCTTGATGCAGGCGGCGCAGGCGTTGACCTTCTTGGGCGTGCCGCCGACGACGGTGCGCACGCTCTGGATGTTCGGGTTCCAGCGTCGCTTCGTCCGGCGGTGCGAATGCGAGATGCTGTGCCCGAAGCTGGGGCCCTTGCCGCAGACGTCGCAGTTGGCAGCCACGGTGCACTCCTTACGATGCCGCCTGTCGGCGGACGGTTCATGATTCGATGGGCGGCTCGTGCCGCGAGGGTCAAGGGTAGCCGAGGCCCGGTCGCAGTCCCAAATTGAGGGTACGGTCGGGGCGTCCAGCCGTGGCGTGAAGCGGGAGGAGTCCAACGTGCCGGCCATCGTGTCCTCGTCCCTCGTGCGCGAGTGGGCCCACCTCGCCCTCAGCGGCCTCGGGGACGCGCGGACCGAGATCGACGCCCTCAACGTGTTCCCGGTGCCGGACGGCGACACCGGGACGAACCTCTACCTGACCATGGAGTCGGCATGCGAGTCGATCGAGGACTGCTGGTCGGAGTCCGACGGCGCCCCGGCCGTCGACGCTGCCGCCCGGGCGTTGTCCCTCGGGGCCCTCATGGGGGCGCGTGGCAACAGCGGAGTGATCCTGTCGCAGATCCTGCGTGGGACGACCGAGGTCCTGTCCGGGCTCCCGGACGGCGAGCCGCTCCAGGCTGAGGCGGTCTGGGAGCTGCTCACCAGGGCTGCCGACCTCGGCTACGAGGCGGTCGCGCGACCGGTGGAGGGGACCATTCTCACAGTGGCGCGAGCGGCAGCGGAGGCGGCCGGTGACCTTGTCCGGACGGGCACCTCGGATGCCAGCGCCGTGGTGATGGCCGCCGCGGAGGGGGCCCGCGAGGCCCTTGCCCGGACCCCGACGATGCTCGAATCCCTCCGGCTGGCCGGTGTGGTCGACGCGGGTGGTCGCGGCCTCGTCGTGGTGCTCGATGCCCTCGAGGAGGCCGTCTCGGGAGTGCGGATGTCCGCGATCGAGGTGGGGCTGCACACACCCGTGCCTCGGCCCGTGGAGGTCGGGGCGTCCCGGCACTACGGCGGGCCCGCGTACGAGGTGATGTTCCTGCTCGACGCCGACGACGACCGGGTGCCGGCCCTGCGCGCCGACCTGGACGCCCTCGGCGACAGCCTGGTCGTCGTCGGCGGGGACCGGCTCTGGAACGTGCACGTCCATGTGGACGACGCCGGTGCCGCGGTGGAGGCGGCCATGACAGCTGGTAGGCCGTACCGCATCCGGATCACGCATCTCGAGCCTGTCGTCGCGGCCTCCGGGAGGACGGCAGGGCGCGCGCTGGTGGCCGTTTCCCACGGACCGGGGGTCGCGGACCTGCTGCGGGAAGCGGGGGTGGGCGTGATCCCGGCCAAGGCACGGCAGCGCCCGTCGACCGCAGAGATCCTCGACGCCATCCGGCTCATGCACGCGTCCGAGGTGGTGGTCCTGCCCAGCGACAAGGACACCCAGGGCGTGGCCGAGTCCGCCGCCGAGCAGGCTCGCGCGGACGACATCAGGATCGCGGTCATCCCCACCCGGTCGATCGTGCAGACGCTGGCCGCCGTCGCCGTCCACGACCCGTCCCTGCGCTTCGACGACGACGTGGTGTCGATGACCCGGGCGGCGGGGGCAACCCGGTACGCGGCAGCCACGGTCGCGAGCAGGGCGGCTCTGACGACTGTCGGACCGTGCCGCGAGGGAGACATCCTCGGCCTCGTCGATGGCGACATCGTCGTCGTGGGCTCGGACATCCCGTCGGTGGCCCGGGACATGCTCAGCGGGATGCTCGCGATCGGAGGCGAGCTCGTGACGCTCGTGCTCGGCGCGGAGGCAGGACCGGAGCTGCGCGACGAGCTGCCGGACTGGCTGGCGCAGCAGCACCCCCTCATCGACGTCATCGCCCATGAGGGAGGGCAGCCGCTCTGGCCCATCATCATGGGCGTCGAGTGACCGCCGCGCTCGATCCGTCGACCAGGCTCTCCGCACTGCTCGGCGGCCGTTCGGCGGACGCCCTGCACAAGGGGCTCGGGCTCGACACCGTGGACGACCTCCTTCGCCACTATCCGCGTCGATACGCAGAACGTGGGGAGCTGACCGACCTGTCCACCCTGCGGGAGGGTGAGCAGGTCACGGTGATGGCGGAGGTCACCAAGGTCACGGTGCGCCCGATGCGGCAACGACGGGGCACGATCCTCGAGGCCGTCATCTCGGACGGGCAGGCGTCGATGTCCCTGACCTTCTTCAACCAGAAGTGGCGAGAAGGGCAATTGAAGGTCGGCAGGCGCGGGCTCTTCGCGGGGCAGGTGAGCAGGTTCAAGGGCGCGTGGCAGCTCGCCCACCCCGAGTTCGAGCTCCTGCCGGACGGCGTCGATGACGATCCCCTGGCGGTCCTGGCCTTCGCCGGGGCGCTCATCCCCATCTATCCGGCCAGCAAGTCCGTGACCTCATGGCAGGTGCACAAGGCGCTTGACGTCGTCCTCCCCCAGATCGGGGAGCTGCCTGACCCCGTCCCGGGGCAGATCCGGGCCGAGCGCGGTCTCATGGGCTTGAGCGATGCGCTGTGGGCCATCCATCGTCCAACCAGCCGCGACGACGCGCGAGCCGCCACCCAGCGGCTTCGGTTCGAGGAGGCCTTCGTCCTGCAGGTGCTCCTGGCGCAGCGACGGGTCGAGGTCATGGCGCTGCCTGCCACTCGTCGCGTGCCGTCGTCGAGCCCGCTGCTGGAGGCATTCGACTCCCGGCTGCCCTTCGAGCTCACCGACGGCCAGCGCGAGGTGTCGAGCCGCATCGAGGAGGATCTCGCACAGGACCATCCCATGCACCGGTTGCTGCAGGGCGACGTCGGGAGCGGCAAGACGGTTGTCGCGCTGCGAGCGATGCTGAGGGTCGTCGACGCGGGGGGCCAGGCAGCCCTCCTGGCTCCGACAGAGGTGCTGGCGGCTCAGCACTACCGGTCGATCACCTCGTTGATGGGGTCGCTGGCCGAGGGCGGTCGGCTGGGCGCCGCCGACGTGTCCACGCGCGTCTCGCTGCTCACGGGCTCGCAGCGGAAGTCGCAGCGGCGATCGGAGCTCATCGACATCGTCACCGGCGACGCCGGCATCGTGGTCGGCACCCACGCCCTGATCCAGGAGAACGTCGACTTCCACGACCTCGCCCTGGTGGTCGTCGATGAGCAGCATCGCTTCGGCGTCGAGCAGCGAGCCGCCCTGACAGCGAAGTCCCGTGACGGCTCCCGGCCCCATGTCCTCGTCATGACCGCGACCCCGATCCCGCGCACCGTGGCGATGACGGTCTTCGGAGACGTCGACATCTCGACCCTGGTCGAGCTGCCCGCGGGGAGGGCTCCGATCACGACCCATGTCGTCGTGCCGTCGGAGCGTCCGTCCCACCTCGGGCGCGCCTGGCAGCGCGTCCGCGAGGAGGTCGAGGCCGGCCATCGGGTCTTCGTCGTCTGCCCCCGGATCGGTGACGGGGACGACGGCGGTGAGGAGGACGGTTCCGACGGTCTTCTCCCCGACGGCGCGGATCGGCCGCGGGCGGCATCGGTGCTGACACTGGCCCGAACCCTCGGCGAGGGTCCGCTCGAGGGCCTGCGGATCGGCCTCCTGCACGGCCGCCTGGGCGGTGATGAGAAGGACGACGTCATGAGGCGCTTCGCCGACGTCGACGCGCGTGACGGAATCGACGTCCTCGTTGCGACGACGGTGATCGAGGTGGGCGTCGACGTCCCCTGGGCCACCATGATGGTGATCATGGACGCGGACCGGTTCGGCATCTCGCAGCTGCACCAGCTGCGAGGCCGGGTCGGGCGAGGCGGGCTGCCGGGACTGTGCCTCCTGGTCAGCGACGCGGAGCCCGATTCACCCGCTCGCGAGCGGCTCGACGCCGTTGCCTCGACCACCGACGGCTTCGCCCTGGCCGCCCTGGATCTGGAGCAGCGTCGCGAGGGTGATGTGCTGGGCAGCTCCCAGTCGGGCCGGCGCAGCTCGCTGCGACTGCTTGAGGTCAGCCGGCACGAGGACGTCATCCTGGATGCGCGGAGCGCAGCGACATCGCTCGTCAGCGCCGATGCCGCCCTGGCTGCGGATCCGCCCCTTGCGGCCGCGGTGGCGGCGCTGGTGCGAGACGAGCAGGCCGAGTACCTGGAGAAGGCGTGACCGGGTACCGATCCATCGGGCCATCACTCCGATGACGCGGATCGTTGCGGGCCTGGCCGGCGGCCGCAGACTTGCGGTGCCGACCTCGGGCACCCGACCCACCTCGGACCGTGTGCGGGAGGCGCTCTTCTCCGTCCTGGACAGCACCTGGCGGGACCTCGACATCGAGTGGAGCGAGGTGACAGTGCTCGACCTGTACGCGGGGAGCGGGGCCCTCGGGCTCGAGGCCCTCAGCAGGGGTGCGCGTGACGTCGTCCTCGTCGAGCGGGCCCGAGCGGCGGCGCGCACCCTCGCGGCCAACGTGGACGCCGTCGGCCTGCCGGGGGCGATCGTGCTCACCCGGGATGTCGACCAGCTGTCCGGAACCGCCCCGCCTGCCGGAGCGGCCGGCCTCGTGCTGGCCGACCCGCCCTACGACGTTCCGGCTGCGCGCGTCGCTCAGCAGCTCGCCGACCTGGCCGAGACTGGGTGGATCTCGGCGCACGCCGTCCTCGTCGTCGAACGTCCGACCCGGGACCAGCAGAGCCCGCTTCCCCCGACCTGGACGCTTAATCGTCGTCGGGCGTACGGGGACACGGCGCTTTGGTACGGTCGCTCCGAGTCGAGCGGGACCGCCGATCGCGGGGAGGGTGCGGACTGATGCGCAGCTTCGTCTGCCCGGGCTCCTTCGATCCGGTCACCAACGGACACCTTGACGTCTTCGTGCGTGCCGCCGCGATGGCGGACGAGGTGGTCGTCTCGGTCCTCATCAACCACTCCAAGGCGGGGCTGTTCACGATCGATGAGCGCATGGAGATGCTGCGTGAGGTGGTCGCTCCCTACCCGAACATCCGCGTCGACTCCTTTCACGGCCTGCTGGTCGACTACTGCAAGGACCACGGCATCACGGCCATCGTGAAGGGGCTGCGTGCGGTGAGTGACTTCGACTACGAGCTGCAGATGGCGCAGATGAACTACCGGCTGGCGGGCGTCGAAACCGTCTTCATCACCACCAACCCCCTGTACAGCTTCCTGTCCTCCAGCCTGGTCAAGGAGGTGGCGCGCTTCGGCGGCGACGTCGACGGATTGGTTCCCGACGCCGTGTTGAAGCGCCTGCGCGGCCGACTGTCGGACACAATGGGGTCGCAGAAGTAGTCGGACGCCGACCCGGGCGTGCGCAGAAGGGGCCTCCGTGGACGTTCAGGAACGACTTGACGAACTCGCCGTCCTCATCGAGGACGCCAAGGCGATGCCGTTGTCGGCGTCCTGCATCGTGAACCGTCAGCAGGTGCTCGACCTCATCCAGGAGATCCGCCAGCTGCTGCCGGAGTCGGTACAGCGCGCGGACGAGCTGCTGGCGGACCGAGAGGCGGTCGTCCAGGACGGTCGCCGTGAGGCGGACCGAATCCTCGAGCGGGCACGCACCGAGTCCGACCGGCTGGTCTCCGAGCACGAGGTGTACCTCGCAGCCGTCGACGAGGCCGACGCTCTCACCCGGCAGACCGCGCAGGAGACGGCGATCATGCGCAAGGAGACCGACGACTACATCGATGCGAAGCTCGCGACCTTCGAGATCACCCTGCAGAAGACCCTCCAGACCGTCGACCGGGGCCGGGAGCGGCTGCGGAGCCAGATGTACCAGGAGCTGGCGCCGGCCGTGGAGCCCGTGTACGACGACGCCGCCTACGACGACGCCGGTCTCGAGGAGCCCGGCGTCGGCTACGACGACCGCCGCTGACCGACGAGGCGGGGGAGTCCGGGGGGTTAGGGGATTCAGCGACCCGCAGGGTAGCCTTGCCACGGCCTCTCGCGAGGCCACGGTTCGTCGTGCCGAGAGTGAGGGAACACCCGTGACCGGCCCCGACCCGAGGGATCCGCTCGTCCTCGACGTGCGGACGCTGCAGCGCAGACCCGGGTCGATGGTCACAGTGGACCGCACAGCTCCGGCCCCGGCAGGCCTTGGCGTCGCGATGGCTCGGGTGCCTGAGGGATCGCCGATCGAGCTCGAACTTCGATTGGAGTCCGTTCTCGAGGGCGTCCTCGTAACCGGAACGGCGGATCTTCAGGTCAGCGCGGAGTGCTCACGCTGCCTGGAGCCCTTCGACTGGTTCGAGGAGGTGGACCTCACCGAGTTGTTCCGATACCCGGCGACCGACGCCCATGGCGCGATCGTCGAGGAGGAGGACGAGTCCGAGGACCCACTGCCGGAGCTGCAGGACGACCTCATCGACCTGCTTCCGGTGCTCCGGGACGCGGTGGTGCTCGACCTGCCCCTCGCTCCGGTGTGCCGCGAGGACTGCCCCGGGCTGTGCCCCGAGTGCGGGGTGCTGCTCGTGGACGACCCGCAGCACGCGCACGAGACGTCCGACCCACGGTGGGCGGCCCTGGCCGCTCTCGTCGAGCCGGACGAGAAGTAGACCTGACGCCCCGCACCGCGGGGCGCCCGACAGAAGGAAGCACTGTGCCCGTTCCCAAGCGGAAGACGTCCCGCTCCAACACCCGTCACCGTCGTTCGCAGTGGAAGGCCGCCGTGCCGACCCTCGTTGTCTGTGCGCGCTGCAAGGAGAAGCACATCGCGCACACCGCGTGCCCGACCTGCGGCACGTACGCCAAGCGCCGCGTCCTGGACGTCTAGCAGTTGACGACTGTCGCCCTCGACCTCCTCGGCGGCGACGGTGCGCCCGCGGTGGTCGCGGATGCGATCGCGTGCCTCGTCGAGTCACGCGACGATGATCTGAACCTCATCGTCGTGGGACCGGCGGAGACCGCCGCGGCGCTCCTCGCCGAGCGGGGGGTGCCCGCCGACGCAGTCCGCATCGTCGCTGCTGGGCGTGCCGCCTCGATGGTCGGCAACCCGTTGTCGACCCTGCGCGACCATGACGACGTCACCGTGTCGGTGGCCGTCGGACTGGTGGCGAGCGGGCTTGCCGACGCCTGGGTCTCGGTCGGGCATACCGGTGCCGCGGTGGCCGCGGCCGTGCTGGGCCTCGGACGCCTGCCAGGCATGTCCCGCCCTGCTCTCGCCGTGGTCGTCCCGGCTCTCTCCGGCCCCGTCGTGCTGGTGGACGCGGGCGCAGCGCCGGATGCGACTCCCGACGTCCTGCGCCAGTTCGCCCTGGCGGGCTGGGCCTATGCCCGGGCCCTCGGGGAGGAGGATCCCGCCGTCGGGCTGCTGAGCATCGGCAGCGAGGACGGGAAGGGCGATCGCCTGCGAAAGTCGGCCCATGACCTGTTCACGGAGTCGCTGCCCGGCGTCGGCGTGCGATACGTCGGACCGGTGGAGGGCAACGACGTGGCCACGGGTGGCCGGGCGCAGGTCGTCGTGACGGACGGGTTCGCCGGCAACGTCCTGCTGAAGGGGGTCGAAGGCGCAGTCCGATGGGCGGCCGTCCGGATGGGGGCTGCGTACGGCGACCCGCGCCCGGCCCTCGACGTCGTCCGACAGACCGCCACCTCGGATTTCGCGGGCGGCATGCTGCTCGGGGTCCGAGGAGTGACCGTCATCGGGCACGGGGCGGGGACCCCGGAGGAGATCTGCGCCTGCGTCCGGCTGGCGGCCCGGGCGGCGACCCTGGATCTCGTCCCTGCGACTCAGTCGGCGCTGGCGAAGGTGGTCCGAGCATGACGTCCCTCGACCATCGCACGGCCGCGACGATCGTTGAGACGGCTCTGTCCGCCGTCTTCGACGCCTCGGTCGTGAGCCGTCTGAGGGAGGACTCCCCGATGTCCACGGTGGGCATGCGCCCGGCCGACGCCGTATGCCTGGCCGATGCCATCAGCGCCGCGGCCACGAACGGTGGTCATCAGTGCGAACTCCGGGACAGCGACTTCGCTGATGTTACGACGGTGGCCGACCTCGTCGGGGCGGTCGAGGCCGCCGCAGTCGAGGGGAGCGCGCGATGAGCGCCGACGTCGCCTCGCTGGAGATGGACCTGGGTGTCCGGATCAGCCCGGAGCTGCTGACCCTCGCCCTCACGCACCGCTCGTATGCGTACGAGAACGGCGGCCTGCCGACCAACGAGCGGCTGGAGTTCCTCGGCGACAGCGTGCTCGGGATCGTGGTCACCGACTCGCTCTACGGCCGCTACCCGGACTGGCCCGAGGGACAGCTCGCGAAGCTGAGGGCGGCCGTGGTCAATGCGGGGGCACTCGCGGACGTCGCCCGGGGCCTGGACCTGGGGCGGCACCTGTACCTCGGGCGGGGCGAGGAGACAACCGGCGGTCGGGACAAGTCCTCGATCCTGGCCGACACGCTGGAAGCCGTCTTCGGTGCCGTCTACCTCGACTCGGGAATCGACACGGCCCGAGACGTGATCCGCCGGCTGTTCGACCCGCTCATCGATCGCGCCGCCGAGCTCGGCGCCGGGCTGGACTGGAAGACCTCCCTTCAGGAGGCTGCCGCGAACGCAGGGCTGGGTGTCCCCGAGTACCGCGTGTCCGATGTCGGCCCCGACCACGCGAAGGAGTTCTCCGCCGAGGCGGTGATCGGCGGCGACGTGCTGGGGACCGGTACCGGCAGGTCGAAGAAGGTCGCCGAGCAGAGAGCGGCGGCGACGGCCTACGAGCGCATCCTCGCCGACCACCCCGACCTCGAGCCCCCTTCCCTGTAGCCGCGCCGTGCCCGAGCTGCCCGAGGTCGAGGTCGTCCGCGCCGGCCTGGAGCGATGGATCGTCGGCCGACGCGTCGCCGGAGTCGAGGTCCTCCATCCGCGGGCGATTCGCCGTCACCAGGCGGGCGCGGGCGACTTCGCGGCCCGCGTGGAGGGGCGGCGCATCGTCAGCGCCGCGCGGCGCGGGAAGTACCTGTGGCTGCCGCTGGCCACCCGCCGCGAGCAACCCGAGACCGCGATCGTCGGTCATCTCGGCATGAGCGGCCAGCTCCTCGTCCTGCCCCCCGACGCCCCCGACGGGCCGCATCTTCGCGTCCGCTTCAGGTTCGAGAACGGGGGGCGGGAGCTGCGCTTCGTCGACCAGCGCACGTTCGGCGGCCTGGCGGTGGCCGATCTCGTCGGCGATCCGGCCGGCGGCCGGGTGCCCGTCCCGGTCGTGCACATCGGACGCGACCCCCTCGACCCGGCCTTCGACGACGAGGCCTTCGTCCGCCGCGTCCGGTCGAAGGACTCCGAGGTCAAGAGGATCCTGCTGGACCAGACGGTCGCGTCCGGGATCGGCAACATCTACGCCGACGAAGCCCTCTGGCGGATCGGCATCCACGGGTCCCGGCCCGGGCGACGGCTCAGCCGGGCACAGGTGCTCGACCTCCTCGAGTCGGTCCGGGCGGTCATGGGCGAGGCGCTCGCGCAGGGAGGAACGAGCTTCGACGCCCTCTACGTCAACGTCAACGGCGAGAGCGGGTACTTCGAGCGATCCCTGAACGCCTACGGGCAGGAGGGAGAGCCGTGTGCCCGATGCGGGACCCCTATCCGACGCATCGCCTTCATGAACCGGTCGTCGTACTTCTGCCCCTCCTGCCAGCGCGCCCCGCGGGGGCGTCCCACCGGTCGAAGGTAGAGTCCGCCCGTGCACCTGAAGAACCTGACGCTCAAGGGCTTCAAGTCCTTCGCCTCCTCGACGACGCTGCATTTCGAGCCGGGAGTCACGTGCGTCGTCGGCCCCAACGGCTCGGGGAAGTCCAACGTGGTGGACGCCCTCGCCTGGGTCATGGGCGAGCAGGGGGCCAAGTCGCTGCGCGGCGGCAAGATGGAAGACGTCATCTTCTCGGGGACCTCCGGTAGGGCTCCGCTCGGACGCGCTGAGGTCGCCCTCACGATCGACAACTCCGACGGCGCCCTCCCGATCGACTACACCGAGGTCACCATCTCCCGCACGCTGTTCCGCAACGGCGGCTCTGAGTACGCCATCAACGGCGCGCCGTGCCGCCTGCTCGACGTGCAGGAGCTGCTGAGCGATTCGGGCATCGGGCGCGAGATGCACGTCATCGTCGGCCAGGGCCAGCTCGACACGATCCTCCAGGCCACCCCGGAGGATCGCCGGGGCTTCATCGAGGAGGCGGCAGGGGTCCTCAAGCATCGCAAGCGCAAGGAGAAGGCGCTGCGCAAGCTCGACTCCATGCAGGCCAACCTGACCCGGCTCCAGGACCTCACCGCCGAGCTGCGACGCCAGCTCAAGCCTCTGGGCCGACAGGCGGAGGTCGCCCGCCGAGCGGTCGTCATCCAGTCGGATGTGCGCGATGCCCGCCTGCGGCTGATGGCCGACGACCTCCTCGTCCTGCGGGGAGCGCTCGAGGCGGAGGTCGCGGACGAGACCGCCCTGCGGGAGCGGCAGAACCAGGTCGACACGCAGATCGCCGCGTTGCAGGAGGAAGAGGCGCTGGCCGAGCAGCAGGCCGCGCTGACCGCGCCGCGGGTCACCGCCGCGCAGGAGACCTGGTTCTCGCTGAGCGGACTGCGCGAGAGGCTGCATGGCCTCGTCCAGCTCTCGGCGGAGCGCGTCCGTCATCTGCAGCCTGAGCCCGAGGAGGCGGACT
This sequence comes from Actinomycetes bacterium, assembly GCA_024641635.1. Taxonomy (GTDB): domain Bacteria; phylum Actinomycetota; class Actinomycetes; order S36-B12; family S36-B12; genus UBA10649. Next base: position 92,954 of record JAHECS010000005.1, on the reverse strand, counting down.
CCGGTCGGGATCCCGAGCAGATCGATGCCGAGGCGCGGGCGCTGCGCGCCGAGGAGTTCGAGCTCGGCCGGCAGGTGGAGTCCTCCCGCGACGCGCTGTCCCAGGCCGAGGCGGCACGCATGGCTGCCGAGGCCGCGGCTGCTGCCGAGGAGCGTCGCGTCGCCGAGGCCGTGCGTGCGGCTGCCGACCGTCGTGAAGGCCTGGCTCGGCTGACCGGGCAGGTGAACGCGGCACGTTCGCGGATGGACACGCGGGGCGCCGAGATTCGCAGGCTCGGCGAGCAGATCTCCGAGGCCCGCGAGCGCGGCGAGGCGGCACAGGCCGAGTTCCAGCGCATCGAGCTCGACGCGGCCGGACTCGACGCCGGAGAGGTGAGCCTCGACGCCGAGCACGAGAACGCAGAAGCCGAGCTCGCCCGCGCCGACCAGGAGCTGGAGCGGCTGCGGTCCCGCGAGTCCGCCGCCGAGCGCGAGCGAGCGGCGCTCACCGCCCGCAGCGAGGCCCTGGCCCTCGGCCTCGAGCGCAAGGATGCCGGCGCCCGGCTGGTCGGAGCGCAGGATCGGATCGCCGGCGTCCTCGGACCGTTGGCGACCCTGCTCCACGTCGAGTCGGGTGCGCAGACCGCCGTGGCGGCGGCCCTGGGCGATATCGCCGACGCCGTCGTCGTGACCGGCATCGACGCCGCCATGCAGGCGGTGGTGCTGCTCAAGGACGAGGATGCCGGCCGAGCGGCCCTCGTCGTGGCCAACGCCGAAGGACCTCGCCCGTCGCGACCGCACGTTCGGGACGCTGGTCGCCCCCTGCTCGACTTCGTGCGCTGCGACGCCGTCCTCCAGCCCGTGGTCGACCACCTCCTCGAGCGCTGGTCGCTGGTGCAGGACCTGCGCGAGGCCGCGGCGCTGGCGGCGCACCACCCGGGCCTGTCCTTCGTCACCGCGGATGGCGATGTCCTGTCGCAGGGCGTGGTCCATGGCGGTTCGGCCAGTACGCCGAGCCTTCTGGAGGTCCAGGCTGCGTATGACGAGGCGACGGCTGCCCTGGACGCCGTCTCGCACGAGCTGGACCGGCTGCGCTTCGACCTCGCCTCGGCCAGGACCCGGCAGAGCGAGTCCGCCTCGCGCGCCGAGGCGACACTTGCTCGCCTCCACGAGTCGGACGCCCGGATGGCCGCGGTCGCCGAGCAGCTGGGCCAGCTCGGCCAGATCGCCCGCTCGGCCCTGGCCGAGGCGGATCGGCTGACCCAGGCCCAGGCCGCGGCGCAGACCGCCCTGGCGACGGACAGTGAGCAGCTCGAGCAGCTGCAGGCCCGCCTCGAGGCGGCCGGCCACGAGCCGGACACCGACCACGCCTCCGACGATCGGGAGCACCTCAACGCGGGCGCGTCCGCCGCTCGCCGGCACGAGGTCGACGCTCGACTGGCCCTGCGCACGTCGGAGGAGCGAGTGGCGGCCGTGACGGCGCGCGCCGAGCAGCTGGAGCGGGCGGCCGAGAACGAGCGACGGGCGCGGGCGGCCGCGATCGAGCGCCGTGAGCGCCGCGCACGCGAACTGGTCGTCGCCGCAGCGGTGCATGCGGGAGCCCGGGTGGCACTCAGCCGGATCGACGTGTCTGTTGCCATCGCGAGCCGTGAGCGCACGGCGATCGAGCGTGCGACGAAGGACAGGGACGCGCAGCTGACCGCGCTTCGAGCGTCCCTTCGCGAGCTGGGGGCCGAGTCGGATCGACTCAAGGACTCGGTGCACCGCGACGAGGTGGCCCGGGCCGAGCAGCGCATGCGGATCGAGCAGCTCGAGGACAAGGTGCTGGAGGACCACGGCGTCGAGGCGGACATCCTCATCGCCGAGTACGGACCGGACCAGCCCGTGCCCCCCACGCCGCCGTCGCCGGGTGACGACGTGCCCGAGGAGGAGCCGCAGCCCTATCCGTACGTCCGCGCCGAGCAGGAGAAGCGGCTCAAGGCGGCCGAGCGCGACCTGGCCCTGCTGGGCCGAATCAACCCGCTCGCGCTCGAGGAGTTCTCCGCCATGGAGGAGCGGCATCGATTCCTGAGCGAGCAGCTCGAGGACCTCAAGCGCACGCGCGAGGACCTGCTGGACATCGTCAAGGAGGTCGACGCCCGGGTCGAGCAGGTGTTCACCGAGGCCTACCAGGCGGTCGAGCGGGAGTTCGAGGGCATCTTCGCCCGGCTCTTCCCGGGTGGTGAGGGTCGACTCGTCCTCACCGACCCGTCCGACATGCTGAACACCGGCGTCGACGTCGAGGCTCGGCCCCCGGGCAAGAAGGTGAAGCGGCTGTCACTGCTGTCTGGCGGTGAGCGATCGCTCACGGCGGTGGCCTTCCTCGTGGCGCTGTTCAAGGCGAGGCCGAGCCCGTTCTACGTGCTCGACGAGGTCGAGGCCGCTCTCGACGACGTCAACCTCGGGCGTCTCATCGACATCATCGAGGAGCTGCGCACCTCGTCCCAGCTCATCGTCATCACCCACCAGAAGCGCACGATGGAGATCGCGGACGCCCTCTACGGCGTCTCGATGCGCGGGGACGGCGTGACGCAGGTGATCGGCCAGCGGCTGCGCGAGTCGGAGCCGGTCAGCGCATAGGCGGGGGTGCGCAGCGCGCCCCCGGGTCGCATCTCAGCGGGATCGATCCTCGGCCAGCTTGGTGGGTCGCTGCGCGGCCGGCGCCTCCGGAGCCAGGACCCTCAAGGTGCCGATGGCGAAGGCGGTGACGATGAATCCCTGTGCTGCGATGTACGTCGCCATGACGGCCGCGGACGTCCCGTTCGTCGCGGCGAGCGGCCCGAACGCCGTCAGAGCGATGAGGGCGTCGGAGATGACGAACAGGCCCGCTCCTCCCGCCACCTGCCAGGCGAGGGCCCGCGGCAGGCGCAGGACGAGGTCCAGAGCCGCAGCGGCCATGGCGACGGCGACGGCGCTGTACAGGAGGACGGGGATCCGAAGGTCACCCGCGCCACTCCAGACCATCGCGTTGATCGCCAGCCAGACGAGGACGTAGGGGATCAGGGTGATCTTCCAGGCCCGGACGAGGCCGGGGCCCTTGACCGCGAGGAAGGCCACGAGATAGCAGGCCTGCATGATCAGGAACGCCGCGATTCCGAGCATGAACCAGGTGTCGCCCTCGCCCAGGAGGGCGAGGTCTCCCGCCCACGCGAACACCAGACCGGCGGCGAGCCACCGCAGCGGGGCCACCCAGAACCCCCACGCCACGGCGATGAGGAAGCCGAGGAGCACGGGCATGAGCAGCGGCTTCGTGATCTGGACGGCGTCCGTGTTGCCGGTGGCCTCCGCGATCACGTTGAGGACGCCGACGATGACATAGGCGGACAGGAAGGAACGGGCGGCCACGCGCCCATCCTGCCGTGTCGGGCGCGGTCCGTGTGCGTGGGAGGATGCCCGCCATGGATTCCGTGCTCCTCTATGTCATCGTCGGCGTCGTCCTTCTCGTCGCGCTCGTCGCGGGCGGCGTGGCGCTGGTCCGGCGGGGCGGCAGGTCGGCGCTGGAGACCAAGCCGCGCCCCGGTATCGACTACGCGCCAGGTGTCGGTGACGACGACTCCGTTCCTCGGGACACCCCCAGGCGCACGGTCGACATCGTCCAGGTGGGGGAGACCCTGGCCGAGCCGTCGGCCGAGGCCCTCCTGGAGGAGCCGACCGGGCTCGTCACCCCGGAGGAGGCCGCGGAGCTCGAGGCGCTGCTCGAGGTCGAGGTCCCGGAGCCGGCGGCCGGACGCATGCAGCGGCTGCGCGCCCGCCTCGCCCGCTCGCACAACACCCTGGGTCGTGGCCTTCTCGCCCTCCTCAGCCGCGACGTCATCGACGATGACACCTGGGACGAGGTCGAGGAGACCCTTCTGACGGCCGACCTCGGGGTCGGGCCCACTCAGGAGCTGATGGACCGCCTCCGCGCTCGTGTCCGGGTCGAGGGCTCATCGGATCCGAGTGCCGTCAAGGCCCTCCTGCGGGAGGAGCTGCTGGCCCTGGTCGACCCGACGATGGACCGCACGCTGCGCGCCGCGCGGGTCGGTGACCGGCCGGGCGTGGTTCTCGTGGTGGGCGTCAACGGCACGGGGAAGACGACCACGACGGGCAAGCTCGCCCGGCTTGCCGTTGCGCAGGGCGAGACGGTGGTGCTGGGCGCGGCGGACACGTTCCGGGCCGCAGCCGCAGACCAGCTCCAGACCTGGGGCGACAGAGTGGGAGCGGCCGTCGTCCGCGGGCCCGAGGGCGGCGATCCGGCCGCCGTGGCGTTCGACGCGGTCGCAACGGGGGCAGCGGCAGACGTCGACACGGTGATCATCGACACGGCGGGGCGGCTGCACACGAAGACCGGGCTCATGGACGAGCTCGGCAAGGTGAAGCGCGTGGTGGAGAAGCAGTCGCCGATCGACGAGGTGCTGCTGGTGCTCGATGCCACGACCGGTCAGAACGGCCTCATCCAGGCGCGCGTGTTCGCCGAGGTGGTCGACGTCACCGGAATCGTGCTGACGAAGCTGGACGGAACGGCCAGGGGCGGCATCGTCGTCGCGGTCCAGCGCGAGCTGGGTGTGCCGGTCAAGCTCGTGGGACTCGGAGAGGGGCCGGATGATCTGGCCCCGTTCGAGCC
>JAHECS010000005.1:86366-88234 GCA_024641635.1 Actinomycetes bacterium | reverse complement strand
GCGTGCCCGGCGAAACCTCCACCCAGAAGTGTCTGCCCCGCGAGGTGAAACACCTATGGAGGGAGCGCTCGCATGGAATCGATGCTCAACACAGGTGACACCGCTTGGGTGTTGACCGCATCAGCACTCGTGCTGGTGATGATCCCGGGACTGGCCTTCTTCTACGGCGGAATGGTCCGCTCGAAGTCCGTCCTGAACATGCTCATGATGGTCATGGGCGCAACATTCATCGTCGGGGTCCTGTGGGTCCTCTACGGCTACTCGATGGCGTTCGGCACGGACCAGAGCGGTCTGGTCGGCAGCCCCACGGAGTTCCTCGGCCTTGAAGGCCTCATGACGGATGACCCCGAGGCGGCGCTTCCGGTCATGGCGTTCGTGGCCTTCCAGGCGATGTTCGCCTGCATCACGGTCGGGCTCATCGCGGGTGCGATCCCCGACCGCATGAAGTACGGCGCCTGGCTGGTGTTCGGCGGTGTCTGGGCGACGCTCGTGTACTTCCCGGTCGCGCACTGGGTATGGGCGTCCGGCGGCTGGATCTTCGAGCTCGGCGTGATCGACTTCGCAGGAGGCACGGCAGTCCACATCAACGCAGGTGCGGCGGGCCTCGCGCTCGCCCTGGTCGTCGGCAGGCGCCTCGGCTGGCCCAAGACGCCCATGCGTCCGCACAACCTCACGCTCGTCATGATCGGCGCGGGGCTGCTGTGGTTCGGCTGGTTCGGCTTCAACGCGGGCTCTGCCCTGGCGGCCAACAACGCCTCGGCCGTGGTGTTCGTCAACACGTTCGTGGCCACCTGCGCGGCAGCCATCGCGTGGCTCATCACGGAGAAGATCCGGGACGGACACGCGACCAGCCTCGGTGCGGCGTCGGGCGTCGTGGCGGGCCTGGTGGCCATCACGCCGTCGTGCTCCGCGGTGAGCCCGCTCGGCGCGATCGTCATCGGCGTCATCGCCGGAGCGCTCTGCGCCCTGGCCGTGGGTCTGAAGTTCAAGCTGAAGTACGACGACTCGCTCGACGTCGTGGGCGTGCACCTGGTGGGGGGCCTCGTCGGCACCCTGATGATCGGCTTCCTCGCCACGGAGGCCGCTCCGGCCGGCGTGAACGGCCTGTTCTACGGAGGCGGCGCCGACCAGCTCGGGAAGCAGGCGATTGGCGCGTTCTCGGTGATGATCTACTCGTTCGTCGTCGCACTCATCATTGCGCTGATCATCAAGGCGGTCCGGGGCATCCGGGTCGACGAGGACGTCGAGGTGGGCGGCATCGACCGTGCCGTGCACGCGGAGTCGGGATACGAACTGGGAGACTCGGGCGGTGGTGGCGTCTTCGCGGGCGTCGGCCACGCTGCCCGCAACAAGGCGGAGGTGCAGGCATGAAGCTCGTCACGGCAATCATCAAGCCGTTCAAGCTCGACGACGTGAAGAGCGCGCTCGAGGCCCAGGGAGTCCATGGGCTCACGGTGTCCGAGGTGTCTGGCTTCGGGCGGCAGAAGGGGCACACCGAGGTCTACCGGGGAGCGGAGTACACCGTGGACCTGGTGCCCAAGGTGCGGCTCGAGGTCGTCGTGGAGGATGACGTCGTCGACGGAGTCGTCGACGCGGTCGTCGGAGCGGCGCAGACTGGCAAGATCGGCGATGGCAAGGTGTGGGTGATCCCGGTCGAGACCGTCGTCCGGGTGCGCACCGGCGAGCGCGGGTCAGAAGCCCTCTAGGAGGGAAACGGGCGTGGAACCGCAGGAGTTCGCGTCCGCGAGGAACGAGCTGGCACGTCGCCCCGGGCTCACCGGCCCGGGGCGACGCGCTGCGCTGACCTCGCTGACTGATGACTGGCTTGTCGAGTTGTTCGGCACGGCGACGACCACCGTGTCGGACCC
>JAHECS010000005.1:77060-86266 GCA_024641635.1 Actinomycetes bacterium | reverse complement strand
TGCCCCGCGAATCCCGTTGACCGACGGGGTCGTCACGCAGGACGGGGAGGCCGTCCTGGCGATCGACGTCAAGCCCGGATCCGACGACGGTCTCATCGTCCGCGCTGCCGCGGCGGCCGCGCAGGCCGGTCTGCCCCTCTCGCCGCACACCGTCGAACGCCTCGCCGTCGAGGGGACCCTGCCCGCAGTCCCGTGGTCGCGCGCGGTCCGCGAGTCCTTCGTCGCCCTGATCGGCTCCGGACCGAGCATGGTCCCGGTCTGGGAGGCCCTCGACCAGGCCGGGATCATCTCCCGACTGATTCCGGGGTGGGATGTCGTGCGGTCCGCTCCGCAGCGCAACCCCCTGCACAAGTTCACCGTCGACCGGCATCTCGTCGAGACGGCGGTGCAGGCCAGCGCGCTCACCCGCAACGTGGATCGACCCGACCTGCTGCTCGTCGGCGCGCTGCTGCACGACATCGGCAAGGCGCGCGGTGGCGACCACAGCGAGGTCGGTGCCCGGATCGCCGGCGACCTCGTCGCGATGATGGGCTTCGACGACGAGGACCGGGAGACCATCGTCACCCTTGTGCGTCATCACCTCCTGATGCCCGATACCGCCACGCGCCGTGACCTCGAGGACCCCGAGGTGGTGGGGGAGGTGGCGACGCTGCTCGGATCGGTCGACGTGCTGGACCTCATGCACGACCTCGTGCTGGCCGACTCGCTGGCGACGGGTCCCACGGTGTGCACCGACTGGCGCTTCGGCCTCATCAACGACCTGGCCGTGCGTGTCCGGGCGGTCATGGCCGGTCGACCGTTGCCCGAGCCACCCGCACTGACGGACCAGCAGCAGGTGGCGCTGCAGCAGACGGGCGTCTGGGTGCTCATGGACACCCTCGACAGTGCGTGCCTCGTCACCGTCGCGGCGCCTGACCGGGTCGGCCTGCTCGCGCTCGTGGCCGGAGTCCTGTCGCTCAACCGCCTCCACGTGCTCGGCGCGAGGGTGACGACCGTCGGCGACCGTGCCGTCCAGGAGTGGACAGTGCGACCCGCGTTCGGCGACCCGCCATCGATCGAACAGCTCAGTGATGACGTGCGGCGTGCCGTCGACGGGACGTACGACGTGCCCGCCAGGCTGGCGAAGCGCGATGCGGACTATGTCCCGCCGCGGGCGACCGAGTACCCCGAGCCGCAGGTGACCGTCGTCCCGGACGGATCCCTCGGGAACACCATCGTCGAGGTCCATGCGCACGACGCTCCCGGGCTGCTCTACCGCGTGGCCGCCGCGGTTGCCGCGAACCGTGCGGCCATCGTCGGCGCCAAGGTCTCGACGCTCGGCGCGGACGCCGTCGACGTGTTCTTCGTCACAGATGCCGACGGGGCCCCCCTGCCGGAGGAGCGGCTGGCCCCGCTGCGTGACGCGGTGCTTGCGTCCCTGGCGTGATCGCCCGCATCCCTCGCCGGTTACGCTGACGCCCGTGTTCGCCACCCTCTCCGACCGCCTGGCCGCCACCTTCAAGGGTCTGCGCGGCAAGGGTCGCCTTTCCGAGGCGGACGTCGACGCCACCGTCCGGGAGATCCGGACGGCGCTGCTCGAGGCGGACGTCGCCCTGCCGGTCGTCCGCCAGTTCTGCGCCACCGTCAAGGAGCGGGCCCTCTCGTCCGAGGTGTCGGGCGCACTCAACCCCGCGCAGCAGATCGTCAAGATCGTGCACGAGGAGCTCGTCGCCGTCCTCGGCGGCGAGACGTCGCGGCTGGTTTTCGCGAAGTCCGGCCCGACAGTCATCCTGCTCGCGGGACTCCAAGGTGCAGGAAAGACGACCCTCGCCGGCAAGCTGGCCCTGCACCTGCGGAACGAGGGCCATACGCCCCTGCTTGTGGCCGCGGACCTGCAGCGACCGAATGCCGTCGATCAGCTGAAGGTCGTGGGGGAGCAGGCTGGGGTCGCGGTCTTCGCCCCCGAGCCGGGCAACGGGGTCGGCGACCCGGTGGCCGTGACCCGCCAGGCGCGCTCGCACGCCGAGGCCAAGGTCCACGACGTCGTCATCGTCGACACGGCAGGACGGCTGGCCGTGGACTCCGACCTCATGCAGCAGCTGAGGGACGTCCGCGACGCAGCTCGGCCCGACAACGTCCTCCTCGTCGTCGACGCGATGATCGGCCAGGACGCCGTCCGCACCGCCCAGGAGTTCGAGTCCGGCGTGGGCTTCGATGCCGTGGTCCTGACCAAGCTCGACGGCGACGCCCGAGGCGGCGCGGCGCTGTCCATCGTGACGGTCACCGAGCGGCCGATCATGTTCGCCTCGGTCGGAGAGAAGCTCGGCGACTTCGAGACCTTCCATCCCGACCGCATGGCATCCCGGATCCTCGACATGGGCGACGTCATGACGCTCATCGAGCAGGCCGAGAAGGCTTTCGACGCCGAGCAGGCCGAGCGGATGGCGAAGAAGGTCTCTGCGGGCGAGGACTTCACGCTCGATGACTTCCTCGAGCAGATGCAGGCCGTCAAGAAGATGGGCTCGCTCGGGAAGATCCTCGGCATGCTCCCCGGGATGGGGGAGATGAAGGAGCAGCTCGACCAGGTCGACGACCGCGAGCTGGACCGGGTGGCCGCCATCATCCAGTCGATGACTCCCGCGGAGCGGCAGGACCCGAAGATCCTCAACGGGTCGCGTCGCGCTCGCATCGCCCAGGGTTCCGGCTCCTCGGTGAGCGACGTCAACGGCCTCGTCGAACGGTTCACCCAGGCCCAGAAGATGATGAAGCAGATGGGCAAGGGCGGTGGGATGCCCGGGATGCCGGGCATGCCGGGCTTCGGTGGCAGCAAGAAGGCCAAGGGCCGCATGGCGAAGTCGGCGAAGCCGGCCAAGGGCAAGAGCCGCAGCGGCAACCCTGCCAAGCGTGCAGCCCTGGAGTCGGGCGAGGCCGCCCCGGGTGAGGATCGCGTCGAGGCCTTCGACCCCGCCAACCTTCCTCCGGAGCTTCGCAACCTGCTCGGCTGACCGCAGCGCCCTCGGTTGCCTCGGCCCGGCGGATCCCGGACACTGGGGAGCCGAAGGGGAGAGTCATGGTGGGGACGTTCACTCCACGGGGCGAGTTGCCAGCGCTGGCGATACTGGCGCTGGACGAGCTCCCGCAGGCGTCGGTGCTCGTCTTCGACCGCGACCTCCGCTTCGTCATCGCGCGCGGTGGGGCGCTTCCGAGGTACGGGTACCAGGAGGGTGCCCTCGAGGGCGTTCTTGCCGGCGACGTGCTCCCACCGGATCGGTGGGCCCTGTACGAGGGCCCGTACCGGGCTGCCCTCGACGGTAAGAAGACGAACCTCGTGGTGCGATCGCCGGACGGCGCGCTCGTCTACGAGGTGCGCATCTCTCCGATCACCGTGGATGACCAGATCGTGGGCGGGGTGTCGATCGCCGTCGACGTGACGGCCCTGGTGGAGGCGCAGGAGCGGTACCAGCTCCTCGCGGAGAACGCCTCGGACCTTGTTCTCCTGCTCACCCCGGACAACCGGATCTCCTGGGCCTCGCCGTCGGCGACGGTCCTGACGAAGCTGTCGACGCATGACCTGCTCGGCGCCTTGGCCCTTGACTGGATCCACCCGGACGACCGCCGCCTCGTGGCTGATGCGCGCGCCGCCCTGCTCAGCGATGGGCAGCCTCGCGAGGTCGTGGTCCGTGTCGGCGAGGCCGGGAGCGAGTACCGGTGGATGGCCGCGCGGGCGACCATGGTCCTCGACGACGCGGGGTCTCTCACGTTCTACGTCGTCGCCATGCGAGACGTCGATGACGAGATGCAGGTCCGGCGACGCCTTCTGGAATCCGAGCAGCTCTTCCGGACCGCCACCGAGACGGCTCCCATCGGCATGATCATCACCGACGTCCACGGGAACATCGAGTTCGTGAATGAGGCCATCTGCCACATCCTCCAGCGTGGCCGGTCGGAGCTTCTCGGCCGCCGTACCGAGGACCTGGTCGACCCCGACCAGCGGGAACGAGTTCAGCTGCTTCGTGCCCAGACGCTGGCTGGCGGCGGACCGGGGCCGGCCGAACTGAGCCTGGTGCGCGCGGACGGGACCCCTGCGCTCGTGCGGCGCGTGGGCGCGCTCATCCGTGGCGAGGCGGGCAGCCCAGATCGCGTCATGGTCCAGATCGAGGACGTCACCGCGGAGCGCAAGGCTCAGGAGATGCTGGAGTTCCGGGCGTTCCACGACGAGCTCACAGGGCTGCGGAACCGGGCATGGATCCTCGACATCCTCGCGTCCGACCTGCACTCGGCCCGGCGTGGCACGGAATCCGTCGCCGTGCTCTTCCTCGACCTCGACAACTTCAAGGTCGTGAACGACTCGATGGGGCATGCCGCTGGCGACGAGGTGCTGACCGTGGTGGGGGAGAGGATCGCCGGCGTCATGCGGTCGGAGGATCGAGTGGGGCGCTTCGGCGGCGATGAGTTCCTCGTCGTCCTGCCTGAGGTGACCGGACCCCAGCAGGTCGACAGGGTCGCGGCCCGCATCAGCGCGGCCATCGAGCAGGGCATCGTGGTCCAGGGCCATCGCTTCGTGCCGACCGCGTCGCTCGGCATCGCGGTGTCCCAACCGGGCTCCACCGCGGACGGCCTCCTGCGGGACGCCGACGCCGCCCTGTTCCGCGCGAAGTCAGCGGGTCGTTCGCGCTGGCAGTTCTTCGATGACGCGATGCACGCGCAGGTCGTCTCCCGCGTCACCATCGAAGAGGAGCTCCGGCGCTCGCTGGCGGCGGGGGAGTTCGTGACCCACTACCAGCCGATTGTCTCCCTGGCAGACGGTTCGGTGCGGGGGCACGAGGCGTTGGTCCGGTGGAACCACCCCACGCGCGGCCTGCTCCCACCGGACGCCTTCCTCGCGGTTGCGGAGGAGACCGGCCTCATCGTCGGCATCGGGTGTCTCGTCCTCGAGCAGGTCTGCTCCCTCATCGCTGCCGAGCCGGGGCTGCCCGGCGCGGTCAGCGTGAACGTGTCGTCCGTCGAGTTCTCCCGCAGTGACTGGCTGCGGGGATTCAGGGGGACGATCGACCGCCACTCCGTCGATCCCGCACGACTCGTCGTCGAGGTTACCGAGACGGCGGTGCTGCCCCAGGTCGACGTCACGGCGTCCGACCTGGAGGAGCTGCGAGCGCTGGGCGTGGGTGTTCAGGTCGACGACTTCGGCACCGGATACTCGTCCATCTCCCTGCTTCGCGACCTCCCGGTGACGGGGCTGAAGCTGGATGCCGGCTTCGTTCGTGATCTCGGCGACGGCGCGTCACCGGCCAACGCGCTGGCGGCCGGCGTGGCCGGACTTGCCAAGGGGCTTGGGCTGATGGGGATCGCCGAGGGCATCGAGACCGAGTCCCAGGCACGCATCCTCCGCGACCTCGGCTGGTCGTTCGGTCAGGGCTACTACTACGGCCGACCGGGCCCGCGCCCCATGGGAGTGACCGGCCGCCAGGCCTGACACTCCGGCCACGGGCGTGACGAGGTGGTCCTGTCGGTGCCTCCGTGACAACCGCCGGGACAAATGCGACATACTCGCCCTCGTGCGGATCCTCGTCGTCTCCGACCTGCACTACCGCCTGCCGCACTACGACTGGCTCGTGAAGGCCGCGGATGACGTCGACGTGGTGGCGCTGGTGGGTGACCTGGCCGACGTCGTGAACCCGGTGCCGTTCGAGGTCCAGGTCGTCGTGCTCGAGAAGTACCTGCAGCTGCTGGGGGAGAAGGCCGTCGTCCTGGTCTCGTCCGGCAACCACGATCTCGACGGCCCGGGAGCCCAGGGGGAGCAGGTGGCGTCCTGGCTCAGGAAGGATCGCCCCGGGTCCGTCCACGTCGACGGGGCCTCGGTCGACATCGACGGCACCCGGTTCACCGTCTGTCCCTGGTGGGACGGGCCTGCCACCCAGCGGGAGGTCGCCGCCCAGCTCGCCGAGGCCGGCCAGGGCAGGCCCGAGCGATGGATCTGGCTGTACCACTCCCCGCCGGCCGGGACCGTGCTGTGCCGCGACGGCCGCCGCGAGTTCCCCGACCACGAGCTCGCCGGATGGATCGAGGAGCATGGTCCTGACATGGTCCTGTGCGGCCACATCCACCAGGCGCCGTGGATCGACGGCGGATCCTGGCACGACCGGCTGCACGGGACGTGGGTGTTCAACGCGGGAAAGCAGCGAGGTCCCGTGCCGGCGCACATCACCATTGACACGGAAGCGGGCACCGCTGAGTGGTTCGGGGTGTTCTCCGTGGAGTCGATCGACCTCTAGCCCGCGCGTCAGTGCTGGTGATCGCCCTCGGGGTCGCGGGCCGACCCGGTCTGCGCGGCCGGCGACTGGTGGTGGACGAGGGTGTCGAGGATGTCGTCCACCATCCCGAGGTGCCCTGACTGGTCGGCGAACTGGGCCTTGACATCGACGAGGTACTGCGTCAGTCCGTCCAGCCGGGACGCGGTCGTGCGCAGGACGTTGAGCGCAGCGCCCGGGCGTTCGATGAGGAAGGCCTCGGGATCCGCGGCGACGCGCACGGTGACGTCGGTGGAGGCTCGTACGGTCGCCGTTGCTGGGCGCCGGAGGACCGCGGACATCTCGCCGAAGATCGACCCGGGACTGTCGATGCGCGCGAAGGCCACGTCGTCCCGTTCGATGGTGACGCTGCCGGACACGAGGATGAGGAGTCGATCGGGATCGCTGCCCTCCTCGATGAGCACGGCGCCCGCGGGCACCGACTCCACGGGCAGGTCCTCGGACAGCTCAAGCAGGTCGGCCATGCCCGTATTGTCCGGGGCGGGTTCGGCCGGGGCGTGGTCGGGGTGCGCTCCGACGTCTGGCAGAATGAGCGGGCACTTGCCGCCCGGTAGGCCCTCTACCCTCCGGACCCGGCAGTCAACAGGCTCCCGGAGCGGTCCGTGTCCCCACGCGGACCACGAGGGGTGCCGCCTCACACAACAGGAGATAAGCCACCCGTGGCCGTCAAGATCAAGTTGAAGCGCGTCGGAAAGATCCACGCGCCCCAGTACCGCATCGTCGTCGCCGATTCCCGCACCGCCCGCAATGGCCGTGCCATCGAGGAGATCGGCATCTACCAGCCGCTGGACAACCCCAGCCTCATCAAGCTCGACTCGGAGCGCGTGCAGTACTGGCTCGGTGTCGGCGCGCAGCCGACCGAGGCCGTCGCTGCGATCCTCAAGGTCACCGGCGACTGGCAGACCTTCAAGGGCCTCCCGGGCGCCGAGGGCACCCTCGAGGTCGCTGCGCCCAAGCCCAGCAAGACGCTCGCCTTCGAGGCCGCCGTCCAGGCCGCCGCGAGCGAGCCGAAGTCCAAGCCGAAGCCGAAGCTCGAGGCGGCCGCTGAGGCGGTTGTCGTGGCCGAGGTTGCTGAGGTCGTTGCCGAGGAGGCCGCCGCGGAGGCGGTCGTGGCCGAGGTCGTCGCCGAGGAGGCGATCGCGGAGGCAGCTGCCGCCGAGGTCGCCGCTGAGGAGGCCGTTGCCGAGGCTGTCGCGGCAGAAGAGGTCGCCGCCGAGTCGGAGGTCGTCGCTGAGGTGGCCGAGGAGGTTGCCGTCGAGGCGGTGGCCGAGGCCGTCGACGAGGCTCAGGCCTGATGCTCGAGGAGGCCCTGGGTCATCTGGTCCGCGGCATCGTCGACCATCCGGACGATGTCGATGTGCGCATGCGCACGAACCGACGTGGTCGCTCGCTCGACGTCCGGGTCCACCCGGACGACATGGGGCGGGTCATCGGGCGCGGAGGTCGTACGGCGACCGCACTTCGCACGGTGATCACGGCGCTCAACGACGATCGCGCGGTCCGGATCGACTTCCTCGACGTCGCCGAGCGCTAGCACGTCGATGCGCGTCGTCGTCGGACGCATCGGCCGTCCCCACGGGATCCGTGGTCAGGTCACGGTCGAGCCGCGAACCGACGAGCCGGACATGCGATTCGCCCCGGGTGCCGTGCTGTCGGTGGACCCGCCGATGCCCGACCTCGTCGTCGAGCACATCCACTGGCACTCGGGGCGCCTTCTCGTCTCGTTCCGGGGCGTGGGCGATCGTGACGGTGCCGAGGCACTGCGCGGGCTGCTGCTCCACGTGGAGCGGGAGGCGGACGAGGCGCCCGAGGACCCGGACGAGTTCTACGACAGCTCGTTGGTCGACTGCACGGTGCAGCTGACCGACGGCACGGTGGTGGGCACCGTCGCGGAGGTGGTTCACCTGCCCGGTCAGGACCTGCTGTCCGTCCGCACGCCCGACGAGCGCGACGTCCTGGTGCCGTTCGTCTCCGCCATCGTTCCTACGGTGGATCTCGCCGGCCGGATCGTCGTCATCGATCCCCCTCCGGGGCTGCTCGACGCGGACGAGTCCTGATGCGTATCGACATCGTGTCGATCTTCCCGGCGTACCTCGAGCCGATGCGGCTGTCCCTCGTCGGCAAGGCCATGGATGCGGGACTCGTCGACCTCCGTGTGCATGACCTCCGTGACTACACGCACGACCGCCACCGCACGGTCGACGACACGCCCTACGGCGGCGGCCCGGGCATGGTCATGAGTCCGGAGCCGTGGGGCGAGGCCCTCGACGCGGTGGCCGCGTCGGATCCGTCGGTCCGGCCGGCCCTCGTGATCCCCACGCCCTCGGGGGTGCGGTTCGAGCAGCCCATGGCGCAGGAGTGGTCCGCGCAGGAGTGGCTCGTGTTCGCGTGCGGGCGCTACGAGGGCATCGACGCACGGGTCGCGTCGTACTACGAGGGACGAGAGGACTGGGCCGGGGTGCGGGAGGTGTCGATCGGGGACTACGTCCTCGCGGGAGGAGAGGCCGCGGTCCTCGTCATGGCCGAAGCCGTCGTGCGGCTCGTCCCCGGCGTCCTCGGCAATGCGTCGAGCGTCGTCGACGACTCCTTCGCCGACGGTCGGATGGCCGGCCTGCTCGAGGGACCCGTGTTCACCAAGCCGCCCTCGTGGCGGGGCCTGGAGGTCCCCGAGGTGCTCCTCAGCGGCCACCACGGCCAGATCGAGGACTGGCGCCTGGCACAGGCACATGAGCGGACCCGGGCGCATCGGCCCGACCTCACCACCTGACTGCCTGCCCGCCAGCTCCCTCCCTCGCCGGCGACCTTGAGGTTGCGGGCCACCACCCCGGCCGACCTTGAGGTTGCGGGCCACCACCCCGGCCGACCTTGAGGTTGCGGGCGGATTTGGCCGCCAAATGTGGCGCCAACCTCAAGATCGGC
>JAHECS010000005.1:59275-76960 GCA_024641635.1 Actinomycetes bacterium | reverse complement strand
GCCGACCTTGAGGTTGCGGGCCACCACCCCGGCCGACCTTGAGGTTGCGGGCGGATTTGGCCGCCAAATGTGGCGCCAACCTCAAGATCGGCGGGGGTGGTTAGGCCAGCGCGGCGGAGACCACGGCGCGGGCGTCGGTCTGGATTCGGGCCAGGTGCTCCTCACCGAGGAAGCTCTCCGCGTAGATCTTGTACACGTCCTCCGTGCCCGAGGGCCGCGCCGCGAACCAGCCGTTGTCGGTGGTCACCTTGAGTCCGCCGATGGCCGCCCCGTTGCCCGGCGCATGCGTGAGGCGGCCAGTGATCGCATCTCCGGCGAGCTCGGTCGCCGTCACCTGGTCCGGTGACAGTCCGGCGAGTGCCGCCTTCTGCTCGCGCGTCGCGGGGGCGTCGATGCGGGCGTACGAGGGTGCCCCGAACCGGTCGGTCAGGTCCGTATAGCGCTGTGACGGGGACTGGCCCGTCACCGCGAGGATCTCCGACGCCAGCAGGGCCGCGATGATGCCGTCCTTGTCCGTCGTCCAGACGGACCCGTCGCGGCGCAGGAAGGACGCTCCGGCGCTCTCCTCCCCGCCGAACGCCACGGAGCCGTCGATGAGCCCGGGCACGAACCACTTGAACCCGACGGGGACCTCCCACAGCCTGCGCCCCAGGTCCGTGGTCACTCGGTCGATCATCGACGAGCTGACCACCGTCTTCCCGACGGCCGCGTCAGCCCGCCACTCCGGGCGGTGCCCCATGAGATAGCCGATCGCGACGGCCAGGAAGTGGTTGGGGTTCATGAGCCCTGCATCGGGTGTGACGATTCCGTGGCGATCGGAGTCGGCGTCGTTGCCCGTCGCGATATCGAAGTCGCTGCGTCGACCGATCAGCGAGGCCATGGCGTTCGGGGACGAGCAGTCCATGCGGATCCTGCCGTCCCAGTCGAGGCTCATGAACCGCCAGGTGGGGTCGACGAGCGGGTTGACCACGGTCAGGTCCAGTTGGTGCCGCTCGGCGATGGCCGCCCAGTAGTCGACGCTCGCCCCGCCGAGCGGGTCGGCGCCGATCCGCACACCGGCGGACCGGATGGCGTCGATGTCCACGACGTTGGGCAGGTCGTCGACGTACTCGCCGAGGAAGTCGTGACGTCCCGTCGTCTCAGCCAGGAGCGCCTGGGCGAGCGTGATGCGACGGACGCCGGCCAGACGGGCGGCCAGGTACGCGTTGGCCCTGTCCTGGACGGGTCCGGTGATGTCGGTGCCGGCCGGGCCTCCGTCCGGCGGGTTGTACTTGAACCCACCGTCACGTGGCGGGTTGTGCGAGGGGGTCACGACGATGCCGTCGGCGCGGCCCGAGTCGTCGGCGCCACGACCCCGGTTGTACCTCAGGATCGCGTGCGACAGGGCCGGCGTGGGCGTGTACCGGTCGGGCGCATCGACGAGCACGCGAACGCCGTTCGCGGCGAGGACCTCGAGGGCCGTCGTCCAGGCCGGCTCGCTGAGGGCGTGCGTATCGCGTGCCAGGAACAGCGGCCCGGTGATGCCCGCGGTCTTGCGATGGTCACAGATGGCCTGTGTCGTGGCGGCGATGTGGTCGTCGTTGAAGGCTCCGTCGAAGGCCGATCCGCGATGCCCGGACGTGCCGAAGGCCACTCGTTGCCCAACGTCCGTCGAGTCCGGGTGAACCGCGTAGTAGGCGGTCACCAGGGCAGCGACGTCAACGAGGTCGGCGGGCTCTGCGAGCTGACCTGCCCGCGGATCGATGGCCATGTGCGCTCCTGTCATCCGGGTCCGGTTTGGGGCCCGCGCCTGCATCGTGGCAGACTTGGGGCGCTCGGCGAGCGGATAACCGCCCGCCGTTCACGGACCGCCCCGCCACAGGGGAGCGATCCGCCGGCTTTCCGGGACATCCCGATACCCACCACCGTGGGCGACCTGTGGCGCCTGCAGGAAGCGACACCGCCATGAAGACCCTCGACGCCGTCGACGCGGCCTCGTTGAAGGCAGATATCCCCGACTTCCGCGCCGGCGACACGCTCAAGGTGCACGTGAAGGTCGTCGAGGGCAACAAGACTCGCGTCCAGCTGTTCCAGGGCGTCGTGATCGCACGGTCGGGCGCGGGCGTGAGCGAGACCTTCACGGTCCGCAAGGTGTCCTACGGCGTAGGCGTCGAGCGCACCTTCCCGCTGCACACCCCGATCGTCGAGAAGATCGAGGTCGTGACGCGCGGCGATGTCCGCCGGGCCAAGCTGTACTACCTGCGCGACCTGCGCGGCAAGAAGGCGAAGATCCGCGAGCGCCGCGAGAACGTCAAGACCGAGGGCTGATCCGGTTGGCCGAACGGCCTGGGCGGAACGCGGGCGAGGCGAACCCTGGCAACCCCAAGGCAGGCGCCAGGGACAGGCAGGCATGGTGGGACATCCCACTGACCATCGCCATCGCCATTGGTGTCGTGCTGCTGATCACGACCTTCGTGGCGAAGCCCTTCTCCATCCCCTCGGGCTCGATGGAGGACACCTTGGGGATCGGTGACCGGGTGCTCGTCAACCGCGTGGTCTACCACCTGCGCGACATCGAGCGTGGAGACGTCGTCGTCTTCGACGGATCCGACTCGTTCGTGCCGGCCGGAGACGTTCCCCAGCGCAATCCCGTCGCGGGTGCGCTGACCTGGCTGGGCCAGTCGATCGGCGTGGTGCCTCCTGATTCCACCGACTTCGTGAAGCGGGTGATCGGGGTCGGAGGCGATCGCGTGACCTGCTGCGACGCCGGTGGCGCGATCACGGTGAACGGCCAACCGCTCGAGGAGTCCTCGTACCTGTACGCGGGCGACGCGCCGAGCACCCAAGACTTCGATGTGGTCGTTCCGCAGGGCATGCTGTGGGTCATGGGAGACCACCGCTCGAACTCGGCCGACTCCCGGGCGCACATGGGGGATCCCGGCGGCGGTTTCGTGCCGGAGTCGAAGGTCGTGGGCCGGACCATGGCCGTGCTGTGGCCCCTGTCGCGCATCCAGGCGGTAGAGATTCCCGAGACCTTCTCCACGGTGCCGGACTCCGGAGAGGGCTCCTGATGGCAGTGTCGGCGCGCGACCCGCACGCTCCGCTGCCCGAACCATCGCCGGGCCGAGGGCGTCACGCCCGCGGCCAGGCGCCTCGCCCTCAGCGCGGCGGCGTCGGTCGATGGCTGGGCGAGACGGCCATCATCATCGTCTCGGCACTGGTCCTCTCGGCGCTTGTCCGTGCCTTCCTCGTCCAGGCCTTCTACGTGCCCAGTGCGTCGATGGAGGACACCCTGCTCATCAGCGACAGGATCGTCGCCTCGAAGATCACCACCACCATGTCCGGGGTGAGCCGCGGCGAGGTCGTCGTGTTCAAGGACCCCGGGGACTGGTTGCCGGAACCGCCTCCTCCGCCTGACGGCGCGCGGGGGGCCCTTCGCACCGGACTGACGTTCATCGGCCTGCTGCCGAGCGACACGGGCCAGGACCTGGTCAAGCGCGCGATCGCGGTGCAGGGGGATCGCGTTTCCTGCTGCGACGCCGACGGTCGCATCGTGCTGAACGGGGTTCCGCTCGTCGAGGACTACATCAAGGGCCCGACGAACCAGGTGCAGTTCGACGTGGTCGTCCCCAAGGACGGCGTCTTCGTCATGGGCGACAACCGCGGCGACTCGCGTGACTCGCGATATCACCTCGATGTCGACAACGGCTCGGTCCCCGTGTCGGAGGTGGTCGGTCGCGTCGCGGTGGTTCTGTGGCCGCTGAACCGCATCGCCACTGTGCCCATACCGGAGATCTACGGGGATCCCCAGATCGCCCAGGGTGCCAAGCCCTGATGGCTGTGACGGCTGTGTCGCTTCGCACGGAGCGCCAGATGCTGCGCGCGGGCGCCACCGTCGTGTGCGGGGTCGACGAGGTCGGGAGAGGCTCGCTGAGCGGCCCGGTCACCGTCGGGATGGTGCTCGTGGACGAGTCCGTGAAGCGATCGCTGCCCGGTGTCCGGGACAGCAAGCTGCTGAGCCGGCAGGCCCGCGAACGACTGGTACCGCACATCCGCAGATGGGCCGTCGGGTACTCGGTGGGGCATGCGAGTGCCGCCGAGATCGACGAGGTCGGGATCGTCGCTGCGCTTCGAAGGGCGGGACACCGAGCCCTCGGTGCGCTGCCATTCGCCCCGGACGCCATCCTGCTCGATGGCTCTCATGACTGGCTGACGTCCCCGTCTCAGCCCAGCCTGCTCGATGACGTGATCGCCGACCTGCCAGCGCCGGTGACGATGAAGGTCAAGGCGGACCTGACCTGCACGTCGGTCGCCGCCGCCAGCGTCATCGCCAAGGTCGAGCGCGATGCCATCATGCGTCGACTCTCCGAGGACCACCCCGAGTACGGCTGGCACGAGAACAAGGGCTACGCGAGCCCGGAGCACCTTGCCGCACTGGGAGCTCACGGGCCGTGCGCACAGCACCGCCGAAGCTGGAACCTGCCCGTCGCCGTCTCGGGGTAACCTCCCGCATTGCTGCTCGGGCAGCCGTGCGTCACAAGGTCAGCGGCCCGGCGGCTGGGTATCCTCGCGGGTGAGGGGTCAGGTGGGGTGAATGATCGAACCGGCCACGGCCGCAGAGCATGGCCCGGACGACGCGCCGGACCTGCCCCACCGTCACTCAGCGGACGGGGCGGAGGATGCCGTCGTCATCTTCTCGGCCGACGGCAGGATCGAGTGGGCCTCGCCAGTGCTGGCCACCGCCTTGGCCCGTTCGCCGGAGGTGCTCGCTGATTCGTGGCTGGCCCTCGTCGTACCCGAGGATCGTGACGAGGCTCGTGACCGGTACCGGCGTGCCGTACGCGAACGTGAGTCCCACTACCGCGATTCGATGCGGGTGGTTGCCGCCGACGGCGATGTCCTCTGGGTCGATGCGTCCGTCAACCTGACTTGGTCCGCCGCCGGCGATCTGGAGCGCACCATCCTGTCGCTTCGCGACGTGGACGCCCATGTCTCCGCCGACCATGCCCTCGCGGCGAGCGAGGAGCGGTTCCGGCTCGCCATGGACAACTCGGGTATCGGCATGTGCCTCGTGGCGCCCGAAGGTCGATTCCTCCGGGTCAACGCGGCGCTCTGCACGATGCTGGGTCGTGACGCTGACGTCTTGATCACCAGCACGTGGCAGGAGCTGACGCACCCCGATGACCTGACCGCCGACCTGGCGCTCGTCGACGAGCTGCTGGCCGGCCGACGGGAGACCTACCGGATGGTCAAGCGTTTCCTTCGCTCGGACGGCGACGTCGTCTGGGGGGATCTGTCCGTGTCCTGCGTGCGAAACGAGGACGGGTCCGTCGACTACTTCATCTCGCAGATCGTCGACGTCTCGGAGCAGAAGCGCGCGTCCCTCATGCTCGAGGTCGCCCTGGCGTCGATGCTTGACCCGTACGCCGTCTTCGGGGTCGTCCTCGACGATGACGGGACGCTCGTGGACGTCGAGTTCCAGGCCGTCAACGACGCTGCTTGCGTCCTTCTTCAGCGGGCGCCCTCGGAGCTGATCGGGCAGCCGCTAGGGCCGTCCCTGGCCGACATGCCGGCTGCGGCCGTGGTCGCATGGTGCCGAGAGGCTTTCGTTGCCGGTTCGATCATTCGAGACGAGGCCCCCATCGCGAGAGCAGGCGACGGGGAGCCGGCCTGGTTCGACGTCCGGGCCACTCGTGTGGACGGCTCCATCAGCCTCACCTGGCGAGATGTCTCAGACCGGCGTCGGGACGCAGAGGAACTGGCCCTTCGCGAGGCCAGCTACCGGCTGCTCGCCGACAACGCCGCCGACGTGATCGTTCGCAGCGCGGCCGGGGGCGCCATCGAGTGGGTCTCCCCGTCGATCACGGGGATCCTCGGCTGGGCACCGGATGAGGTGATCGGTCGCCGGATGCCCGAGCTGATGCACCCGGACGACCTGGCCGGGATGCGAGACATCAAGCGGGACGTTCTCGAGAGCGGGGGCACCGAGGGCCGCATCACGGCCAGGTTCGCCACCGCCGACGGCGGTTGGCGCTGGATGAGCGACCACGGCCGTGCCCTGCTCGGTGACGACGGTGGCGTCGTCGGCGGTATCGACTCGTTGCGGGACGTGCAGCACGAGCACGACGCCGCGGAGGCACTGGCCCTCAGCGAACGCCACTACCGCGACCTCGCCGAGCGAACGGCGCGAGCGGAGCTGGAGCTCCGCGGCGTCGTCGACAGCCTGTTCGACCCGTGGGTGCTCCTCACTGCGGTGCGGGACGACGACGGCCGGATCGTGGACTTCACCTACGCCGATGCCAACGACTCGGCCTGCGCGTTCAACCACACCACGAGGGAGGCGTTGATCGGCGCGCGGCTGCTGACCCTCCTGCCCGAGCACGGCTCCACCGGCCTGTTCGAGCGCTATGCGCGCGTCGTCGAGACCGGCGAGCCGCTTGCCGACGACGACGAGCCGTTCACCAACGTGTTCGACGGATCGGTAGCGCGGTTCGACAACCGCGCCGTGCGCGTCGGCGACGGCATCAGCCTGACCTGGCGTGACGTCACCGAGCGGTACGAGGCCCGCCTTGCCCTGACGGCGCAGGCCGAGCTCGACGCCCTGACGGGGCTGGCGAACCGCCGCAGCCTGCTGCGGCGCATGGAGGAGCTGGCCGGGCATGCTCCCCGTACCGGGGCCGGTTTCGCGCTGCTCTACTGCGACCTGGATCACTTCAAGAGGGTCAACGACGATTTCGGTCACGCAGCCGGCGACCAAGTGCTGGCGGCAGTGGCAGACCGCATTGCCTCGGCCGTCCGCGACGGCGATCTCATCGCCCGCCTCGGCGGTGACGAGTTCGTCGTCCTGCTCGAGGGCGTGCACGACGCCTCCGACGCAGCGGCTGTGGCGGCCAAGGTCGCCCAGGCGGTCCGGCGTCCTGTGTCGGTCGGTGGGCGGCTCGTGCAGCCGCAGTTCAGCATCGGCGTGTCCATGCTGACTGCTGACGACGACCCGCAGGCGGCGCTGCTGCGTGCAGATGGGGCCATGTACGCGGCCAAGCGCGCGGGACGAAACCGCATCGTGGTCGATGGTGACTGAGGGGCACGGCACGGCCGGTTCGCACCATCCCCAGGGCTGGGCCCCCGTCGGGGAACGAGCCCTGCCCGACTGATCGTGCACACTCCCGGCGGACCGTGGTCGTGAATCCACAGGCCCGGCACGGCCGCTGCCGGGCCTGTGGTTACGCGGCAGGGTCGCCCGCGGAGGTGGTCGCATGCGGGCGAAGGACGCTCTGGGGCGGTACGGCGAGAACCTGGCGGCCGATTACCTGCGCAGGCAGGGGATGGACATCCTGGCTCGGAACTGGCGGTGCGCGACGGGCGAGCTGGACATCATCGCGCGTGATCGATCCTCCCTGGTCATCTGCGAGGTGAAGACCCGGCGGAGCACGGCCTTCGGCTCCCCGGCCGAGGCGGTCGGCCCTCGCAAGCTGCGGCGACTGCGCGAGCTGACTCTGCGCTGGCTGGATGAGCAGCAGATGTACGTGCCCCAGATTCGCTTCGACGTCATCGGCATCGTGCAGCCCCCGGAGGGTCGTGCCGTGATCCAGCACCTGAGGGGCGTGCAGTGACCCTCGCCCAGGTCCATGGTGCGGTCATCGCCGGGGTCTCGGGTTCGCTCGTCCGCGTTGAGGTGGACGTATCGGATGGCCTGCCCGGCGTCGGTGTCGTGGGGCTCCCGGATGCGTCCGTGTCGGAGTCGCGATCACGGGTGCGGTGCGCGATCGACAGCTCCGGGAAGGCATGGCCGAACCGCCGCATCACCATCGGTCTGTCGCCGGCCGAGGTACGCAAGCAGGGCGCTGGACTCGACCTGCCGATCGCCGTCGGCATCCTCGCGGCGAGCGACGTGGTTCCCTCGACGCACCTGGGGACCACCGCCTTCGTGGGCGAGCTCGGGCTCGACGGCGCGATCCGACCGACCCGTGGCACCCTGGCCGCGGCGCTGGCGGCCCGAGAGGCCGGCCTGACGAACCTGGTGGTGCCCATCGCCAGCGGTCGCGAGCTGGGCCGACTCACGGGCATCCGGGTGGTCCTGGTCGAGCGTCTGGACCAGGTCTGCGAGCTGCTTGCGTCCGCCAGCCTGGCTCACGGGCCTCGGGCGCCCGCCGCGGGCGTGCCTGGGCCGCCCACGAGCGTGCCCGACCTCACGGACCTGCGCGGGCACCCGCAGGGTCGGCTGGCGCTCGAGGTGGCGGCTGCGGGGGGTCATCACGTCGCGCTCGTCGGTTCACCGGGTGTGGGCAAGACGATGCTTGCCGAGAGGCTGGCGGGGCTGTTGCCTGACCTGGACGATGAGGCGGCGCTCGAGGTCGCGGTGGTGCACTCGGTGGCTGGCGCGCCGCGCCCCGATGCCGACTACCTCCGGCCTCCGGCACGCGCGCCCCACCACTCCGCATCAGCGGCCGCCCTGCTCGGCTCGGTCCGGGGCGCACGCGTCCACCCCGGAGCGGTCACCCTGGCCCACCGCGGCGTGCTCGTCCTCGACGAGGCCCCGGAGTTCTCCCGACCTGCCCTTGAAGGGCTGCGCCAGCCCTTGGAGTCCGGCACCGCATCGGTCGATCGCACGGGCTGGAGCGGTCTCCTTCCGGCGAGGTTCCAGCTCGTCCTCACGGCCAACCCGTGCCCCTGCGGGCGGCGAACCGGTACCGGAGCGGGGTGCTCGTGCGCCCCGGCGGCTGTGCGGCGATACGCGGCGAGGCTCTCGGGCCCGCTGCTGGACCGCATCGACATCCGGCTGGTCGTCCCTCGACCGGCTGACGCGGAGCTCGCCGAGTCCGGGTCGGCAGAGTCGAGTGCGGCGATCAGGGAGCGGGTCCATGCAGCTCGGGAACGCAGTGGTCGTCGCTTCGCGGGCATGCCCTGGCACCTCAACGCGGCCATCCCCGTCGGCGAGCTGCGCCGACACTGGCGACCCGACCCCGCCGGGGCACAGCTTCTGCGCGAGTACGACCGCCGATCGGCGAACCTGCGCGGCCCGGATCGTGTTCTACGGATGGCGTGGTCGCTGGCCGATCTCGCCGGACGTGACATCCCCGGCAGGGATGACGTCGCGCTGGCCCTGAGCCTTCGCGGAGCGACGACGGCATGGTCGGGCGGCTCCGCATGAGCCACGAGCGTGACGCGTGGCTGGTGCTGGCCCACATCGTCGAGCCGGGAGATGCCGCTGTCGCTCGGCTCATCACCGAGTTCGGGCCTGCCGGCCTCCTCGACCGCATCCGCTCCCATGGCACCGGGCTGAGGCACGGCGATGGACTGGCGGCGCGGGCCGAGGGTGTCTCGGCGGCGTCCGCGCTCGAGGCGGCGGCGAGGGTCGGCGCGCGCCTGGTCACCCGAGTCGACCGGGAGTGGCCCACGCAGCTGGACGCTCTCGGCGGGTTCGCGCCCCTCGCTCTGTGGGTGCGGGGGGCCGCCGACCTGCGCCTGCTGGCTCTGCGATCGGTCGCGATTGTCGGAGCGCGGGCCTGTACGCCCTACGGCGAGGAGGTTGCCCGCTCCTGGTCTGCGCGGCTGGCCGGAGAGTCGTGGACCATCCTGTCGGGAGCGGCCTTCGGCATTGACGCGGCGGCCCACCGCGGAGCCCTGTCGGCTGGGGGAACCACCATCGCCGTGCTCGCTGGCGGAGTGGATGTCCCGTACCCCCGTGCGCACGAGTCGCTCATCGCCCGGATCGTCGACGAGGGGGCGGTGGTGAGCGAGACCCCGCCGGGGCAATCGGTCCGGCGGCAGCGCTTCCTCTCGCGCAACCGCCTGATCGCGGCTCTGTCCCGAGCGACCGTCGTCGTGGAGGCGGCAGAACGGTCCGGCACCGCGGCCACCGCTCGTGCGGCCATGCAGATGTCCCGACCCGTGCTGGCGGTACCCGGTCCGGTCACCTCTCCGGCGTCCGCCGGCTGCCACCGCCTGATCCGCGAGGGAGAGGCCGCGCTCGTCTGCGACGTGCCGGACGTCCTGTCCATGCTGGACCTCGCGCATCGCGTAACTCGGTCCGACGGCACCCTCGGGGGTGTCGCCGAGGCTCGTCGACGCGACCGCGACTCGCTGGCGCCCCGCGAGCGCACCGTGCTCGATGCACTTCCGACGCGGGGGGCCGCGGGCCTCGCCGAGATGATGCGAAGCGCTGGACTGGCCGCGTCCGACGTGATGGCCAGCCTGTCCATCCTCGTGTCCGGCGGATGGGTCGGCGAGACCGAGGACGGCTGGCAACTCAAGCGCGCTCCGCGCGCCTGACCGGCCGGCGCCGGCGGCCTTGCGACGATGGGGGCATGCCCGAAGTGCCCCGCGACGCGCTCGGCGGCGGTCTCGCCGACGACCTGGGCTCCGCGCTGGACGGGTTCATCGCTCATGTTCGCGACGAACGAGGGAGCAGTGCCCATACGGTGCGTGCCTACCGCGGTGACGTCACCGACCTCCTCGGGTACTGCGCACAGCGCGGAGTGGTCACCGTCGCCGGTATCACGCTGCCGCACCTTCGAGGCTGGCTCGCCCTCCAGAGCGGCCACGGACGGGCGCGCGCGACGATCGCCCGCCGGGCTGCATCGGCGCGATCCTTCACCGCGTGGTGCCTTCGGCGCGGCCTGGCGCCGACGGACCCGGGCGAACGGCTGAGCAGCCCCCGGGTATCGAGGACCCTGCCGACCATTCTCGATCGCGGCGAGGCCGTGACCCTCATGGACCACGCGGCGGTCACCGCCGACGACGGCTCACCCGTGGCGCTTCGCGACCTGGCGATGCTCGAACTGCTCTACGCGACCGGCATCCGGGTCTCCGAGCTCTGTGCCATCGACCTCGATGATGTCGACGACGCGCGCCGCACGGTTCGGGTGCGCGGCAAGGGGGACAAGGAGCGGGTCGTGCCGTTCGGCGGTCCGGCCGCCGCGGCGCTGGCCGACTGGCGGGACGTACGGGGGAGCCTCGTCGCCACCGGCTCCACCGTCGCCGGCTCGGCGCTCTTCCTCGGTGTGCGCGGAGGACGGATCGATCCGAGAACCGTGAGATCGGCCGTCCACCGGCTCACCCGTGAGGCGGGGGTGCCGGACCTCGCTCCGCATGGCCTGCGCCACACGGCGGCCACCCACGTGCTGGAAGGCGGCGCGGACCTCAGGACGGTCCAGGAGCTTCTCGGGCACGCCACCCTGGCGACCACGCAGCGGTACACGCACGTCTCCGTCGAACGGCTGAGGGCCACCTTCGCTCTCGCGCACCCACGTGCTGCCGGGGGCGACGAGACTACGGACTGAGTGGCTTCAGCACGGCGGGAGCTCGGCCGAGCAGCGAGCGGGGATCCCGGTAGCCGTCGGCCGTCCGCAGCCCGACGTGCAGGCAACGGCTCGAGCAATGACCGCCGGCGCCGGCCACGACGCCGATCGCTTCCCCCTCGCGGACCGTGTCGCCCGCGGTAACGCGGGCGTCGACGGGCTCGTAGGTCACGCGGCGACGTCCGGGTCCGGGCAGCGAGATGCTGATGACCGGCCTGCCGGCGACCCGCCCCGCGAAGGAGACGCGGCCGCCGACCATCGCCACCACGACCGCCCCGGGGAGCGCCGCCAGGTCGATGCCTCGGTGACCGGGCTCCCAGTCATGGGCCGGGGACCGGAAATCGGACACCAGGACCGGTTGCGGCACCGGCCACGAACCGGCCGGGGGCCCGGTGGGCACCCCAGCGAAGAGCAGGGTGCCTGTCATGAGGGTGCCGATGACGGCGAGTAGCGGGGGCAGGCTCATGCGAGGAGAGTGCCGCGACGCATCCGCGTCGCGTAGATCTGACGCCCCCTGCGGGAAGCACGACGCCTGCCCGCGGGCCTGTGGACGGAGCATTCCCGGTGAGGCCGTAGGATGGGGGCACCCGGAGACCGATCTGATCGGCCGCCGGGAATTCGCACGGTCCGACTCACGCAGCGTGTGCGTGCCGGACGCCGGTCGGTCCCCTCGAGGGAGACGGCGCTCGGGGACCGTCAGGGGCCGCGGGCAACCGCCCGTGGCCGACAACCGACAGTGCGTCTGTCCCACGGGACCGGCGCGAACAGGAGTGCACCCATGGCCGTTGTGACCATGCGCCAGTTGCTCGAGAGCGGTGTCCACTTCGGGCACCAGACCCGCCGGTGGAACCCCAAGATGAAGAGATTCATCTTCACGGAGCGCAACGGCATCTACATCATCGACCTCCAGCAGTCGCTGTCCTTCATCGACCGGGCCTACGAGTACGTGAAGGAGACCGTCGCGCACGGTGGCTCCGTCATGTTCATCGGCACGAAGAAGCAGGGCCAGGAGGCGATCGCCGAGCAGGCGACCCGCGTCGGCATGCCCTACGTCAACCAGCGCTGGCTCGGTGGCATGCTCACCAACTTCCAGACCGTGCACAAGCGCCTGCAGCGGCTCAAGGAGCTCGAGGAGATCGACTTCGACGACGTCGCCGGCTCCGGCCTGACCAAGAAGGAGCTGCTCGTCCTGCGGCGCGAGAAGGACAAGCTCGAGCGCACGCTTGGCGGCATCCGCGACATGGCGAAGATCCCCAGCGCCGTGTGGATCGTCGACACCAAGAAGGAGCACATCGCCGTCGGAGAGGCCCGGAAGCTGGGCATCCCCGTCATCGCCGTGCTCGACACGAACTGCGATCCCGACGAGGTCGACTTCCCCATCCCGGGCAACGACGACGCCATCCGCTCGGTGGCCCTGCTCACCCGTGTCATCGCTGACGCGGTGGCCGAGGGCCTGATGGCCCGCGCGGGCGGAGCCGTCGCCGGCAGCACGGAGCCTGAGGAGCCGCTCGCCGAGTGGGAGCGCGAGCTCCTGGCCGGCAACGATGCGCCGGCTGAGGCGACCGCCGAAGCGGCCGTCGTCGTCGAGGCGCCCGTGGAGACCGTGGCCGTCGTCGAGACGCCCGTGGAGACCGTCGTCGTCGAGGCGCCCGCGGAGACCGTGGCCGTCGTCGAGGCGCCCGCGGAGACCGTCGCCGCTGACGAGGTACCCGCAGCCGAGTAGCCACTCACGCTGACGTCCCGGGGGCCCCGCCCCCGGACGTCGGCTGGCGCGCGACCGACGGTCCGCGCCCTGACCTGTCGTAACGACCTGGAGGACAACCAGACCATGGCGACCATTTCCGCCGCTGACGTCAAGAAGCTCCGCGACCTCACGGCCGCGGGCATGATGGAGTGCAAGAAGGCGCTCGAGGAGGCCGAGGGCGACTTCGACAAGGCTGTCGAACTGCTCCGCATCTCCGGCGCATCCAAGGCCGCGAAGCGCGGCGCCGAGCGCGAGGCGTCGAACGGCCTCGTCGCCGCCGACGGCAACGCGCTGATCGAACTGCTGTGCGAGACGGACTTCGTCGCGAAGAACGCCGACTTCCTCACCCTGGCGGGCCAGATCGCGGCCGTCGCGAACGCCGGTCAGCTCGGGGACCGCGAGGCCCTGCTCGCCGCCGCGCTGCCCGACGGCAGGACCGTCGAGGGGGCCACGACCGAGATGGCCGGCGTCATCGGCGAGAAGATCGAGCTCGGCCGCGTGGCGGTCATCGGCGCACCGGTCGCGGTCTACCTGCACCACCGCGCGTCGGACCTGCCTCCGCAGGTCGGCGTGATCGTCGGGTACTCCGGCGACGAGGCGGCCGCACGCGGTGCCGCGATGCAGGTGGCGGCCATGCGGCCGCAGTACCTCGTCCGCGAGGACGTTCCCGCCGACATCGTCGAGAACGAGCGCCGGATCGCTGAGGCGACCGCGAAGGAGGAGGGCAAGCCCGAGGTGGCCCTGCCCAAGATCGTGGAGGGCCGCGTCAACGCGTTCTTCAAGGACAACGTCCTCCTCGAGCAGCCCAGCGTGGTCGACAACAAGAAGTCCGTGGCGCAGGTTCTCTCCGAGTCCGGCACGACGGTCACCGGATTCGCTAGGTTCGAGCCGGGCCAGGCGTAGGACAGCCACACGGCCGGTCGGTGTCGGAGCGGAGGGCAGCATGAACGCCACGGGATCATCCGGCGCCGTCCAGCCGTCGCTGGAGGGCACCATCGTCACCTGGCCGGAGGCGCCCGAGGACGGGTGGCACCGCGTCCTGCTGAAGCTGTCCGGTGAGGCGTTCGCCGGCGGTCAGGGGCTGGGCGTCGACCCCGATGTCGTCGCCTCCATCGCGGCCCAGATCGCCGACGTCGTCCGGCACGGGACCGAGGTGGCGGTCGTCATCGGCGGCGGCAACTACTTCCGTGGCGCCCTGCTGTCGGAGCGTGGCATGGACCGCGCACGTGCCGACTACATCGGCATGCTGGGTACCGTCATGAACTGCCTCGCCCTGCAGGACTTCTGCGAGAAGGCCGGCGTCGAGACGCGCGTCCAGACGGCGATCACGATGGGTCAGGTGGCCGAGCCCTACGTGCCACGCCGCGCCATCCGTCACCTGGAGAAGGGGCGCGTGGTGATCTTCGGAGCCGGCATGGGCCTTCCGTACTTCTCGACGGACACGACGGCAGCGCAGCGGGCGCTGGAGATCGGTGCTCAGGTCGTCCTCATGGCCAAGGGCGTCGACGGTGTGTACGACTCCGATCCACGCACCAATCCCAACGCCGTGCGATTCGACCGGCTGACGCCGTCCGAGGTGCTCTCCCGGAACCTCAAGGTCGCCGACGCGACTGCCATCAGCCTCTGCCAGGACAACGACCTGCCGATCGTCGTGTTCAACCTGCTGGTGGAGGGCAACATCGCCCGCGCCGTGCGGGGAGAGACGATCGGGACGCTAGTCTCGACAGACAACTGAGCGACGAACGGAGCCAGCGTGAGCGAGCAGATCGACGAGATCCTCCTGGATGCCGAGGACAAGATGGACAAGGCCATCGCGGTCGCGCGCGAGGACTTCAGTGCCATCCGCACCGGACGGGCGACGTCGGCCATGTTCAACAAGGTGATGGTCAACTACTACGAGACCATGACCCCGGTGAACCAGCTTGCCTCGATCCAGATCCCGGAGGCGCGATCCATCCTCATCACGCCTTACGACAAGGGCTCGATGGCCGCCGTCGAGAAGGCGCTGCGCGACAGCGATCTGGGCATCAACCCGAACAACGACGGCGCCGTCATCCGGGTGAACCTGCCCGAGCTGACCGAGGAGCGTCGCAAGGAGTACATCAAGATCGCCAAGCACAAGGCTGAGGACGCACGTGTCTCCGTGCGCAACATCCGCCGTCACGCCAAGGACGCCCTCGACAAGCTCATGAAGGACGGCGATGCAGGCGAGGACGACGTGCGCCGGGGTGAGAAGCATCTCGATGACACGACGCACAAGCACGTCGAGCACATCGACGACATTCTCAAGCACAAAGAAGCCGAACTCCTCGAGATCTGAGCCGCCACATGGGTGACGCAGACGCTGCACCGGCTCCGCCCGGGAAGTCGCGGGCGGGTCGCAATCTGCCCGCGGCCATCGCGTCCGGTGTCGTGCTCGGCGTCATCGTCATCGTCAGCCTGTTCACCGTGAAGTGGCTCTTCGTCGGGGTCGTCATCGTCACGCTCCTCGTGGCCGTGCGCGAGGTCATTGCGGCCTTCGCCGGCGTGAGCATCAGGGTCGCCCGGACCCCGGCATATGCGGCAACGGTGCTGGTACCGGCGGTCGCGTACGTCTGGGGCCCCGTGGCCCTCGTGGCTGCCGTCGGGATCGCCATCCTCACCGCGATGTTCTGGCGGATCAGGCGCGGCACCGACGGATA
The DNA here is from genome assembly GCA_024641635.1 of Actinomycetes bacterium. GTDB lineage: Bacteria > Actinomycetota > Actinomycetes > S36-B12 > S36-B12 > UBA10649. The sequence goes on along the minus strand of JAHECS010000005.1, from coordinate 61,259 downwards.
CGTCAGGGACGTCACGGCCAGCGTGTTCACGATCGTCTACCTGCCGCTCATGGCCGGCTTCCTCAGCCTGACCCTGGCCGCGGACAACGGGGCGCAGCGGGTCGTCGTGTTCATCCTCCTCACCGTCTCCAACGACATCGGCGGGTACGCGGCGGGAGTGCTGTTCGGAAAGCACCCGATCGCTGCGCAGATCAGCCCGAAGAAGTCCTGGGAGGGTTTCGCGGGTTCGGTCCTGCTGCAGGGCGTCGTCGGCGCCGTGTCCTGGGTGTTCCTCTTCGACGCGCCGTGGTGGCAGGGGGTCATCGCCGGGCTCGTCCTGACGGTCACCGCCACCGCGGGGGACTTCGCGGAGAGCGCCATCAAGCGCGACCTCGGGGTCAAGGACATGGGCTCCTTCCTGCCGGGGCACGGTGGGATGATGGACCGCTTCGACTCCCTCATCCCGAACGCGTTCACGTCATGGGTGCTCTTCACCCTTTTCCTCGGGAGCGGCACGTGAACGAGCGCCCCGAGCCCGGAGCCCTGGTCTTCGAGGCGCCCCGCCGCGGCAAGCCTCCGCTGCACCTCATGGATCTCGACCCCGCTGGCCGTCGCGCCGCCGTCGCGGACCTCGGCCTGCCGGGCTTCCGGGCGGACCAGGTCTCCCGGCAGTGGCTGGGCCGCCTCAGCGACGACCCGGCTGAGTGGACGGACGTGCCCGAGGCGGCCAGGGAGGAGATCCGCCGCGCGCTGCTGCCGACGCTGCTCACGCCGGTGCGGTCGATCGACTGCGACAACGGCACGACCGTCAAGACGGTGTGGCGCCTGCATGACGGAGCCCTCGTGGAGAGCGTCCTCATGCGCTACCCGGATCGTGTGACCATGTGCATCTCATCGCAGGCCGGGTGCGGGATGAACTGCCCGTTCTGCGCGACCGGGCAGGCAGGGCTCACCCGCAACCTGTCCACCGCCGAGATCGTCGAGCAGGTCATCGCCGGTGCCAGGTCCCTGCAACGGGGCGAGATCGCCGGAGGACCAGGGCGGGTGTCCAACGTCGTCTTCATGGGCATGGGCGAGCCGCTCGCCAACTACCGGGCGGTCGTGGGTGCGGTGCGCAGGCTGACGGAGCCGGCCCCAGCCGGCCTCGGCATCGGTGCGCGCGGCATCACGGTGTCCACGGTCGGCCTCGTGCCGCGCATCCGGGAGCTTGCCCAGGAGGGCATTCCCGTGACGCTCGCCGTCTCCCTGCACGCGCCCGACGACGGGTTGCGGGACACGCTCGTCCCGGTCAACACGCGCTGGAAGGTGTCCGAGGTGCTGGGGGCGGCCTGGGAGTTCGCGGCCACGACACACCGGCGCGTGAGCATCGAGTACGCCCTCATCCGCGACGTCAACGACCAGGCCTGGCGGGCCGACCTGCTGGCCGATCTCCTCGTCGGCCACCTCGTGCACGTGAACCTCATCCCGCTGAACCCGACCCCGGGCTCGAAGTGGACGGCCTCCCGTCCCGAGGTCGAACGGGCCTTCGTCAGAATCCTGCAGGACCGAGGCGTGGCCGTCACGGTCCGGGACACGCGCGGGCGCGAGATCGACGGCGCCTGCGGGCAGCTGGCGGCCACGGCCGGCTGAGGCGCCGCGTCCCAGGGGTCATCACGATCCGGCTGAGAGACGATGGCGGCGTGATGCCGACGGGCACCGAGGCCCGCGAGCGTGGCCGTCCATGTGCGCAACGTGCCACCAGACACTGCGGTGAGCGTTCTGGCCCCCGCGCGCAGCGGACCCGGTGCGCGCCCGCGGATTCACGTCACCGAGGACACGCGGGTCGACGGCTCTGTCGATGTCGTGGCGATGCTCGAGTCTCTGCGGAACTTGCGTGGCAGACTCGGCCCATGAGCGCCCTGCTGGACCCCGATGCTCCGCAGGCACTGCGGCCGACCCGGCGGGAGCTCGCGGGGGCCGCTGCGGGGATGGTCCTGCGACTCGTCATCGGCTTCGCCTTCATCGG
>JAHECS010000005.1:0-59175 GCA_024641635.1 Actinomycetes bacterium | reverse complement strand
CTCGGCGATCCGAGCGGCTTCTGGCTCGAGGCTTCCCAGCGGGTCGACTGGGTGGTGCCGCCGTCCGTCGGCTTGGACGCATCAACTCCGCCGCTCTACCGATGGTTCCCGGACGGGGTGCTCAACACGTGCGCCAACGCCGTGGACCGGCATGTGGCCAGCGGCCGCGGGGACCGGATCGCCATCCGCTACGACAGCCCCGTGACGGGCACGAAGGCCGCGATCACGTACGCGGCCTTGCTCGACATGGTGGAGCGATTCGCGGGCGTGCTCGCCGACCTCGGCGTCCGCCGCGGCGATCGGGTGATCGTCTACATGCCGATGGTTCCCGAGGCCGTCGTGGCCATGCTCGCCTGCGCCCGTCTGGGCGCCGTGCACTCGGTCGTCTTCGGCGGCTTCGCCCCGGCGGAGCTGGCGGCCAGGATCGACGACGCCGAGCCAACCGTGATCGTGTCGGCCAGCTGCGGAATCGAGCCGGGGCGAATCGTCGAGTACAAGCCCCTGCTCGACGAGGCCCTTCGGCTGGCCCGACACGTTCCCGTCGCATCCGTGGTCCTGCAGCGCCCGCAGGCACGAGCGGAGATGGGTGACCTCGACGTCGACTGGCACGAGCGGATGTCCGTCGCCCAGCCGCACGCGGCCGTCCCGGTGAAGGCGACGGATCCGCTCTACATCCTCTACACGTCAGGGACGACGGGGCGGCCGAAGGGCGTCGTGCGGGACAACGGCGGTCACGCCGTGGCGCTGACGTGGTCCTTCGACAACGTGTACGGGATGGGTCCGGACGACACCTGGTGGGCCGCCTCGGACGTGGGCTGGGTCGTCGGGCACTCGTACATCGTGTACGCACCGCTGCTCAGTGGCGCGACCACGGTCCTCTACGAGGGGAAGCCGGTAGGTACCCCCGATGCCGGTGCCTTCTGGCGGGTGATCGACGAGCTCGGGGTGGCGGGACTGTTCACCGCTCCCACGGCGATCCGGGCGATCAAGAAGGAGGACCCTGAGGGGGCCCTCGTCCGCGACCATGACGTGTCGTCCCTTCGCGCGCTGTTCCTGGCCGGCGAGCGCCTCGACCCCGACACATACCACTGGGCCACGGATCACGTCGGGGTCCCGGTCGTCGACAACTGGTGGCAGACCGAGACGGGCTGGCCGATCGCCTCGAACCTGCGTGGGTTGGAGCCCATGCCGATCAAGCCGGGCTCGCCCACCGTGCCCGTTCCCGGCTACGACGTGCGCGTCGTCGATGGCGCAGGGGACAACGTGCCGGCCGGACAGGACGGCGCGATCGTCATCGGGCTGCCGCTGCCGCCAGGCACGCTGCCCACCCTCTGGGGCGACGACCAGCGCTACATCGACTCGTACCTGAGCGTGTTCGACGGGTGCTACACGACCGGCGACGGCGGCTATCTGGACGAGGACGGGTACGTGTACGTCATGGGCCGCACGGACGACGTCATCAATGTGGCCGGGCACCGCCTGTCGACCGGGTCCATGGAGGCCGTTGTCGCCGCTCATCCGCAGGTGGCCGAGTGCGCGGTGATCGGCGTGGGCGATGCCCTCAAAGGACAGGTGCCGAGGGCCTTCGTCGTGCTCAAGGCCGGGGTCGACGCGGACCCCGCGCAGCTCCAGGCGGAGGTGGTGGCGGCGATCCGGGAGCAGATCGGTCCGGTCGCTGCCCTCAAGGAGGTCGTCATCGTGCCCGGCCTGCCGAAGACGAGGTCCGGCAAGATCCTGCGACGGACGATGCGGGGGATCGCCGACGGTCGGCCCGAGGCGGTCCCGAGCACCATCGAGGACGTCCGGGTCCTCGACGCGATCACCCCGCTGCTGCAGGCCTCCGGCACAACGGGCTGACCTAGGCGGCAGGATTGGATACAATCCCGCTATGCCGGGTGCCCTCGACGGGATCGTCGTCGCCGACTTCTCGCGCGTGCTGGCCGGACCGTACGCGACGATGCTGCTCGCCGACCTCGGCGCGACGGTCGTCAAGGTCGAGCGTCCAGGATCGGGGGACGACACCCGGTCCTGGGGGCCACCCTTCGCGCCCGACGGGCAGTCCACCTACTTCCAGTCCGTCAACCGCAACAAGCTGTCCATCGCGCTCGACCTGCGCGATCCGGACGACCTCGACGTCGCTCGTCGTCTCGCCATCTCAGCCGACGTCCTGGTCGAGAACTACAAGCCGGGGGCCCTCGCTCGGTTCGGCCTCGGCCATCCGGACGTCGCCATCGACAACCCCGGCCTCGTCTACTGCTCGATCAGCGGCTTCGGGTCGACGGGAGGCCGCGACCTGCCCGGATACGACCTGCTGGTCCAGGCCATGGGCGGACTCATGAGCATCACCGGCTCGCAGGAGCCCACCAAGGCCGGGGTTGCGGTGGTGGACGTCCTCACCGGCCTGCACGCCACCGTTGCGATCCTCGCGGCACTGAGGCACCGGGACGTGACCGGTCAGGGGCAGCTGCTCGAGGTGACACTGCTCGGCAGCCTGCTGTCCTCCCTGGTCAACCAGGCCTCCGGATTCGTCGGCGCCGGCAGCGTGCCCGGGCGCATGGGCAACGCGCACCCGTCCATCGCGCCGTACGAGGTGTTCGAGGCGGCGGATCGGCCCCTCGTCCTGGCGGTCGGCAACGACGGGCAGTTCTCGCAGCTGTCGTCGGTCCTCGGCCTCGCTGGGCTCGCCGACGACCCGCGCTTCTGCACCAACTCCCAGAGGGTGAAGCATCGCGAGGAGCTCAGGGATCTGCTGGAGGAGGTCTTGGGCGGGGCGGCCGCGGACATCTGGCAGGAGCGCCTGACGGAGGCGGGCGTTCCCTGCGGACCCATCAACGACGTTGCCCAGGCGTTCGCCCTGGCTGAGCGGCTTGGGCTCGCTCCGGTCGTCGAGGTCGAGGATGCGAGGCGTCCAGGTCCCGAGCCGCAGGTCGCCAACCCCGTCGCATTCGGTGTGACGCCGCCGGAGTACCGATCGGCGCCGCCGCGCCTCGACGAGGACCGCACCGCGGTGCTGCAGCTGCTCGCCGGACGGTCTCGATGAGCGAGCGCAGGGTCACCGCGCAGGACGCCGTGCTGGCCGCGCTGCGCTCGGACATCCTCACCGGTGAGCTGGAGCCGGGGGACCAGATCGTCCAGGAGTCCCTGGCCGAAAGGTACGGCGTCAGCCGCGTCCCCCTGCGCGAGGCGCTGAAGACCCTCGAGTCGGAGGGGCAGGTGGTCTACCACCCGCATCGCGGCTACTTCGTGAGCGAGCTCAGCGTGGCCGACCTGCTCGAGGTGTACCGGCTGCGTGAGCTGCTGGAGGCGGAGGCCATCCGGGCGGCCGTGCCGACGCTGACCGATGCCGATGTCGACGCGGTGGCCGAGCTGGCCGCGCAGGTTGAGGCCGCGGCGGACCGGGTCGACGTCATGGAGATGACGGTGGCCAACCGACGGTTCCACTTCGCGCTCTTCGACGCGGCGGGGCTGCCCCGGCTGTCCCGCCTGCTCCGTCAGCTGTGGGAGGCGACCGACGCCTATCGTGCGCTGTACTTCCAGTCTCCCGGCAACCGTGAGCGTGTCTCGGGCGAGCATGCCCAGATGATGACGGCGCTGCGGGCGCGGGACGCGGAGGCGCTCGTCCGCCTGCACGATGAGCACCGCGACCACTCGGTCGACGCGGTGCGGGCTCTCCTCGGGGAGCGCTCGCCGTGAATTGGATCCAATCTGCTAGATTGGATCCAATTCCCGTGACAACATCGGCCGACCCCACCGTCCCTTCGGAGGAGACATGACCCAGGCGCCGCAGACGCCCTTCGCACTCTTCGACATCGATCACCTGCTGTCGGAGGAGGAGCGAGCCATCCGCGACGTCGTGCGCGAGTTCGTCGACTCCGAGATCCGCCCGCACATCGCCGACTGGTTCGAGTCCGGCAGCATCCCGGCCCGGGAGCTCGCCCGCGACCTGGGCTCCCTCGGCGTCCTGGGCATGCACCTCGAGGGCTACGGCTGCCAGGGGACATCGGCGGTGGCCTACGGTCTCGCCTGCCTCGAGCTGGAGGCGGGAGACTCCGGCATCCGCTCCCTGGTCAGCGTGCAGGGTTCCCTGGCGATGCACGCCATCCGCGCGTTCGGCTCGGAGGAGCAGAAGCAGGACTGGCTGCCACGGATGGCGACCGGCGAAGCCATCGGATGCTTCGGCCTCACCGAGGCCGATTTCGGCTCGAACCCCAGCGGCATGCGCACGAGCGCTCGCCGTGACGGAGACGACTGGGTCCTGGACGGCTCCAAGATGTGGATCACCAACGGGAGTGTCGCCGACGTCGCTGTCGTGTGGGCCCGCACGGACGACGGGATCCGCGGCTTCGTCGTGCCGACTCAGACCCCTGGCTTCCGGGCGAACGAGATCCACAAGAAGATGTCGCTGCGCGCTTCGGTGACCAGCGAACTGGTCCTCGACGGCGTCCGCCTCCCTGCGGACGCGGTCCTTCCTGGCGTCGTGGGGCTGCGTGGACCTCTGTCCTGCCTGGGTGAGGCCCGCTTCGGGATCGTCTTCGGCACGCTGGGCGCCGCCCGTGACAGCCTGCAGACGGCCATCGACTACAGCATCTCCCGCGAGCAGTTCGACAAGCCGATCGCCGCGTTCCAGCTCACGCAGAAGAAGCTGGCCGACATGGCCCTCGAGCTGGGCAAGGGCATGCTGCTCGCCCTCCATCTCGGGCGGCTCAAGGACGAGCACCTCATCCGTCCGGAGCAGGTCAGCGTGGGCAAGCTCAACAACGCGCGCGAGTCGTTGGCCATCGCCCGCGAGTGCCGGAGCATCCTCGGCGGAAACGGGATCACGCTCGAGTACCCGGTCATCCGCCACATGAACAACCTCGAGTCCGTGCTGACCTACGAGGGCACGAACGAGATGCACACCCTCGTCGTCGGCCAGGCCCTGACCGGGATCGCGGCGTACCGGTGACGCCACGTGTCCTGACGTCGGTTCTCGCCGGGGAGCCGATCGACGGCGACGAGGAGCGCCCCGACGTCAATCCGTCCGACCTGTCCGATGTCGTCGCGGTCTCGAGCATCGCCGGGCCTGCCGTGGCGCGAGCGGCCGTCACGGCGGCGGCGGACGCCCTGCCATCGTGGTCCCGATCCACGCCGTGGCAGCGGGCCGAGGTGCTGGACCGCGCCGGGACGGAGATCTTCGCCAGGGCCGACGAGCTCGGCGATCTCCTCGCGCGCGAGGAGGGGAAGACGTATCCCGAGGCGAGGGCCGAGGTCGTCCGTGCCGGCCAGATCCTCAAGTACTTCTCCGGCGTGGCACTCCAGCCGCACGGCCAGGCCCTCGACTCCGTTCGCCCCGGCATCGAGGTCACGGTCACCCGCGAGCCGGTCGGCGTGGTCAGCGTGATCACGCCGTGGAACTTCCCCATCGCCATCCCCGCCTGGAAGATCGCGCCCGCGCTCGCATTCGGCAACACCGTCGTGTTCAAGCCGGCCGACCTGGTCCCGGCAAGCGCGTGGGAGCTCGTCGACATCCTCATCAGGGCGGGCCTGCCCGCCGGGGCACTCAATCTCGTCCTCGGTCGCGGGTCCCAGGTCGGCCCGGTCCTCACCGGGGATCCCGCAGTTGACGCGGTGACGTTCACGGGGTCGGTCGCGACCGGACAGGGGATCCTGACCGCCGGCGCGGGTTCGGGCACGAAGGTGCAGCTGGAGCTCGGCGGCAAGAACCCCCTGGTGGTCACGGGCAAGGCCGACCTCCGCGTCGCGGTCGAGTGCGCCATGCAGGGAGGCTTCGGCTCGACCGGGCAGAGGTGCACCGCCTCGTCGATCCTCGTCGTCACGGACGACGTCCACGACGCCTTCGTCGCGGCAATGACCGAGCGCATGACCCACTGGCGGGTCGGCGACGCCCGCGCTGAGGGGACGGACATGGGTCCCGTCGTCGACGCCGGCCAGTACGCACAGGACCGGCGCTATCTCGACGTCGCCCGTGCCGAGGGGGCGGACATCATCGGCGGCGACGAGGTCGACGCGGGCGCGTCCGGGCACTACCTGTCTCCGGCCCTCGCCCTTGGCACGTCCATGGCGGACACCATCAACCGCGAGGAGGTATTCGGTCCGGTCATGTCGGTGGTGCGTGTGGCCGACTACGACGGTGCACTTGAGGCCGCGAATGCGGGAACGATGAACCTCTCGGCCGGGATCGTCACGACATCGCTTGCCGAGGCCGCTCACTTCCGCCGCAACTCGCGCGCCGGGATGGTGATGGTCAACCTGCCGACAGCCGGGGTCGACTTCCACGTGCCGTTCGGAGGTCGAGGGGAGAGCAGCCACGGTCCCCGGGAGCAGGGCACCGCCGCCGTGGACTTCTTCACGACGTCGAAGACGTCCTACACCGCCCCCGGCTCTCCCTAGCGGCCCTGCCGGTCGCGCGTCACAGCCGCAGCGGCCGGACGGGCGAGGCGATGAGGCTCGGGTCGTTGCGCCAGTCAACGCCGGGGACGTCGATGTAGAGCTCGATCTGGTTCCCGTCCGGATCGAGGATGTACAGGCTGTGCGTGATGGTGTGGTCGCTGGCCCCGATGATCGGCACGCCGTGCTCCTGCACGGTCCCGAGGGCATCCCGCAGGTCGTCGTCGCTGTCGCCCACCTTCAGGCCGAAGTGGTAGAGCCCGACACGTCGGCCCTCGGGCAGCGCCGCCGCGTCGACGCCGACCTCGATGAGCAGGAGCTCGTGGTGGGTTCGCCCGCTCGGCGCCGCGAACGCGGCCACAGGGAATCCCGGGGGGTCGTCGCCTCCCATGACGAGCCGCCACCCGAGAACGTCCCGGTAGAAGTGGACCGAACGGCGCAGGTCGCGCACGTAGAGGACGAGATGCCCGAGCTCCTGGATCTCCACGGCGCCTCCGGATGGGGAACGCCCCAGACTAGTGGCCGATCTTCCGGGCGAACAGCGCCGCGGTCCGGGAGCGGCGTCCGGTCCGGGTCTCCGTGTCGTCGGCACGGGTCATGACCCGAAGCCCCACGTTCGTGCCCATCCAGCGGAACGGCTCGGGCTCCCACGGCTTGGATCGATGGTTGACCCAGGGCAGGGACGTGATGTCGGAGTCCCGCCCGGTGATGAGGTCGGCGAGGGTGCGTCCGCCGAGGTTGCTCGTGCCCACTCCGTCACCGACGTAGCCGCCCGACCAGGCCAGCCCGGTCTTGCGGTCGAGCCCGCACGACGCCCACCAGTCGCGTGGGACGCCAAGCGGTCCGCCCCACGTGTGCGTCACGGCCGCGTGGCTCACGACCGGGAACAGGTCGGTCAGCACCTCCCAGAGGGCGGCATGGACCTGAGGGTTCTGATCCTGCTCAGCGGTGATCCGCGACCCGAAGTGGTACGGCGCACCCCTGCCCCCGAACGCGAGGCGGTCGTCAGCGGTTCGCTGGCCGTAGATGACGAGGTGTCGTCCGTCAGAGAAGGTCTCCCGCTGAGCAAGGCCGATCCCCGCCCATGCGGTGGCGGGCAGAGGCTCGGTCGCGAGCATGAGGGAGTACACCGGCGCCAGGGTGCGCGTGTGCCCGGACAGCGTGCGCGTGTAGCCCTCCGTGCCTCGCACGATGATCTCCGACCGGACATTGCCGTGCTCGGTGCGGACGACCCCGGGCTCGATGGCCAGCACGCGAGTGTGCTCATGCACCGTGACACCGGAATGCACGACGGCACGGGCCAGGCTCCTGACGAGGCGGGCGGGGTGCACGGCAGCGCAGTGCGGCGTGTAGGTGCCGCCCAGAACGTCCGTCGCGCCCAGGCGACGCTCAGCCTCCGCCTTGTCCAGCAGGGCGTAGTCCTCGGCGCCGAAACCCCACGAGCGGAGGTTGTCGATCTCGTCGCGTGCGGTGGCCATCTGCAGCGGGGTCCGAGCCGCGACGACCGTGCCACCCTTGCTCCAGTCGACCTGCCACCCCTCGAGCTGTGCCACCCGGCCGATCTCGTCGACGGTCGCGAACATCTCGCGGGTCATCCTGATCGCCGCGTCGCGGCTCGACTTGCGGGCCAACGCACTCAGGCCGGCCGGGAACAGCGCGGATGCCCAGCCGCCATTGCGGCCCGAGGCACCGAACCCGGCCTCCTCGGCCTCGAGTACGACGATGCGCAGGCTGGGGTCCAGTCGCGCGAGGTAGTAGGCGGTCCAGAGCCCCGTGTAGCCCGCACCGACGATGGCGACATCGGCGGTCAGGTCCCCGGGCAGTGGACCCCCGAGGGGTCGGCGAAGGTCGTCGGGCAGGGTGTCCCACCACAGGGACAGGTGCCGCAGGTCGTCATTCATCCACGCCGCCATGACCGCACGTAGTCCGGGACCGCGGTACCAGCAGGGCACAGTTCGTCGGGGATCGGATCCCCGAATCGCTCCACGATGGGCACCCGCCCTGCCCACAGGCGCATCAGCTCGGGGTCGAGCAGGTCGTCCGGGTCGTCGCTCGGCCCTCCTGCGCTGACCTTGGCCGAAGCCTCGGTGAGGTCGAGGGCGAGGGCCATCGTCGCTGCCCGTTCCTTGCGGGATGGGTGGCGCGCCTCGGCCCAGCGTCCGGGAAGCAGGTGCTCGGTGATCACCCGAAGGGCATCGAGCTCGTCGTCGTCGCGCAGTCGCCGTGCCGTGCCGAGCACCATCGCCGAGCGGTAGTTCATGCTCGACTCGAAGGCGCTGCGGGCAAGGACGAGCCCGTCGAGCAGGGTCACCGTGAGGCACATGGGCTGCCCGTCCGCGAGCAGGCGGAACAGGCGTGAACCAGTCGACCCGTGGAACACCACCTCGTCCCCGCGCCTGGCGTAGGCGACCGGGAGCACGAAGGGCATCCCCCCGTCGACAACCGAGACGTGGGCCACGAGACCGGCATCGAGCACAGCGTGCAGCGCGGCGACGTCGGTGACTGCCTTCTCCGGAAGGCGTCGGACCCTCGTCCGCTCCGTGGACCCCGGAGCGGACGTCATGGACGTGAGGTGCTGGTCACAGGAGCGTCCATGCCTCCGACAGCACCGAGCGAAGGATCTGCTCGATCTCGTCGAACTCCGGCTGGCCGATGATCAGCGGGGGAGCGAGCTGCACCACGGGGTCGCCGCGGTCGTCCGCACGGCAGTAGAGGCCCGCATCGAACAGAGCCTTCGACAGGAAGCCACGCAGGACGCGCTCGGCCTCGTCGTCGCTGAGCGTCTCACGCGTGATCTTGTCCTTGACCAGCTCGATGCCGTAGAAGTAGCCGGCTCCGCGGACGTCGCCCACGATCGGGAGGTCGAGGAGCTTCTCGAGGGTCTGGCGGAACCGGGACTCGTTCTCGCGCACGTGCGCGTTCAGGCCCTCGGACTCGAAGATGTCGAGGTTGGCGAGGGCCGCGGCCGCACCGACCGGGTGGCCCGACCAGGTGAAGCCGTGCAGGAACGTGTTCGTGCCATGGCGGAACGGCTCGAAGAGTCGTTCGCTCGCGATCATGGCGCCCATCGGCGCGTAGCCCGACGTCATGCCCTTCGCACAGGTGATGATGTCGGGAGTCACGCCGAAGCGGTTCATGGCGAACATGTCGCCGATGCGCCCGAACGCCGTGATCGTCTCGTCGGCCACCATGAGGACGTCGTACTGGTCGCAGATCTCCCGCACCCTCTCGAGGTATCCGGGGGGCGGCGGGAAGCAGCCGCCGGAGTTCTGCACCGGCTCGAGGAACACGGCGGCGACGCTGTTGGGGCCTTCGAACTCGATGGCCTCCGCGATGCGCTCCGCGGCCCATCGGCCGAACGCCTTCTCGTCGTGCTGGTACTCGTCGGGCGCGCGGTAGAAGTTCGTGTTGGGCACCTTGACCGCGCTGGGGACGAGCGGCTCGAAGTCGACCTTGGCGTCGGGGATCCCGGTGATCGACAGCGCCCCATGCGGGGTGCCGTGGTAGGCGACCGACCGGGAGATGACCTTGTGCTTGGTGGGCTGGCCGGTCAGCTTGAAGTACTGCTTCGCCAGCTTCCACGCGGTCTCGACGGCCTCGCCGCCGCCACTGGTGAAGAACACGCGGTTGAGGTCACCCGGGGCGTAGTCGGCCAGGCGCTCGGCCAGCTCGATGGCCCTCGGATGCGCATACGACCAGATCGGGAAGAACGCCAGTTCCTCGGCCTGCCGGGCCATGGCCTGGCCGATCGAGGCACGACCGTGGCCCGCCTGCACGGTGAACAGGCCGGCAAGGCCGTCCAGGTACCGCTTGCCCTGGTCGTCGAACACGTAGGCGCCCTCGCCCCTGACGATGACGGGCACGTGCCCCGACCCGTCGTAGAAGTGCGAGTGCCGGGTGAACGGCATCCAGAGGTGGTCGCGCGCCTTGTCGGCCAGGACGTCCGGGCCGGGCTCGGTGATGGGCTGTGGCGTGCTCGTCATCGTGTTCCCCAGGTGTAGATCTGCTTGCGCAGTTTCAAGTAGACGAATGTCTCGGTCGCTCGAACCCCGGGGATCATCCGGATCCGCCGGTTGATGACCTCGAGGAGGTGGTCGTCGTCCTCGGCGACGACCTCAGCGAGGATGTCGAAGCTGCCAGCGCAGACGACGAGATAGTCGACCTCGGGCATCTCAGACAGCGTGTCGGCGATCTCCTCCACGTCGCCCTCCGTCCGGATCCCGATCATGGCCGCTCGCGAGAAGCCGACCTGGAGGGGATCGGTCACGGCCACGATCTGCATGACCCCGGAGTCCTGCAGCCGCTGCACGCGCTGGCGCACCGCGGCCTCCGAGAGCCCGACCGCCTTGCCGATCGCCGCATAGGGGCGTCGGCCATCCTGCTGCAGCTGCTCGATGATCGCCTTGGAGACGTCATCGAGAGGAGCGGCTGGAGCGCGGTCACGTGGCGGCATGACGGACATAATGCGCGACATGGGGTAGCCAAGGCAAGCGATTTCGCGGTAATTTACGACAAAGACCACGAATTCCGTATCGAATCCGTGGATTGTATCCAATATTCGTCGCCTGTCGGCTACGCTCAACCGCACCAGTCCGCAGGCAGATCCGGGAGAACCGCGTGAGCGAGAAGCGCATCATCCGCAACTTCGTGAACGGCGAGAGCGTCGACACCCTCGACGGTACCGCCAGCGACCTCTACAACCCCTCGACCGGCGAGGCGTACGCCACGGCCGTCGTATCGGGGGAGGCCGACGTCGACCGCGCCGTCACGGCGGCGGCGACCGCGTTCGAGAGCTGGCGCGACAGCACTCCCTCGGAGCGTCAGACGGCCCTGCTCAAGATCGCCGACGCCCTCGAGGAGCACGCCGACGAGCTCGTCGCCCTGGAGAGCGAGAACACCGGCAAGCCGGTCGCGGTGACGATGTCGGAGGAGATCCCCCCGATGATCGACCAGATCCGGTTCTTCGCGGGTGCCGCGCGCGTGCTCGAGGGCCGCTCGGCCGGCGAGTACATGAAGGGCTTCACGTCCATCATCCGCCGGGAGCCGGTCGGGGTCATCGGTCAGGTGGCACCGTGGAACTACCCGATGATGATGGCGGTGTGGAAGTTCGCGCCCGCCATCGCCGCCGGCAACACGGTGGTGCTCAAGCCCAGCGACACGACGCCGGTCAGCGCCGTGCGGATGGCCGAGATCATCCACGAGGCCGGCGCCCTTCCGGACGGCGTCCTCAACGTCATCTGCGGCGATCGAGACAGCGGCCGCGCCCTCGTCGAGCACCAGATCCCGCAGATGGTGTCGATCACCGGATCCGTGCGCGCCGGCATGCAGGTGGCCGAGTCGGCCGCCCGCGACGTGAAGCGCGTGCACCTGGAGCTGGGCGGCAAGGCACCCGTCGTCATCTTCGATGACGCCGACCTCGAGGCGGCCGCCGAGTGGCTGGCGGTCGCGGGCTACTTCAATGCCGGCCAGGACTGCACGGCTGCCACGCGCATGATCGTCAGCGCAGGCATCTACGACGACTTCGTCGCTGCGCTGTCCGAGCAGGCGAAGGCCACCGCGACCACGTTCGAGGAGGGCCCCGGCGGCGAGGCGATGGTTCCGCCGGTCAACAACGCAAGTCAGCTCGAGCGAGTGCTGGGCTTCATCGAGCGCGCGCCGTCGCACGCGCAGATCACGGCGGGCGGCATCCGTCAGGGCGAGCGCGGCTACTACATCGAGCCAACGGTGGTCGCCGACCTCCGGCAGGACGACGAGATGATCCAGAACGAGATCTTCGGACCGGTCATCACGGTCCAGAAGTTCACCGACGAGGCGGATGCGCTGACCTGGGCCAACGGCGTCCCGTTCGGGCTCGCGTCATCGGTGTGGACGAAGGACTTCGGCCGGGCGATGCGGATGGCCAAGTACCTCGACTTCGGCTGCGTGTGGATCAACACGCATATCCCGCTGGTCGCCGAGATGCCGCACGGCGGCTTCAAGCACTCGGGCTACGGCAAGGACCTGTCGATGTACGGGTTCGAGGACTACACGCGCATCAAGCACGTCATGGCGAACATCGACTCATAGCTCACCCTCGTTGAGTGCGGGGTTGTTGGGGTCTGTAAGGCCTTCGAAGGCCCAACAACCCCGCACTCAACGAACGAACGAGGGAGGGTGGGCGGGGCCTCGGCCCCGCCCACCCTCCCTCGTTCTAGCGGCTAGTTGCCGCCCTCGTTCAGGGTCACTTCGATCGGCGCGAAGTCATCGCCGGTCGTGTTCAAGCCCTCCGCCTGCAGCGCCGCGTTGGCCGCTTCGGCGTACTGGTTGGTGAACGCCTCCGCCGGCGGTGCCGCCGTGATGATGGTGGCACCCTCAAGGTTCTTGGTGTTCAGGGCCACATTCACCGTCTGGTCCCACAGCGCCTGGTCGATCACTCCGACGCCTGCCGGCGACGGCCAGACCAGCTTGTTGACCTCGTTCATCATCCACAGCTGATGGCTCGCGCCGAGCTTGGAGCCGTTTGCGGTGATGATGTCCGCGCACTCCTGGGCGTTGTCACGGCAGTAGACCCAGCCCATCAGTGACGCCTGCACGAACCGCTGGGTGATGTCCTGGTACGCCGGGTCGGCGAGCCGCTCCTCCGATGCCCAGATCGCGTCCTGGTACATCGCCACTCCCTCGTCGTTGTAGTTGACGACGTTGAAGTCCTCCGGCTGGTACAGCGCGCCGGTGTCGGGATTGATGGCCTCCAGCACCTGGGCGTACTCGTTGTACGTCATCGCCTCGGCGGCGTCGATCTCGCCGTTCAGCAGGGCCTGCATGTCGAACTGCTGCTGGAAGAGCTCCACGTCGGCCGACGGGTCGAGGCCGGCCTTGCTGATGGCGGCGAACACCTCGTACTCGTTGCCGAAGCCCCAGTTGCCGATCTTCTTGCCCTTGAAGTCGGCCGCCGAGGTGATGCCCTTGTCCGCGAACGACACCTGGAGGGTGCCGGACCGCTGGAACACCTGCGCGACGTTGACGATGCCCGCACCCTGCTCACGCGAGGCGAGGGCCTTGGGGACCCACGAGATGGCGAAGTCCGCCCCTCCTTGGGCGAGGACCGTCTGCGGGACGATGTCCACTCCGCCCTCGAGGATGGTCACGTCGAGGCACTGGTTCTCGTAGAAGCCCTTGTCCTTCGCTGCGTAGTAGCCGCCGAACTGGGCCTGGACGACCCACTGGAGCTGGAGAGTGACCGGGGTCAGCTCAGTGCACTCCGTGGCCATCGCCGACTCCTCGGCCATCGCCGATGCCGCAGCGGACGACGCGAACAGAGACGGCTCCGGAGCCGCGGAGCTCTCGGCTGTGCCGGAGTCACTGCTCGTGCATGCCGACAGCGCCATGGCGCCGACGGTCGCCAGGGTCGCCAGGCGAACCCAGGGACTGCGTGCGATTCCTCGCATTCTTCCTCCTATGGATGGGTGGTGCGTGGTGGGTTCCTGGTGCCGCCGGCGGTCACGTGCTCCGCCGGTGACCGACCCAGGGGGCGGTCCATCGCTCGACTGCAAGAACCGCCAGGTAGAACAGCAGGCCCAGGATGATCGAAGCGACGACATAGGCCCAGGCCCGACCGTAGGCAGTGTTCGCGGCGGACGACGCGATTCGACTGCCCAGGCCCTCCTGGGGTCCGCCGAAGTACTCGGCGACGAGGGCGGCGATGACGGCCAGTGGGGCGGCCACCTTCAGCCCGGTGAAGAAGAACGGCACGGCGTTCGGGATGCGCAGGATGCGCAGGACCGTCCGCGGGGAGGCGTTCATGGAACGCATGAGCTCAAGCTGAACGGGTTGAACCTGGAGGAGCCCTCGCGTGATGTTCACGAACATCGGGAAGAACACGATGATCACGGTCACGAGGACCCGAGGAGTCCTGCTGGTGATATTGAACATGTTGTTGAGGATCGGGGTCAGGGCGATGATGGGGACCGCAGCGAGTCCGGCGGCGAGCGGCGTGACGATGTTGTTGACGATGGAGAACCGCGCCGCGAGAAGCGCGGCGACGATGCCCAGGATGGTCCCGAAGGCGAGCCCGAGAAGGGCCGTCGTGCCGGTGTAGATGGCGGTAGAGGACATCAGGCCCAGGTCGCCGAAGAAGTTGGAGGCGATGAGGCTCGGGGCAGGCAGCAGGTAGGGCTTGAGGTCCTGCACGATGACGAGGAGCTGCCAGGCCGCCAGGAAGAGGAAGCCGATGAGCAGGGGCGGCCATACTGAGCGCAGGCGTCCGCCCATCAGACCTCTCCAGCCTTCGCTCGGACCGTTCCGCCACCGTGGCCGCGCAGCGCCTCGCGCACTGCAGTCACGGCGTCGAAGAAGGCGTCCGCCTCGCGGGTGTCCTCGTTGCGGGGACCGAGGTCGACCGGGACGACGTGCGTGATCCGACCGGGCCGAGGAGACATGACGACGACGCGGTCGGACAGGTAGACCGCCTCGGGGATCGAGTGCGTCACGAAGATGATGCTCTTGCCCGTCTCCTCGCGGATGCGGAGCAGCTCGTTCTGCATCCGCTCGCGGGTCATCTCGTCGAGCGCCCCGAACGGCTCGTCCATGAGCAGGAGCGGCGGGTCGACTGCGAGGGAGCGGGCGATGGCGACGCGCTGCTGCATGCCGCCCGAGAGCTCCCACGGCCGATGGGATGCGAAGTCCGCGAGCTGCACCATCTCCAGCAGCTCCATGGCCCGCGCCTGCCGACGGTCCTTCGACCAGCCCTGCAGCTCGAGGGGGAGTTCCACGTTGCGCCGCACCGTGCGCCAGTCGAACAGCGCCGCCTGCTGGAAGGCCATGCCGTAGCGCTGCTGCTCGCGAGCTGCCGCCGCGGGCATTCCAGCGACCTCGATCGTGCCCTGTGTCGGGTGCGTGAGATCGGCGATGACTCGGAGCAGGGTGCTCTTGCCGCAGCCGGAGGGGCCGATGAGGGAGACGAACTCGCCTTCACGAACGCTGAGGTCGATGTCCTGGAGTGCGGTGACCTCGTTGGCCAGGCCCTCGTTGAAGACCTTCGACACCCCGGCCGCCTGGACCGCGACCGTGCTTGTGGGGGCGGCGCTCATGCGGTGCTCTCCTTGGGAAGGTTCCGGGTGAGGTAGACGTCAAGGGCGGTGACCAGGCCCGCGGCCACCAGACCGAGTGCGATCGCCCCGAAGACGGCTACGTAGACCTTCGCAGGCTGTGAGGTGGTCTCGCGGGCATACTCGATGATCAGGCGTCCGATCCCCCCGCGGACCCCGGTGGAGATCTCGGCGACCACCGTTCCGACGACGGCCGCGGCCGCGGAGACCTTCATGGCGGGAACCAGGTAGGGCAGGGACGCGGGGAACCGCAGTTTCCACAGCACCTGCCGTGGGTTCGCTGCGTACGAGCGCATGAGCTCGAGCGAGGTTGCGGTCGGAGCCTGCAGGCCTCGCAGGGCCCCGACGCTCATGGGGAAGAACGCCAGGTACGCCGCAATGAACATCACCGAGTAGGTCGTGTTCCACTGGATCGGGCCGATGCTGATGCGGTTGCCGATGCCGGTGATCAGCGGCGCGAGCGCGATGAGGGGAACGGTCTGGGACGCGATCACGAACGGGAGGAGCCCTCGCTCCATGAAGGCGAACCGCTGCATCACGATGGCGAGGAGCAGCCCCACGCCGACGCCGATGACGAAGCCCCCGAGAGCGACCAGCAGCGAGTAGGCGGCCGCGGACACCACGGCCTGCAGAACAGTGGTGTCGGAACCGCGTACCTCGGGCTGGCCGAAGCCCTGGACCATGGTCCACACGTGCGGCATGGCCTGGTCCGAGGTGGTGAAGGGCAGCGAAACGATCGTGCCGACCAGCTTCACGAGCTCCCACATGAGGACGGTCAGGAGCATGCCGGCGAGGGCCCACAGGACGCCGGTCAGGCCTCGACGGAAGCGGCGACCCACGGTGCCCTGTCGCCCGGGGCGCGGCTCGCTGGCGACCTGCACGCCGGAATCCTCGGTCACCTCGGTTTCGCTCCTGTTTCGGACGTGTTCCGATGCATGCCGCTCAGCTTCGGGCCTTGAGGTGCTCATGGACGGCCGGGATGACCTTCTCGCCGTACTGGGCCAGCGTGTGGTCCTTGTCGTCGTGCTGGAGGTAGACCGCGAACTGGTCCACGCCGAGGTCCTTCAGCTCCTGAAGGCGTCGCACATGTTCCTCGGGCGGCCCGATGATGCAGAAGCGGTCGACGATGTCGTCGGGCACGAAGTCGGTGTGGGTGTTCCCGACCTGTCCGTGCTCGTTGTAGTCGTAGCCCTTCCGGTCCCGGATGTAGTCGGTGAGCGCCTGCGGCACCGCGCCGCCACCCTCCCCGTACCGCTCGACGATGTCGGCGACGTGGTTGCCGACCATGCCACCGAACCAGCGCAGCTGGTCCCGGGCATGGGCGTGCGCCTCATCGGTCCCGTCGGTGATGTAGGCGGGGGCCGCCACGCAGATGTACACGTCGTCGGGGTCGCGTCCGGCGGACTGGGCCGCCTCGCGTACGGCGGAGATCGTCCATTCGGCGATGCTCGGGTCCGCCAGCTGGAGGATGAAGCCGTCTCCGACCTCGCCCGTCACGCTCAGCATCTTCGGTCCGTAGGCGGCCACCCACACGCCGCTGTGAGAGCCACCTGCCCAGGGCAGCCGCAGCTGGTTGCCCTTGTACTCGATCGCCTCGGCGTTGACGAGTCCCTTGAGGTCGATCACGGCCTGCCGCAGCTCGGCCACCGACACCGGCTTCCCGTTGGTCACGCGGACGGCTGAGTCGCCACGACCTATCCCGATCACGGTGCGGTTGCCGTACATCTCGTTCAGCGTGGCGAACACGGATGCCGTCACGGTGATGTCGCGGGTGGCCGGGTTCGTCACCATCGGCCCGACGATGACCTTGCGCGTCTCGTCGAGGATCTTGCTGTAGATGACGTACGGCTCCTCCCACAGGATGTGGGAGTCGAAGGTCCACACGTACGAGAAGCCGTACGTCTCGGCGCGCTTGGCGAGGTCGATGACGCGAGCGGCCGGGGGAGTGCATTGGAGCACGACGCCGATGTCCATGAGTCGCCTTTCGCAGGTCGGGTGCTAGCGGGTGCGGGGGAATCCGAGATCGACGGATGACGTGGCCGGATCGGGCCACCGGGAGGTGACCGTCTTGGTACGCGTGTAGAACTCGATGCCCGAGGGGCCGTACATGTTGCTGTCGCCGAAGAGCGACGCCTTCCAGCCTCCGAAGCTGTAGTACGAGACCGGTACCGGAATAGGCACGTTGATGCCCACCATGCCCACCTGGATGTCGAACTGGAACTGCCGAGCCGCTCCGCCGTCGCGGGTGAAGATGGCGGTTCCGTTGCCGTACTGGTGAGCGTTGATGAGGTCGACGGCCTCTTCGTAGGTCGAGACCCGCATGACCGAGAGCACCGGTCCGAAGATCTCGTCGTCATAGGCCCGCATGCCGGGCTTCACCCAATCGAGGAGCGTCGGCGCGAGGAAGAAGCCCTCGCTGGGCAGGTCGTTGTCGCGCCCGTCGACGACGATCGTGGCTCCCTCGTCGGGTGCGCCCGACACGTAGGACGCCACCTTGTCGCGGTGCTCGCGCGTGATGAGCGGTCCCATCTCTGCAGCAGGGTCAGTACCAGGGCCGACGCGAAGACGTGGCAGTCGCTCGGCGATGGCCGGCACGAGCCGGTCACCGACATCGCCCACGGCGACGACCACCGAGATGGCCATGCACCGCTCGCCCGCCGATCCGTACCCAGCGCTCACAGCGGCGTCCGCTGCCATGTCGATGTCGGCATCCGGCAGCACGACCATGTGGTTCTTCGCCCCGCCGAGGGCCTGGACCCGCTTCCCGTTGGCGGTCCCCGTCGAGTAGATGTACTTGGCGATCGGCGTCGAGCCGACGAAGCTGACCGCCTGGATGTCCGGATGGTCCAGGATCCGGTCGACAGCAACCTTGTCGCCCTGGACGACGTTGAACACGCCGTCGGGGAGTCCGGCCTGCCGGAGCAGGTCGGCCATGAGCAGTGAGACGGACGGGTCCTTCTCGCTGGGCTTCAGCACAAAGGTGTTGCCGGTCGCGATGGCGTTGGCGAACATCCACATCGGCACCATGGCCGGGAAGTTGAACGGGGTGATACCGGCGACGACGCCCAGCGGCTGCTTGATCGAGTAGACGTCGACGCCGCCCGATGCCTGCTCGCTGAAGCCTCCCTTCATGAGCTGGGGGACGCCACAGGCGAACTCGATGTTCTCGATGCCGCGGGCGAGTTCGCCGGCGGCATCACTCGGGACCTTCCCGTGCTCGGAGGAGACGAGGTCCGCGATCTCGTCGCGGTGTGCGACGACCAGCTGGTGGAAGCGGAACATGACTTCGGCGCGCTTCGACAGCGAAGCGGACCGCCAGGTGCGGAAGGCCCTCGCTGCTGCGTCGACCGCGGTGTCGACCTCCTCCGCGCTCGCCAGTCCGACCTCCGCCTGCTGCTCGCCGGTGGCCGGGTTGAATACCGGGCTCGTGCGTCCCGATGCCGATGGGGTCAGCGCCCCGTTGATCCAATGGTCGATGGTGCGCATGCTCTCTCCGCTCAGATCAGGTACTGCGACAGGCCGCGCTTGAGGAACTGCCCGTGGCCCTTCTGCCCGACGTAGGAGTCGTCGTCGATGATCACGCGTCCGCGCGAGAGAACCGTGTCGACATGACCGTCGATGACGAATCCCTCCCACGCCGAGTGGTCCATGTTCATGTGGTGGGTCTTGTGCAGCCCGATCTCGGTCCGCCCCGCGGGGTCGTACACGACGACATCGGCGTCGAAGCCGGGCGCGATGGCGCCCTTGCGGCCGTAGAGGCCGAACATCCGGGCCGGCGTGGTGGAGCACAGTTCCACCCAGCGCTCGAGGCTGATCCGGCCCTCGACCACTCCCTGGAACACAAGATCCATACGGTGCTCCACCGAGCCGATGCCGTTGGGGATCTTCGAGAAGTCACCCAGGCCCATCTCCTTCTGCTCCTTGAAGCAGAAGGGGCAGTGATCCGTGCTGATGACCGAAAGGTCGTTGGTGCGCAGGTAGCGCCAGAGCTCGTCCTGGTGCTCCTCGGCCTTCGATCGCAGGGGGGTCGAGCACACCCACTTGGCTCCCTCGAAGCCCGGCTGGGACAGCTGGTCCTCCAGGGACAGGTAGAGGTACTGCGGACATGTCTCGCCGAACACGTTCCAGCCCTCGTCGCGATTTCTCTGGAGGACCTCCACAGCCTGCTTGGCCGACATGTGCACGACGTAGAGCGGCGCCCCGGTCATCCTCGCCAGCATGATCGCGCGGTTGGTGGCCTCGGCCTCGGTTTCCCACGGCCGGGTCAGCGAGTGGTACTTGGGGTCGGTCCTGCCCTCGGCGAGCGCCTGCGCGACGAGCACGTCGATCGCGCTGCCGTTCTCCGCGTGCATCATGATCATCGATCCGTTGCCGGCGGCCTGCTGCATCGCCTGCAGGATCTGGCCGTCGGAGCTGAGGAACACACCGGGGTAGGCCATGAAGAGCTTGAACGTCGTGACGCCCTCGTCGACGAGCTCGTCCATCGCCTTGAGCGACTCGCTGTCGACACCGCCGACGACCTGGTGGAAGCCGTAGTCGATCGCGCAGTTGCCGTCCGCCTTCCGATGCCATTCGGCGAGGCAGTCCTGAACTCGCTCGCCCTGCTTCTGGACCGCGAAGTCGATGATCGTCGTGGTCCCACCCCACGCCGCGGCCCGGGTGCCGGTCTCGAATGTGTCGGACGCGACGGTGCCCCCGAACGGCATCTCCATGTGGGTGTGGCCGTCGATCCCGCCGGGCACGACGTACTTGCCCCTCGCATCGATGATGCGCTCGGCGCTCGCGGCCAGGTCCGCACCCAGGGAGGTGTCGCCCGGTGCGAGCACCGCAGCGATCGTCTCGCCGTCGATCAGCACGTCGGCCTGGGTGCTGCCCTGGGCGGTCACGACAGTTCCGTTGGTGATGAGGATGGTCATCGCTGAGGTCCCTTCTGGGTGGCTACGGGCGGACGAGGTCGTCGTAGGCGTCCGGCCGGCGGTCGCGGTAGAACTGCCACCGGTTCCGCACCTCGGCGAGCAGGTCCATGTCGAGGTCGCGCACCATCAGCTCGGGCTGGTACGGATCGCCCTTGTCGCCGACGTAGTTGCCCTCCGGGTCGACGAAGTACGACTGGCCGTAGAAGTCGTCGTCGCCCAGCGGCTCGATGCCGACGCGGTTGATGGCGCCGACGTAGTACTCGTTCGCCACCGCGGCCGCGGGCTGCTCGATGCCCCACAGGTACTGGGACAGGCCGCGCGACGTCGCGGAGGGGTTGAAGACGATCTGGGCGCCGTTGAGGCCGAGGGCGCGCCACCCTTCGGGGAAGTGACGGTCGTAGCAGATGTAGACGCCGATCTTCCCGACGGCGGTGTCGAAGACGGGGTAGCCCCCGTTGCCGGGCCGGAAGTAGAACTTCTCCCAGAAGCCGCCCACGTGCGGGATGTGCTGCTTGCGGTACTTGCCGAGGTAGCTGCCGTCCGCGTCGACGACCGCTGCGGTGTTGTACAGAACGCCCGGCTGCTCCTGCTCGTACATCGGCAGCACCATCACCATGCCCAGCTCCTTGGCCAGCGCCTGGAACCGTTCCGTCGTGGGGCCGGGGATCGACTCCGCGTACTCGTAGTAGGCCTTGTCCTGGACCTGGCAGAAGTAGGGGCCGTAGAAGAGCTCCTGGAAGCACATCACCTGCGCCCCCTGGGCCGCGGCCTCCCGCGCATAGCCCTCATGGGCGACGATCATCGACTCCTTGTCGCCGGTCCAGCTGGTCTGCAGGAGCGCGGCACGGACGACAGTCATTCGATCCTCCCGGTGGATGGACCCGAGCCTCTGCCGGTCGGGACGTTACGTGATTCTCGACCTTAGACACTTTCGGTTGTGTGACGACGGCGATTCGATCAAGATCCCCGAGCCGTCGGGCGACCGGAGAACGGCCGCTCGGGGGACGCCGTCCTGGGAGGCCGTCAGTCTCGGCCGGCACCTCCCGGACAGGACCGTGCCTCTCGGCAGGTACCGCACAGTGAGCGGTCCGGATCTTCGAAGCGCCGCTGTGGGTGAATCGGCGGAGGTGATCGATCCACCTACGCCGTGCGCATCCTCGCGCTTGGTGCGCGCCTCGCCGGGGACGCCGTTCATGGTCGGAGGTGCTACGGGTGGACACGTCCGCTTCACGAGCGGGGGCCGCGACGCGGACCAGGTCCGGCACGTCGTCGAGTCGCTGGTGACTGCCGCCCGGGCCAATCCGACCCTTCGCGGAGTGTGACAATCGTGGCGAAGAGCCTCAAGCGCGACGATTTCCATCGTTACAGTCCGGTTCTGGAGAGGAATTCCCCCGAATACCCTTGATTTCATCACGATTTCGTGATTTCATGCGGGGATTCATTGGTGCCGACAGGATGTGCGGGCACGCGGACCGAGCGGGAGGTGCAGTGACGAACGCGGTGTTCGCGGGCGGAACCTCGAGAGCGGGCTCGTCCACGACCGTGGGGGAGGTCGTCAATCCGGCCGACGGCACCATCGTGGCCTCCTTCGCCATGGCCGCCGCCGCCGACGTCGACACCGCCGTTGCCGCTGCCAAGGACGCCTTTCCCGGGTGGTCGACGGCGCCTCCGGTCGAGCGAGCCACGGCCCTGACGCGGCTGGCCGCGATCCTCGAGGGCAGAGCGGCTGAGTACGCCCTCGTCGAGACCAGGCAGACCGGCAAGCCCATCCGCCTTTCCAGCGAGTTCGACGTACCCGGCTCGATCGACAACGTCTCGTTCTTCGCGGGAGCCGCGCGCAACCTCGAGGGCAAGGCGTCGGCCGAGTGGGATGGGGCGCACACCTCGATCATCCGGCGTGAGGCGATCGGGGTCGTCGGGTCGATCGCCCCGTGGAACTACCCGCTCCAGATGTCGATGTGGAAGATCCTGCCCGCCATCGCCGCGGGCAACACGATCGTGCTCAAGCCGGCCGAGATCACGCCCCTCACCAGCCTCATGCTCGCGGAGGACTGCGTCGCGGCGGGCATCCCCGCCGGCGTGGTCAATGTGGTTGTCGGTACGGGCCTCGAGGCCGGCGAGGCGCTCGTGAGCCATCCCGACGTCTCCATGGTGTCCTTCACCGGGTCGACGCCTGTCGGCAAGCGCGTGATGGAACTGGCGACCGCGGGGGTCAAGCGGGTGCACCTCGAGCTCGGGGGCAAGGCGCCGTTCGTGGTCTTCGACGACGCTGACCTCGAGGCCGCTGTGCACGGCGCCGTGGCCGGCTCACTCATCAACACCGGGCAGGACTGCACCGCGGCCACCCGCGCCTACGTCCAGCGCCCCCTGTACGACGCGTTCGTGGCCGGCGTCGCCGACCTCTATGCGGGCGTCCGCATGGGCAACCCGGAGGATCCCGCCACCGATCTCGGGCCGCTGATCTCCGCTCGGCAGGCCGAGCGGGTCGCCGGCTTCGTCGACCGCGCGCGAGGTTATGGGGCCAGGATCGTCACCGGAGGCATGGCCCCTGGCGGGGAGCTGGCCAAGGGCGCCTTCTACTCGCCCACGCTGGTCGTCGACGCGGCGCAGGACTCCGACATCGTGCAGAACGAGATCTTCGGGCCGGTGCTGGTCGTGCTGCCCTTCGATACCGACGACGAGGGCCTGGCGCTGGCCAACGACACCGTCTATGGGCTCGCTGCGTCGGCCTGGACGACGGACATCTTCCGCGGCTTGCGAGCCCAGCGGGAGATCCGCGCCGGCTGCGTCTGGGTTAACGATCACATACCGATTGTCAGCGAGATGCCCCATGGGGGCTACGGGCAGTCGGGGTTCGGCAAAGATATGTCCATGTACTCGTTCGATGAGTACACCAACATCAAGCACGTCTCGCTCGACATCACGGGGGAAGCACGCAAGCCTTGGCACCGCACGATCTTCACCGACCACTAGTACGTGACGACAGAGTTCCACTGACGACAACCCGGAGGACCGTTACATGACCACGAAGCGCCCCGAAGCCATTGCCGCCATCGCCGGCACCATGAGGTCCTCCGTCTCCCGTCGGCGCCTGCTCCAGGCCGCCGGAATCGGCAGCGCTGCCATGGTGGCCGCGGCCTGTGGAGCCGGTGGTGACGAGGGCGGCTCGACGGCCGCCGCGTCGGCCGAGGACATGAGCGACACCGACATGACCGCCAACTGGTCGAACTGGCCGCTGTACATCGACGTCAACGAGGACACCGGTGAGCGGCCCACGCTGGAGGCGTTCCAGACGGAGACCGGGATCCAGGTCACCTACACCGAGGACGTCAACGACAACAACGAGTTCTACGCCAAGGTCCGCACCCAGCTCGAGCAGGGGCAGGACATCGGTCGCGACCTCGTCGTCCTCACGGACTGGATGGCGGCCCTGTGGATCGAGAACGGCTTCGCCCAGACCCTCGACAAGTCGATCATGCCCAACTCGGGGAACATCATCCCGCGCCTGGCGAGTGTGTCCTTCGACCCGAACCGTGAATACACCATGCCCTGGCAGTCGGGCTTCGGCGGCCTGGGGTACAACGTCGCCTCGTACCAGAGCGCCACGGGCAACGACAAGCTGACGACCGTGGACCAGCTGTTCGACCCGGCCCTGAAGGGCCGCGTCACGGTGCTGTCCGAGATGCGCGACACGATGGGCGTCCTCATCGCGTCCCAGGGCAACGATCCGAGCAACTTCACCGACGACCAGTTCAGCCAGGCCATCGAGCTGCTGACGCAGCAGGTCGACAACGGACAGATCCGCCAGGTGACCGGCAACGACTACATCGCCGCCCTCGAGTCCGGCGACGTCATCGCGGTGATCGGCTGGTCGGGCGACATCATCGCGATCGGCGAGGACTTCAGCTTCGAGATGCCCGAGACCGGTGGCACCCTCTGGACCGACAACATGCTCATCCCGGCCCTGGCCCAGCACAAGAAGAACGCCGAGCTGCTGATGAACTACTACTACGACCCCAGTGTCGCCGCCGAGGTGGCCGCCTACGTCAACTACATCTGCCCGGTCGAGGGC
The DNA here is from genome assembly GCA_024641635.1 of Actinomycetes bacterium. GTDB lineage: Bacteria > Actinomycetota > Actinomycetes > S36-B12 > S36-B12 > UBA10649. The sequence goes on along the minus strand of JAHECS010000005.1, from coordinate 34,717 downwards.
GCGCAGGCCGCCATGGAGGCCATCGATCCCGACCTGGCGTCCGATCCGTTCATCTTCCCCTCGCAGGAGCTGCTCGACCAGGCCTACGTCTTCATGGAGCTGACGGCTGAGCAGAATGAGAAGTACGAGCGTGAGTTCCAGAAGGCCATCGGCAACTAGTCGCGGCCGCGAGCGAAGCGAGAGAGGCAGCCGTGGCTGACCAACAGGGTGATCGCAACGTCGAGGACCTGCATCTGCAGAGCCTGACGAAGAAGTTCGGCGACGTTGCCGCCGTCGACGACCTCACGCTGACGATCCCCGCAGGGTCGTTCTTCGCCCTCCTGGGCGCGTCCGGCTGCGGCAAGACGACGACGTTGCGGATGGTGGCCGGGCTCGAGGACCCGACGGCCGGCACCATCCGCATCGGCGACAAGGACATCACGGGGCTGAGGGCGTTCGAGCGGCCCGTCAACACGGTGTTCCAGTCCTACGCCCTGTTCCCGCACCTCGACATCTTCGAGAACGTGGCCTTCGGTCTGCGCCGGCGGGGGATCAAGGACGTGACGACGCAGGTCGAGCAGATCCTCGACCTCGTGGAGCTGGGCCCGATGGCCCGCCGCAAGCCCACTCAACTGTCCGGCGGGCAGCAGCAGCGAGTCGCGGTGGCCCGTGCGCTGATCAACAAGCCCGACGTGCTCCTCCTGGACGAGCCCCTGGGCGCACTCGACCTCAAGCTGCGCCGGCAGATGCAGATCGAGCTCAAGCGGATCCAGGTGGACGTCGGCACCACCTTCGTGCACGTCACGCACGACCAGGAGGAGGCCATGACGATGGCCGACACCGTGGCCGTCATGAACAAGGGGCGCATCGAGCAGATGGGCCACCCGGCCGACATCTACGAGCTGCCGCGTACGGTCTTCGTGGCGAACTTCCTCGGTCAGTCCAACCTCTTCGACGGGCGACGGTCGGGAATGTCGGGCGACGACATCCTCGTCGACTCCCACGGCCTGACCTTCGCGATCCCCTCCGATCGGTTCTTCGCCGAGGGCGAGGACGCCATCGTCGGGGTCCGTCCGGAGAAGATCCACATCGCGGACGGCGCCGACGTCGACACCGTGCCGGAGAACCACAACCGCGTTCCCGGGCGGGTGACCGATGTGTCCTACACCGGCGTGTCGACCCAGTACCTCGTCGAGGCCGCATGGGGCCAGGAGCTCGGCGTGTTCGAGCAGAACGTCGTCGTCGGAGACCGCTGCGATGTCGGCGACCGCGTCGTCCTGCACTGGTCGCCGAGCCACACGTTCGGACTTGACCCGTCAGGCGGCTCGACCGTCGGGGTGGACACCGAGGTCCTCGCGCTGGGTGCGCTGAACGCACGGCTGCTCGGCGACTCCGCGGGGGCCTGACGTGGTTGCCGTCGTCCCGGCCCGTGGTGGACAGGCCGCGCCGCAGCAGGTCGCCCAGCGCTCCTCGCGCACGGGCTACCTGCTGCTGTTCCCTGGTCTCGCGTGGCTGGCGGTCTTCTTCGCCATCCCGTTCGTGACGCTGTTCCTCACCAGCCTTCAGCAGCCGATCCCTGGCAAGTCCGGCAAGTACCAGTTCGGGCTGGAGTTCGGCAACTACGCGACGGCCCTCTCCGAGTACTGGGAGCTGTACCTCCGCTCGTTCGTCTACGCCGGTATTGCCACGGTCCTGGCCCTGGCGATCGCCTATCCGTTGGCCTACTTCATCGCCTTCCGAGCCGGCCAGTGGCGTTCGCTCATGCTCGTGCTCGTGATCGCCCCGTCGTTCGCGTCGTTCCTGCTGCGCACATACGCGTGGAAGACGATCCTCGCGGACGAGGGCTGGATCACCAGCACGCTCAACGCCCTGCACCTGCTGCCGGAGGGGCGCATCCTCAATACCGGGATAGCCGTCGTGGCCGGCCTGACGTACAACTTCCTTCCCTTCATGATCCTGCCGCTCTACGCCGCGCTGGAGAAGATCGACCCCAGGCTGATCGAAGCGGCCGGCGACCTCTACGCGTCGCCCCAGACCGCGTTCCGCAAGGTCACATGGCCGCTGTCCCTGCCTGGTGTCGTTGCTGGCACGCTGCTCACCTTCATCCCGGCCGCCGGCGACTACATCAATGCCGCCCTGCTGGGCTCCACTGGAAACCGGATGATCGGCAACGCCATCCAGATCAACTTCATCCAGTTCCGTGACTATCCGACGGCGAGCGCCCTGTCGTTCATGCTCATGGCGGCCATCCTCGTCCTCGTCTTCACCTATATCCGCCGTGCGGGGACGGAGGATCTGCTCTGATGCGCTGGCTACGGAAGCGTCTTGTCGGCATCATCGCGGTGCTGGTGCTCGTCTACCTGTTCATCCCCATCGCCGTCATCATGGTGCTGTCCTTCAACAACCCGGCGGGCAAGTACAACCTCAGCTGGAACGAGTTCTCTCTCGCCGCGTGGACGAATATCTGCGGCGTGCCGGGAGTCTGCTCGTCGTTCGTCACCAGCATCGAGATCGGGATCATCTCCACGATCTTCGCGACGATCCTCGGCACGATGATCTCGTTCGCCCTCGTGCGGTACCGCTTCCGTGGCCGCAGCACGACGAACCTGCTCATCTTCCTGCCGATGGCGACGCCCGAGGTGGTCATGGGCGCCAGCCTGCTGGCCCTGTTCCTGAACCTGCGGTTCCCGCTCGGGCAGCTGACAGTGACGATCGCGCACATCATGTTCATCATCTCGTTCGTCGTCGTGACGGTGAAGGCGCGGCTTCAGGGCATGGACCCACGCCTCGAGGAGGCGGCGCGCGATCTCTACGCCAACCCGCGCGCCGTGTTCCGGTATGTGACCTTCCCCCTGGTCCTGCCGGGCATTCTCGGGGCCGCTCTGCTGGGCTTCTCACTGTCCTTCGACGACTTCATCATCAGCTTCTTCAATGCCGGCACGCTGGTGACGTTCCCGATCTACATCTGGGGCGCCGCGCAGCGCGGAATCCCGGTGCAGGTGAACGCCCTGGCCACGATCGTCTTCCTCGTCGCCCTGGTGATCGTCCTGAGCGGGCAACTGCTCAGCTACCGCAGGCGCAAGGCGCTGGAAGCTCGCTGACCGAAGGGGCCAGCATCGTCGGGTAGCCTTGGCTTGACCGCGAGAATGTGAAGGGACTGGTGGGACGACGGAGCACGAACGCTCCGCACTCCGATCCGTCAAACTCTGCAAGGAGCCCTTCCATGCTTTTCCGCAACACCCCCGGACCCGAGGCGCTGGCCTCGTTGGCCGGTACCGAACGTTCCGTCTTCTGGCTCGACCGACCCGAGCGCCCGTCTCCAGCCGATGAGCTGAACGGCGAGGATCGGGCCGACCTCCTCGTCGTCGGTGCCGGATTCACGGGCCTGTGGACGGCCCTTCTCGCGAAGCAGGCTGACCCCGGACGCGACGTCGTCCTCGTCGAAGGCGGCCGCGCCGCGGACGGTGCAACGGGCCGCAACGGCGGATTCGTGGCGGCGTCCCTCACGCACGGCTTCGGCAACGGCATGGAACGCTGGCCTGCGGACATGCCGACCCTGCTGCGACTCGGCCACGAGAACCTCGACGCGATCGAGCAGACGGTCGCCGACCTCGGGATCGACTGCGACTTCGTTCGAGCGGGGGAGCTCGACGTCGCGGTGGAGCCGCACCAGCTCGACGGGCTGCGGGAGCACTACTCGGACGCCTCGGCGCTGGGGGAGGACCTGACGCTCCTTGACGACGACGGGACCCGTGCCCTGGTCGACTCCCCGACCTACCTCGGGGGTGTGATCGATCGCAGAGGCGCCGCCCTGGTGGATCCTGCGCGGCTTGCCTGGGGCCTGCGCCAGGCGTGCCTGGACGTCGGTGTCCGGCTCTATGAGCGGACTCCCGTGCTGGGGATCTCCTCCGCGGCGGGCCACGTCGTGGCGACGTCGCGGCGAGGCCTGATCCGTGCCGACCGTGTCGCGCTGGCCACCAACGCCTACCCGCCGCTCCTGCGTCGCCTGTCGCACTACGTCGTGCCCGTGTACGACTACGTGCTCGTGACCGAGCCCCTGACGGACTCTCAGTGGGCCAGCATCGGATGGTCCGGGCGCGAAGGCGTGAGCGACGGTGGAAACCAGTTCCACTACTACCGGCCCACGGCCGATGGGCGGATCCTCTGGGGCGGCTACGACGCGATCTACCACCGGGGCAACGGGTTCGGGCCGCAGTACGAGAACCATCAGGAGTCGTACGAGCGGCTGGCCGAGCACTTCCTGCAGACCTTCCCCCAGCTGTCGGGCATCGGCTTCTCCCATGCGTGGGGTGGCGCGATCGACACCTGCTCGCGGTTCAGCGCGTTCTGGGGCACGGCGTACGACGGCCGTGTCGGATACGTTGCGGGGTACACGGGGTTGGGCGTGGGCGCCTCCCGCTTCGGCGCCGCCACCATGCTCGACTTGATCGATGGCCGCGCCACGGAGCGGACCGAGCTCGAGATGGTGCGGACGAAGCCGCTGCCCTTCCCGCCCGAGCCGTTGCGCTCGTTCGGCATCGGGCTGACCACGTCGGCCCTTCAGAAGGCGGACGCCGAGGGTGGCCGCAGGAACCTCTGGCTGCGCACGCTGGATCGGCTCGGCCTGGGCTTCGACTCATGACCACCCTCGTTGAGTGCGGACTTGTTGGGGCCCAGACCCGGCCGGATACGCCAACAACCCCGCACTCAACGAAGGTCGGTCTCGTAGGTTGGCGCCCGTGACCCGCTACGGCAGCATGTTCGGACCCGACTACACCTTCCTCGGCGTGGATCGCTGCGACCTGGACGAGACAGCGTCATACGCGGACGCGGACGTCGTCATCGTCGGCGCGCCGTTCGACGGCGGCACGTCCTACCGCAGCGGCGCGCGCTTCGGGCCATCTGCGCTGCGCGCGGCCTGCTACCTGGAGCACGACGGATCGCGACCATCGCTGGCCCTCCGGGTGGACGGGCTGCGGGACCTCCGGGTGCTGGACGCCGGGGATGTCGAGATGTTCAGCGGCGACGCGGCCACGTCCTGCGGTGTGCTGGAGGTCGCCGTCGAGAAGGTGGCCAGCACCGGGGCTGTCCCGATCATCCTGGGTGGCGACCACACGATCACGTGGCCGGACGTCACCGGCGTGGCTCGAGCCCGTGGCTGGGGTCGTGTCTCGGTGATCCACTTCGACGCTCACGCCGACACCGGCGACATCTCCTTCGGCTCCCTCATCGGCCATGGGCAGCCCATGCGTCGCCTCATCGAGTCGGGGGCCGCCCGCGGCGACCGCTTCCTGCAGATCGGACTTCGCGGGTACTGGCCGCCGCCGGACGTCCTCGACTGGATGGCCGAGCAGGGCATGCGCAGCTACGAGATGACGGAGATCGTCGCCCGTGGACTGGACGAGTGCCTGACAGAGGCCTTCGCCATCGCGATGGACGACTGCGACGGGGTCTTCCTCAGCGTCGACATCGACGTGTGCGACCCGGGCCACGCTCCCGGCACGGGCACGCCGGAACCGGGCGGACTCAGCTCGCGGCAGCTCCTCGACGCGGTCCGCCGCATCTGCTACCAGCTCCCCGTCCTGGGCATGGACGTGGTCGAGGTGGCGCCCCCGTACGACCACGCGGACATCACCGCCCTGCTGGGCAACCGCGTGGTGCTGGAAGCCCTGTCCGCCATCGCCCGACGGCGACAGGATGCACGCGACGGCACGCACTGGGATCCGCGTCAGCCGTTGCTCACCGACAGGATCCCTGGAGAGCAGTGATGCGAGTCCTCGCCGTTGGTGCAGGAGGAGTAGGTACGTCGGCAGCGCTCATCGCAGCGCGCCGCGACTTCTTCGAGCGGTGGGTGGTGTCGGACTACGACGTCGCCCGCGCTGAGGCGGTGGTGGACCGGATCCAGGACGATCGTTTCGTCGCGGCCCAGGTCGACGCCTCGGACGCCGACGCCGTGGCGACCCTGTGCCGCGCGCACGGGATCACGCACGTCCTGAACGTGGTCGACCCGCGATTCGTCATGCCGATCTTCGACGGGGCCTTCGAGGCCGGCGCGGACTACCTCGACACGGCGATGAGCCTGTCGCGCCCCAGCATGAAGGACCCCTACTCGGAGGTCGGCGTCAAGCTGGGAGACGAGCAGTTCGACAAGGGCTCCGAATGGAAGGTGCGCGGCCGGCTCGCCCTCTGCGGGATCGGCGTCGAGCCGGGCCTGGCCGACGTCTTCGCACGCTACGCGGCGGATCACCTGTTCAGCGAGATCGACGAGATCGGCATCCGCGACGGCGCCAACCTCGTGGTCGAGGGATACGACTTCGCCCCGTCGTTCTCCATCTGGACCACGATCGAGGAGTGCCTCAACCCGCCGGTGATCTGGGAGAAGGGGCGGGGCTGGTTCACCACTCCGCCGTTCTCCGAGCCGGAGGTGTTCGACTTCCCCGAGGGCATCGGCCCGGTCGAGGTCATCAACGTCGAGCACGAGGAGGTCCTCCTCGTGCCGCGCTGGATCGACTGCAAGCGGGTGACGTTCAAGTACGGGCTCGGAGACGAGTTCATCGACGTGCTCAAGACCCTGCACAAGCTGGGCCTCGACCGCACGGAGCCTGTCTCGGTCAAGGGCGTCGAGGTGAGCCCACGCGATGTCGTCGCGGCCGCGCTGCCGGATCCGGCCACTCTCGGCGACAGGATGTCGGGCAAGACGTGCGCCGGCACGTGGATCACCGGCACGGGGACGGACGGCAACCCGCGGGAGGTCTACCTCTACCACGTTGCCGACAACGAGTGGACGATGGCGGAGTACGGGACCCAGGCTGTCGTGTGGCAGACGGCCATGAACCCCGTCATCGCCCTTGAGCTCCTCGCCACCGGCGCATGGGAGGGCGAGGGCGTCCTCGGACCGGAGGCGTTCGACGCCGTGCCGTACCTCGAGCTGATGACGAACGGGTACGGCCAGCCGTACGGGATCCGGGACAGCCAGGCGTAGGCGGACCCGGCGAGGCTACGGCGTGAAGCGAAGGGTCAGCGCTGCCGTCGCCTCGCCGGACACCAGCCGGTACTCGTACGCACGGCGGCACCAGGCGCCGTCCTCGCAGTAGGGGTTCACCTCGAGGCGGGCCACTCCGCGCCCGTCCGTGGTGGCCACATCGTCCGTCCGCCAGCCGTGAGAGTCCCGGAACTGCAGGGCCACACGGCGTCCGGGAGCTGCCGGATCGGTCGAGACGATGAGGTCGGGCAGTCGCGAGCCGCCGAGATACCGATGCTCGCTGAGCGTCCGCATGCGCGCCTGGCTGCCGTCGCTCCAGCGCCAGAAGCTCCCCACGTGCGTCGTTGGGAAGGCGGGAGCGGCCGTCAGGGGGACAAGTGCCGACACCAGGGCCGTGACCACCAGCACGCGCATGCGCCGACGGTAGACGGGAACCCCGCCCGCCGGAAACCGCGTTGGGCGGCCTGTGGACGACGGGCCGGCCCTGCCGCCCTCGTGCCCTAGCGCGTGGCGTCCTCGAATGCCTGGTCGAGGACGCCGAGTGCCTCCTCGAGGAGGGGCACCGGCATCGTCAGCGGTGGCAGGAAGCGGAACACGTTGCCGTAGGTGCCGGTCGTGAGGGTGACGACGCCGTTGGCGTGGCAGTGCTTGTTCAGCGCGGCCGCCAGGTCGGCATCGGGGTCCATGGTGCCGGGCTTCACGAGCTCGATCGCGATCATCGCGCCCCGGCCACGGATGTCGCCGATGGCGGGGTAGCGCTCCGCCATGGCCTTCAGACGCGGCATCATGAGCGCCTCGATCTGCTTGGCACGGGCGTTCGCGTCGTTCTCCTCCATCCAGCGGATGGAGCCGAGGGCCGCGGCGCACGCGACGGGGTTGCCTCCGTACGTGCCGCCCAGGCCGCCCGCGTGCACCGAGTCCATGATCTCTGCTCGGCCGGTGACCGCTGCCAGCGGCATGCCACCGGCGATTCCCTTGGCCGTGGTGATGAGGTCGGGCACGACGTCCTCGTACTCGCTGGCGAACCAGTCGCCCGTGCGGCAGAAGCCCGACTGGATCTCGTCGGCGACGAAGACGATGCCGTTGGCCTGGGCGAAGTCGGCCATGGCCTTGAAGTAGCCATCGCCCGGGACGATGAACCCGCCCTCACCCTGGATCGGCTCGATGATGATGGCCGCGACGTTGGTCGCCCCGATCTCCTTCTCGATCCGGGTGATCGCGATCTGCGCCATCTCCGGTCCCTTGAGCCCGCGGTCGCGGAACGGGTACGAGGTGGGTACCCGGTACACCTCGGGTGCGAAGGGGCCGAAGGACTGCTTGTACGGCATGTTCTTCGCCGTCAGGGCCATGGTGAGGTTCGTGCGGCCGTGGTAGCCGTGCTCCACGACGACGACCGCCTGTCGCTTCGTGTAGGCGCGCGCGATCTTCACGGCGTTCTCGACGGCCTCGGCTCCGGAGTTGAAGAGCGCGGACCGCTTCTCGTGGTCGCCCGGCGTGAGGCGGTTGAGTGCCTCGCACACCTCGACGTAGCCGGAGTAGGGGGTGACCATGAAGCAGGTGTGGGTGAGGTCGGCCACCTGCTGCTGGACGCCCGCCACGACCTCGGGGTTCGCGTTGCCGACGGTCGTGACCGCGATCCCCGACCCCATGTCGATCAGGGAGTTGCCGTCGGCGTCGATGAGGACGCCGCCGCCTGCCCGCACCACGTAGATGGGCAGCATGACCCCGACGCCTGCGGACACGGCCTCCAGCTTGCGCATCTGCAGGGCCCGGGAGCGCGGCCCCGGGATCTCGGTGACCAGACGCCGGACCTGAGGCAGGTCGGTGGCGTCTGTGCGGTCGGCGGTGGCGGTCATCGAGGTCCTTCCCTAGTCGATGGCCTGAGCCTAGGGGGAGCGACGTGCCCGATGCAGGGTCCAAAGTGGACACTAGGGGGGCGTACCCTTGTCCGAATCGTTGGAGGGTGTCATGCCGTTGACCGTGGGGCAGGTGGCCAGCCTGCCTGAGCTGGGCCTACTCGTCCGGACGACGTCGTCCAGCTTGGACCGACCGGTGCGGTGGGTTGCCGTGTCGGAGCATGCCGACCCGACCCCGTGGATCGAGGCGGGTGACCTCCTGCTCACGACCGGCATGTCCCTGCCCGACGCGGTCGACGTCATCGAGGGCTACGTCGAGCGGCTCGTGGCTGCCGACGTTGCCGGCCTCGGCTTCGGGGTCGGGTTCGGGCGCGACACCGTTCCCACGACTCTGCTGGCCGCCGCGGACCGGGTCGGCCTCCCCGTGCTCGAGGTGCCGAAGCCGGTCCCGTTCGTCGCCGTCAGCAAGGCGGTGTCGCGGCTGCTGACGGCCGAGGAGTACGCGGACTCGGCGGCCTCGTTCGACTGCCAGCGTCGCCTCATCCGGGCCGCCCTCGCTGAGCGCGGAGGCGCCGAGGCCGAGGGGGTGATCCCGGTGCTGGCCAAGCACGTGGGCGGATTCGCGCTGCACCTGGACTCCTCCGGTGACGTCATCTCCGCCCATCCGCGCTCGTCCGCAGCGCGGATAGCCGAGCTGTCCGGCGAGGTGGACCGGCTTCGCCCGCGCGGTCTGCTCGGCTCGGCCTCGATCGCGTCGGCGGACGAGCACATCGTGATCCTTCCCATCGGGGTCAAGGGATCAGCGGACGGCTTCCTCGTGGTCGGCTCCCCGCACCCGCTGCGCTCGGCTGATCAGGCCGTCATGAACGTGTCGGTGTCACTGCTGTCGTGGGAGGCCTCTCGGCCGCTCGCCATCGACGAGGGGATGGACGCGTGGCGTGGCCTGCTGATCGCCCACGCCGTCGAGCACGGACTGTCTCAGCACGTCCTCTCCGAACTGGGCCTGCACAACCTTGGGCCGGCCAGGGCGGTCGCCCTCACCTGGCGAGGCGCCGACGGCCGACCGGTTCCGGACGCGGTGGTGTCGGCGGCGCAGCGCACCGGGCGGGTGGTGCTGTCGCGTCGGTCCGGCGGCGACGTCGGGGGAGTCGCGGGAGTCGACGAGGACGGCGCCCTGCCCGCGCATCTCAGGGCGCTCGCCTCGGCTCCGGGTGTCCTGACCGTGGGCGTCTCCTGCGTGCTTGACCTCACCGACCCGGTCAACGTCCGTCAGGCGATCGACCAGGCCGATCGGGCGGCGACGTTCGGTCCCGGACTCCATGCGTACGGGGACGACTCGAGCCGCGGGCTGGCGTCACTCCTCGACGCAGCGACGACGACGGCGTGGGCGGCTTCCTATCTCGGTGACCTCATGGTGGCGGCCGAGGGGCCCGAGCTGATGGACACGCTGCGCGCGTGGCTGGACCAGCACGGCCAGGTGGACGCGGCGGCGCAGCAGCTCGGCATCCACCGGCACACGGTGCGCCATCGCCTGCGGCGGGCAGAGGGGGCCCTGGGTCGCTCGCTCGACGACCCCGGGGTCCGGGCCGACCTGTGGTTCGCGCTCGACGCCGTACGCCACGCTGCTCCCGATCACGAGCGCGGGTAGCCTGCGACCCATGGCCGCGCCGCGCCGCATCGTCGTTCTCGGGAGCACAGGGTCGATCGGCACCCAGGCCCTCGACGTCGCTGGGCGCAACCCTGATCGCTTCGCGATCGTCGGACTGTCCGCGGGTGGGAACAACATCGACCTCCTCGTTCGCCAGGCGCTCGACTTCCACGTCGAGGTGATCGGCGTCCAGCGGGCGTCCGCCTCGTCGGACCTGCAGCTCGCCCTGTACGCGGAGGCGCAGCGACGCGGGTTCGCGAGGGGAGAGGCCGATCTGCCCAGGATCGTCGCCGGTCCGGATGCGAGCACCGAGGTCGCCCGATGGGACTGCGATGTCGTGCTCAACGGCCTGGCCGGGGCATCCGGACTCGAGCCGACCCTGGCCGCGCTGGAGTCGGGGCGGATCCTCGCCCTCGCCAACAAGGAGTCCCTGATCATCGGTGGTCCGCTCGTCAAGGCGGTGGCTGCTCCGGGGCAGATCGTGCCCGTCGACTCCGAGCACTCTGCACTTGCCCAGGCGCTGCGGTCGGGATCACGCGACGAGGTGCGACGGCTCATCCTGACGGCGAGCGGGGGCCCGTTCCGCGGCTGGGAAGCGGCGGCCTTGGCCGACGTCACGGTGCAGCAGGCGCTTGCCCATCCCACCTGGGCCATGGGCCCACTCGTGACCGTGAACTCCGCGACGTTGATGAACAAGGGCCTCGAGGTGATCGAGGCCCACCTGCTGTTCGATGTGCCGTTCGACGCGATCGACGTCGTCGTGCACCCCCAGTCGGTGGTCCACTCGATGGTCGAGTTCATCGACGGGTCGACGATCGTGCAGGCCAGCCCACCCGACATGCGCATTCCCATCGCCTGGGGCATGAGCTGGCCGGACCGGGTGGCGGACGCCGCCCCCGCCTGCGACTGGGCCGCCGCCACGTCCTGGGACTTCCTTCCGCTCGACGAGGACGCCTTCCCAGCGGTCCGGCTCGCGCGACTGGCCGGATCGGCGGGTGGCACGGCCCCGGCGGTCTTCAACGGTGCGGACGAGGCATGCGTGGCGGCCTTCCTCGACGGTCGGCTGCGGTTCACCGGCATCGTCGAGACCGTGCGGCGGGTGGTCGACGAGCACCTTCATGGAGAGGGCGGGGGGCCCGGCCAGTCGTGGGTGCCGGGGAACAATGCGACACTCGCGGACGTCACTAGTGCAGACGCCTGGGCCAGGCGTCGGGCGGGCGAGCTGCTTGCCGATCACGCGAGGGAGGGCTCCGGTGCTTGAGCTGGTCGGCATCCTCATCTTCGCCGGGCTCATCGGCCTGTCCATCGCCCTTCACGAGCTGGGGCACCTGGTCCCGGCCAAGCGGTTCGGCGTGAAGGTCACCGACTACATGATCGGGTTCGGGCCGACGATCGTGTCCAGGATGCGGGGCGAGACCCGGTACGGGGTCAAGGCCATACCCGTCGGCGGCTACATCCGCATGATCGGCATGATCCCCCCGTCTCCGGACGGCACTCACCGCACCATGACGACGGGACGCTTCGCCGCGCTGATCGACGACGCTCGGCGTCAGTCGATGGAGGAGATCACGGTCGGCGAGGAGGATCGGGCCTTCTACCGGCTTCCGGTCCGCAAGCGCGTCGTGGTCATGCTCGGCGGACCGACGATGAACCTGCTGTTCGCCTTCGTGCTCTTCGCGGTGCTCCTTGTCGGCATCGGCCTTCCCGAGCCGTCGATGCAGGTCGCGTCACTGGGGCAGTGCACCCCGACCGCGAGCCAGCCCACCGGGGAGGCGCTGCCCTCCGGCGAGTGCCCGACCGGAACCGAGCCGGCGCCCTCGGTGGCTGCCGGGTTCGAGCCGGGGGACACCGTGGTCGCGATCGACGGGGTTCCTGCGACTGACTGGCTGGAGACGACGGCATGGATCCGGGCTCATCCCGGTGCCGAGACCGTCGTGACCGTCGAACGGGACGGTGGCACGCTCGACCTGCCGGTGACCATCGCCGCGGCTGCGCGTCCCGTCCTCGACGAGAACGGATATCCGACCGAGGAGACCATCACGGCGGGCTACGTCGGGCTCGCGCCGGACTTCGAGTGGGTCAGCCAGCCGTGGAGCGCGGTGCCCGCCTACATGTGGGACATCACGTCGCGTTCCGTCGTCGCACTGGTGACCCTGCCGGTCCGGCTCTACGAACTCGTCACCGAGACCCTCCTCGGGGGCGGCGATCGGCCGATGGACAGCCCGGTGAGCGTCGTGGGAGTCAGCCGCATCGGGGGCGACGTGGCGGCGATGGACGAGCCGCTGATGGCGAAGACGGCCACCTTCCTCGGGCTGCTGGCCTCGTTGAACCTGTTCCTCTTCCTGTTCAACCTGCTGCCTATCCTGCCGTTGGACGGAGGGCACGTGGCGGGGGCGCTCTACGAGGGCGGGCGGCGCCGGTGGGCGAGGGTTCGAGGGCGCCCCGATCCCGGACCGGTCGACGTCGCACGTCTGCTGCCCGTGGCGTACGTGGTGGCGGGGGCGCTGATGGCCATGGCTGTCGTGGTCATCTGGGCCGACCTGGTGAAGCCGATCAGCCTGCAGTAGGGCTCCGCCCGCAGGGGCGCCTTGGGGCCGTTGTGCCCCCATAATGGCGGGGTGACTGTGAACCTCGGCATTCCGTCCGCCCCACCGCCGGTCGTTGCGCCTCGGCGGCCGACCCGGCAGATCCTGCTCCGGCACGCGACGCACCCCGTGGCCGTCGGAGGTGACGCACCCGTCAGCGTCCAGTCGATGTGCACGACCCTCACCGCCGACGTGAACAGCACTCTCCAGCAGATCGCCGAGCTGACGGCGGCCGGCTGTCAGGTGGTCCGGGTCGCCGTGCCCAGCCAGGACGATGCTGATGCGCTCCCCGAGATCGCCCGCAAGAGCGGGATCCCCGTCATCGCGGACATCCACTTCCAGCCGAAGTACGTGTTCGCCGCGCTGGAGGCCGGCTGTGCCGGTGTGCGGGTGAACCCGGGCAACATCAAGCAGTTCGACGACAAGGTGGGCGAGATCGCCCGGGCGGCCAAGGACATGGGCACCCCGATCCGGATCGGTGTCAACGCCGGCTCCCTCGACAAGCGCCTCATGGAGAAGTACGGCAAGGCGACGCCGGAGGCGCTCGTGGAGTCCGCCCTGTGGGAGGCGTCGCTGTTCGAGGAGCACGACTTCCGGGAGATCAAGATCTCCGTGAAGCACCACGACCCGGTGGTCATGATGCAGGCGTACATGCAGCTCTCCGAGCAGTGTGACTATCCGCTGCACCTCGGTGTCACCGAGGCGGGGCCGGCGTTCCAGGGGACGATCAAGTCGTCCGTGGCCTTCGGCGGGTTGCTCAGCCGCGGCATCGGGGACACCATCCGCGTCTCGTTGTCGGCGCCTCCCGTGGAGGAGGTGAAGGTCGGCCTCCAGATCCTGGAGTCGCTGAACCTGCGAGCCCGCGGACTGGAGATCGTGTCGTGCCCGTCTTGCGGTCGCGCCCAGGTGGATGTCTACACGCTGGCAGAGCAGGTGACCGCGGGTCTCGAGGGGATGGACGTTCCCCTGCGCGTTGCCGTCATGGGATGCGTGGTCAACGGTCCCGGCGAGGCGCGCGAGGCCGATCTGGGCGTCGCCTCGGGCAACGGCAAGGGCCAGATCTTCGTCCGTGGCGAGGTGATCAAGACCGTCCCCGAGGCGCAGATCGTCGAGACGCTCATCGAGGAGGCCATGAAGCTCGCCGAGCAGATGGGCGACGAGTCCGGCGCCCCCACGGTCACCGCCTCCTGACGCTCATGACCGTCTCCGCCACCGTCGGCGTCGTCCGTTCCGTGACGGCGCGCGACCTGCCCGCGGTGGAGGGTGTGCTCGCCGCCGACCCGGTGGCGAACTGCTTCGTCATGTCGAGGGTGCACTCGGGTGGAGTGGACCCCTGGCGTCTCGGCGGCGAGATGATCGGCTACTTCGACGAGGGCGCCCTGCGGTCACTCGTGTTCTGCGGCGCCAACCTGGTCCCCGTCGGCACGACGCCGGCCTCCCGCGCGGCCTTCGCCGACCGGCTCCGGCCTCTGGGCAGGCGGTGCTCGTCCTTCGTGGGGCCGGCAGTCGAGGTGCTCGACCTGTGGCGCCTGCTCGAGCCCGCGTGGGGCCCCGCCCGGGAGGTGCGTGACCGTCAGCCCGTCATGGTCATCGACCAGGTCGCGTCGGTGCCCGAGGATCCCTCGGTCCGCCGAGCCACTCTCGACGACCTCGACCTGCTGGTGCCCGCATGCGTCGCGATGTTCACCGCCGAGGTGGGGGTGTCGCCCACGGCAGGCGGCCTGGGATCCGCATACCGGGCCCGTGTCGCCGAGATCGTGCGCGACGGCCGAGCATTCGTCCGGATCGACGGGGACACGGTCGTCTTCAAGGCAGAGATCGGAGCGGTCACGACGGAGGTCTGCCAGGTGCAGGGCGTGTGGGTGGACCCCGCCTATCGCGGACGGGGCCTGTCGGAGTCGGGCATGGCCGCAGTCGTGGCGCGTGCCCGCGAGTCCGTCGCTCCGACCGTGTCCTTGTACGTGAACGACTTCAACACGGCAGCGCGCAAGGCGTACCGCGCGGTCGGGTTCCGCGAGCAGGGAGAGTTCGCGACCGTCCTGTTCTGACGGCGCGCTCGACGGGGCCCGGATGGGGGCGGTCGCCGAGGCTAGGGTGTCTCCGTGATCCTGCGGATGTCCTCCCTGTTCCTGCGCACGCTGCGCGACGACCCAGCCGACGCCGAGGTGCCCAGCCACCGCCTGCTCGTGCGCGGCGGCTACGTCAGGCGGGTGGCTCCCGGGGTCTTCAGCTGGCTCCCGCTGGGCTACCTCGTGTACCGGAACGTCGAGAACATCGTCCGCGACGAGATGGACCGCGCCGGCTTCCAGGAGGTGCACTTCCCATCGCTTCTGCCGCGCGAGCCGTACGAGCAGACCAACCGCTGGACGGAGTACGGCGACAACCTGTTCCGGCTCAAGGACCGGAGGGGGAGTGACTACCTTCTCGGGCCCACCCACGAGGAGATGTTCACCCTCCTCGTCAAGGGCGAGTACTCGTCCTACAAGGACCTTCCCCTGGTGATCTACCAGATCCAGACGAAGTTCCGCGACGAGGCGAGGCCGAGGGCGGGCATCCTCCGCGGGCGCGAGTTCGTGATGAAGGACTCGTACTCCTTCGACGCGGACGACGCCGGACTCGAGCGGTCCTACCAGCGGCACCGCGACGCCTACATCTCCTGCTTCACGCGACTCGGTCTGGAGTTCGTCGTCGTGTCTGCCATGTCTGGCGCCATGGGCGGCTCGGCAAGCGAGGAGTTCCTGGCGCCGACGGAGGTGGGCGAGGACACCTACGTCCGGTGCACGTCGTGCGACTACGCGGCCAACGTGGAGGCGGTCGAGACGCCCGTACCACCGGCACGCGAGTACGCGGATGCTCCGGCCGCGCACGCGGAGCAGACTCCGGACACACCGACGATCGAGAGCCTCGTAGCCCTGTCCAACGGGCGCGCCGATCTGGCCCGAGCCGATCGGGCGTGGACCGGCGCCGACACCCTCAAGAACGTGGTCTTCATGGTCACCGAGCCCGACGGCGCCCAGCACCCGTTGGCGGTGGGTCTTCCGGGGGATCGGGAGGTCGACATGAAGCGCCTCGAGGCCGTCCTGCACCCGGCGGTTGCGCGCCCCTTCGAGGAGGGCGACTTCGTGGCCCATCCCGGACTCGTCAAGGGGTACATCGGCCCGCAGTCACTGGGCCGGTCGAGCGCGTCGGGAATCCGCTTCCTGGTGGACCCGCGCGTCGTTACCGGAACCCGCTGGATCACGGGGGCCAACGTCGCTGGGAGCCACGTCTACGACCTTGTCTGCGGCCGCGACTTCACGCCGGACGGGACCATCGAGGTCGCCGAGGTTCGCGAGGGGGACACCTGTCCTGCCTGCGGTGGTGCGCTCGCCCTGGCGCGCGGCATCGAGATCGGCCACATCTTCCAGCTCGGCCGCAAGTACGCGGATTCGCTCGGGCTCAAGGTGCTCGACGAGAACGGCGAGCTGGTGACCGTCACCATGGGTTCGTACGGCATCGGTGTCTCCCGGGCGGTGGCGGCCATCGCCGAGCAGTCGCACGACGACAAGGGCCTGATCTGGCCACGCGAGGTGGCGCCCGCCGACGTGCACGTGATCGCAACGGGCAAGGCCGACGAGCCGTTCGAGGCGGCCGACCGGCTCGCCCAGGACCTGGACGCAGCCGGGGTGAGGGTGCTTCTCGATGACCGCCGCGGCGTGTCCCCGGGCGTGAAGTTCAACGATTCGGAGCTGCTCGGCGTCCCGACGATCGTCGTGGTGGGCAAGCGCCTCGCGGAGGGCTTCGTCGAGGTGAAGGACCGAACCACGGGCGATCGCGAGGACGTCGCGGTCGCCACCGCCCTCGATCGGATCCGGGAGATCGTGGCGGGCTGACATGGGCGTACGGGCGGTGGTCTTCGACTGGGGTGGGACTCTCACGCCCTGGCACGACGTTGACCTCTTCGCGCAGTGGTACGCGTACGCCGAGGTGTACGACCCCGAGAACGCCGCCTCGCTGGCGCACCGCCTGCAGGAGCACGAGGCACGGCGATGGCTGCAGCAGCGCGAGAGCAACGGCGCGGTGGCGGCCGGAGCGCTGGATCAGCTCTTCCTGGACGAGGGCATCGACATCAACGGCGCCCGCCACCTGCGCGCCCTGGGGAGCTACCTGGACTTCTGGGCGCCGCACACCCACGCAGACCCCGACGCCAAGGATGTCCTCGCGGCGCTGCAGCAGCGGGGATACCGAGTCGGGGTGCTGAGCAACACCATGTGGCCGCGCGCGCACCATCAGGAGGTGTTCGAGCGCGACGACCTCGACGAGTACATCGACGCCGCGCTGTACACGAGCGAGTTGCCCGTCGCGAAGCCGCACGCCGACGCATTCCGGACGATCCTCGAGCAGCTCGGGACAGAGCCGACGGACTCCGTGTACGTCGGCGACCGGCTGTGGGACGACATCGCCGGCGCGCAGCAGGTCGGCATGCGCGCCATCTGGATCCCGCACTCGCGGATTCCGGACGAGCAGGTGCCGGACGCCACAGCGCGGCCCGACGCCATCGCGCACCGGCTGCTCGACGTCTTCTCCATCGTGGAGTCCTGGCAGTAGTCGTGGACGCGGCCGCACTGCCGGACCTCTCGACGGTCCTCCTCCTGTGCGCAGCTGCTGCGATGGCGGGCTGGGTCGACGCCGTCTCCGGCGGCGGCGGCCTGCTGCAGCTGCCCGCATTGCTCCTGGCCCTCCCGGACGTGGCCGCCGTGCAGGTGCTGGGCACCAACAAGCTCTCGGCCGTCCTCGGCACGACCGCCGCGACCGCCACCTACTCGCGGAAGGCGCCGCCCGACGTACGGACCGCCCTTCCGATGCTGGTCGCCGCGGTCATCGGTTCGGCCGCCGGTGCGGCGACGGCCAGCAGCCTGCCTGAGGACGTCTTCCGCCCGGTCATCGTCGCCCTGCTCGTCGTCGTATGGGTGTGGACACTGCTCCGTCCGCAGATGGGCCGCACGCAGCAGCTGCGCTGGCACGGCCGCAACCGGCACTACGTCGTGGCGGCCTTCGCCGGCCTGGTCATCGGCTTCTACGACGGGCTGCTCGGTCCCGGGACGGGGTCCTTCCTGCTCATCGTCCTCGTGGCGGTGCTCGGCTACTCGTTCCTCAACGCGTCATCGACGGCGAAGGTGGTCAACCTCGGGACCAACCTGGCGGCCATCGTCGTCTTCGGGCTGACCGGCTCGGTGCTGTGGGTCCTCGGACTGCTGATGGGGGTGTGCAACGCGGCCGGCGCCTTCGTCGGTGCACGGATGGCGATCCGGCGAGGCAGCGAGTTCGTCCGGCTCGTCTTCCTGTCCGTCGTCGGCGTGCTGATCCTGCGACTGGGCTGGGACCTACTGGGCTGAGGGCTCGGCGGTGGGGAAGGCCTGCGTCGGCGCGCCCCACCCGACGGCGCGGACGGCGCTGTCCGCTGCCACCCTCGCGGCCCATCTCCGGTCCTCTCCGGTGGAGGCCGCGGCAGCATCGGCGTACACGGCCACGAGAGCGTTGTCGACCTCTGCCATGAGGGCCTTCGCCTCCCGCGGCACGCCGACCTCCTCGGGCAGCTCGTACGCCGGCGCGGCCGGGGGTGGCGTGCCACCGGACGCCGTGACGAGGGAGGCAGCGCGTGAGCGGTTCGACCGGTGGACCTCGAGCCCGGCCAGGGCCCGCTGCTGGGCCGAACCGCGGACGCGGCCGCCTGCGACCGAGTACGCGTAGACGGCGGCATCCTCACCGGCGACGACCGCGGTCCACGCTTCGACGGGGGTCACGGGCGCAGGTCCCTCAGTGCCGGGACGTGCGACGCCTCAGAGGCGCCCACGAAGACGAGGAGGCGTGCGAGCTCCGGATCGTCCGCGTCCGTGCACGACCGGATGCGAGCCCGTGAGGCCTCTCGCTCCGCGTCGATGAGGCCGTCGATGACGGCTGCGACGGTGCCGGGAGCGGAGGGAGCGGTCGGCTCCGCCGTCGACCCGCCGAGCGCGTCGCGGTGGGCGGCGTGCTGGTCGCGAAGGTCGGTGAGGACGCCGACGACGTCCGGTGGCGAGTCGGCGAGGGCGGCGATGGCTGCGTCGTACAGAGCGATCAGCTCAGCCTCTTCCGTGGCGACGCCCTGCTCGACCACCGGGGCCGTGCTGGGCTCGGTCGTCGCGTCGGGGCCGGGCTCCGACGTCCCCGTGCAGGCTGCGAGCAGGCCCGCAGGCCCGAGGAGCGCCAGCGCGAGCAGGCCGTCGCGGCGGGTGAAGGCCGCTGATCGGGTCTGGTGGCTCGGAATCGTGGACGATTCGACGTCGACGACCCGCTGCGGCATGTGCCAAGGATGGCATGCGCTGGGTACAGTGCAGGCAGCACGGCACGGCCACAATCGCACCATCACAACAGGACCGGAGACGACATGTCAGCATCCAGCGAGGCGCTGCGCGAGGGTCTCCTCGGACCGCTGGGCGAGCTCGGAGTCGACGTCGAGGACGTCGAGGTGCAGAAGGCCGGGCGGCGTCATGTGGTCCGGATCGTGGTCGACCGTGACGGCGGGGTCGACCTCGACCTGGTGGCGAGCGTGAGCCAGCGCGCGTCCGAGCTGCTCGACTCAGGTCCGCTGGCCGAGGAAGTGCCCGGGCCGTTCGTGCTCGAGGTCACCTCGCCCGGGATCGACCGCCCACTGACGGAGGCCCGGCACTGGCGCCGCGCCCGCCGACGCCTTGTCCATGTCGTCCTGACCGACGGCACCTCCCTCGACGGTCGGATCGTGGACGTGCCGTCCGAGGATGAGGTCGTCGTGGCGACGGACGACGGGACCCGCACCCTCGCGCGCACGGACGTGGGGAGTGCCGTGGTCCAGGTGGAGTTCAACCGCAAGGACGACGACGCTGACGAACCGACTGGTGACGAGCCAGCGGACGCACCGCACGAGGAACAGGGGTAGGCGCCATGGACATCGACGTCAGCGCACTCAAGGCGCTGGTCCGGGAGAAGGACCTCTCCCTCGACCTCGTGGTCGAGAGCATCGAGCAGGCGCTGCTCGTTGCCTACCACCGGACCGAGGGCGCGGCGCAGCGGGCACGGGTGACGCTGGACCGAAAGACCGGGCACGTGACGGTGCTGGCGGCGGAGACCGACGACGACGGCGTGGTGCTGAGGGAGTACGAGGACACCCCGGACGGGTTCGGACGGATCGCCGCCACCACGGCGAAGCAGGTCCTGCTGTCGCGGCTCCGTGAAGCCGAGGGAGACGTCACGCTGAACGAGTTCAGCGGGCGCGAGGGGGATCTCGTGTCCGGGGTGGTCCAGCAGTCGAGCAATCCGCGCATGGTTCGCGTGGACATCGGCAAGGTCGAGGCGAATCTTCCTCCCGAGGAGCAGGCGCCGGGGGAGTCGTACCCCCACGGCACGCGCATCAAGTGCATCGTCACGAACGTGCGCAAGGGCTTCAAGGGTCCCCAGGTGACGGTGTCCCGCACGCACCCCACGCTGGTCAAGCAGCTCTTCGCGCTCGAGGTCCCGGAGATCGCCGACGGCACCGTCCAGATCACGGCGATCGCTCGGGAGGCGGGGCACCGCACGAAGATCGCCGTGAAGTCCACCGTGTCCGGGGTCAACGCCAAGGGAGCCTGCATCGGGCCGCTCGGCCAGCGGGTCCGGCAGGTCATGGCCGAGCTCAACGGGGAGAAGATCGACATCGTCGACAGCAGCGAGGATCCGGCCGAGATGATCGCGCACGCGCTGTCACCGGCCCGCGTGACCGGGGTCCAGATCGTCGACCCAGTGGCCCGTGCGGCGAGGGTCATCGTCCCCGACTACCAGCTGTCCCTGGCCATCGGCCGCGAAGGCCAGAACGCCCGGCTGGCGGCACGCCTGACGGGTTGGCGCATCGATATCCGCTCCGACACCGCCCCGCCGCCGGCACCCCCAGCTCCCGCCGAGGGCGGACACACGTCGACTGCGGGCTGAGTGGGGTGGCCGGCGGGGTACACTCGGGCCCAGGCAGTTCGCCCGGTCCCCGACGTATGTGTGTCGGGTGCCGCCAGCGCGCTGCCGCGTCTGACCTGATTCGGGTGGTCGTCGTCGCCGGAGCCTGTGTTCCGGATCCCGACCGACGGCTCCCTGGCCGAGGTGCGCACGTGCACCCGACCCGGCAGTGCCTCGACCGCGCCGTGCGGACGAAGGCGCTGACTCGAGCCCTTCGGGCGACCGGTCCACTGGACCTGTCAGCCCTGGGGCACACGATCGACCAGGCGCAGTGACGTCACGGGCAACCGCCCATGGCGAACCACGGCCGGTGACCGTCACCGGGACGAGCGGAACGGGAGTTCGAGGATGAACACCCCATGAGCACGCGAGCATGAACGTGTATCGCTTGCACTGACGGTCCGGAGCACCCTGCCCGGACCAAGACAGGAGAGTCGTGTCGAAGGTTCGGGTCCATGAACTCGCCAAGGAGTTCGGGGTTACCAGCAAGGAAGTCCTCGCCAAGCTCCAGGAGCTCGGCGAGTTCGTGAAGTCCGCTTCATCGACGGTCGAGGCGCCCGTCGTGCGGAAGCTGCGAGAGGCGATGCCGCCGCCGGCGGAGACGCCCGCAGCTCCGGTGAAGAAGGCGGCAGCCAAGAAGACCGCCGCGCCGAGCGCCAAGGCGCCTGAAGCGCCGGCGGCTCCTGAGCCCGTGGCTGCCGAGCCGGCCCCGGTCCCTGCTCCCGTCGTGCCCGCGCCAGAGGCCCCCGCCGCGTCCGCGCCGGAGGCCCCGGCTGCAGCGGCACCGGAGGCCCCCGCGGCGCCTCCTCTCAGTCCCGATGCTCCCCGGCCCGCCCCGCGGCCTGCCGGTCCGCGTCCGGGCAACAACCCCTTCGGCACCGGAACCGGCATGGGTCGTCCCGCCGGTCCGCGTCCGGGCAACAACCCCTACGGCACCGGTACCGGCATGGGTCGTCCCGCGCCGGCCGTACCCGGAGCCCCACGTCCCAACCCGGGCACGATGCCCCCGCGCCCGATGCGGCCCGCGGGTGCGCCGGGTCGTCCCGGTGCCCCGGGCGGCCCCGGCGGTCGTGGTCCCGGCGGTCCGGGTGCGCGTCCCGGAGGCTTCGCCGGACGACCGGGAGGTCCGGGTGGACCCGGCGGTCGTGGTCCGGGTGGCCCCGGTGGACCCGGCGGCACCGGCGGTCCCGGTGGACCCGGCGGCCGACCAGGCGGCTTCCCCGGCCGTCCCGGGGGTCCGGGAGGGCGCGGCACGACCGCGGGCGCCTTCGGACGACCTGGTGGCCGGCCTTCGCGTGGACGCAAGTCCAAGCGGGCCAAGCGCCAGGAGTTCGACAACATGCAGGCGCCGATCATGGACGGCGTCCGGATCAAGCGCGGTCAGGGCGAGGTCGTGCGCCTTCCGCGCGGCGCGAGCCTGACGGACTTCGCCGACAAGATCGACGCGATGCCCGCTGACCTCGTCAAGGTCCTCATCGGCCTCGGCGAGATGGTGACGGCGACGCAGTCGATCGACGACGACACCCTGCGACTGCTCGGCGGCGAGCTCAACTACGCCGTCGAGGTCGTCTCTCCCGAGGACGAGGACCGAGAGCTGCTCGAGTCCTACAACCTCGAGTTCGGCGAGGACGAGGGCGAGGATGCCGATCTGGAGATCCGTCCGCCGGTCGTCACCGTCATGGGCCACGTCGACCACGGCAAGACGAAGCTGCTCGACGCGATCAGGTCGACCAACGTGGTGAGCGACGAGGCCGGTGGCATCACCCAGCACATCGGTGCCTACCAGGTGGCCACCATGACGTCCGAGGGCGTCGAGCGGAAGATCACCTTCATCGACACCCCGGGCCACGAGGCGTTCACCGCCATGCGTGCCCGCGGTGCGCAGGTCACGGACATCTCGATCCTCGTCGTGGCCGCGGACGATGGCGTCAAGCCGCAGACCATCGAGGCGCTGAACCACGCGCAGGCGGCCGGAGTGCCGATCGTCGTCGCCGTGAACAAGGTCGACAAGGAGGGCGCGGACCCGATGAAGGTCCGTGGTCAGCTCACCGAGTACGGGCTCGTGGCTGAGGAGTTCGGCGGCGAGACGATGTTCGTCGACGTGTCGGCCAAGCAGGGCACCGGTATCGAGAGCCTGCTCGAGGCCGTGCTGCTGACGGCGGATGCGGCCCTGGACCTTCGCGCCAACCCGCACCAGGACGCGCAGGGTGTCGCCATCGAGGCGCACCTCGACCGTGGTCGCGGCCCCGTTGCCACCGTCCTGGTGCAGCGCGGCACCCTTCGCGCCGGTGACTCGATCGTGGCCGGCGATGCGTTCGGTCGCGTCCGGGCCATGCTCGACGACGAGGGCAATCCCGTCGAGGTGGCCCTCCCGTCCATGCCCGTCCAGGTGCTCGGCCTGACGTCCGTCCCGGGCGCCGGCGACAGTTTCATGGTCGTGGCCGAGGATCGCGTCGCCAGGCAGATCGCCCAGACGCGCCAGGCACGCGAGCGCAACGCCCTGCTGGCCAAGAACCGCGTCAAGCGCTCGCTCGAGGACTTCCTCGAGTCGCTGGAGAAGGGCGAGGTCGCCGAGCTCACGCTCATCATCAAGGGCGACGTCTCCGGCTCCGTCGAGGCGCTCGAGGACGCGTTGCTCAAGATCGACATGGGCGACGAGGTCAGCCTGCGGGTCATCCACCGGGGCGTCGGCGCCATCAACAAGAACGACGTCACGCTCGCCAGTGCGTCGAAGGCCGTCATCATCGGATTCAACGTGCGGCCCGAGGGCAAGGTGGCGGAGCTCGCCGCCGAGGAAGGTGTCGACGTCCGCTTCTACAGCGTCATCTACAACGCGATCGAAGAGGTCGAGGCGGCACTCCGCGGCATGCTGAAGCCCATCTACGAGGAGGTGCAGCTCGGTACTGCCGAGGTGCGCGAGGTCTTCAAGTCGAGCAAGTTCGGCACGATCGCGGGCTGCCTCGTGCAGTCGGGGGAGATGCGGCGCAACGGCAAGGCTCGCCTCATCCGCGACGGCGCCGTGGTTGCCGACAACCTCTCCATCGCCGGGTTGCGCAGGTTCAAGGACGACGTGACCGAGGTGCGCGAGGGCTTCGAGTGCGGCGTCAACCTGGGCAACTACCAGGACGTCAAGGTCGACGACGTCATCGAGACCTTCGAGCTTCGTGAGAAGCCTCGCAAGCCGTAGTCGGCATCGAGAAGCACAGGACGCGACATGACGAGCGAAGCACGACAGCGACGGATGGCCGATCGCGTGAAGGTGATCGTGGCGGAGACTCTCGAGAAGCGGATCAAGGATCCGCGGCTCGGCTTCGTCACGGTCACCGACGTGCGCGTGACCCCGGACATCCGTGAGGCATCGGTGTTCTACACGGTCTACGGAGACGACGAGGCTCGGCAGTCGACCGCGGCCGCCCTGGAGTCCGCCAAGGGGGTGCTCCGCAGCGAGGTGGGCAAGCAGACCGGAGTGAAGTTCACCCCGACGCTCGAGTTCATCCTCGACGCCATCCCTGAGACGGCGGCCCATCTCGAGGACCTGCTCAAGCTGGCTGCGGAGGCTGACGCGGCGGTGCACGAGCAGGCCGCGTCGGCCACCTACGCCGGGGACGCCGATCCCTACCGGCATCCCGAGCTCGTCGACACGGGCGACGATCCGGTCGCCACGGGCGGCGGGTGACTGCCTCCGGCATCGTCGTCGTCGACAAGCCCGGGGGGATGACGTCGCACGACGTCGTCGGTCGCGTCCGTCGGGCGCTGGGCACCCGGAAGGTCGGTCACGCTGGGACGCTCGACCCGATGGCGACGGGCGTCCTGGTGATCGGCGTGGAGCGTGCCACGCGGCTTCTCGGCCACCTCGCATTGCGCGACAAGCGCTACCTGGCGACCATGCGGCTCGGCTCCACCACGGTGACCGACGATGCGGAGGGCGAGCATGTCTCGTCGGCTGATCCCGGGGTCCTCGCAGCGGTCACGGACGACGAGGTCAGCGCCGCCCTGGCGGCACTCGTGGGCCGCATTGCGCAGCGCCCGAGTGCCGTGAGTGCCGTGAAGGTTGCCGGCCGCCGGGCCTACGACCGGGTGCGCGCCGGCGAGGACGTCGAGCTCGAACCGCGCCAGGTCGAGATCACCCGGATGGACGTGATCGACGTCCGCCGGTCCGGAAGCGGTATCGACGTCGACCTCGACGTCGAGTGCAGCACCGGCACGTACGTTCGTGCCATCGCTCGTGATGTGGGGGCCGCGCTGGGCGTCGGCGGGCACCTGACGGCACTGCGGCGCACTCGCGTCGGAACCTTCGGGATAGACCAGGCGGTGAACCCGGAAGAGGTGGATGAGTCGGCGATCGTCCCGATGTCAGACGTTGCCGCGACATCGTTCCCGGTGTGGCGGCTCGCCTCGGACGAGGAGGCCAGCGCGGTCACGAACGGCCGCCGGATCCCCTGGGCCGGACCGGCGGGCCCGCCGGCACCTGTCGCCGTTCTCGACGCGGCGGGGGACTTCCTTGCCCTCGCGCAGGATGAGGATGGTCTGGCTCGGTACCTCGCTGTGTTCGTGACCCCTAGGCTCTGACCGCGATGGAGAAGGTCAGCACGCCCCACGTCCATGCGGACCAGCGTGGCTGCGTGGTCTGCATCGGGGTGTTCGACGGGGTCCACCGGGGTCATCAGTCACTGCTCGCCCTGGCCCGGGGCCAGGCCGACGAGATCGGCGTCCCGCTCGTGGCGATGACCTTCGACCCGCATCCCATGGCGGTCGTCGGGCCGCGGCGGGCGCCGTCGTCACTTGCCACTCTCGCGCACCGCATCGACCTCCTGAAGATGGCCGGCGCCGACGCCGTCGAGGTGCTGGAGTTCGACGAGGTCACGGCAGCGATGGAGCCGCAGGAGTTCATCCACCGCATCCTCGTCGACCGGCTGCACGTGCGTGCCGTCGTCGTGGGCCAGGACTTCCGCTTCGGGCACCGGGCGGCAGGCACCTTCGAGACGCTCGAGCATGAGGGAGCACGGCACGGCTTCCGCGCCCTGGCAGCGCCCCTGGTGGGGGACGGCGAGCACCGCTGGTCGTCGTCGCAGGCCCGTCGGCTCCTCGAGGCGGGCGACGTCGAGGCGGCAGCGAAGGCCCTGGGCCGCCCCTACCGGCTGGATGGCACCGTCGTCCACGGCGACCACCGGGGTCGTGAGCTCGGATTCCCCACCGCGAACCTGGCGTGGCGTGGCGATCCGACCGTGCCCGCGGACGGTGTCTACGCGGGGTGGCTCGCGACAGGGCTCGAGGTGCTCCCCGCGGCTGTGTCCGTCGGCACGAACCCCCAGTTCGATGGGCGGGAGAGGCGAGTGGAGGCGTACGCGATAGGACGAGACGACCTCGAACTGTATGACCACGAGATCGGCGTGTCGTTCGTCGCCCGGATCCGCGGGCAGAGGCGGTTCGCGGACGTCGGGGAGCTCGTCGCCCGGATGGGCGTCGACGTCGAGGAGGCTCGGCGGGCGCTTGCGGCCGTCGGCGTGGTCGGGGACGCCTCCAGGGGCTGATATCCTGCGGGGGTACAGACGGTCGTGGGGCTGACGGGCAACCGAGGCGCTGCGATTCGTGTCATCTCAACCGTCCCGACAGGGACGTCTGAAAGGGTCATGCATGTCGCTCGACAGCGCCACCAAGCAGGAGATCATCGCCGAGTACGGCACCAAGCCCGGTGACACCGGCAGCCCCGAGGTCCAGATTGCGATGCTGACGCGTCGCATCCAGGACCTGACGGAGCATCTCAAGGAACACAAGCACGACCATCACAGCCGGCGCGGCCTGCTGATCCTGGTCGGCCAGCGTCGTCGTCTCCTCCAGTACCTGGTGAAGACCGACATCGCCCGGTACCGCGCCATCATCGAGAAGCTCGGTATCCGCCGCTAGTCTCCGTGAACGGGCCTCCTTCGTGGGGGCCCGTTCGCGTACAACCGAATACACCACACCAAGAATCCGGGGCGCTGCACCAGCGCCGCTCGTCGGTCCTCGGTAGTGACCTCCGGGAGCACGTCAGCGCCCGTGGGCCTCGATCGAAGACCGCCACCGGCAGCCAGCGTGTGCGCCCCTGTCACAGAAACAGGAGGCACCCGTGGAGGGTTCCCAGATCTCTACCGCCGACGCCGTTATCGACAACGGCTCGTTCGGCACTCGCACGATCAGGTTCGAAACCGGCCGCCTGGCCCGTCAGGCCGCAGGATCCGTTGCCGTGTACCTCGACGACGAGACGATGCTGCTGTCCGCCACGACGGCGGGCAAGTCGCCGAAGGAGCAGTTCGACTTCTTCCCGCTCACGGTCGACGTCGAGGAGCGCATGTACTCCGTGGGCCGCATTCCCGGCTCCTTCTTCCGCCGCGAGGGTCGGCCCTCCGAGGACGCGATCCTGACCTGCCGCCTCATCGACCGCCCGCTTCGCCCCACGTTCGTCAAGGGCCTGCGCAACGAGGTCCAGGTCGTCATCACGGTGATGGCCCTCAACCCGAACGACCTGTACGACGTCGTCGCGATCAACGCGGCGTCCGCGTCCACGCAGATCTCCGGCCTTCCGTTCAGCGGTCCGATCGGCGGCGTCCGCGTCGCCCTCATCCGGGGCCAGTGGGTGGCGTTCCCGACGCATGAGCAGCTCACCGAGGCCGTGTTCGACATGGTGGTTGCCGGCCGCATCGCCGGTGACGACGTGGCCATCATGATGGTCGAGGCCGAGGCCACCGACCGCACGATCGAGCTCATCGCCGGTGGTGCGACTGCTCCCACCGAGGAGGTCGTGGCCGCTGGCCTCGACGCGGCCAAGCCCTTCATCAAGGTGCTCTGCGAGACCCAGCAGGAGCTCGCCGCTGCCGCGGCCAAGCCGACGGCGGACTTCCCGGTCTTCCTCGACTACCAGGACGACGTGTACGACGCGGTCGAGCGCCTCACCGTCGCCGACATCCGCGAGGCGATGCAGATCGTCAGCAAGGCCGAGCGCGAGGCACGCCTCGACGACATCAAGAAGGTCGTCGTGGCCGAGGCGGGGGTCGAGTTCGAGGGCCGCGAGAAGGAGATCTCGGCGGCGCTTCGCTCGGTGACCAAGAAGGTCGTGCGCGAGCGCGTCCTGCGTGACAAGGTCCGCATCGACGGTCGCGGGCTCACCGACATCCGGACCCTCTCCGCGGAGGTCGAGGTGCTTCCTCGGGTGCACGGCTCGGCGCTCTTCGAGCGGGGCGAGACCCAGATCCTCGGGGTCACGACCCTCAACATGCTCCGGATGGAGCAGCAGCTCGACACGCTGAACCCGGAGAGCCGCAAGCGCTACATGCACAACTACAACTTCCCGCCCTACTCCACGGGCGAGACGGGTCGCGTGGGCTCGCCCAAGCGGCGCGAGATCGGTCACGGTGCCCTCGCCGAGCGCGCCCTCCTTCCTGTCCTGCCGACCAAGGAGGAGTTCCCGTACGCCATCCGTCAGGTGTCGGAGGCCCTCGGGTCCAACGGCTCCACCTCGATGGGCTCGGTCTGTGCCTCGACCATGTCACTGCTGAACGCCGGCGTGCCCCTTCGGGCACCGGTGGCGGGCATCGCCATGGGCCTGATCTCGGGCGAGATCGACGGCCAGACCGAGTACGTCGCCATCACCGACATCCTCGGCGCCGAGGATGCCTTCGGCGACATGGACTTCAAGGTCGCGGGCACGAAGGACTTCGTGACGGCACTCCAGCTCGACACCAAGCTCGACGGCATCCCAGCCTCCGTGCTCGGTGCCGCCCTGCAGCAGGCACGCGATGCCCGGATGACGATCCTCGATGTCATGAACGAGGCCATCGACGCGCCTGACGAGATGGCTCCGACGGCACCCCGTGTCATCGCGATCCAGATCCCCGTGGACAAGATCGGCGAGGTGATCGGGCCGAAGGGCAAGATCATCAACCAGATCCAGGAGGAGACGGGCGCCGACATCACGATCCAGGACGACGGCACCATCTACATCGGTGCGACGAACGGCGAGTCTGCAGAGGCGGCCCGGACGGCGATCAACAACATCGCCAACCCGACGATGCCGGAGGTCGGCGAGCGGTACCTGGGAACGGTCGTCAAGACGACGACCTTCGGGGCGTTCGTCTCGCTCATGCCGGGCAAGGACGGTCTCCTGCACGTGTCGGAGATCAAGAAGCTCGCGGGCGGCAAGCGCGTCGAGAACGTCGACGATGTCCTTCCGGTGGGCACCAAGGTGAAGGTGGAGATCAAGGAGATCGACTCGCGGGGCAAGCTGTCGCTGGCCCCGGTCCTCGAGGGCGACGCTGCTTCGACTGATGCCTAAGGCGCAGACCCGCACGCTGCTGCGGGAGGGTGACGGCGGACTCGTCCGCCGCACCACCCTCCCGGGCGGCCTGCGCGTGATCACCGAGCAGGTGCCGGGGGTCCGTTCGGTGGCGTTCGGGGTGTGGGTGAACGTGGGCTCCCGCGACGAGACCGGAAGTCAGATGGGGTCCGCGCACTACCTGGAGCACCTGCTGTTCAAGGGCACGAGCCGCCGATCCGCGATGGACATCTCGGCG
The DNA here is from genome assembly GCA_024641635.1 of Actinomycetes bacterium. Classification (GTDB taxonomy): domain Bacteria; phylum Actinomycetota; class Actinomycetes; order S36-B12; family S36-B12; genus UBA10649. The sequence continues at coordinate 5,144 of JAHECS010000005.1, read as the reverse complement.
TCCATCGAGGCCTGCGGCGGTGACCTCAACGCCTTCACCACGAAGGAGTACACCTGCTACTACGCGCGGGTGCTGGACGAGGACCTGCCGCTGGCGATCGACGTCGTCTGCGACGTGGTCACGGACGCACTGATCCGCACGGAGGACGTTGAGCAGGAACGTGGCGTGATCCTCGAGGAGATCGCCATGCACGAGGATGACCCCACCGACGCCGTCCATGAGGACTTCGCGTCGGTGATGTTCGGTGACACCCCCCTCGGGCGGCCCGTGCTGGGCACGATCGAGACCATCTCGGGGATCTCGCGGCGGTCGATCAACTCGTTCTACCGCACCAAGTACCGGCCGGAGAAGATGGTCGTCGCCGCGGCCGGGAACCTCGACCACGACACGGTCGTGCGGCAGGTGCGTGCGGCCTTCGCGCCAGTGCTGGACCCGACCGCAGAGGTCGCTCAGCCCCGTCCAGCCCGTCGTCCGGGGCGGCACACCGCCGGTGTCCGGGTGACGAAGCGGCCGACCGAGCAGGCCCACCTCGTCCTGGGAGTTCCCGGCATCACCCGCGCGGACGGTCGTCGCTACGCCCTCTCCGTGCTGTCCACAGCGCTGGGCGGCGGGATGAGCAGCCGTCTGTTCCAGGAGATCCGTGAGAAGCGGGGACTCGCGTACTCGGTCTACTCCTACGCGCAGGGCTACTCCGACGACGGGGTCTTCGGGGTGTACGTGGGCTGCCTGCCCGGCAAGGTCGACACCGTGCTCGACGTCTGCCTCACCGAGATGCAGCGCGTCGCGGACGCCGGGCTCTCGAACGAGGAGATCGTGCGGGGGAAGGGGCAGGTTCGCGGGGCGACCGTGCTCGGCCAGGAGGACACCGGCGCCCGGATGACCCGCATCGCCAAGAGCGAGCTGCACGCGGATCCGCTGCTCAGCATCGACGACCTGCTGGGACGGGTGGATGCCGTGACCGCGGACGACATCCGCGACGTCGCGCACGACCTGCTGTCGGCCCCGACCACGCTCGCCGTGATCGGTCCGTTCGACGAGACGACGACGTTCAACACCATCGGCTGAACGTGGCGATGGGTAGTCTGGCCACGTGATCAAGGTCGGAGTGGTCGGCGCGAAGGGGCGCATGGGACAGGCCGCGGTCGAGGCGGTCAAGGACGCCGACGACATGCAGCTCGTCGCGGCGATCGACATCGGCGTGCCCCCGACGGCCCTCGCGCAGGCGGGCGCCGACGTCGTCATCGACTTCACCACGCCGGACGCCGTCATGCGCACGCTCGAGACGTGCATTGCGAGCGGCATCCACTGCGTCGTCGGAACGACGGGGTTCACGGATGAGCGCCTGGACACGGTCCGCACGTGGTGTGACGCCAACCCGACGGTGGGGGTGCTGATCGCGCCGAACTTCGGCATCGGCGCCGTGCTGATGATGCGGCTGTCGGCCATGGCGGCTCCGTACTTCGAGTCCGCCGAGATCGTCGAGCTCCACCACCCTGACAAGGCCGACGCCCCGTCCGGGACCGCGGCTCACACGGCCCGCGCCATCGCGGAGGCCCGAGCGGGACTCCCGGGCTTCCCCGACGCGACCACGCACGAGATGCCCGGGGCGCGCGGGGCGAGAGTCGATGGCGTCCCGGTGCACTCCGTCCGCGTCCGTGGCCTGGTCGCCCACCAGGAGGTCATCCTGGGCGGGATCGGCGAGACCCTGACCATCCGCCACGACTCCCTCGACCGATCCTCCTTCATGCCGGGAGTGCTCCTCGGCGTGCGGGAGGTGGCCCGCCACCCTGGTCTGACCGTGGGCCTGGCCGACTACCTCGATCTGGGCGCGTGAGCAGCCGGACAGTCGCCTGGATCCTCGCCGCCGCCGTCGCGGTCTACCTCGTCCTGACGGCCGCACGCGCGTGGGTGCTCATCGCGACGGGCGACCCGGTGCCGGTCCTCCTCGGCCTCAGCGTCATCGTCATCCCGCTCATCGGTGCCTGGCTGCTCTGGCGGGAGCTCGCCTTCGGGTTCAGGACGCAGGCCCTCGGCCGGCAGCTCGGGGCCGAGTCAGGTCTCCCGGTGGACGACCTGCCACGCACCCCGTCGGGCCGGGTCGAGCGGGACGCCGCCGACACGAGGTTCCGCGAGTACGAGACGGCCGTGCAGCTGGCGCCCGACGACTGGCGCGCGTGGTACCGCCTGGCCATCGGCTACGACGACGCACGCGATCGCAAGAGGGCCCGGGCGGCGATGCGGACGGCGATCCGGCTGCACGACGCCGAAGGCTAGGCGCGCCGCTGCCAGCGTTCGAGTCGGAGACGGGCCATGTCGAAGGCCTCGGGCCGCAGCCACAGGTCAGGTGAGGACGCATACACGTGGGTCCTGGCGATCGTCCCGTCGGTGAGGTGAAGGACAGTGCGCTCGGACGCGATCCTGATCGGCAGCCCGAGGAACGGCGCGCGCTCCGCCTCAGTCGTGACGGCGCGCACCCGGTCCCAGGGGATGGCCGTTCGGCGCCAGGTCGTCTCAATGGTCACGTGGTCATCGTTGACGAAGGTGCCGACCACCCAGCCGCGCAGCACGAGCAGCAGGATCGTCGCGCAGGCGCCGGCGACGATGACGCCCGGCAGGGACAGCCCCTCCTGGACGTTGGCGAGGATCGCGGTGCCGGTGGCCGTCACCACCGCCACGCTGCCGAGCCCCAGTCCGGCGATCCGGATCGGTCCTCGAGGCATGATCCGCACGTGCCGGACCTGCCGGTAGGCGGCGTCGACGGGAGCGTCCGGGTCGGGCTTCGGCCAGAGGAACCCGAAGATGGGCTTGCGCGGCTCGTTCATGCGGCCAGGCCCAGCGCTCTGAGGCCGGCGGCGGTGATGGCCGCAACGAGGACGACGACGAGGAACGGGGCGCGCAGCATGAGCGCGATGATGGCAGCCACGAGGCCGGCCGCTCGCGCGTCGAGCACCAGGGACTGCCCCTGGGCGAAGGTCTGCACGACGACGAGGGCCGCCATCAGGGCCACGGGCATGAGTCCCGACACCCGCCGGACGGTCGCATTCTCGAGGACGGACGCGGGCAGGAGGAACCCCACCACCTTGGCGACGTAGCAGCCGAGCGAGCCGGCGAGAACCGCCGCCCACATCATGTCCGCCTCCCGATCATCACGGAGGCCAGCACGGCGACGAGCGCGGCGGCGAGGACAGGGAGCCCGGGCCGCAGGACTGGCGTGAGCACGAGAGCGACACCGGCGCCGGCGAGGGCGACGGCCCACATCGTCCGGTCGACGAGCCGTGGCCACAGGAGGGCGATGAAGGCGGCGGAGATGGCAGCGTCGAGTCCCAGCATGGAGGGGTCGCCGATCGCCGCTGCCCCGAGGGCGCCGATCAGCGTGCCCGTGTTCCACAGGACGAAGACGGAGACTCCGGTGCTCCAGAACGCGTATCGGGCCGCGGCCGGGGGCGACGGATTCGCCAGGGCCATCGCGGTCGACTCGTCGATCGTCAGCTGAGCGCCGACCAGGCGCCGAAGGCCACGCGCTCGCAGGAGGGGAGCCATGCTCAGGCCGTAGATGCCGTTTCGTGCGCCCAGCAGCCACGCAGTGAGCACGGCCGCTATCAGTCCACCGCCGGCCCCCAGCACGCTCACGAGGGCGAACTGCGATGCGCCGGTGAACATCAGGACGGACATGGCCTGCGTCTGCCACACGCTGAGTCCGGTCGACACCGCGATCGCACCGAACGACAGGGCGTAGGCGAACGAGGCCACGCCGATGCCGACGGCGTTGGACGTGATCGTGCGCTTGAGCGGCGCCGGTACCGCCACTCGCTGCGCCCCGTCACTCATCGGCTATCCCGGTGACGAGCCGGACCTCGCGAACCACGGTCGGCTCCGCGGCGTTGGGGTCCACGGCGAGGTCGCGGAAGGCCGAGTCGGGACCCCAGCCGGCGGACTGCAGGAACTCGCGACGGGGTTCATCGGCCACCGGGCACCATGCCACGACCGTGTCGAAGCCTGCGCCCCGTCCGTGATCCACCGAGGCGGCCAGGAGGCGGGAGCCGTGTCCCTGCCGCTGGCGATCGGGGTGGACCTCGAGCGCGAGCAGCTCACCGGTCGCGGCGTCGGCGTCGGGATCCTGGCAGGGCCCGACCGCCGCGTATCCGACGACCTCATCGCCGTCCACCGCGACGAGGAGCCGATGACCCCCGGTCGGGGGGTTGAGGATCCCGCTCGCCCAGACCATGGCCAGGTCTCCCGAGTCGAGACCGTCCAGGACATCCCCGGGGAGGATCGCCTCGAACCGCTGGCGCCATGAGGACACGTTCACGTCGGCGATGCCGTCGACGTCGGACGTGCGGGCGAGGCGGACTCCGGAGACGGGCATGACGGCCATTCTGTCCGGGGGCGCCGACGGAGCGTCGATAGGGTTGCCGGGTGACCGATGACCAGGAGATCACCTTCCGCAGTGACGTGACCGTGGAGCTCGTCCGCGCGAGCGCGAGCGATGCAGATGTCATCTTCGCCGCGCGCGTGTCGACGGCGGGGGAGCAGTCGCTCGAGGACGTCGATTCCGACGCCGAGCGTTCGACAGGTCTCGTCAACTACCTCATGCGGGAACGGCACGGGAGCCCGTTCGAGCACAACTCCATGACCTTCTTCGTGCGAGCGCCGATCTTCGTCTGGCGGGAGCACATGCGGCACCGGATCGCGAGCTACAACGAGGAGTCGGGGCGGTACCGGCAGCTCGAGCCGGTCTTCTACGTGCCGAACCGCGAGCGGGCCGTCCTCCAGGTCGGGAAGACGGGGGCCTACGAGTTCCTGCCAGGCTCCGTCGAGCAGTACGACCTCATCGATGCCGAGATGCGCGACTCGTGTGCGACGGCCTACCGGTCGTACCTGCGCATGCTCGAGGCCGGCATCGCGCGCGAGGTTGCGCGCATGGTGCTGCCCGTCTCCATCTACTCGAGCGCCTACGTCACCCTGAACGCGCGTTCGCTGATGAACTTCCTGTCGTTGCGGCGCAAGGCGGAGGGATCGCACTTCCCCTCCTACCCCCAGCGTGAGATCGAGATGGTGGCGGAGCGGTACGAGGAGGAGTGGGCCCGGCTCATGCCGATCACGCACGCGGCGTTCGTCAAGAACGGTCGAGTGGCTCCTTAGGG
>JAHECS010000042.1 GCA_024641635.1 Actinomycetes bacterium | reverse complement strand
CCTGGCCGTGAACTAAGCCCGGAGCTTTCGCTCCGGGCTTGGCGACCCCGACCGGGCTCGAACCGGCGACCTCCGCCGTGACAGGGCGGCGCGCTAACCAACTGCGCTACGGGGCCTCGTGATGAGGCGTATCCCCAACGGGATTCGAACCCGTGCTGCCGCCGTGAAAGGGCGGAGTCCTAGGCCGCTAGACGATGGGGACCCAGTTGTGTCCCCGTCGACCATGAAGCCGTTGGCGACCGGGCAAGCATAGGGGAGGCCCCCCGGGGAGGCGCAACCGACCCTCGTGAGTGACGATGGAGGGGTGATCGACGTGTCCCGCGCGGACTTCGAGGACTTGGTCGGGGAGGCCCTCGACCAGATTCCGGACGAGCTCGCACGCCTGATCGACAACGTCGTCGTCCTCGTCGAGGACCATCCACCGGATGGGCGACGGCTCCTGGGGCTGTACCACGGGGTGCCGCTGACGCAGCGCGGCCAGTGGTACGCCGGGATGCTGCCGGACACCATCCACATCTACCGGATCCCGATCCTTCGCATGTGCCGGACGGAGGAGGACGTCGTCGAGGAGGTCCGCCGGACGGTCGTGCACGAGGTGGCCCACCACTTCGGCATCAGCGACGACCGGCTGCACGAGCTCGACGCCTACTGACCGGATCGCCGCGCATGCCGCAGCGCCCCGGAGCAGGATGGGCCCATGAGATTCGCAGACTCCGTCGTCCTTGTCACCGGTGGCGCATCAGGACTCGGTGAGGCCGTCGCGCGTCGAGCCGTCGCAGCGGGCGCCAAGGGCGTGGCGATCGTCGACGCCAACAGCGAGAAGGCCTTCGCCCTGGCAGGCGAGCTGGGTGATTCGACGTTGGCCATCCCGACCGACGTCACGGATCCGGTGCAGGTCACCCGTGCGATCGACGAGTCCGTCGCGAGATTCGGCCGCATCGACACCCTGGTCGGATGCGCCGGCATCCCGTACGCCCAGCGCACGATCGATCGCGAGGGGCACGCACCCGCCATGGACTGGTGGCGGAAGGTCATCGAGGTCAACCTCATCGGGATGTTCGACGTCGCCAGCAAGACGGCGGCGGCGATGAGTCACAACGAGGCGGGTGCCGACGGCGAGCGCGGCGTCATCATCATGACCGCGTCGGTGGCGGCCTTCGAGGGTCAGGTCGGGCAGACGGCCTACAGCGCGAGCAAGGGCGGCATCGTGGGCATGACCCTCCCGCTGGCGCGCGACCTGGCCGCCGTCGGCGTCCGGGTCCTCACCATCGCGCCAGGTCTCATCGACACGCCGATCTACGACCTCGCCCCGCCCGGGCTGAAGGAGGCGCTGGGGGAGACGACCGTGTTCCCGAAGCGGCTGGGGCGCGCGGCGGAGTTCGCGCAGCTGGCCGAGGCCCTTGCGGAGAACGCCTACATGAACGGGGAGGTCGTCCGGATGGATGCGGCGATCCGGATGGCTCCCAAGTAGAGGGAAGGCCCGCCATGACATCCACTGTTCGCAGCCTCGCGCCCGAGCACGCCATCATCGAAGGCACCCACGAGGGGGAGGTGACCTCGTCGGACCTCAAGCGCTCAGGACACGAGGCACTCGAGCTGGGTCGCGCCAACGGGATCACCCACCTGCTGACGGACTGCACAGGCATGACCGGAGCGCCGGGCAACATCGAGCTGCTCGCGCTGATGGACCTCGTCGATGACGAGGCCCGTCCCGCCTTCCGGCAGGCACTCGTCTGGCCGACGGACGCCGATGCCCGGCTCGCACTGGACTTCTGGCGCACCGTGGAGGTGAATCACCACCACCTGGCGAAGGCGTTCGGCGACCGGGAGGCCGCCATCGCGTGGCTCGACTCACAGGCCTAGGCTCGATACACCACATTGGTGTATAACGGTCCCCATGGGGCGGACCAATATCGACATCGACGACGCCCTCGTCGAGTGTGTGATGGTGCGCTATCGCCTGCAGACCAAGCGTGAAGCCGTCGACTATGCCCTCAGGCATCTGGCCGGCCAGCCGATGGCGACTCCGCGGATCCGCGAGATGTTCGGATCCATTCCCGACTTCTCCATCCCCGCAGACGCCGGACCCGAATGATCCTCGTCGACTCCTCCGTGTGGGTCGACTTCCTGCGCGGGTCAGGGCGCGGCGGCCTGTTGGCCCGGCTCCTGGATGAGGGTGCGGGAGTCGCCTGCAGCGAGCCCGTGCTGATGGAGGTCCTCGCCGGAGCCCGGACGGCCGACGAGTATGCGCGGCTGCGCGCCATGCTCACGGGGGTCAGCTGGATCCCCGTCGACCCCGCCGCCGACTTCGAGGCCGCAGCGAGCATCTACGCGATGAGCCGCGCGGTCGGAGTCACGCCCCGGGGGTTGGTCGACTGCCTCATCGCCGCCATCGCGCTCAGAGCCGACGCGGACGTCCTGTCCAGCGACGTCGACTTCGAGCGACTCGGCGAGGTCGTGCCGCTGCGGTTCAGCAAGGCGCACTGACCGCGCTGTTCACCCGCCGCTGGCCGCGCGCTCCAGGCGATCAATGACGGCAGCGCCGACGCCGACGGGCGGTGGCGGCACGGCTAGGACCCGTGTCAGGCCCAGCGCATCAGCCTCGCGCAGCGCGGAGTAGAGGACGCGGGCGTAGTCGTCGACTCCGGTGGGCTCACTCAGCCGCACGAGTCCGATGGGCGTGGGCACCTCGGCCAGGGCGAGCACGCCGGTCGACGCGTCGTCGGGCTCGGCCGACAGCAGCGCCTCCGCCTCCACGAGGACGACGCGAGCGGCCGGCGCATAGTGCGACGCGAGGGTCCCGGGAGCCCGGACCGTCGACGTCGACCCGACGGCGAGGCCGGTGGCCGCGGTGACGTCGGCGGCGGAGACGTGCCCGGGGCGAAGGATCACCGGCCGATCGCCCGTGCAGTCGACGATCGTCGACTCGACGCCCACGGCGCTCGGGCCGCCGTCGAGGATGACGTCGTCGGCACCGAGGAGCAGACCGAGCTCGACCTCGACGTGTGCGGCCGTGGTGGGGCTGACCCGGCCGAAGCGGTTCGCGCTCGGAGCGGCGATCCCGATGGCGGGGTCACCGGTGAACCCGGCCAGCCGGTCGAGGACGGTGCGCATGAGCGGATGGGCAGGAACCCGGACGGCGACCGTGTCCTGCCCGCCCGTGACGAAGTCCCCGGCGCGGTCGGTACGCGACAGGACGAGCGTGAGCGGTCCCGGCCAGTGGGCTCGGGCCAGGTCGTGGGCGTAGCCCGGGACGTCGCTGGCCCACGCGCCGAGCTCGGACACGTCGCGAATGTGGACGATGAGCGGATGGTCCGCCGGCCGGCCCTTGGCCGCGTACACGCGGGCGATGGCGTGGGGCAGGTCGGCGCGGGCGCCGAGCCCGTAGACCGTCTCGGTGGGCAGGGCGGCCAGGTGACCGCCGAGGAGTGCGCGCGCGGCGTCATCCGGGTCGGAGATCAGGCGCATGCGCTCATTCAACCGGCACGACGCCTACGGGCGCGTCCGGGCGCCCGTTTGTTAGAGGAATGTCAGGACTTGGCCCTTCGGGTGTTCGGAGGGAACTCCAGGGCTGGCGCGGGTGTCTGAACTCCTGAGAATCAGATGGGTGCCGCAGGGGTGCCCGTGCAGGAGGAGGAATCAGTGACCACGCAGTTGCCCGGACCGGGACTCGGACCCGTCGGCTACCCCGACACCCAGCCGTACCCGGGCTACCCGCCCCTGGACAACGGCGCCGACCGACCCCCGGTTCCGCGTCGTCGCGGACCCGGCGCGGGCGTCGTCGTCGGCCTCATCGCGGGGGCCGGCCTGATCGCCGTGACCGCCGGTGTCATCGGAGGCGGAGTCGGGTACCTCATCGCTCGCGAGACGCTGCCTGCCTCGGCCACCTCAGCCGTGGCTGCCATCGACTCCGGGGCCGTCCTGCCCAGCGTCATGCCCGGCTCGATCGCCGAGATCGCCGCAGCCGTCGAGCCCGCGGTCGTCCAGCTGAACGTCTCGGGCAGCGCCGGGGACGGCACGGGTTCCGGATTCGTCATCAGCTCCGACGGCTACATCGTCACGAACAACCACGTCGCCGGCGTCGCCGCCGACGGTGGCTCGATCGAGGTCGCCTTCGGTGACGGAACGACGGCCACGGGCACGCTCGTCGGCGCGAACGCCGGCTACGACCTCGCTGTCGTCAAGGTCGATCGCACCGGGCTGACCACCGTGCCGCTCGGCTCGTCCGCCGACCTCAACGTCGGCGACAGCGTCATCGCGGTGGGCTCTCCGCTGGGACTGTCCGGCACCGTCACGACCGGCATCGTCAGTGCGCTGAACCGTCCGGTGACGGCTGGCGGCGAGGGCGAGACGGCCTTCATCAACGCCATCCAGACCGATGCCGCCATCAACCCGGGCAACTCGGGCGGTCCCCTGCTCGACGGCAACGGCGAGGTGATCGGCGTGAACTCGGCCATCGCCACGACCGGTGGAGCCGCAGGCGGCCAGCCGGGCTCGATCGGCCTGGGCTTCGCCATCCCGATCGACACGGCCAAGCGCATCGTCGACGAGATCGTCAAGACCGGCTCGTCCTCGACCCCGATCATCGGCGTCCAGCTCGACACGGCCTTCACGGGTCCGGGCGCACAGGTCGGGGACGTCACCCCGGGGAGCCCCGCTGAGCGGGCCGGCATCCAGAGCGGCGACCTCATCACCGAGGTGGACGGGACGCCCATCGCCGACGGGACGCAGCTGATCGTCACGATCCGCTCCAACGCCCCGGGAGACACCGTGAACCTGACGGTCGAGCGGAACGGCCAGTCCCTCGAGGTCCCGGTCACGCTGGAGGCATCCGCCTCCTGATCCAGACGGTCCGGCGGGACGCCTTCCCTTGCCGCCGGACGCAGACCGCGACGGTCCGCACCCTTGCCTCCTCCTGGGTGCGGGCCGTCGCATGTTCGGCGGACTGCCTCGAGGTGCGGAAGCCGGCGGGGGCAGGCACCCTTGGAGCATGCTCTCCTCCGTCGCCGACTCGGCCCGCGAGCGCGTGGCCTCCGGCTTCCGCCGCGTCGTGTCGGGCGACCCGACCGGCGCCCCCGACTGGGTCCAGCAGCTCTCCCACGGCTCCGATGCCGGCTACTTCGGCCCGGACTCGGCGGCATGGGCGGTGCACGGGTCGCTGCCGACACTGGTCGGCGGGATCCGCGCCCTGCTCATGCAGGCACTGCACCCCGGTGCGCTGGCCGGCGTGATGCAGCATTCGCGCTACGAGCAGGACGCCCTCGGGCGGCTCGCGGGCACGACCCAGTGGCTGACCGTCGTCACCTTCGGCGACACCGCGGCGGCCGACCGCGAGTGCGCTCGGGTTCGAGGCATGCATCGGCGCGTCGCGGGCACCTACAACGTCGACGGTGCCGAACGTTCGTACGCGGCGTCCGATCCCGACCTGCTGCGGTGGGTGCACGTCGCCTTCACCGACTCCTTCCTCGCCACGCATCGCGTCTGGGGAGGCCCCATCCCGGGCGGGGAGGACGCCTACGTGCGCGAGTGGGCGAAGGCCGGGGAGCTGGTCGGCGTCACGGACCCGCCTCGATCGGTGGCCGAGCTGGAGCAGCAGATCGCCGACTTCGGGCCGCACCTCAGGGGCGGCGAGGCGCCGCGGCGGACCGCGGACTTCGTGCGCAACGCGCCGATCCCGCTTGCAGGGAAGCCGGCCTATGCCGTCCTGTTCGCCGGCGCGGTGTCGACGATGCCCGCGGACCATCGCGCCCTGCTGGGCCTGCCGACCCTGCCTCGGGCCGTCACCCGTCCGGCGGTCGGCGCCATCCTCGGCGGCCTGTCGCTTGCCCTCGGCCCTGCCTCGCCCGCGCAGCGCGCTGCCCGGCAGCGGGCCAATGAGGTGGCCGGAGCGCCGGTCAGCGCAGTGCCCTGACGCCCTCGATCACCAGCGCCGCTCCGATCAGCGTGAGCACCGCCGTCATGACGGCGGTGTTGTGGGCGACGAGCCAGTCGCGGGTGCGGATGAGCGGGCCGCGCATGCGCTCGCCCAGGACGGCGTAGAGCAGGATCGGTGCGGCGACGCTCGCCGACGCGACGAGAACCACGACGGCGATGGCGGCGGCGGTCTGCGCGACCGGGAGTTCCGCGGCGCCGACGGCCAGTCCCGCGCCCGCGGCCAGGAGGAGCACCTTCGGGTTGGCGAGGGCGAGCACGAGGGCCAGTGTGAACGCCCTGCGCGGCGTGGCGGTCTCCAACGACGCCATCCATGCGGGCGGCGGCTTGGCGGTCCGTGCGCCCAGCCACGGCCGCACTCCCAGTGCGATGAGAGCGAGACCCAGCGCCACGCGCGCGACCGAGGCCCACGTCGGTACGTCACCGTTCCGCTCGATGACGCCCGCGAGGACGGCGAAGGCGGTGACCGTCGTGCTCAGCCCGATCAGCCAGCCGGCAAGGAAGGCACTGCTGGTGGCGGCTGCTCGGGGTGCGAGAAGCAGGAGGATCGCGGGGACGACGGTGAACGGCGACGCGGCGATGGCGAGGGCGAGGGGAAGCGCCTCGAGCAGGGTGTCGGTCACCCGCACATGATGACGCGTTCGGATACCGGGCGAATTTGGCCCGCGCCCCACCCGCAGGTCATCATGTGACGGATGTTGCGCGCGGGGCGAGGCCAGGGACGGTCCGCCGGCCTGACCCTGGTGGTGGCCGGTGCGACGGCGCTCGCGCTTCTCCTCAGCCCGGTGGCCCAGGCGGCCGACGGCGATCCCGTCCCGGTGGACACCCCCGCCCCCGTCGACCCGAGCGCGCCGCCCGCGGATCCCAACGCCGTCCCCGCCGACCCGAACGCGCCCCCCGTGGAGCCGCCGGCCCCCGACCCTGCGGTCCCGCCGCCGCTGGTCATGCCGACCGAGCTGGGCTCCTGGTGCACGGCCCTGTTCCCGCCGTCGAAGCCGAAGAAGGAGCGCCGGCTGGCTCGCGAGCTCATGGCCGGCAAGGTGGACATGGGCAACGGCGGTACCTACTACCTGTCGGAGCACCCCAACTGGCGCCCGCAGAGCGGCACCGACACGTCGGGCGACCGGCACGTCCATTCGCTGGACTGGGCGCTGCCACTGCTCTACCGCGGCGTGAACAAGCAGGTGCCGCGCATGGTCGAGCGCTTCCGGCAGCTGCTCTACTACTGGATCGACGACAACAGGTCCGGTCGCGGCGCGTGGGTCGACGGGTCCATCTACGGCGGCCTGCGCACGCAGACCCTGGTGTGTGCCGCGCAGACCCTCAACGACCCGACGATCATCGGGGCGGCGCTGCGCGACTCCCAGACGATGATCCGCGGCTTCCGCTCCAACCGCGAGGTGGCCCTCGGCACGAACAACACCGAGCTGATCCGGCAGACGGGCGCGCTCGCCGCCTACTGCTGGGTGCAGGACGCACCCGGCCGCGATCGGGCCTGGCGCAACGTCGAGTCCATCTCCCGCGGGCTCATCCAGCCCGACGGAAGCGACGTCGAGGGGTCGCCCGGCTACGCCTCCTACATCGAGAAGCTCCTCGTGCAGGCGGAGCGGGCAGGCACCACCTGCGGGATCCCGACCGGGACCGTGACGCAGCTGCGCGGCCTGCTGTACCAGTTCGTGGCGCAGGCGGTCCGCCCCGACTTCAAGCTGACCTCCCTCGGCGACACCATCAACATGTCACTGCGCGGCTCCTTCGGCGTGGGCGACTGGCGGGCCGACTGGATCCGTTCCGGCGGAGCGGCCGGTACCCCGCCCACCCCCGTCTACACGGCGTTCGACGGCGGCTACGTGTTCGGTCGGGCAGGGTGGAACCCGGCACCGGGCGGCCCCGACACCTACTACTCGCTGCGCTTCTCGTCGACGCGCCCGAAGACGGCGCATGTCCATGACGACGGCGCCGCGCTCACGCTCTACTCCCGCGGCGTCGAGTGGATCGGCGACCCGGGTCCCTACCGGTACGAGAACGGCAGCTCCCTGCGCTGGTTCATGAAGTCGAGGCCGGCCCACTCGTCGTTCACAGTCAGCAACGTTCGCCGGACGTCGTCCAGCGGGGTCCGCAAGCTCAACTCCACCTCCAACTGGACGATCGGGGGCAACGACACGACGTGCCTGGCCGATCGCACCTGGGGAAGCGTCGACGTCACCCGGTGCACGACCTACGTGCGGTCGATCGACGCGGTCGTCGTCGCCGACTACGTCAACGCCTCCCGCCTCCCGGGAAAGAAGAAGAAGCTCAAGCGCTACGCCACCCGCACCCTGACGCAGCGGTGGCAGATCCCGCCGGGCGTGGCCGCGCTCGACTACGTCAACGACGTGCTGACCCTTGGCGCCGGTGACAGCCGCCTGGACGTCTACCGGACCGGACCGGGTGGGTGGGACGTGCGCGCCGCCCGCAACGGCTCGTCGGTCGGCTGGTTCACCGGCACCTGGGGCGAGAAGCGGCCAGGGGCCGTCCTGTCGCGGCAGGTCGGGTTGAAGCCCACCGCCGACACGCAGGTTCTCGTCACGGTCTTCGTGCCGCGCACGAGCGCCGAGTCGGTGCCCGTGGTGATCGACGCGAACGGCGTCACCGTCACGCGGAACGGGACGGTCATCACCACGCCGTTGCCGGTGCCCTTCTAAGTCGGGTTGGATGGCGGGCATGCGTCCTGCCCGCGGCCTGCTGCTCGATGTCGGTGTCGTGTTCTTCAAGTCCGCCTGGGAGATCGCCGACGACTACGAGCGTCATCGCGGCCTGGAGCCCGGGACAGTCCAGGGGCGGGGCCCCCTCGACGACGCGGGCGATGACCTGTGGGAGCAGTACCAGCGCGGCGAGATCACCGAGCGCGACTACTGGCTGACGTTCGCGCAGAAGGCCGAGGACAGGGGTGCCCCGCTCGACGGCCATCCGACGCTCATGCGAGCGATGTTCCAGCAGCCCGGCGTGGACGCGGTGCGGCCCGAAGGGCTCGCGGTCGTCGAGGCATGCGTCGAGTCCGGCCTGCGCGTGGGAATCCTCACCAACGAGCTCATGGACTTCCAGGGCCGCGAGTGGGTGGAGTCGCAGCCCTGGTTCGGGCACTTCCCCGTGCTCGTCGACTCCAGTGAGCTGGGCTCCCGCAAGCCGGATCCGACCCCGTACCTCGTGGCCATCGAGCGGATGGAGCTGCAGCCGGACGAGATCGTCTTCATCGACGACAACCCCACGTACGTCGAGGGTGGAGAGAAGGTCGGGCTGCGGAGCGTCCTTCTCGACGTGCGCGATCCGGCAGGGGCCTTCCGGCAGGCCGTGCTCCAGCTGGGACTGTCCTGGTCCTGCCTTCCGGCCTAGCCGGGGTCGGTGCGATCAGTCGCGGAGGTTGACGAGCTTCTCGACCGCCTCGCGGTCCGGAAGCGACGCCACCGCGCCACGAGCCGTGGCCGCGAGCGCTCCGGCCGCGCTTCCCCACCTCAGCGCAATGCTGAGGGCGTGACCCTCGGCCAGCGCGGCGGCGAGTGCGCCGCAGAACGCATCTCCCGCGGCGACCGTGTCAACCGGCCGAACGGTGAACGCGCCGCAGGATCCCGTCGTGGACTTCGTGGCCCACACCGATCCGCGGCTGCCCCGCGTCACGATCACGCAGCCGACGCCCCGCTCGGCCATCTCCCGGGCGGCCCCCGTCGCGTCGACCGAGGTGGAGGTGTCCCGGCCGGTGAGCAGGGCGACTTCGTGCTCGTTGGGGATGAGGTAGTCGACCAGCCCGTAGAGCCCATCCGGGTAGTCCTGGACGGGCGCCGGGTTGAGGATCGTCGTCGCGCCTCGGTCGCGGCCGACGCGAAGGGCCGCCTCGACGGCCTCGGCCGGGATCTCGCCCTGGGTGAGCACGATCGAGATGTCCGGCACGTCGGCGAGGGCCGCACGCACGTGCTCGGCGGTGAGCGTCGCGTTGGCGCCGGCCACGACGACGATGCGGTTCGCGCCCCGCTCGTCGACCTCGATGACGGCCGTGCCTGAGACCCCGGGAGACGTCATGATGCCGCTGCCGTCGATGCCCTCGTCCGCGACGACGTTGCGAAGGAAGGTCCCGGCGACGTCGTCGCCCAGGGCGCCGATCATCGTGACCGGGGCCCCGACGCGCGCCGCAGCCGCCGCCTGGTTGAGGCCCTTTCCACCCGGGGTGTGCTCGAGCGTGTGGCCGAAGACCGTCTCTCCCGGGTCCGGCATCCGGTCCAGGCCGATGACCAGGTCCTGGTTGAGACTGCCGACGACCACGACGCGACCACTCATGTGGTCGATACTCTCAGGTGTGCAGGTGAAGCGGTGAGCATCCTCGGCATCGACCTGGGAACCGGGTCCGTCAAGGCGGCGGTGGTCGACGGCGGAGACGTGGTCTCGCGCGCGGCACGCCCGTACCGGGTCGATTCCCCGCGGCCGGGATGGGCGGAGGGCGACCCGGCGCTCTGGCTGGCGGCGACTCGTGACGCCGTTGCCGATGCGGCCGGCGGCCATTCCCCATCCGCGGTGGGCTTCTCCGGGCAGATGCACGGCCTGGTCGTCGTCGACAAGGACCTCGAACCGCTGAGACCCGCGATCCTGTGGGCAGACGGGCGGGCGGCGGAGCAGGCGCGCGCGCTCGCCGAGGAGCTCGGCCTCGCCCAGCTGAGCCGGCTCGGGTCGACGGCCGTGCCGGGATTCGCTGCGACGACATTGGCGTGGCTGCTGGCGCACGAGCCGGATGTCATGGCCCGCGCCTCGCACGTCCTCCAGCCGAAGGACTGGCTTCGTGCGCAGCTCGGCGGAGACATCGCGACCGATCCCAGCGACGCATCCGGGACCCTGCTGTTCGACGTGGTCTCCGGCGAGTGGTCGGAACCCGTCCTCGAATGGGTCGGGGTGGACAGCCGCCTGCTGCCCGAGGTGCGGGGCTCTCAGCGACCCGCCGGAGCCGTCGTCGTGAACGGAGTCGAGGTGCCATGCGCGACCGGGGCGGCCGACACCGCGTGCGCCCTGACGGGCCTGGGCCTGCGGGTCGGCGGCGGATTCATCGCAGTCGGCAGTGGTTCCCAGGTCGTGCGCGTCCTGGACGCGCCGGATGTGGACGGCACCCTTCAGACGCACACGTTCGCGACGGCCGGGGACGTGGGGTCGGGCTGGTACCGCATCGGTGCCGTGCAGAGCGCGGGCCTGACGCTGACGGCGGCTCTGGCCTGGTTCGGCGCGACCGTCGACGAGGCGACCGCGGCGCTGCGCTTGGGCGTGCGATCCGACGACCCGGTCTTCGTGCCGTACCTGTCCGGTGAGCGCACCCCGTTCATGTCGCCGGACCTGCGCGGCGCCTGGCACGGGCTTTCCCTGGCGACCACCCGCGAGTCGATGCTGCGCAGCGTCCTCGAGGGTGTCGCCCAGGCGGTCGCGCTCGGTGTAGCCGCCGTGCAGGACTCGGGTGCCACGCTGCCGGAGGTCGTGCCGTTGGTCGGCGGCGGGACGCACGACCCTGCGTTCCGGCAGCTTCTGGCCGACGCCTCCGGCGTCGCCCTGGGGGTGACCGACGCGCCGGACGCGGCCGTCGTCGGTGCCGCCCTTCTGGGCGGCGGGGAGACCGTGAACCCGCGACCGGCCGGGCACGCGTCAGTTGTCCGGCCGGACGCAGCGGCGGCGACCCTGCTGGCCGAGCGCCGCCAGGCCATGCTTGAGTGGCTCATGACCGAGGAGGACGCATGAGGATCGCCATCGGCTCGGACCACGCCGGCTTCCAGCTCAAGGAGACGATCGGCCAGTGGCTGGCGGCGAACGGCTACGAGGTGACGGACGTCGGCACGTACAGCGAGGAGCGAGTCGACTACCCCACCTATGGGGCGGCGGTCGGTCGAGCGGTCGCGGGTGGCGAGGCTGACTTCGGCATCGCCGTGTGCGGCAGCGGCCAGGGCGTGTGCATGGCGGCCAACAAGGTCCCGGGGGTGCGAGGCGGCGTGGTGCGCGATCCCGCGGACGCCGACATCACCCGGCGGCACAACAACGCCAACGTCGCGTGCTTCGGCGAGCGCTTCACTGACCCCGAGACGGCGCTCGCCTCGGTGAAGGTGTTCCTCGAGACCGAGTTCGAGGGGGGCCGGCATGAGGCCCGCGTCGAGAAGCTGACGCGCCTCGACCAGACGCACGGAATCTCCGACGTTTAGCCTTGCCTGAGGGCGGGTACACCCTGCCCAACGTCACGTCCCCCTAAGGAGTCCCGGAAATGACCCGCTTCCGCACCGTCGCCGCCATCAGCGCTGCAGCCCTGCTCGGCGTCGCCGTGCTCGCCGGCTGCTCGTCCTCCAGCGACTCGACGGAGACCGCGGCCTCGGCCTCGGCGGAGTCGAGCACCCAGATGCTGCCCCCGGTGATCATCACCGAGGACCAGACGACCGCCACGTGCGCCGTCGGTAACTTCCTGGACATCGTGATCCCCGCCGACAAGCTCGCGGGCACGACGGTCGGCACCGACCAGCCGGAGCTCGTCGAGCTCACGCAGGCCAAGGAGGAGGGCGGCGCCACCTTCAACCCGGGCGGAACGTGCCTGGCTCCGGGCGAGGCGACGATCGTGGTCACGGGCCCGGACGGCTCCACGCGTGACATCGCGCTGACCATCACCGAGTAGGGCTGCTCTCCCGGGGGTACTCCGGCCACAGCGGCACTCCCAGCGCGTCCTCGAGGACGGCGACGGTGTGGACGTCCGGCACCGTCTCGCCGGCGAGTGTCCTGCCCAGGCTGGTGGCGTCGATCCCGGCGGCTCGGGCGACCGAGCGGAGACTGCGGCCCTCGGCCGCCGCCCGGTATCGGGCGACGATCGCTGCCGTGACCGCGGCGTACGGCGGCGCGTCGTCGACGAGCGGGCCGTCCGGCCACTCGCCGCCCTCCGCGACCCACGTGCGGGGCGGTGCATACTTGCGGGCGGCCATGCCGTGCAGTCTGGTCGCGAATCCCGAAGGAGTCCACCGTGCCGACCGTCGCGCTCGCCACGTGCCGTGAGTTCCCTGACCTCGACCACGACGACCGCCTGCT
>JAHECS010000069.1 GCA_024641635.1 Actinomycetes bacterium | reverse complement strand
ACGGCGAACGCGGTGCCCAACGCCTGGAACCAGTTCCGCCTGCAGCGCACGTACACCGCTCGCTGACTCACCACCGAGGAGGGGTCGGCCAACCCGGCCGACCCCTCCTCGGTGCTTCCGGGGAGCCGTTACGGATCGATGACCCGGGCGGCACGGGCTCCGAACTCCGCCTGCAGGCGGGTCGAGACGGGTCCGACTGCCGTCCAGTTCCGGTCGTCGAGGCGCACGACCGGATGCACGTCCCTCGTCGATGACGTGAGGAACACCTCGTCGGCCTCGTCGAGCACGGACATCGGCAGGTCGCACTCCTCGGCTCCGAACCACTCCAGGACCAGCTCACGGGTGATTCCGGGCAGGCAGCCGCTCGACGTTGGAGGGGTGAGCACGCGGGAGTCCACGACCACGAAGACGTTCGTGCCCGTCCCCTCGCACAGCTCTCCTCGGGTGTTCGCCAGGATCGCCTCGGACGCGCCAGCATCGTGGGCCCTGCGGAGCGCGATGACGTTCTCCGCATAGGACGTCGACTTCACGCCGGCCAACGCGGACCGTTCATTGCGCACCCAGGGCACGGTCGCCGCACTCGTCGTC
Source organism: Actinomycetes bacterium (assembly GCA_024641635.1). Lineage (GTDB taxonomy): Bacteria > Actinomycetota > Actinomycetes > S36-B12 > S36-B12 > UBA10649. The sequence continues at coordinate 2,885 of JAHECS010000069.1, read as the reverse complement.
ACGGGCCACGGCTGCGCAGGCGCAACGGCCACGACCAGGGTCGGTCGGGACTCCCCGCGATCGCTGCCGAGCGGCCCGGTACCCGCCGTGTACGTGATGCGCAGGCGCGCGAGGTCGCCGATCCCGTCGCGGTTGGCCTCGAGGACGGCCCGGACGGCCGAGCGGACGACCTCGTCGTCCGGCGCCTCCAGTCCCAGCGCTCCGGCGGACACCGCGAGCCGCCTGAGGTGCCGGGTCAACGCGAACGCGCCCGCTGGGGTGGCCTTGAGGGTCTCGAAGACGCCGTCGGCCACGGTGAAGCCGTGGTCCAGCACGCTGAGGCGCGCGGCCGCCGAGTCGACGAGCTCGCCCGCGTCGCGCGTACCCACCCAGAACCTCACGGGGCGCCACCCTGCCACGTGCCGCCCGCGAGGCCAATGAGCCGGGCCGCCTTCAGCTCGGTCTCCCGCCATTCGGCGGCGGGGTCCGAGCCCCACGTGATCCCGGCGCCGGTTCCGAAGCGCACCTCGGCCCCATCGACCCAGAAGGTGCGGATCGACACCGCGAGCTCCGCCTCGCCCGTGTCGGCGTCCACCCAGCCGAAGGCCCCGCAGTAGTACTCCCGGGGCGACGTCTCCAGCTCGTCGATCAGCCTGAGCGCCGAACTCTTGGGCGCGCCCGTCACGCTCCCGGGCGGGAAGGTGGCCTCGAGTATCTGGGGCCAGCCGACATCGGGAAGCAGCCGCCCGGACACGTACGACACCAGGTGGACGAGACCGGGGTGCTCCTGCAGCTGCAGGAGGTGGGGAACCGTCACGGACCCGGTGGCGCTGACCCGCGAGATGTCGTTGCGCACAAGGTCGACGATCATCACGTTCTCCGCGGCGTCCTTGGCGGTGAGGTCCTCCGCGGTCCGACCCGTGCCCTTGATGGGCCCGGAGGTGACCGCTCGAGCGTCCCCGTCACGGACGATGGACAGGAAGAGCTCCGGGCTCGCGCTCGCGATCCCGACTCCCTGGTCGGGCAGCCGAAGGAACCCCCCATGCGGCGACGGGTTGCCCCGGTGCAGCAGGGCCCACAGGCCCGCCGCATCCGCGGCTCTCGAGTCAGGCAGAGGCGCCGTGAGGACGCGGCACATATTGGCTTGGTACACGGTGCCAACCTCGATGGCGGCCCGCACGGCCTCGACCATCTCGCAGTACTCCGACTCCCCCGAGGACGACGACCAGGACTCGGGCGCAGGGCCCTGCCACCGGCCGATCGCGTCGGTTGGCGGCTCGTGAGTCCAGTGCTCGAACCTCGCGCACACCGGCAGTCCGGAGTAGGGGACGGCAACAGCCCAGCGCCCTTCGCCGTCGAGGACGGCGGCATCCGTGGACACGTCGCACAGGCCGGTGGCCCACAGACCGCCGAGGTTCGCGAGCGCCGATCCGGACACGTGCCCCATCATGCAGCGTTGACGCGGCTTCGTCCGGCGCACGGCTCGGGACCTCGCACTCAGGCGACCTGATTCGCTGGCGCGGTGCACCGTCGGATATGGTTCTGACTCGATCGAAAGATCATGCGGACGTAGCGCAGCTGGTAGCGCATCACCTTGCCAAGGTGAGGGTCGCGGGTTCGAATCCCGTCGTCCGCTCGCACGAACCGGTCCTCCGTGACCGGCGCTGCGCCTGGTGGAGTGGCCGAGAGGCGAGGCAACGGCCTGCAAAGCCGTCTACACGGGTTCAAATCCCGTCTCCACCTCTGAGCCCCCCGAGCACGAGCCCGCCTACTTGCCGGTTCGCTTCTTCCCGCCTCGCCGGTTGGCGCGGCTCTTGGACGACTTGCCGCGCTTGCCCTGCGATGCGCCCACCGAGACCAGACCGCCTTCCGAACGCGCTTCGCGCAGCAGTCGGTCCATGGTGGTGAGACTGATCTTGAGCGCCTCGGCGTCCTGCGCGCGGGGACTGTCGGCCTCCGTGTCCCTCAGCGCCTCACGATAGACGTCCGCAGCACGCAGCAGGCGAGCCTCGTTCTCTCCGAGCATGTCGACCAGCTTGGAGTACAGCGGCATCAGCATCTCCTGCAGATCCGCCTCTGCCGTTGCCGTACGTGCCGCGCGGTACTCGTCGTAGTAGTCCATCCTGGCGGCCAGGGCGTCGACGAGCAGCCTGATCCGCTCCCACTCGTCGGAGGCGTCCTGCGCGACGTACTTCGCATGCGCAGTCGCGTAGCCGATGGGGAACTGGCGGAGCCGTTCCAGCGTGAGGCGCTGCTCGCCTGCAACGCTGTCGTAGCCCGCTCGGGGGTCGATCCGCAGACCGATGGGGGCGACGGAGCCGTCCGGCATGGCGGCGAGCTGGACGTGGATGGTCCACGCTTCCCAGTTGTTGACCGTGGGAACCTCATGCCAGTCATTCATGTCGCCTCCACCGCCGGTGCGTGACTGAAGTTTCCCTTGGTGTATCTGACCATTCGGGTGACAACCATAGGCCCGAGCGACAATTGGGGGCAATCAGTCCAAAACGTCGGAATCCGCGCTGCTGATGGAATCCCCGGTTCCGCACCGCGAATCCCGGCTCCGACGCCGCCCGATCGTCGCCCGAGTGCAAGACTGGGCCCATGGCCACGACCGAGTCGCAGACGGGCAACGACGACCAGCGGGATCGATTCAAGGCGGCGCTGGACGCGAAGAAGTCGAAGGGTGGCCACGCCGGGTCGGCACATGGGGCCGACGGCGGTCACCCGAAGGGGCACTCCAGCCGTGAGGGCGGCAAGCGCGAGTTCCGCCGCAAGAGCGGCGGATAGCGGGCCCTACCTGGCGAACGTGAAGACCTGCTCCTCGCAGAAGGGGCAGACGTGCTTGAGTTCGCGGGGAACGGCCTTGCCGAAGCGCCGCTCCTGCCGGTAGCAGATCACGACACCGG
>JAHECS010000024.1 GCA_024641635.1 Actinomycetes bacterium | reverse complement strand
GCTGGTCGGCTCCCAGGAGCACTGGTACCCGGTGTCCGAGTACGAGGATCCGCTCGAAGGAGCCGGCCACGGGCCGGACCCGTTCCAGATCCGCTGCTCGAACTGCATCTGGACCTTCGTGTTCGCGCCCATGGGGTAGGCGCGGACCGTGGTATCCATCCGGGAGTCGAACCCGGCCGCCACGCCGAAACCACCGGCGCGGGAGATGTCGGCCATGATCGACACGGGCAGCGCCAGGATCACGTGGTCCGCAGCAAACGTCCGCACCTGCCCATCGACCGAGAAGGTCAGGCTGAGGCTGGAGTCGGCGTTCTTGCGCACGGCCTCCAGCCGCCAGCCCATCTGAATCCGGTCGCGACCGATCGCGTCGGCCTCCGCCTCGATGATCTGCTGATTGCCGCCCACGAAGCGGTAGCGCTCGTCGCTGGCGCCGAAGATCTTGAACTTGCTGGGCTGGGTGCCGAACCCGAGCAGGCCCAGCAGGTCGATGGCCGACTGCTGCCGGGTGTCGGCCCCGAACTCGATCACGTACGCAACATCGATGAGCTGCCCGATCCTGGACGAGTGACCGCCGGGGACGCGCGTTTCGATCCAGTCGTAGACGCTCATGCTCGACAGCGCAATGCCTGCTGCGGTGTTGTTCCCGTTGTAGGTGATCGGCCAGGTGAAGGACGACATGTCCTTGCGGACACTGGTGTGGACGGGTCGGTAGTCCAGTTCGATCTGGGCGGGCGTGTAGTAGCTCCCACCGAGGAAGAAGGTGTCCTCGTAGGGCGTGGCGAGGATGTCGACTTCGGCTATCCCGAACCGCTTCGCCAGGCCGCGCATCGTCGCGTGACCGGAGTCGATCAGCTCTCCGCCCCACTCGGTGAGCTGGTAGTCCGCCCAGTAGCCGCTGGTGTTCGTCCACATGCGACCGCCCAGTCGGGCCGGGTTGGCCTCGAAGACGGTGATGTCGCTGAAGCCCTGGTCCTTGAGCGACAACGCGGCCGTCAGCCCGGCGATGCCGCCGCCGACGACGGCGACCTTCGAGGTTCGTCGGGGCGCGGCGGCCGCAGGCCCGGCGTTGAACAATCCGGCACCGAGCGCCGCGGTCCCGGCTGCCGACAGGGCGGCGCCCTTGAGTATCGAACGCCGTGAGACTCCTTCGTCACGGCGTTCAGCGGCTGCCCGTCGCGAGCGGACGTCGTCGAGGTCTGTCCCCAACTCGTCGGCCATGGTGTGGTCACGGGCGATGGCCTGCAGCCGGCGCATCAGTGGTGAACGGCTCATGCGTGGTTCCTCCCCGGTGGATGCGCCGGCCGCCGTGGCCGATCGTGGTGCAAGTATCGGCAATCCGGAGAAGAAAGGTGACCTACATCACACAATCCCTACCGGTCGGCAGAAGTGTCGTCGGCAGCTTCGGGAGCCGCCTCGATCCACAGCCAGCGCAGGTAGAGCGCGATGCCGAAGGCGGCGAAGACCCACCACTGGAAGGCGTAGAAGAAGTTCTGCAGCGGGAACGGCACGTCCGCGGTCTGGACGGTCGGCGGCACCGGCAGCGGGGACGGATCCGTCGACGGCTCCTCCGCCTTCAGCGCGACGAACCCGGGGAGGACCTGCTCCTGCCAGAGTTCGGCGAGCCGCCCGCTGGCGATCGACGCCACCGTCCCCGGTGCCGAATCCGCGTCGGCGTAGAAGCCCTCGTCGGGTTGCAGGACTCCCGTGACCGTGACGGTGCCTTCGGGCACCGCTGCACCCGGGTCGTCCATGGACGGCAGCCAACCCCGCTGCACTGCGACTACTCGCCCGTCCTCGAGGCGCACGCCGCTGACGATCCAGACGCCGGGGCGACCGTCCAGCTCTCGACTGGTGACGGCCACCTGCAACGCGGGGTCGTACCTGCCGGTCACCGTCACGGGCCTGCCGATGCCCTCGTCGGGAAGCGACTCGTCCTGGTCGGTGACGACCGTCTCGATGGCCACCGGCTGCGACGCGGCCGCCCGCTCGGCCTCGAGGATCGTCTGCGTGCGATCCCATTGCCACCGGCCCAGCAGGATGGCCGCGGCCACGAACACCAGCATCACCAGGACGGCGACCAGCCACCGAGGCGTCACGGCGAGCCGCAGCATGCGGCTAGCGGGAGGAGTCATCCCCGGCTTCGCCCCGCTCGACGGCGTCCTCGGTGATCTCCTGGTCCTGCGCCTGCTCGCGGTCGTCCGGGCCATCCGGCAGGGCTGGATCGATCTTCTTGATCTGCTTGCTCATCGACCGCCACAGGAAGAACATGGCGACCCCGAGCACGAGCACGAACAGGCCCGCGATGGGCAGCGCGTTGTCGATGAGGGTCTTCTGCTGGTCCGGGTCCATCTCCTCGGCGACGACTGCGGCGAGCGTCAGGGCGGTGATCATGGCGTGTCCTCCCGAAGACCGGCGAAGAGGTCGTCCTCGGGCAGTGCGGTCTCGACGAGGGAGCGGGCCAGCTCGAAGTCCTCTGTCGGCCACACCCGCCGCTGGAAGTCCAGAGGGACGGCGAACCACATGCCGTCAGGGTCGATCTGGGTGCGATGGGCGATGAGCGCCCGGTCGCGGACCTCGAACCAGTCCGCCGCCTCGATGCGGGTGGTCACCCGATTGGCATCGTCGGGGCGGTCGTCCCAGCGCGTGATCCAGTCGTGGTACGGCGAGTCGAGGTCGGCGTCGATCATGGCGAGGTGCAGCGCCTCGACGCGGGCCTTGGTGAACTGCTGGTTGTAGTACACCTTCATGACCTGCCACGGCTCGCCCAGGTCCGGGTAGCGCTGCGCGTCCGCTGCTGCGTCGACCGCCGCCATCGTCGTCTCATGCGTACGGACGTGGTCGGGGTGCGGGTAGCCGCCGTTCTCGTCGTAGGTCGTGACCACCTGGGGGCGGAACTCCCGGATGAGCCGCACGAGCGGCGCGACGGTCTCCTCGAGCGGACGTGCCGCGAAGCAGCCGTCGGGCAGCGGCGGGAGCGGGTCGCCCTCCGGGAATCCGGAGTCCTCGAAGCCCAGCCAGGCGTGCTCGACGTCGAGGATCGAGACGGCGGCGGCCATCTCGTCGAGTCGGACCGCGTGCATCCCTCGTGCGTCGACCTCCGGCTGGGCGGCGGCATTCAGGACGTCGCCCCGCTCCCCCCCGGTGCAGGTGACCACCATGACGTCGACGCCTTCGGCGCGGTATTTGGCCGTGGTCGCGGCCCCCTTGCTGGATTCGTCATCGGGATGGGCATGCACGGCCATGAGGCGGAGGGGGCTCGTCACGGGGACTAGTCTCCACCACGTGCCCACGCCCTTCACCCGGGACCAGCTCAGCCCGGCGATGCAGGAGCGCTACGGACTCGATCGCAGGCCGGTCGGACGATGGCTGGCGATCGGCCTGCTGCTGGCAGCCTTCGTGGCCGCCCTGGCCTTCGTCGCCGTGGGAGTGACCGGCAATCCCATCGACTCGAGGATGGTCGCGTGGGAAGCCGTGGCCGCGGATCACATCGACATGACGATCCAGGTGAAGCGTCCCGCGGAGCTCGAGGTCACCTGCGCGCTGCGAGCCCAGGACGCCAGGCGGATCGACGTCGGGTACGCGACGCTGGTGGTCCCGCCGGGCGAGGCGGAGGTCCTCCTCGACTACCCGTTGCGGACACTGGCCCCCGCCTCCACCGCCGAGCTGCTGGGCTGCTCGGCCGACGGACTGCCCAACGTGCCCCCGCCGCAGTTCCCCCCGGGGGTCGTGCCGCCGGAGCAGCCCTGGTCCTGACGTTCCGCTCGCGGCTGATCCCCTCGCGGATCCCACCGGATGGACGTACGGTCGGGAGGTGACCTCCCTGGCTCCCCCCGTCCCGTCGCACCTTCCCGCCCACCTCGGCGCCCTGCGCGCGAGCGGCTACGAGGCGCGCAGCGTCAAGGCCGAGATGCGAGCCAACCTCGTCGAACGGCTCCGCGGCGGACAGCCGTCGTTCCCTGGCATCGTCGGGTTCGAGGACACCGTGGGCCCCCAGCTCGAGCGTGCGCTGCTCGCCGGTCACGACGTCGTCCTGCTCGGGGAGCGCGGCCAGGGCAAGACCCGCCTCATCCGCTCGCTCACGGCGCTCCTCGACGAGTGGCTGCCGGTGGTCGACGGCTGCGAGATCAACGACGACCCGACCGCGCCGATCTGCGCGCGGTGCCGTCGGCTCGCGGTGGAACAGGGCGACGCCCTGCCGGTGACGTGGCGGCACCGGAGCGAGCGCTTCGGCGAGAAGCTCGCCACGCCCGACACCTCCGTCGGCGACCTCGTCGGCGACGTCGACCCGGTGAAGGTCGCCGAGGGGCGCAGCCTCGGCGACAGCGAGACGATCCACTACGGCCTGGTCCCGCGCACCAACCGCGGGATCTTCGCCATCAACGAGCTGCCCGACCTCGCCGAGCGCATCCAGGTGGCGCTGCTCAACGTGCTCGAGGAGCGGGACATCCAGGTGCGCGGCTACCAGATCCGCCTGCCCCTCGACCTGCTCGTCGTGGCCAGCGCCAACCCGGAGGACTACACCAACCGCGGTCGCATCATCACCCCGCTGAAGGACCGCTTCGGCGCCGAGATCCGCACCCACTACCCGGTCAGCCTCGACGCGGAGATGGAGCTGATCGGCCAGGAGGCGCACCTCGAGGCCGTTGTCCCCCGTCACCTGCTCGACGTCGTCGCGCGCTTCACCAGGGAGGTCCGCGAATCCCCCTCCGTGGACCAGCGCAGCGGCGTCTCCGCCCGCTTCGCCATCGCCTGCGTCGAGGCGCTGTCCGGTGCGGCCGTTCGCCGCGGCGCGATCGGCGGCGAGCCGAATCCGGTCGCCCGGATCGGGGACCTGGCCGGCGTGGTGCCCACCCTGCGCGGCAAGGTGGAGTTCGACGTGAGCGAGGAGGGCCAGGAGGAGGAGACCCTCCAGCTGCTGGCCCGTCGGGCCACGGCCGACGCCTGGCGCTCGCTGCTGGGCGGAGGCGACGTGCGTCCCCTGCTCGCCTCCCTCGTCGCCTGGTTCGACGAGGGCAACTCGCTGCTCGCCGGTGACGGCGTGCCCGCAACGACGATCCTCGACGACCTCGGCCCCCACGACGGGCTCGGACGCCTCGTGGCCACACTCGAGCCCGGCATGGCCGAGTCGCCCGGGATGACCGCCGCATGCGTCGAGTTCGCCGTGGAGGGCCTGTGGCTGACACGTCGCATCGACAAGGACTCCCTGAACGGTGTCAGCCGGTACGGCTCCGCGTGAGTGCGACGTGACCGGCTACCGGTACGGGGCGTTCCACGGCGGGCCAGATCCGCTCGCCGCACCCCCGGACGCCGGAGCGGGCGTCGACGACCTGGCCCGACGCATCCTCGCCGGGCAGTCCGTGGCGGAGGCGCTGCGCGACCTGCTCCGCGAGGGCGTCCAGGGCCGGCAAGGGCTGCAGGAGATGGCGCAGCGCCTCCGGGAGCGACGCCGCGAGCTGGAGGGCAGTGGCCGCATGGACGGCCTGCTCCAGGACCTGCGCGACCTGCTCGACACCGCTCTGGAGGCCGAGCGAGCCGAGCTGTTTCCCGACCCGTCGGACGATGCGCGGTTCCGCGAGGCAGTGCTGGACAACGTGCCGGACGACATCGGACGCGCGGTTCGAGAACTGTCCCGCTACGACTGGCGCTCCGACGATGCCCGGGCGGCGTTCGAGCAGATCCGCGAGCGACTTCAACGGGATGTGGTGGACCAGCAGTTCCGGGACATGACCCACGGCATCGATCGGATGTCGTCGCCGGAAGCCCGCGCGGATCTCAAGGAGATGATGGGCGATCTCAACCGGCTGCTGGAGAAGCATCAGCGCGGGGAGGACGTCACCGAGGACTACCGCGAGTTCATCGACAAGCACCGTCAGTTCTTCCCCGACGCTCCCGAGACGGTCGAGGAGTTCATCGACGAGCTTGCCCGCCGGTCACAGGCCATGCAGCGCATGCTGGACTCGATGAGTCCCGAGCAGCGGGCCGAGCTGCAGTCGGCGATGGAACAGGCGCTCGAGGACCTGGACCTGCAGGCGGAGATGGCCGCGCTCCAGGAGAACCTCGGCGCCCTGCGGCCGGAATTCGGCAGGGGCGGGCGAGCGTCGATGGACGGCGAACGACGTCTCGGTCTCCCAGAGGCGACCGACGCCCTCGCCGAGCTGGCCGACCTCGAGCAGCTGTCGGAAGCGCTGGGAGACGGCTTCGCCCGCGCCGACCTCGACACGATCGACGAGGAGGCCGTCGAGCGGGCGCTGGGGCGCCAGGCGCGTGACGATCTCGAGGCCCTGCGGACCCTCCAGCAAGAGCTCGAGCGGCAGGGCTATCTGCTGAACGATGGCGAGCGGCTGGAGCTCACCCCCAAGGCGATCCGGCGCATCGGCCGCACTGCCCTGCGATCGGTGTTCGACTCCCTCGACGGGGCGGCGCGGGGCAACCATGAGATCCAGCGCTCCGGCGCGGCCGGCGAGCTCACCGGCACGTCGCGCGCATGGACGTTTGGAGACGAGCAGCCCGTCGACGTGGTGCGCACCCTGCGCAACGCGGCGTCGCGCCGGCTCATGGGCGGCACGCACGAGGCGCACCTGCAGGCCGACGACTTCGAGGTGCACGAGACGGAGACGGTCACCCGCGCTGCCGTGGCCCTGCTCATCGACCAGTCGTTCTCCATGGTCGTCAACGACACCTGGCGCGACGCCAAGACGATGGCACTCGCCCTTCACGCGTTGGCGTCGACGGCCTACCCGCTTGACGCCCTCCAGATCATCGCCTTCGCGAACGTGGCCCGCGTCGTCCATCCGCATGAGCTGCCCAACCTCGAGGCGAGCTACGTGCAGGGGACGAACCTGCACCACGCCCTCCTCCTCGCGGGCCAGTTCCTCGACCGGCATCCGGGGACGCAACGCATCGTCATGGTCGTGACCGACGGTGAGCCGACCGCCCACCTGCTGCCCAGCGGTGAGGGCTGGTTCACCTGGCCGCCGTCCCAGGAGACGATCGACGAGACCGTCGCCCAGGTGGATCGGATGACGCGGCGACGCGTGCCGGTCTCCTGGTTCCGGCTCGGCGACGACCCGGGGCTGGCGAGGTTCCTCGACGGCATGGCCCGTCGGAACGGCGGGCGCGTGCTGGCCGTGAACGCCGATCGCCTCGGCGACTACGTCGTGACCGACTACGTCCGCTCGCGGCACGGCTAGCCGCTCCCCCGCCCCGACGCCCCAGGGACGCGGGTACCCTTCCCCCTTATGACTGAGCCCACGATCACCTGGCTGACCCAGGAGGCGTACGACCGCCTCCAGGCCGAACTGGCCGACCGCGAGGGCCCGCGCCGCAACGAGATCAAGAAGCGGATCGAGGCGGCGCGCGAGGAGGGTGACCTCAAGGAGAACGGCGGGTACCACGCCGCTCGTGAGGAGCAGGGCAAGAACGAGGCTCGCGTGCGCCAGCTGAAGCACCTGCTCGAGTACTCGCAGATCGGCGCGCCGGAAGCCGACCACGACGAGGTCGCACCGGGCAAGGTCGTCACGGTGCGCTTCCCGGCGTGGGAGGAGGAGGAGACCTTCCTGCTCGGCTCCCGCGAGGAGGCGGCGCACGCATCCATCGAGGTCTACTCGCCGACGAGCCCGCTGGGCGCGGCGGTGCTCGGTCAGCGCGTCGGCGACAGCGCGACGTACTCACTCGCCAATGGCAAGGACATGATGGTCGAGATCCTCAAGGTGGAGACGTACGGCTCGTAGGCGGAGGGTCACCACCCGCCCGTCAGGGCAGCCCGGTTGCTCAGGGCAGCCGGGGGCCGTGCGGGAGGATGCGGTAGTCGCGCTCGGCGAGGCTGGCGAGCAGGGACTGGCAGTGCTCGGGCCCACGCGTCTCGACGTGCACGACGATGTCCACCTCATCCACCCGCAGACCGGCATCAACCCGGTTGTGCTCGACGTCGACCACGTTCGCGCGCAGCTCCTGGATGTCGCTGAGCAGCTGGGCCAACGAGCCAGGACGATCCGGCATCCTGACCGCCAGGGTGAGGTAGCGCCCGGCCGACGCCAAGCCGTACCGGATGATCCGCAGCAGCACGAGTGAGTCGACGTTGCCGCCGGACAGCACGACGGCGACCGGCGGCTCGAAATCCTGCGGATGCGACATGACGGCCGCGGCGGCCGCGGCACCCGCCGGCTCGACCACGAGCTTGGCCCGTTCCAGGAGGAGCAGGACGGCCCGGGAGATCTCCTCCTCGGTCACCGTGACGATCTCGTCCGTGAGATCCCTGATGACGGCGAACGGCGCGTCGCCGGGCCTCCCGACCGCGATGCCGTCAGCCATCGTCGACATCGACTCGAGACGAACGGGGTGCCCCGCAGCCAGCGACGCCGGGTACGCGGCCGCCGACTCGGCCTGCACCCCGACCACCCGGATGGAGGGATCGACGGACTTCACCGCCAGCGTGACTCCTGCGAGCAGCCCTCCCCCGCCCGTGCACACGACAACGGTGCGCACGCCAGGAAGCTTCGCCATGATCTCCAGCCCCAGGGTGCCCTGACCGGCGATGACGTCAGCGTGATCGAAGGGGTGGATGAGCACGGCCCCCGTCTCGCCCGCGAACTGGGTCGCCGCCTCGAGTGCCTGATCGATCGTGTCCCCGTGGAACCGCACGTCGGCGCCGTAGCCGAGGGTGGCCTGCACCTTCGGGATCGTCGCCCCTTCGGGCATGAAGACGGTGGCGCGCACGCCGAGCAGCTGGGCGGCGACGGCGACTCCCTGGGCGTGGTTGCCCGCACTCGCCGCGACGACCCCTCGGGATCGCTCCTCGTCCGTGAGGTTCGCGATCCGCGTGTAGGCGCCGCGGATCTTGAAGGATCCGGCCCGTTGCAGGTTCTCGGTGACCAGGCGCACGTCTCCGCCGACGAGGCGCTCGAGCCACTGCGCCCCCGCGAGCGGGAGATCCCGGATGATGCCGTCGAGCTGGCGCGCGGCCGCCTCGATGTCGGCGATGGTCACGGTCGCGGGCACGCGAGCCATCCTGTCACCAGAAGCGGACGTCAGCCTCGGATTCCCGGACCCTTGCCGGGCAGCTCCGCCTGCTTCGTGAGGCGCGCTCGCGACGCCGCGGTCCGCCCCGCCTGCGCCGCCGTGCCGCTGGCGCTGCGGACCGCCCCGCTGTAGCCGCTCCAGGAGCCGCGGGCCCGGGACTCCTGGGCATGGAAGGACGTCACCTCGGCCGCCTTCTGCCTCAGGACGAGCGCTCCGGAAGCAGCATCGCCGGCCGTGCCCGGTAGCGCCTCGGCCACCCGTTCGAGGGCCTGCTTGCGCGCCTGCTCGAGCCGCTCCCGGATCCGGTCGACGTAGGCGCGGTAGAACGCCGCTCGGGCGGTCTGCGCGGTGTGCGGGCGCCGCTGTCGACGTCGGCCGCTCACGGCCACGTACGTCTCGCCCGTCCAGCTGCGGCCGGACACGTAGCCCTGGCTCGAGTGCACCATGTGGACGGCCAACGAGGCGAAGATCGTCTCGACGACATCGAGATCGGCCGGCATGCCGTAGCCGATGACGTAGGTCGAGTTGGACGCGACATCGACGTGGGCATCGTTCGCATGGGCGATGGCGACGAAGAGGGAGATGAGGTGCGGGTTCGCGCGTCGCCCCTTCTCCCCGATCGAGGTGGTGCGCGACTCGGGCTGCTGCCGGGCCTCACGCCGGGCGATACGGGCGCGGGCGACGGCCAGGTCGACGCTCGCCAGCGTGGCGAGCTGCTGGGCCTTCATGAGGTAGGCGTCGGCCTCTGCCTCGTTGTCGGTCCGCTCGGCCTTGGCAAGCAGCGCGGAGATCCGGTCGATGGTCGCGCTCACGACGCGGCTCCCGGGCGGATCCCGGCGGCCTCGTAGCCCGCCCTGAGCAGCAGCGCCGCCGGCTCACCGAGCACCTCCGCCACGAGAGCGTGCATGGCCGCCAGGTACTCGGCTCCGTGCCAGCGCCGCGAGGACCTCTGCGGGGGCACACCTCTGCTGCAGGCGAGGTGGTGGGCCAGCTCGTGCAGCACGACCGACTCGCGTCCGGCCCACAGCGTGCGAAGGGGCACCGCGATGGTCGAGGTGGCCGGCTCGTAGTGGGCCCGGGTCTGCCCCGCCCGCTCGCGCACCACGACCGGACCGACTCCCGGGTACGCGGCAGCGATCGGCGCACGCGCCAAGGCTGCGTCCACGTACGCCTGGACATTCGCGACGTCGGCGAAGCGCCGCTGAAGGGGGACGTCCATCCGGGAGCCGAAGAAGTCGACTGGGCCGCCACGGTCGAGCACCGCGGACCACTGGTCCTCAGCGGCGTACACGGAGGGGGCGGTCATGCACCGGAGGATAGGCTGACGCGGTGACAGGCCAGCCGAACCGGCTCCCCCAGAGGTGAGCCCGACCCGCCGCATCGGCCGCGCCCTCCGCCGCACTCCCCTCCTCGCCGGACTCCCGCGCGAGGTCGCGGTCCTCACCGGGGTCGCCTTCTGCGTGGCCCTCGGGTTCGGCATCCTCATCCCCGTCCTGCCGGTGTTCGCCCGGACCTTCGACGTCACGGCGCTGCAGGCCAGCGCGGTCATCTCCGTCTTCGCCCTCGTACGGTTCGCGACGTCACCGCTCGCCGGCGGCCTGGTCGACCGGTTGGGCGAGCGGACCGTCATGTCCTCAGGGCTGCTGATCGTCGCGGCCTCCAGCGCCGCAGCCGGGTTCTCCCAGACGTACCTCCAGCTGCTCCTCCTACGGGGCATCGGCGGCCTCGGCTCCAGCATGTTCACCGTCTCGGCGATGGCCCTCCTCCTCCGCGTGGTCGACTCCGACCAGCGGGGTCGCGCCAGCGGCGCCTTCCAGGGCGGCTTCCTCCTCGGCGGCGTGGCCGGCCCGGCCGTCGGCGGCCTCGTGGTGGCGTGGTCGATCCGGGCCCCCTTCTTCGTGTACGCCGCCACCCTCCTCATGGCGGCGACCGTCGCCCTCGTCTTCCTCGCCCGTACCCGCCTGCACGATCTCGAGCACCAGGTGGCCAAGGGCGACGAGAACCGCCTCGAGCAGCTGCGCGAGGCGCTGAAGGACCGCGCCTACCAGGCGGCCCTCACCGTGAACCTCGTGACCGGCTTCGTCGTGTTCGGACTCCGGGCCTCCGCAGTGCCGCTCTTCGTCACCGAGGGGCTGGGACGCAGCGCTTCCATCTCCGGGATCGGCTTCCTTGCCGCCGCCGGCGTGCAGGCTGTCCTCCTGCTGCCGGCCGGCCGCATGGCAGACACCCAGGGACGCCGCAAGGCCCTGCTCTTCGGCACCATCGGCACCTCGATCGGCATGCTCGTCCTGACCCTGTCCGACGTCGCAGCGAACGGCTGGGGCACCGCAGCCGTGGGCGGGACGGCGCTGTTCTTCCTCGCGATGGCCATCCAGGGTGCCGCCGGGGCCTTCCTCGGCTCGGCCCCCGCGGCCGTGGTCGGCGACATCATGGGTGGACGGCGCGGAGGCATCGTCGTCGCGACCTTCCAGATGATGTCGGACGTCGGCGCCATCACCGGACCACTGCTCGCGGGGCTGCTCGTCGACATGTTTGATTTCGACTGGGCCTTCGCGGCGGGTGCGGCCCTGTGCCTGGCAGCAGTTACATTGGTAGTCCGAATGCCCGAGACCCTGCACCGGACGAGGAAGCCAGCCATCGCATGAGCCACCCCGACACGCCTCGTCGTCGTCGTGCCTGGGTCACCGCGACAGCGGCCCTCACGGCGGTGGCCACGATCGCCGGGCTGGGGTTCCTCGGGCTGACGACCACCCCGTCGCCGGCCTCGGCCGCCCAGTCCGCGGCAGCGAGCCCGGCCGCGGTCGACCCGATCCCGGCCGTCCCCGTGCCCACCGAGCAGCCACCCCTCGCATCGACCGGACCGACCACGGCGTCCCCGGCCGCAGGCGGCGACACGACGCCGAGCGCCACGACTGCCGAGCAGACCACCACCGCCCAGGCGGTCGGCTCGTTCGACGACATCCAGAACGTGGTCTTCGTGTTGGCGGACGACCTGGACTGGAACCTGTTCGAGCAGGTGCCCCGACTGGCCGCCCTGAAGGACAAGGGCATGACGTTCACGAACCAGACGGTCACGGACTCGCTGTGCTGCCCGTCGCGCACGTCGATCCTGCGCGGCCAGTACATCCACAACCACGGCGTCGTGTCGAACCTCGAGGCGACGGGCGGCGGCTGGGACACGTTCCGGGCCAAGGGCGAGCAGCGCGACTGCCTGTCCGTCTGGCTGCAGTCGGCCGGCGTCACCACCGCGCTGTTCGGCAAGTACCTGAACGGCTACCCGACGTCCCCGAAGTCCGCCCGCTACGTCCCCCCGGGCTGGGATCAGTGGGCGGTGCCCACCTCGAAGGGCGACTCGTACACCGGCTACGACTACACGCTGAACTCCAACGGCCGGCTCAAGCGCTACGGCAAGAAGCCCGAGGCCTTCCTCAACGACGTGCTCACGCAGAAGGCCGTCGACTTCATCCGCACCGCGCCGGACCGCTTCTTCGCCATGCTGTCGACCTACAACCCGCACAAGCCCGCCCCTGTCGCCGAGCGCAACAAGGGCACGCACCTGGCCACGGTCGCTCCCCGGGTGCCCAGCACGAACGCCTACGGGCTGAACGAGCCGTCGTGGCTGCAGCAGATCCCCCAGGTCAAGCCGTGGAAGGCGGAGCGCCTGGATCTGCTGTGGCGGAAGCGGGCACAGTCCGCCGAGTCGGTCGCCGACTCGGTCGACGCCGTCATGGCCGCGCTGCAGGAGACCGGGCGTGCCGCGACGACCCTCGTGGTCGTCACCACGGACAACGGCTACCACGTGCTCACCCACCGGCTCACGAAGGGCAAGCGCACGGCGTTCCGCGAGGACACCGTCGTCCCCATGGTCGTCATCGGACCCGGTGTCACCCCGGGATCCCGGATCGACAGCATGACGTCGACCATCGACCTCGCGCCGACGTTCACGTCCGTTCTCGGAGCCCAGGCGCCGGCGTGGGTCGACGGCCGCTCGCTCGTCGACATCGTCCGCACCGGAGACGTGCCGTCCACGTGGCGCCAGGCCACGATCTCCGAGAGCCTGGGCCAGTCCGGACCGGGCGATCCGGACTACCAGCCACAGGCACCGCCGTCCTTCACGGCCCTGCGAACGACCGACTACCTCTTCGTCGTGTACCGGGACGGCGAGCGTGAGCTGTACGACCTGCGCGCGGATCCGTTCGAGATGAACAACATCGCCGCGACCGCGGATCCCGGATTGACAGCGGGGCTGTACTCGCAGATGCAGGCGCTGCGGTCGTGCGCCGGGGACACGTGCCGGACCGCCGACGCGGTCGACGTCGCCCAGGCCTGAGGCGCCCTACCGGCGCACCCTCCGGTACGCCCCCGGGGTCACCCCGAGGACCCGGCGGAACTGCTTCGTGAAGGAGCTCTGGTCGTAGAACCCGCAGTCGGCGGCGATCACGCCGAGCGAGGCGTCCGTCGTCACGATCTCCTGCACGGCATGCTCGACTCGCAGGCGCTGCACGAGTCGCTGCGGGCTCAGCCCGAGCGTGCGCCTGGCCAGTCGCTCGAGCTGCTTGGGCGACAGGTCGGCAAGCGCGGCGAGCTCGGGCACCCGCCAGGGCCGGCCGACGTCGGCCCGTACCTCGTCGATGACCCTCGCAAGACCGGCATGCCCGCTGGTGAGGTGCGCGTTGAGGTCCACGGAGAGGACGGCGAGGCCCCACGTCGCGCCCGCCTCGTCGACGAGGCGCGTCTTCGACGTCACGTACCAGCCGATCCGGCCGTCGGCCCGCACGATCAGCTCGAGGTGGCCCTGCAGCGGCTGGCCCGTCGTCAGCACCCGGGCGTCCTGGTGCGCATACGACCGGGCGAAGTCGCGCGGGAACAGCTCCTCCACGGTGCGACCGACGACCTCCTCGGGTCGCCGCCCGAGGCGCTCCGCGAAGCCGGTGTTCGCCCACGCATAGCGGCCGTCGGCCCGTTTGAGGCAGCCGAGCACCTGTGGGATGCCGTCCACCAGGTCCACGACCGCGAGGCCGGCGGTCGGGATCCCACGGGCGCCGGATGAGTCACCCTTTTGTACTGATCGGACAGTCATGGTCAGACTTTCGCACAAGACGGGCGTGGTCAGATAGGAGCATGACGACATCCGCGAGGACCGCCCCCCGCCCCGCCCCTGCCGCCCTCCCCGACGACGCGACCCTCATCCGCGAGACCGAGGCCCTCGCCCTGGCCCTGCTCGAGCGATCCGAGGTCCTCATGAGCGGGGCGGAGCGACGGCGCGGGCGCCGCCTCGCGTCCCTCATCGGCGACGTCCGCGGACGGGACCTTCTGCTCGACCTGACCGACCAGGTGCTGCGGATCCGGGACCCCCGCCGATCGGCACGCCGCCTGCACGACCTCGCCGAGACGGGGATCCCGGACGCGCTCGTGCCCACCGACCGTCTCGGCCTGCGCATGCTCGGGCGGATCGCGCCGGCCATCCCGCGCATCGCGGACCGGGCAGTCGACTGGCGCGTCGACCGCGACACGGCCGGCGTCATCCTGCCTGCCGACGACCCCGGGTTCGCCACCTATCTGCGAGGTCGCCGCAGCGACGGTTTCCGCCTCAACGTGAACGTCCTGGGCGAGGCGATCCTCGGAGACGACGAGGCCGAGGAACGCTGCCGCAAGGTCATCGCCTGCATCGAGCGTCCCGACGTCGACTACGTGTCGGTCAAGATCTCAGCCCTGTGCGCGAACCTCGACGTCCTCGCCGAGGAGCACTCGGTCGACCGGATCTCGAACCAGCTGCGCCGGCTGTACCGAGCCGCGCTCGCCAGCACCCCCGCGACCTTCGTCAACCTCGACATGGAGGAGTACCGCGACCTCGAGCTGTCGCTCGCCTCGTTCATGCGCGTCCTGTCGGAGCCCGAGTTCCACGGGCTGGCCGCCGGCATCGTCCTGCAGGCCTACATTCCCGACTCGCACGGCGCGCTCGAGCGCCTGTGCTCGTGGGCCAACCAGCGCTATGAGGCAGGCGGCGCGGGCGTCAAGATCCGGCTCGTCAAGGGGGCCAACCTGGCCATGGAGCAGGTGGAGGCCGAACTGCACGACTGGCCGCAGGCTCCGTACGCGACCAAGACCGAGGTGGACTCCTCCTACAAGCGGATGCTCGAGCGCGCCCTCGAGATCGGCAGCCCGGGTGCCGTGCGGCTCGGGATCGCCAGCCACAACCTGTTCGAGATCGCCTACGCGGTGACCGTCGCTGGTCACCTCCGCGCGCTCGACCGGATCGACCTGGAGATGCTCGAGGGCATGGCTCCGGCGCAGGCGCGCGCGGTGCGCGAATGGTTCGGCGACCTCCTCCTGTACGCACCGATCGTGGACCGGTCCGATCGCGACGCGTCCATCGCCTACCTGTCCCGCCGCCTCGACGAGAACGCAGCACCGGACAACTTCCTCCGGTCGCTCTTCGACATCACCCCCGGGTCACCCGCGTGGACGCTCGAGGCGGAGCGCTTCCGTGGCTCCGTCTCCGGTCGCCATTCCGTGGGCACCACCAGCCATCGAGCGACCCGACCGGACGTCGTCGCGGCCGACGGCGCATTCCGCAATGCACCCGACACCGACGTCACGCAGGCGGCCAGCCGGGAGTGGATCGCCCGTGCCCTCATCGAGACCGAGCCACAGGAGCCGGGCCTGGTCGCGACGGTCGATGACGTGGACGCCCTCGTGTCGTCCTCGGCAGCAGCGCAGGAGGCCTGGCGCGGCACCCCGTGGTCGGAGCGGCGAACCGCCCTCCTTCGCGTGGCCGAGCTCATGGAGCAGGAGCGCGGCACCACAGTGGCCCTGATGGCGCACACCGCCGGGAAGACCGTTGCCGAGGGGGATCCCGAGGTGTCCGAGGCGATCGACTTCGCCCGCTACGCGGCCCACCTCACGGAGCAGCACGAGTCCATCACCGCGGACGGACTCACCTGGACTCCCATGCGGGTCGTGGTCGTGGCGGGTCCGTGGAACTTCCCCTATGCGATCCCCGCAAGCGGCATCGTCCACGCGCTCGCCGCAGGCTGCGCGGTCATCATGAAGCCGGCCCCGGAGACCCGTGCGGTCGCGGCCCACCTGGTCGATCAGGTGCGCCGCGCAGGCTTGCCGCACGACCTCGTGCAGCTCGCGGCCACTCCCGACGACGAGGTGGGACAACGCCTCATCACCCACGAGGACGTCGATCTCGTCATGCTGACCGGCAGCATCGAGACGGCCCGCCTGTTCCACGGGTGGAAGCCGTCCCTCACCCTGCAGGCGGAGACGAGCGGGAAGAACGCGCTCGTCATCACCGCGGCCGCGGACATCGACCAGGCGATCAAGGACCTCGTGCGCTCGGCCTTCGGCCACTCCGGCCAGAAGTGCTCCGCCGCCAGCCTTGCCATCGTCGAAGCGGCCGTCTACGACGATCCGACGTTCCGGCGGCGGCTCGCCGACGCGACCACCAGTCTCGTCGTGGGGAGCGCACTGGATCCGGCGACCAAGGCCGGCCCGCTCATCTCCGCGCCGTCGGGAAACCTGCTGCGCGCCCTCACCCAGCTGGAGCCCGGCGAGGAGTGGCTCGTCGCGCCGCGCCGGCTCAGCGACGACGCCACGGTGTGGTCCCCCGGGATCAGGCTCGATGTGCAGCCGGGATCGTGGTTCCACCGGACGGAGTGCTTCGGGCCGGTGCTCGGGCTCATGCGCGCGGACTCGCTCGACCACGCCCTCGCCCTCCAGAACGCGACGGAGTACGGGCTCACCGGCGGCCTCCACAGCCTCGACCCGCTGGAGATCGACCACTGGCTGCGTCAGGTGGAGGTGGGCAACGCCTACGTCAACCGGCACATCACCGGGGCGATCGTCCAGCGCCAGCCCTTCGGCGGCTGGAAGGCGTCGTCGATCGGCCCCGGGCACAAGCCAGGCGGGCCGTCACATCTCCACGGCTACGGCCGCTGGTCGGAGCGGGTGACGGACTCCGGGCGAGCGGCGGCCTCCTTCGACGCCGCCTGGAACGGGCACTTCTCGCTCGAGAACGACGCCACCGGCCTCGCGGCCGAGAGCAACGTCCTGCGCTACCGGGCGCTCGAGAGCGTCGCGCTGCTCGCCCCCGCCGATGCCGAGGGTCCGAGGGACCTCGCTCGCCTTGCCGCCGACACGTGCGGCGTCGCCCTCTCACTGCACTCCACGGAGGAGGAGGTCCTCGCGTGGCTGGAGCAGGTGCCGCGGGCCGCGTTCGCCCGCGTCCGCGCGCCCCTGGGAGCCTCGGAATCCCTGCTGGCGGTGGCGCACGCGAGCGGGATCACCGTCGACACAAGCCCCCTGACGGGCGACGGCCGCGCGGAGCTGCCGCACTGGCTGCTCGAGCAGGCCGTGTCGCGCACGATGCACCGCTACGGGCGCGTCCTGACTCGGTGACGCCGTTGGCGCGGGTTCAGGTGAGGACGTTGATGGCGCGAGCGATGACGAGCGTCGCGAGCGCCAGGGACAGCAGCGACTCCAGCACCACCATGGTCTTGGCCCACGGGCGCACGGCCGACACGTCGGTCGGGCTGAATGCCGTGGCCGTGGCGAACGAGAAGGCCAGGTAGTCGACGAAGGTCGGGTACCACCCGGCCGGCACGTGGTCGGTGTGCGTCATCTCGGGGAAGACGAAAGCTGGCGGTCGTGACGTGCCGTGCGCGCGCTCGGCCGCTCCGCCTCGATCGAGGTCCCAGTACCAGAGGGCGAAGGCGATCACGTTCGTGACCCACACCGCGCCGCCGGCGAACAGGAGCTCGCGGGGGGTCTCGAAGGACGCGTTGTCGACGATCCCCACCACGAGCATCACCGCCGCGTAGGCGTTGGCGAGGGTGATGAGGGCGATGAGCGCGTCGGTGAGGATCCGCGCCCAGTTCCGCCGCACGTCGATGCGCCCGGGGTCGCCGACGACGAGGACGGCAAGGATGACGGCCGTGGCCCAGGGCAGCCACGGGGATGCCGTGACGGTCAGCTCCGGGGGCAGCAGGGCGTGCAGGACGGCGGCAACAAGGACGGCCACCGCCATGGGCCACCGGCGCTCCCCCCGGACGGCGGCGGCCGGCACGTCGGACACGCCTAGGCCGTCAGCGCGCGGTCGAGGTCCTCAAGCAGGTCATCGACGGTCTCGATCCCCACGGACAGCCGGACGAGGTCGGCCGGCACCTCGAGCGGGCTGCCCGCCGCCGAGGCGTGTGTCATCCGCGCCGGATGCTCGATGAGGGACTCGACGCCGCCCAGTGACTCGCCCAGGGTGAACACCCGGGTGCGCCCGCACAGGTCGACCGCGGCCAGCTCCCCTGCCGCCACCCGGAACGACACCATGCCGCCGAAGTCGCGCATCTGCTTCTGCGCGACATCGTGCCCCGGGTGCTCCGGCAGTCCGGGCCAGAGCACCTCCGAGACCGCCGCGTGGCCGGCGAGGTGCTCGGCCACGGCGCGTGCGTTGGAGCAGTGGCGGTCCATCCGGACGCCCAGGGTCTTGATCCCGCGCAGCACCAGCCACGAGTCGAACGGTCCGGCGACCGCGCCCATCGCGTTCTGGTGGTACGCGAGCCGCTCGGAGAGATCCGCGTCCACGGTGACGAGGGCACCGCCGACGACGTCACTGTGCCCTCCCAGGTACTTGGTGGTGCTGTGCGCGACGACGTCCGCGCCGAGGAGCAGGGGCTGCTGGAGGTAGGGCGATGCGAAGGTGTTGTCGACCACGAGGATGGCGCCCGCCGCATGCGCGACGTCGGCGAGCGCGGCGATGTCGGCGATGTTGAGCAGGGGGTTCGTCGGCGTCTCGACCCAGACCACCTTCGTCCGTCCGGGGATGATGGCCGAAGCGACGGCGTCCGGGTCGCCCAGACTGGCGGGGGTGTAGTCAAGCCCCCATGGCTCCGCGACCTTGGCGAACAGCCGGTAGGTGCCGCCGTAGGCATCGTCGGGGATGACCGCGTGGTCTCCGGGACGGCAGACGGTCCGCAAGAGGGTGTCCTCGGCGGCGAGGCCGGAGGCGAAGGCGAGACCCGTCCCCCCCAGCCCGGGGGCCTCGAGCTCCGCGAGGCACTCCTGCAGCGCCGTCCGCGTCGGGTTGGCGCTGCGCGAGTACTCGTAGCCGCCCCGAAGCCCGCCGACGCCGTCCTGCGCGTAGGTCGACACCTGGTAGATCGGCGGCACGACCGCCCCGGTGAGCGGGTCGGGCTCCTGCCCGGCGTGGATCGCGCGCGTCTCGAAACCCTCCATGCCGCATACCCTAGGACCATGCTCCAGCACCGCCGTGCCGCACGGCCGGCGACGGCCCGCGCCGCGCATCCAGGGATCACCGCGCTGGCGGCCGCGACGTCCCTGGCGCTCGCCGCCCTGCTCGCCGCCGCCCCAGCGTCAGCCGACGACCAGGGGGCGGGCACCCCTGGCCCGGGCACCCTGGCGGTCACGGGCGGGCTCGTCTCCGAGGTGCCCGGATCCGTGCGCGTGTCGGGGGCCGAGCCCGGATCCGTCGTGACGCTGACCGGCCCTGCCGGACCGGTGAGCGCCGCAGCCGACGCCACGGGCAGCGCTGACCTGCTGCTCACCGCGTGGGGGCCGTTCACGGCGGTGGTGACCGCCGGTCCGAGCGTCGTCGAGGTGGCCATCCCGGTCGACCCCGCCTTCCCCGATGTCCGATCGACGCCTGAGCCCATCGGAGTGATCGCCGACCCGCCCGCCTTCGGGCCCGGTGCGAACCCGGCCGTCCTGCCCATCTCCCCCGAGCGGCAGGCGTCGATGACCGGCCTGTCGTGGCGTCCCGGTTGCCTGCGCTTCGATCTCCTGAGGGAGGTGCAGGTCAACTACATCGCGCCGGACGGCTACCGGCACCGCGGCGTCCTCATCTCGCGCGCGAACGCCGCCGAGCGCGTCGCGCTGGCGCTCACGAAGCTCCACGACCTCCAGTACCGGATCTGGTCGATGCACCCGGTCGACGTCTACGGCCCCTCCCCGATCGGGCCCGGCGCCAACGACTACGCGTCGATGGCATCGGGGAACACGTCGATGTTCAACTGCCGGTACATCGTGGGCCGGGAGAAGCAGCGCGTGGTGAGCCCGCACGCCGGCGGCCGCGCCCTGGACCTCAACCCCTGGGAGAACCCTTACCGGTCCCGGCGCGGACCGTTCCCGAACTCGCTGTTCCTCCCCGGACCCAGCCGGCCCTTCACTCCCCTGCTCCTGACGCCGAACAGCCCGCCGGTCCAGCTGATGAAGTCCCTGGGCTGGTCCTGGCTGGGGCCGCGCGGCGACTATCACCATTTCGACGTGGGACGGAAGCCCGCTTAGGGTGTCCTTATGAGCATCTTCAGCGCCAGCAGGTCTCGCATGGTCGCCCCCGAGGGGGCGCTCGCCGGACGGTCCAATCCCGTCCTGCCCCACCCGGCGCCCCACGCCGTGCTCGGCAGCTCGCTCACCGGCCCGTTCCCCGAGGGCACCGAGGTGCTCTACGTGGCGATGGGGTGCTTCTGGGGAGTGGAGGAGATCCTCTGGCGCCTGCCCGGTGTCGTCACGACGAGCGTCGGCTACATGGGCGGATTCACGCCCAACCCGACCTACGAGGAGGTCTGCTCGGGGCGAACCGGGCAGACCGAGACGGCGATGGTCGCCTACGACCCGTCGGTGCTGTCGACCTTCGACGTGCTCAAGGCGTTCTGGGAGAACCACGACCCGACGCAGGGCTACCGCCAGGGCAACGACATGGGCACGCAGTACCGCAGCGCCGTGTACTACACGACTGACGGCCAGCGAGACCTCATCGAACGCACGCGCGACGCGTACGCGGCGGTCATCGCCGATCGTGGCTACCCGGACATCACGACCGAGATCGCCCCCGCGGAGAGCAGCACGTACTACCTCGCCGAGGACTACCACCAGCAGTACCTGTACAAGAACCCGAACGGGTACCGCTGCCACGCGAACACCGGGCTGGCCCTGCCGCCGCTGGCCTCCTAGCCGTCCGGAGTCTCACGCCGGATCGCTGGCGAGGAAGTCCAGGAGCTCGGCGAGCGGCATCGGCCCGCCGACGTGGTAGCCCTGGATCAAGTCGACCCCCGCGTCGAGGGCGACATGCAGCTGCTCCTCCGTCTCGATCCCCTCGGCGATGACCTGACTGCCCACCACGTGGGCGACGTCCACGGCGGAGCGGATCATCGAGAGGCGATCGGCGGCCGTACGGCCCTCCCCGAGAAACGTCCGATCGAGCTTGATGTAGTCCGGCGAGAGCGACTCGAGCAGGAGCATGTTGGAGTAGCCGGATCCGTAGTCGTCGATCGCGATCTGAGCGCCCATGCCCGCCAGGCCCCGGACCCGGTCGAGTGCGATCGGGTGGTTGGGCAGGAAGACCGTCTCCAGGATCTCCACGACCAGGCGGTCAAGATGTCCGTGCAGCGACTCGCTGAACACGGCCACGTTGACGCCCCGCTCCTCGAGCTGTTCCACGGACACGTTGACGCAGATGCGGAGGGCGGCCGGACCCGCGCTCAGCAGCTCGGGGAGGTCAGCGCTCACGAGCTCCGCGACGATCTCCCCGAGCGCTCGAACCTGCCGCGATTCCTCGCAGAACGGGACGAAGTCAGCAGCCGCGACGACGACGCCGCGCCGCCGCCAGCGCACCAGCGCCTCGACGAGCCGCACCTGCCGGGTGACCGCGTCGACGATCGGCTGGTAGTGCATCTCGAACTCACGGGCCTCGATCGCCGCCGCGACCTCGAGCCTCGTCCTTCGACGGATCTCGGCCGCCTCGTTCATCGACGTGTCGAAATAGGAGAATCCATCTCCGCCGCGACGCTTCTGCGCGTACATCGCTGCATCCGCTGCCCGAATCAACTCGTCCTCGCTCCGCCCATCCCGAGGGAAGAGCGCGACGCCGATGCTGGCACTCGACAAAGCGATCCTGTCGCCGACGTCGACCGGCTCTTCGAGCGAGAGCCGCAGGCGATCGACGATGAGTTCGAGCTCGGCGGGGTGGCCGAAGTCCTCGAGCAGGACGCCGAACTCGTCTCCGCCGAGTCGGGCCACGCTGTCCGTTCCGCGGACGACGTCCGTGATGCGGCTCGCCGTGGCGGCGAGGACGAGGTCACCGGCGGCATGACCCATCTCGTCGTTGACCTCCTTGAAGCGGTCGAGGTCCAGCTCGACGAGGGCGAAGGTGCGCCCGCTGCGCTCCGCTCGGTCGACGGCGCGCGAGATCCTGGTCAGGAAGGCCCGCCGGTTGCCCAGACCGGTGAGGCTGTCCGTCGCGGCCATGTCAGCGAGGAGCTCGCTCTTGGCCTCGAGATCACTGAAGGCGTCGTCCGCGGCACGGCGCAACCCCACCATCTCCGAGATATCGGTCATCGTGACGATGACACCGACGCACTCCGCATGACTGTCGAGGTACGGCAGAACCTGGAGGAGGTAGGTCATCGCGCCCCCAACCGTCTCCAGGGACCGCCGTGGCTCGCCGCCGAGCACCGCTCGTAGGGCTGTGTGGAGGCCCTCGATCCGAGATGTCGTGGGTACGGACAGCAGCGGGCGGCCGATATCGGTGTCCACCAAGGCGAAGAGCCGCACAGCCATCGGCGTGTAGCGCCTCACGCAAAGGTCCCGGTCGAGGAGCACCATCCCCTGGCTGAGGGACGCCTGGATGTTCTCCAGCTCCAGGGTGAGCGCCTCGGAGGACTCAGTGCGCTTCGTCAGCTCTAGGTTGAGGGTCCCCAGTTCCTCGTTCGTCGCCTGGATCTCCTCGTTCGACGCCTGCAGCTCCTCGTTCGAGGACTGCAGTTCCTCCGATGCCGCCTGGAGCTCCTCGGCCGATGCTTCAAGCTCCTCGTTGGTGGCCTGGAGCTCGCCGAGGGATCGCCGCAGCGAATCCTGACTGATGAGCAGCTCCCGCTCCAGCCGCTCGAGCTCGCGCTCGAAGGTCTCAGTTCGAGCGGGGACCTCGTCGACGCCGGGCACGTCATCCTCCCGCGCGAAGGACACGACGATGCCCTCCTCCCCGGCCAGCGGCACGGGC
This sequence comes from Actinomycetes bacterium, assembly GCA_024641635.1. Classification (GTDB taxonomy): domain Bacteria; phylum Actinomycetota; class Actinomycetes; order S36-B12; family S36-B12; genus UBA10649. The sequence continues at coordinate 26,813 of JAHECS010000024.1, read as the reverse complement.
GTGGCACGCATGCGCACGACGACCCCGGAATCAGGGAGGACCACCTGCTGGCCGGTAACCGGTCGTCCGTCGGCGCGGCAGAGGAGGAAGAGCGCTCGCGCCTCGTCCCTGAGTTCCGGCCTCAGGAACGCTCCACCGGCGGCGGCGAGGCGGCCCGCGGGAAGGGTGCAGTAGCCGGACACGTCACCGCCCACCCGGACGAGGTTCTGCGCTTGGTCGAAGACCAGGAAGGACGTGCCGCCCAACCGCACGAGTGCCTCGAGCAGCTCGTTCTCCTCGGTCAACCGAGAGCTCTCCGGAGGCGGCAGCAACTCGGGCTTGCGCTCCGCAGCGGACACGGATCCAGCGAGGCGCACCACCGGTTGCCACGTCCGGGGTGACGTGCCGGGGATCCTCGTGTAGATCCGATTGTCCGCGTCGAGCGCACGGAAGGTCTTGCTTCCGCGGTCGAGGCTCTCCACCGCGCCGAGGAAGAGGATGCCGCCCGGCTTGACCGCGAACTCGAAGCATCCCAGAACGCGATCCTGGGTGGGGCGGGTGAAGTAGATCAGCGTGTTCCGACAGGAGACCAGGTCGATGCTCGGGAACGGGGGGTCATTCGTCACATCGTGACGGGCGAAGACCACGCACTCACGAAGGGTCTCGACCATCTGAACCCCGCCCCGCACGGCCCGGGTGTAGACCGACAGCAGCTCCGGGGGCACGCGGTCGGCTTCGGACGCGGGGTACCAGGCCTGCCGACCGATGCCCAGGCTCGGCTCGTGAATGTCGCTGGCGAAGATCTTCAGCCGACGGGGCAGGTCCATCGGGCGCCCGAGCGCCTCACTGATCAGCATGCCGATCGAGTAGGCCTCCTCACCGGTCGCACACCCGGGTATCCAGACGCGGATGGTCGCTGTCGGGGCCAGCGCGGTGACGTAGTCGGTGACCTGGGAGCGCAGGGCCGCGAACGCATCGTCGTCCCGAAAGAACGACGTGACGGTCACGAGGAGGTTGTCCGCCAGCGCCTGCGCTTCAGCGAGGTCTCGCATGAGCAATGCCGCGTAGTCGCCATCCTCGGACACCTGGCGCACGGCCATTCGTCTCTGGATCTGCCGGGTCAAAGTCGTCGGCTTGTAGCCCGCGAAGTCGATGCCCGTCACGTGTCGCAGTCGGGCCGCGATCTGGCTCAGGACCTCGCCCCCAGGCTCGGGAACGGATGCGGCGAAGGCGCCCTCACCGCCCTCGAACAAGGCCCCCAGCCGATTGCCGATATCGGCCGCGCTCGCCACGAGGTCCACCCCTCCGAGGCCGATGGCCGCCCGCGGCATCCCGTCGAAGCGGGCCGTCTCGGGCGTCTGCACCATCGTGAGACCGTCCGCGCCCCGGATGGCGCGGAGACCCTGGGCGCCATCGACCCCCGTCCCGGAGAGAACGACGCCGACGGACCGAGGCCCCCACTCGTCGGCAAGGGACTCGAAGAGGCGGTCGATGCTCGGGCTGGGGCTCGTCCGAGGCGGCGGCTCGACCAGCCGTACGCGATCGCCCACAACGATGGCATCGCGGTTGGACGGGACGACGCACACGACGCCCGGCCGCAGCGGCATGTCGTCGATCGCCTCGACCACCGAGCGCCCACTCGCCGACGTCAGCAGCAGGGCGAGGGAGCTCGGATGGTCAGGCGCAAGGTGCTGGGCGATGATGACGGCCATTCCCGGACTCGTCGACAGGGATCCCATGACCTCCTGGAGGGCTTCCAGCCCTCCGGCGGACGCGCCGAGCCCCACGACCCGATCCAGCGACGTCCCAGCGGATGACCCCGACTCGAGCGATCGGTCTATTGCCATGACCCCACCTCAGCCCCCGTCCAGACTAGACCCGCCATGGCAGGAATCACAGGGCAGCCGATTCCTTGAAAGAACCGCTCCCGGCGACGACCTGACGCCCTCACAGGCCCGGTCAGAGCGAGAGGTAGCCGAGCAGGTCCTGGCGGGTGACCACGCCGGTCGGCTTCCCGTCGTCGACGACGATCACCGCGTCGTGTGACTGCAGCGCATCGACCGCAGCGTGCACGGGCTCGCCCGCCCCGACCATCGGCAGAGGATCCGACATGTGCGCATCCACCGTGTCGGCCAGCTGCGCCCGTCCGTTGAACAGGTCGTCGAGCAGGGTCCGTTCCATCACCGAGCCCACGACCTCCGCTGCCATCACCGGCGGCTCCGCGCGTACGACAGGGATCTGCGAGACGCCGTACTCCCGCAGGATGTCGATGGCGTCACGGACGGTCTCCGTCGGATGCGTGTGGACGAACGGCGGCAGGGTCGCCGACTTCGCCCGGAGGACATCACCCACGGTCGTCTCGCTGTCGGACTGGAGGAAGCCGTACCTGCTCAGCCACTCGTCGTTGAACACCTTCGAGAGGTACCCCCGACCGCCGTCCGGGAGGATGACCACGACGACATCGTCGGGATCGGCCGCTGCGGCGACCCGAAGCGCCGCGACGACGGCCATGCCGCACGATCCCCCGACCAGCAGCCCCTCCTCACGGGCCAGGCGCCGGGTCATCTCGAAGGAGTCCCGGTCGGACACCGCGATGACCTCGTCCGGGATCGATGCGTCGTACGTGGACGGCCAGAAGTCCTCGCCCACGCCCTCGACGAGGTACGGCCGCCCCGTCCCGCCGGAGTAGACCGACCCCTCCGGGTCCGCGGCGACGATCCGCACGGCGCCGCCGCTGACCTCCTTGAGGTAGCGGCCGGTGCCCGTGATCGTGCCGCCGGTGCCGGCACCCGCGACGAAGTGGGTGATGCGCCCGTCGGTCTGCGCCCACAGCTCGGGTCCGGTGGTCTCGTAGTGCGACAGCGGGTTGTTCGGATTGGCGTACTGGTCGGGCTTCCACGCCCCGGGGATCTCCCGGGCCAGGCGATCGCTGACGCTGTAGTACGACCGCGGGTCCTCAGGGTCGACGGCGGTCGGGCACACGACGACCTCGGCCCCGTAGGCCTTCAGGACGTTCCGCTTGTCCTCGCTCACCTTGTCCGGGCAGACGAACACGCACCGATAGCCCCGCTGCTGGGCGACGAGGGCGAGGCCGATGCCGGTATTGCCGCTGGTCGGCTCGACGATGGTGCCGCCCGGCTCGATGAGGCCGTCACGCTCGGCCGCGTCGACCATGCGCACGGCGATGCGGTCCTTGACCGAGCCACCGGGATTGAGGTACTCCACCTTGGCGAAGACCTGCGCGCCTCCCTCCGGGACGATCCCCTGCGTGACGCTTCGCAGGCGAACGAGCGGGGTGTTGCCGATGAGCTCGAGGACTGACTCGTGTACCTGCACCCGGTGACCATATCGCCGTAGGCTGCCCGGGTGCCCGCACCCATCGTCCTGCTCGCTCCGGGCGTCTACCGGATCCCCACAATGGGCGACTACATCAACTCGTTCGCCTTCCTCGACGACGACGGCCAGGTCACTCTCGTCGACTGTGGGCTCAAGCGGGCACCGGGCCGCATCGTCGCCGCCCTCGCCGGCATCGGCAGGCATCCGTCGGACGTCACGCGGATCCTGCTCACGCACGCGCACGGCGACCACGCCGGCGGAGCGAGAGCGATGGTCGCCGAGACGACGGCAGACGGGGTGGACGTGCACGCCGACGACGCCGGATACGTGCGTGAGGGCCGCAGCGCCCCCGCCGCCGACTCGACCGCCGGCCGCCTCCTCGGGCGCGGGCCGATGTCGTCCTTCGACGCCGTGCCGGTCCTCACCGAGCTCGTGGACGGGCAGGTCGTCGACGTCGCGGGCGGGCTGAGGATCGTGCACACGCCCGGCCACACCCCGGGGCACGTGTCCCTGCTGCACGAGGCCTCAGGCGTGCTCATCACGGGCGATGCGATCTTCAACATGGCCGCCCGCATGCGGTGGCCCGTCGCCACGCTCTGCACCTCCGCGAGGCAGAACCGGCAGTCCGCCCACGTGCTGGGCGAGCTGGACTACTCGCTCGCGGCCTTCACCCACGGCCCGGAGATCCGGGACAACGCGCGCGAGGCGATCCGGGGGTTCCTGCGGCGCACGGCCTCCGCGTGACGGACGCAGCCCTGGACGAGGTCGAGCGAGAGCTGGACCGCGTCGTCGACCGACTGAACTCCATGCCCCTCGTGAAGGCCGAGAGCGCCACGGACGACACGATCCGCGCGGCACAGGTGCTGCTCGACCGCACCCGCCTTCTCGCTGGCGATGCCTCGAGCGGCGCCGCCCTGCCTCGCCTCGGTCCGCAGGGCCTCGGCGCGATGATCGCCGTCCTCGGCCGCGACTACCTGGACGCAGCGAGGGCGTCCAGCCCTCCGGCCGAGCCCGCGGGTGTCGTTTCCGACCCCGCGGACCCCGACTCGGTGCTGGACGCCCTCGTGCGTCTGCGTCGGTTGCTGCCCTAGTTGCGGCTGAAGATCGCCAGCAGGCGCAGGAACTCCAGGTAGAGCCAGATCAGCGTGACGAGCAGGCCGAAGGCCATCCGCCACGACTCGCGCTCAGGCGCACCGCGCTTGATCCCCTGGCTGATCGCCTCGAAGTCGAGGAGCAGGAAGAAGGCCGCGATGAGCACGCCGAGGACCGCGACGATCGGGCCGAAGCCGGTGCCGTAGATGCCCCAGCCGTCGCCTCCGCCGAACAACGACCAGACGAACGAGCCGAGGGCCAGGACGAGGTAGGACACCAGGGCCACGAGCATGACGCTCTGGAACTTCTTGGTGACCTTGATGACGCCCGTGAGGTACAGGGTCAGCATGACGCCGAAGGTCGTCATGGTGGCGACGACGGCCTGGAGGACGATGTCGTTCCATCCGTTGCCGGCGGCATAGGCGCTGTACCAGGCGCTGATCCCGCCGAGCATGACGCCCTGGAACACCGCGTAGAGCATCACCAGCGGCGGCGAGACCGTCTTCTTCAGCGCGTTGACGAAGCCGAGGGCTGCGCCGCCGATGAGGCCGACCCACAGCAGCCAGGGCATCGAGTCCACGGTGTTCCAGCCGACCACCGCGAACACGACGGTCAGGGCGAACACGGCCAGCGTCTTGATGATCACGTCGTTGATCGTGAGGCGGGCACCGCCCGCGGCCGTGACCTGCTGGAAGGCAGTGTTGACGTCGGCGGCGCCTGCGCCGCCGGTCGCGGCCTGGGTGTACGCGGACACGCCCTCGTCGTACGCGAAGCCGGACTTGTCGGTCTTCTCGTAGCGGGACAGAACGGGGTTGTTTGACTGCATTGAACAACGGTAACTGACGCACTCGGATTCGCCAATCAGGGGTGCCCCGAAGTCGACGAGGGCGTGCCCCCGATGGGAGTCGAACCCATACTGTGCCGGGTTTAAGCCGGGTGTCTCTGCCAGTTGGACTACAGGGGCGTGGCCCCACGATACGGCCGTTCGATGCCCGGTCCGGGCAGACCGGCGGCCTCTCGCACGCGCGCGAGGACGTCGTCGAGCATCGCCTCGGTGAGCCGTCCGGTGAAGGTGTTCTGCTGGCTCGGGTGGTACGACCCGATCACGTCCACCCGGCGGCCCGTCGGAGACGTCGCCATCATTCGCGCTCCGTGCCCGAAGCGACCCCGCGGCGCCTCCCAGCCGCCGGTCCGCAGCACGCTGAGGGTGGCCGACCAGGCGATCCCGCCGAGGGGCACGATCACACGCACGGACGGCTCGATCGCCCGGAGCTCCTCGGACAGCCAGTGGGCACACTCGCGGCTCTCCTCCGTCGTCGGCTTGTTCCCGGGCGGCGCGCAGTGCACCGCCGCAGTGATGCGCACGTGCTCGAGCCGTTGCCCGTCGTCACGACAGGTCGAGGTCGGCAGGGAGGCCAGACCGGCCCGGTGCAGGGCCGCGTAGAGCCAGTCGCCGCTCCGGTCCCCGGTGAACATCCGTCCCGTGCGGTTGGCGCCGTGGGCGGCTGGTGCCAGCCCCACGATCCAGATCGACGGCTCGGGCGACCCGAAGCCTGGTACCGGACGCCCCCAGTAGTCCTCGTTCGCGTAGGCCGCACGCTTCGTCGCGGCGACGTCCTCCCGCCAGGCAACGAGGCGGGGGCAGGCACGGCACTCGCAGACGGCCGCGTCGAGCGCGGCGAGGTCGGGCAGGACTCAGCCCGCGCAGGAGCGCAGGAAGTCGAGGGTCCGCTCCCACGCCAGTGCGGAGTTCGCCTCCTGGTAGACCTCGGGCCGGGCGTCGTTGAAGAACGCGTGCACGCTGTCGGGGTAGTCGAAGACGTCCACGCTGCCGCCGCTCGCCGCGATGGCGTCGGCGTACTCCGCGATGGCAGGGCCGTTGCCGGGCTCGTCGGAGAGCGCCTTGTGCACGTTCGCGGACTTGCCTGCGTAACGTGACCAGTCCGGTGCGTACTGCGGCCACGGCATGGCCGGGTAGAACGCCGTGGCGCATCGGATGCGGTCGGAGATGGTCGGCGCGAGCAGGGCGAGGCCTCCGCCCATGCAGAAGCCGATGACGCTGACGGTCTCTCCGGTGACCTCGGGTCGCGCGACGAGGTCGTCCGCGGCAGCGGCGAGGTCGTCGGCGATCTGGGCGATGTCGAGGCCGAGCATGAGCTTCTGCGCCTCGTCGGGCTCCGTGGTCTCGGCACCCCGGTAGTGGTCCACCGCCAGGGCGACGAATCCCTCGGCGGCGAGCCGCTGGGTCACGTCGACGATGTGCGGGACGAGTCCCCACCACTCCTGGATGACGATGACGCCGGGACCCGAGCCGGAGGCGGGCAGGGAGATGACTCCGGGGACGTCCTGGCCGTCGATGCTGATCGTCGTGTTGCGCATGCCCACAGTCTGGCGCACCACGGGGCCGGGCACGCGAGGTTGATCGCTTCCAGGGCTGCAGGCGAGGCAGACCCGCGGATCAGCGCGTCCGTGCCGCCAGGACGTCGCGGTACCAGCGAGCGCTGTCCTTCGGGGTACGAGTGCCCGTCGCGGGATCGACACGGACCAGCCCGAACTTCTTCGTCCAGCCCGACGCCCACTCGAGGTTGTCCAGCAGGCTCCACGCGAAGTAGCCGCGCACGTCGAAGCCGCGGTCGCGGGCACGAAGAAGGGCGCGCAAGTGGTCGTCGATGTACTCGATCCGGTTCGGGTCGTGGACCGTGCCATCGGCCGCGATCTCCTCCGCGATGGCGGCACCGTTCTCGCAGATCCACAGCGGCACGTCGGGCAGGTGGTCGGTGGCCTTCCTCAGCGCCATCTCGATGCCCTCGGGGAGGACCTCCCACCCCATGTCCGTGTAGGGAGGCTGGGGATCGAACCGTAGGGGCGGGCAGGCGGGGATGTCGGCGATGTCCTGGCCGATCGCATCGACGTGGCGTTCGGAGTCGACCTCCGCGACCCGCATGACGGAGTAGTAGTTCTCGCCCAGCCAGTCGATCGGCGTGGCCAGGATCGGGGTGTCCTCGGGTCGCACGAAGGACCAGTCGGTGACGGACGCGCACGACTCCCGGATGTCGGGCGGGATGCCGTTGCCGGCCAGCAGGTCGAGGAAGATCCGGTTCTGCAGGCCGTCGACATGTCGGGTCGCCGCCTCCATCGACTCGGACTGCGCGATCACCGGGATGAGGTTCAGGACGATGCCGAGGTTCCTGGCTCCCAGGTCACGCAGCCGGTCAATCGCCAGGCCGTGGCCGAGCAGCAGGTGGTACACGGCTGCCAGGGATGCGCCCGGCTCCTTGCGGCCGGGGGCGAAGTAGCCGGAGCAGTAGCCGAGGAAGGCCGAGCACCACGGCTCGTTCAGCGTGGCCCATCGGTCGACCCGGTCGGCGTAGCGCTCGCCCATGGCCTGCGCGTAGTCGGCGAACCGGTACGCGGTGTCTCGCTCGGGCCAGCCGCCGGCCGCCTCGAGCGGGCTGGGCAGGTCCCAGTGGAACAGGGTCGCGACGGGTCGGATGCCCCGCTCCAGGAGGCCGTCGATCAGGCGGTCGTAGAAGTCCAGCCCCTGGGGCGAGAGTGCGCCGGTGCCCGTCGGCATGACGCGGGGCCAGCTGATCGAGAAGCGGTACGCGTCGACGCCGAGCCAGGTGAGCAGGTCGAGGTCCTCGTCGAGCCGGTGCACGTGATCGCAGGCCGGCTCGCCCGTCGCCCCGTCGACGATGGCGCCGGGAAGCTCGGCGAAGTCGTCCCAGTTGCACCGGCCGCGTCCGGCGACGTCGCCCTCGATCTGCCATGCCGAGGTCGCCACGCCCAGCTCGAAGTCGGGCGGGAGGTTCAGATCCATCCCCGGCTACCCCTTGACGGAGCCGGCGAGCAGACCGCGGACGAAGAAGCGTTGCAGCGAGAAGAACACGATGAGCGGCACGATGATGGCCACGAAGGCACCCGCGGTGACCAGGTGGAGTTGGGACCCGTAGGAGCCCTTGATACTCGCCAGGTATGCCGTGATCGGCGCCACGTCTGGTGTGCCACCAGCGAATGTCAACGCGACGAGCAGGTCATTCCAGACCCAGAGGAACTGGAAGATGGCGAAGGACGCGATCGCTGGAACTGTCAGCGGGAGAACCAGCTTGCGGAAGATGAGGAAGTGACTGGCACCGTCCACGCGAGCCGCTTCGAACAGCTCACGCGGCAGCTGGCTGACGAAGTTGTGGAGCAGGAAGATCGCCAGCGGCAGCGCGAACATCGTGTGCGCCACCCATAGCGGGATGTACGTGCCCACGAAGATGGACTGCTCGGAACCAGGCTTGTTCAGGTCCGGGAAGATCGGGATCGGACCGAGGCTCCAGCCCTTGTTGAACATGGTGAGAAGCGGGAGCAGCGACATCTGCAGCGGGATCACCTGCAGGGCGAAGATGGTGAAGAAGACGAAGGTCGATCCCTTGAACGGGATCCACGCGATGGCGTAGGCCGCCATCGACGCGAGGACCAGCGGGAAGATGGCCGCCGGGATCGCGATGGCGAAGGAGTTCCAGAAGTATGGCTCGATGCCGTTGGGGATAACGCTGCCGCCGGTGATGACCTCGCTGTAGTTGCTCAGCGTCATCGTCGGGTCGGTGAAGATCGTCCACCAGCCGGAGTTCTGAGCCTGGGACGACGGTCGCAGAGACGTGACCAGCAGGCCGAACGTGGGGATCGTCCACAGGATCGTGATGAGGATGACCAGGCCGGACGCCCACGGACTGCTCAGCTTGCGGCGAGCCGCCTCGGGGATCGACTCCTCCCGCCCGGCCGGTTCGGGCTGGGGCATGGGGATGATCTCGTGCGCTTCGACGCTCATCGGATCGTCCGCTCCTTACGCAGCTGGATGACGTTGTATGCAATCAGCGGGATCACGGCGACGAAGAGCACCACCGCCAGGGCGCTGCCTCGTCCGACGTCGAACTGGACGAAGGCCTGCGCGTACATCTCGTTCGCGACCACCTGGGTGCCGAAGTTGCCGTTCGTCATCGTGCGCACGATGTCGAAGATCTTCAGGACCGCGATCATGATCGTGGTGAAGACCACGATCAGGGTCCCGCGGACCATCGGGATGGTCACCCGGCTGAAGAGCTTCCAGCCGGTCGCGCCATCGAGCTCGGCGGCCTCGACCACGTCGCCGGGGATGGCCTTGATGGCCGCGGACAGGACCACCATGGCGAATCCGACCTGGATCCAGATCATGATCACCATGAGGAGGAAGTTGTTCCACGGCTGCCACAGGAGCCAGTTGGGCGGCTCCTCCACTCCGAGCCACATGACGACCTGGCTCAGGAGGCCCACCTGGGTCTCGGCCGGATCGCGGTACTCGTAGACCAGGCCCCAGATGATGCCGGCGCCGACGAAGGAGATGGCCATCGGCATGAAGATGAGGGACTTGGAGATCGACTCGCGCCGCATGCGGTCGAGCAGCAGCGCGAGCATCAGGCCGATGCCCGTCGACACCAACGGGGCGATGATGATCCACATCGCCGTGTTGGTGAGGAACGTACGGTTGGCCTCCGTGGTGAAGATCCACGAGTAGTTGGCGAAGCCGACGAATTCGTTGCCGTTCGGATTCTGGAAGCTGCCCACCGTCGTGAGGAAGGCCGGCGCGATGAGGCCGTAGGCGAGCAGCAGGATCGCCGGCCCGAGGAACACGATCATCGCCGCGGGGAACTGCAGCTTCCCCTTCGCCCGGGCGCCGATGAAGAAGATCACCAGCAGCAGGCCCAGGAATATCGCTACGGCAGCGAGGCCGGTACCGACCTTCGTCAGCCCCGCGGTCAACTCCTCCACCGGTCCTCCGTCTCAAGCGTCTCGTTCGGTACCGCCACGGGTTCCCCCGCAACCCCAGTCATCGTCGTGCCAGATGTCGAGGGCCGGGGTCTAAAGGAAGTGTTTACACCCTCTAGACCCCGGCCCTCAGTCAATCCTTCGAACTGACCGCGACCTCTAGGTCAGGACGCGGGCCATGCGTCGTCGATCGCCTGCAGAACATCTGCAGTCGGCTTGTCCTCGCCGAACCATGCCGTCATCTGCGTCCACTCTGCACCGGCGCCGACGGCGGCGGGCATGAGGTCGGAAGCATCGAAGCGGAAGATTCCGTTCGGGTCGGTCAGGAACTGCGCCGACAGCTTGGCGATGGCGTCGGTGTAGGTGTCCAGCGGCACGCCGCTGTTTGCCGACACCCAGCCACCGGGCTGCGCCGCACGAGCGGTCGCGTACTCAGCCGACGACAGGTACGTCTGAGCAGCCTGGACCTCGGGACGATCCGAGAACGCGGTGGTGAACTCGCCGCCACCGACGACCGGGTTCGGGAACTCGTCCTTGATCTGCGGCAGGAAGAAGGCGAACACGTCGCCGTCCTCGGCCACGACCGCACCCGGCTGGAAGGACTCCCACTGGGCCGCGTAGAACGAGGCCTGCTGGAGCATCCCGCACTTGGCGTCGAGGATCGGCTTGCCGGCATCCTGGAACGCCGTCGTCGCGATCGTCTGGACGTTGCCGAAGCCACCGTTGACGTAGTCAGGGTTCTTCATCCAACCGGAGATCGTGTCCATCGCCTCGGTGATCTGCGGCGAGTTGAACAGGACCTCGTGGGCAACCCACTGGTCGTAGACGTCGCCACCCTGCGTGCGCAGGACGACCTGCTCGAGCCAGTCAGTGGCCGGCCAACCGGTGGCGCCGCCGGACTCGATGCCGCCACACCACGGCTTGATGCCGTCGGCGACCATCTGGTCGCTGAGAGCGAAGAGCTCATCCCACGTGGTGGGGACGGTGTAGCCCTTCTCCGCGAAGACCTTCGGCGAGTACCACACGAAGGACTTCATGTTGGAGCTGTTCGGGGCGCCGTAGAAGGTGCCGTCGACGCTGCCGTAGGCCTTCCACGCCGGGTTCCAGTACTGGTCGACGTTGTCGGCGACGGACTGGGGTGCCGGCACGGGGCCGCCCTGCTGGACGAGCTTGGCGAGCAGGCCAGGCTGCGGGATCCACGCCAGGTCAGGCGCGTTGCCACCGGCGATGCGCGTCGGCAGCTGGGCCTCGAACTGGTCGCTGCCTTCGTACACGATGTCGATGCCGGTGCAGTCCTCGAAAGGCTTCCAGGCATCCTCGTACCGCTGCTGCTCGGGCGGCAGGACGGATGTGAACAGGGTCACCGAGGTGCCCTCGTTGCCCATGTAGGCGGCGTAGGCCTCGCAACCGGCAGCGACGTCGCCGCCGCCCTCGCTGGCCATCGCGCTTTCGCTGGGTGCAGCAGCCTCGCTGCTGCTCTCGCTCGAGGAGCTGCTTCCACCGCAAGCGGCGAGCAGCATGGTTGCTGCAACGCCACCGACGAGGATCGTGGCCCCACGGCGCCGCATCGATGCGGTCATGGATTCTCCTTGCCCTCACAGAATCGACGGGGGAGGTCCCCGACCGATGAGTCGTCGACGGGATCGCCGCACGACGTAAACGCTGTCATCTTGTCTCGCCCACGAGGTGTGTCGCAACCCCTGACGCACTTCTGAAGCGGTGCAAATAGTCACGATTTGATATACGACCAACGTCGTGAGGCATGTAACAGCGTTGCATGAGCCCCCACAAGTCACCAGGAGCCGACTCGCGCGGCAGCAACCTGGCGGCGGCGAGCGGCGGGGGATCATGCGATCACGTGCCGCCCAGCCTCTCCAGGGTGAACGCCTCTCCCGGGGCGAGGACCCTGATCCGGTCGGGGTTGTCGATCAGTCCGTACAGCGACGCCGGGTCCGCGTTGAACGGCGGGAAGTCCGGGGCGTCGACGCACCCCCAGTGGTGCAGGAGGAGGGGAGTCTCCGGGTACGCGTTGGCCACCCGTGCCGCGCCGGCGAGCCCGAAGTGCCAGTCGCTGTCGGAGAAGTCGAAGAGCAGCGCATCGGCAGCGGAGCGGGTCAGATGATGCTCCGGGATGAGGCGTGAGTCACCGGGAGCCCAGATGGTCCCATCGGGTGTGTCGAGCCAATAGCCGCAGCAATCCTCGCGCTCGAACGTGCGTTCGCTGGCGCCGGGCGACGAGTTCTGCCACGCGTGGTCCGCCGGAGTGACGTCCACACCGACGACACCCACCTGGAAGTGCTCTCCGATGTCGTGGCCGTGTGCGGGCAGCCCGTCCCGAGCCATCACTCCCGCCACATATCGAGTGGAGTGATATCCGCGCGTCACGCCGATGAGGTCTTGACACGTGGGAACGCTGTAATGGTCCGCATCTCCGTGGGTCACCAGGATGGCGTCCAACCGGGGGACGGTGGCCGACGTGACCGGCACTTCGATGAGCATCGGCATGTCGAAGCCCCGGAGCAGTGGGTCGATCATGATCGTCGTTCCGCGGCTGTTGATGAGGAACCCCGCCATTCCGAGCCAGCGCAGCACCGTGGCGTCCGAGGGCTCGAAGGCCCCCGCATCGAAGGGCCGGGATCGTGGCGCGCGCGCTTGCGGCATGTCCGCGAGTCTGCCTCAACTCCGTCGGTCGTGAAGTACTGACCACCCGCTGCCGAACGGGCTGTCGCCACGAGGATTGATGGGCTACCGTGGCGGCACATCCATCAGGATGGCTCTTCCACTTCGGATCGTCCGGCACGTTCCTGCCGGTAGAAGGGATCGACACATCATGACCCAGCGCGTGCACTACGACGACGTCTCACTCGTCTACCCGGGCAGCACCAAGCCCGCCGTCTCCCACCTCGAACTGGACATTGCCGAGGGCGAGTTCCTCGTCCTCGTCGGCCCTTCCGGCTGCGGCAAGTCCACGAGCCTGCGCATGCTGGCCGGCCTGGAGCCGATCAGCACCGGCAAGATCTTCATCGGCGATCGCGATGTCACCAACGTCCCGGCCAAGGACCGCGACATCGCGATGGTCTTCCAGAACTACGCCCTGTACCCGCACATGAGCGTGGCGGAGAACATGGCGTTCGCGCTGAAGATCCAGAAGGTCGCCAAGGACGAGATCAACCGCCGCGTCAAGGACGCCGCCGCCCTGCTCGACCTGACCGACTACCTCGAGCGCAAGCCCAAGGCCCTCTCCGGCGGCCAGCGCCAGCGCGTGGCCATGGGCCGCGCCATCGTGCGCGAGCCCGAGGTGTTCCTCATGGACGAGCCCCTGTCGAACCTGGACGCGAAGCTGCGCGTGCAGACCCGCACCCAGATCGCCGCGCTGCAGCGCCGTCTCGGCACCACCACGCTGTACGTGACACACGACCAGGTCGAGGCCATGACGATGGGTGACCGGGTCGCGGTCCTGAAGGACGGAATCCTTCAGCAGTGCGCGTCCCCGCGCGAGCTGTACGACAACCCGGCCAATGCCTTCGTCGGCACCTTCATCGGCTCCCCGAGCATGAACATCATCCCGTCGCTCATCACCGAGGGCGGGGTCGACATGAACGGGTTCCTCGTGCCGATCGAGCGCGACATCCTGGGCAAGGCGAGCGGGCACGAGGTCATCGTGGGTGTCCGTCCCGAGGACCTCATCCTCTCCGCCGAGGGCGCTGAGATGACGGTCACCCTCGTGGAGGAGCTCGGCGCCGACACGTACGTGTACGGCACCTACCCGAGCCCGGAAGGCCCCGTCGACCTCGTGGCCCGCGGCCAGGGGCTCGCGGCCCCCAAGATCGGCACGAACGTCAAGGTCAACCCGCAGCGCACCTACGTCTTCGACGCCACCGGAGACCAGAAGCGCCTGTCCTAGTTCAACCGACCACCGGCGGCCCCCGCCACCGGTTGCCACCCGCGGGCCACGTGGGCTTCAATCGAAGAGGCAACCGAGTGGAGGGGGCCGCCGTGGCATGTGATCTCGTCCGGCTCGACGCGAGGGCCCCGTGCACGTCGGCCTGATCGCCCCTCCCTGGGTCCCTGTGCCTCCGCCCGCGTACGGGGGCACCGAGGAGGTGGTCGACGAGCTGGCTCGCGGCCTCGCGTCGGCGGGCCACCGCGTCACCCTCTTCGCGACCGGCGACTCGAGCTGCCCCGTCGCCCGTCGATGGGCGTTCGACACGGCCGTGCAGCAGATGAACACCACCATGCCGGAGTGTCGGCACGTGCAGGCCGCCTACGACGAGCTCCGGCACTGCGACGTCATTCATGACCACACCACGGTCGGCCCCGTGTGGGCCCGGTCGCAGGGCATCACGACGCCCATCGTCGTGACCGTGCACAACCCCTTCACGGCCGACAGCCGCCCGGTCTACCGGCGGATCTCCGAGTACGCCTCGATCGTGGCCATCTCGCGCAGTCACCGCGCCCAGGCCCGCGACGTCCCTGTCCGCGCGGTCATCCGGCACGGCCTCGACCCCACGCGCTTCGTCCCCGGCGACGGATCGGGCGGGTACGCCATGTACCTCGGCCGCTTCGCTCCCGAGAAGGGCGCCGCGGAGGCGATCCGGATCGCCCGGGGAGCGGGGTGGCCGCTCGTCATCGCCGCCAAGATGCAGACTCCCGAGGAACGGCTCTACTACGTGACCCTCATCGAGCCCGAGCTCGGCCCGGACGTCCACTTCGTCGGTGAGGCGACGCGTGCGGAGCGGGACCGCCTGCTGCGCAATGCCACCGCCCTCCTCGACCCGATCACCTGGTCCGAGCCCTTCGGACTCGTCATGATCGAGGCGCTGGCCAGTGGCACGCCCGTCGTGGCCTTCCCCAACGGTGCGGCGCCCGAGATCATCGACGACGGTGTCACCGGCTTCCTGCCGCGCACGGAGGCCGAGGCGTCAGCCGCCCTCCGCGCCACCCCGACCCTTGATCGGGGTCAGTGCCGGGCCGCGGTCGAGGGCTACTACTCGGCCCGGCGCATGGTCGACGACTACGTCGACCTGTACTCCCGGCTGACGCACGGACCCTCCGTCCTGCGGGCCGGGTAGGAGGCGACATGGCCGAATCGTGGTCCTTCATGAGCACCCCATCAGCCGTGCCGAACCAGCCGGCCCTGGTGACCCTGGTGGACGGGGCGACCTTCTGCATCAGCACGTCGACGGGGAACATCGTGCCGAGCGGGCCCATGGGCCTGTTCGTGCTCGACACCAGGGTCTTGTCGACGTGGGAGCTGAGCATCGACGACGGCGCCCTGGAGCCGCTTGCGGTGGACTCCCCCGACCCGCTGCTCGCGACGTTCATCAGTCGGACCCGCCCGCGGCCCGGACGTCCGGAGAGCACCATCCTGGTGACGCGCCGACGCACGGTTGGCGAGGGCATGACGGAGACCATCACGATCCGCAACCTGGCCCACGAGGCTGCGGGGCTCCGCGTGGACCTCCAGATGGGCACGGACTTCGCCGACCTCTTCGAGGTCAAGGAGGGCCGCGTCCGCGCAGGGCAGCCAGGGACCGTCGAGCCCCTGGAGTCCGGACTCCTGCTGCGGCGCGAGTGGGAGGGCCATAGCCGCGGAACTCGGGTCACCGCCACGGCCGACGGACACCCGCCCGATCGCGTCACCCGGGACCGGATGGCGTGGCAGCTCGTCGTCCCAGCCCGGTCCGAGTGGTCGTGCCACGTCCTCGTCGAGGCGCTCGTCGACGACTCCCCCGTCGCCGAGTTCGCCGGGGAGGTCCAGGAGGAGAGGGCAGCGATGCGCCGACTCCGCGACTGGCGCCTGGGAGCCCCGGTGGTCTCGACCCCGGATGCCGGGTTCGCACGGACGCTGTCCCGCAGCCTCGAGGATCTCGGCACGCTGCGCATGGCCGATCCGCGCTACCCGGAGCGCACGGGAGTGGCCGCAGGGGCGCCCTGGTTCATGGCCACGTTCGGTCGCGACTCGCTGCTGACCTCGTGGATGGTCCTCCCCGTCGACCTGCGGCTCGCGCTCGGGACGCTGCAGACCCTCGCGCAGTACCAGGGGGAACGCGTCGACCCGTTCACCGAGGAGGAGCCGGGCCGGATCCTGCACGAGCGACGCCATGGGCCCGCCTCGTCGCTGCCGATGGACCGTCACGGCGTCTACTACGGGACCGTCGACGCCACTCCCCTGTTCGTCATGCTCCTCGGCGAGCTTCGCCGCTGGGGTCAAGGATCCTCGGACGTCGATGCCATGCTGCCCAACGCCGATCGAGCTCTCGACTGGATCCGCGAGTACGGCGACCGCGACGGCGACGGCTTCGTCGAGTACCAGCGCTCGAGCGACCGCGGACTGCCGAATCAGGGCTGGAAGGACTCCGGCGACGCCATCGCCTTCGCTGACGGATCCCTCGCAGAGCCGCCCATCGCCCTGGCGGAGGTCCAGGGGTATGTCTACGGCGCATACCTCGCGCGCGCCCACTTCGCCATCGAGGACGGGGATGCGGACCTGGGTCGCACCTGGGCCGCACGGGCCAGGGAGCTGAAGGAGCGGTTCAACGAGGCCTTCTGGCTGGCGGATCGGGGCTACTACGCCATGGCCCTGGACAGGCACAAGCGTCCTGTCGACGCGCTGGCGTCGAACATGGGTCACTGCCTGTGGACCGGCATCATCGACGAGGACCGGGCATCGTCCGTCGTGGACCACCTCATGGGCCCGGACATGTACTCCGGCTGGGGCGTCCGCACGATGGGCGCATCGATGCAGGGCTACAACCCGATGAGCTACCACAACGGGTCGGTCTGGCCTCACGACAACGCCCTCATCGCAGCAGGAATGAGCCGGTACGGGTTCGTGGCGGAGGCCGAGCGGATCGCGACCGACATCCTCGACGCAGCCGACCAGTTCGGCGGGCGACTCCCCGAGCTGTTCTGCGGGATGGGTCGCGACGAGTTCCCGCGCCCCGTGCCCTACCCGACCGCCTGCTCCCCGCAGGCCTGGTCAGCGGCCGCGCCGTTCCTCTTCCTGCGTACGCTCCTGCGGCTGGAGCCGCGCATCCCGTACGGCGAGATCAGGCTGGACCCCTCCGTGCCGCCCGGCTTCCTGCCGCTCCATGTGTCCCACCTGCTGCTGGCCGGGAACCGCGTCAGCATCGACGTCACCACGGACGGGTTCCGCGTCGACCGATTGCCGCCAGACATCGCCCTCGTGGCCGAGCCGCGCCTGGTGGCCACCACGCTCACCGGCTGACCGGCACGCACCGACTCCTGCGTCGGCCGCGTCACAGCCAGCGCTACGGCTCGGTGTTCATCCCCTCAACGGACTGGTGGAGCCGCGCACGATGAGCTGGGTCGGCAGCCGGATGGCATCGGCGTTCACATCGGACCCCGGCGACCGCAGCTGGAGCACGAGCGCCTCCGCGGCGATCCGACCGAGGTCCTGCACCGGCTGAACGACAGTGGTGAGGTCGAGGAACTCCGACATGTCATGGCCGTCAACGCCGACGAGCGAGATGTCCCTGCCGGGCTGGAGTCCATGGCTGCGCATCGCCTTCATCGCACCGAACGCCATCTCGTCGGACATCGCGAACACCGCCGACGGTGGGTTCCTCTGCGTGAGCAGTGCCGTCATCGCCTGTTCCCCACCTGCGATGGTGAAGTATCCGTAGGTCTCGAGCATCGGGTCCACCTCGAGGCCGGCATCGGACATCGCGCTCTCGAAGCCCTTGTAGCGGTCGTTCTCGGCGGTGTACGGGGAGATGATCGGGGCACCGTTGATCACGCCGATGCGCTGGTGCCCGAGGTTGATCAGGTGCTGTGTGGCGATCTGGCCGGCGAGCACGTCGTCGATGGTCACGCTCGGCACGTTGGGAAGGGTCAGCCCGATGAGGCTCGTCGGCATGTCCAGCGCCAGCACCTCGTGCAGCTGCGCGTCCTGCGGCGCCAGTGCGATGACCAGGACGCCGTCGACCCGGCGTCGCAGGCGCGGTGCCGGCGGGAGGCGATGCTGGCCATCGGGAGTGCTCACGCTCATGAGGAGCAGGTCCATGCCCGCGCTCTGGAGGACGGATTCCACACCGGAGAGCACGGTGCTGAAGAACCAGCGGGCGATGTAGGGGGTGATCACCGCGATGCTGCCGGTGCGCCCACTGGCCAGCCGGGACGCGCTCGGGGAGATGACGTAGTCGAGATCGGTCGCGATCCTCTGGATGCGCTCACGGGTGGCCGAATCGACGTTCGGCAGGCCGCGGAGCGCTCGCGACACCGTCGCCGTCGAGACGCCTGCCGCGTCAGCAACGTCCTTGATCGTGATGGCCACGGAACTCCTCCCGATCAGCGAGTCTAGGCACGCGTCGACGCCCGACACAACCGGTTACATGAAAGGTTGCAGCACCAATCAGGCTAAATCAGGCGCCATCTTGTAAACGATGCCATCCAAGATGTCCGTCTCGGAGACGATGACGCTGTCCGCCCCCGCCGCCCGCATCGCCTCGAGCAGCACCATGGCCCCACCCGCGATGACGTCCACCCGGCCGGGGTGCATGAACGGCAGGTCAGCGCGCTCCCCGCGGGTCATCCCGAGCAGCCTCTCGGTCACCGTCGCGACAGCGGCGACGCCTACGACCGAGCCGTGCAGCACGTCGGAGTCGTACCTCGGCAGATCCATCGCCATGGCCGCCACGGTGGTGACCGTGCCGGCCAGTCCGACGAAGCAGGCGGCGTCGGCGAGCGGCACCGCTCGTCCTGCGGCCTCGACGGCCGCACGGATGTCGCTCCACGTCGCGGCCACCTGATCCTCCGTCGGCGGATCGCTCGTGAGGTGGCGCTCGGTCATCCGGACACACCCCACGTCGACGCTCACCGATGCCTCCGGCGCGGTCGAGCCGAGCACGAACTCCGTCGATCCGCCACCGATGTCGACGACCAGGGCCGGCGGCGATACGAGCCCGGCCGGCAGCCCGCGCACGGCGCCGATGAAGGACAGGTCCGCCTCCTCGGTGCCGGAGATGACCTCGGGCTCGACCCCCAATCGCCTCCGGACGCCGTCGATGAAGGCCTGACGGTTGCGGGCGTCACGGCTCGCCGAGGTCGCGACGAAGCGGGCGCTCGTCGCGCCTGATGACCGGATCACGTCGGCGTACTCGTCCAGTGCCGCGAACGTCCTCTCGAGGGCCGGGCCGGAGAACTCCCCCGTACGGTCGATCCCCTCGCCGAGCCGGACGATGCGCATGAGCCTGACGTGCTCGCGCAACGAGCCGTCGGCGGCGACGTCGGCAACGAGCAGGCGCACGGCGTTGGTGCCGCAGTCGATCGCCGCGATCATGGGGTGCCGGCGCCCCGGTCGGCGCAGGACATCGGCGCCCACCAGTCGCCGAGAGCCTCGATCGCCTCGTCCCCGAGGGGATTGACTCCCGGCCCGGACGCGAGAGCGTGCGCGACCAGGACGTGCAGGCACTTGACCCGCGTCGGCATGCCTCCGGCGCTGATCCCGGCTATCTCGTCCACCACATCCAGGGCGTCCCTGTCCGCCAGGTAGGACTCGTGCGCCGCCCGGTACCGGGACGCCAATTCCGGATCGGCGGCGAGACGCGCCTCCATGTCCCGCATCAGGCCGCTGCTCTCCAGCGTCCCGATCGCCGCCGTCGCCCGCGGGCAGGTGAGGTAGAAGAGAGTCGGGAAGGGCGTGCCGTCGGGAAGCCGCGGCAGGGTTGTCACGACGTCCGGCTCCCCGCAGGGGCATCGGTGCGCCACGGCCACCGCGCCGCGGGGCTCCCGCCCGAGCTGTCGGGAGACCGCCGCGGTGTCCTCGGGACGGAGTCCGCTACTTGGAGGATGCTGGGGCATTGTCGTCCGCCTGCTGCAAGGCGCCCCACATGGTCGAGTACCACGGGGCGTCGGGCGTCGACTCGGCGCTGTCGGCGAGGATGCTCTCCTCCGATCCGAGGGTCACGAAGCCGATCTCGCCCGGCAGCACGAAGTGGAGACGCCGCCGTGCCTCGGCGGCCACGAACGCGGGGTCGTCCCACCGCTCCTTCTGCACCTCGAGGGCCGCCACGCGCTCGCGGGCGGCTTCGACGTCGGCGCGGAGCCCGGCAATCTCGGCGCGCTGCGCGAACCACGAGCGAACGGGCACCGCCAGGGTGAGCAGGAGAAGCCCCGCGACGAGGGCGAGGATGAGGGCACGGCTCGTGACGGAAGCACCGGATGACCGCTTCGGCGGCCCTGGGGGCGCGGCCGGGCGGCCACGCACGTCAGTGCCGGCGGAGGTCACGGGACGATGGTGTCACGAAAGACCGATCCGGCTCCTGAGCGAAACGCTCCCGCTCGCAGGAAGTCGGCCCCGGGTGGCCCGCAGCGTCAGGATCGCGGCGAGAATCGCGGGAACGCCGACGCGCCGGCGTACCGACCGGCCTCGGCGAGCTCCTCCTCGATCCGCAGCAGCTGGTTGTACTTCGCCACTCGCTCGGAGCGGGCAGGCGCACCCGTCTTGATCTGGCCGCAGTCGGTGGCGACCGCGAGGTCCGCGATGGTGGTGTCCTCCGTCTCGCCGGACCGGTGCGACATCATGCACCGGTAGCCGTTGCGGTGTGCCAGCGCGACCGCGTCGAGCGTCTCGGTCAGCGTGCCGATCTGGTTGACCTTCACCAGCAGCGCGTTGGCCGCCGACTCGTCGATGCCGCGCTGCAGGCGCTCCGGGTTCGTGACGAAGAGGTCGTCCCCGACGATCTGGACCTTGTCGCCGAGCGCATCGGTGAGGTGGGTCCAGCCGGCCCAGTCGTCCTCCGACAGCGGGTCCTCGATGGACACGAGCGGGAAGTCCGCCACGAGGCTCTCGTAGTAGCCGGTCATCCACTCCGCTGACCGCTCCGCGCCTTCGAACGTGTAGGAACCATTCGCGTGGAACTCGGTGGCGGCGACGTCGAGCGCGAGGGCGATGTCGGTGCCGACGGCGAGGCCGGTGCTCTCGATCGCGGTGGCGATGAGCTCGAGGGCGGCGCGATTGCTCGGCAGGGACGGAGCGAAGCCACCCTCGTCGCCGAGGCCGGTCGCGTAGCCCTCCTTCTTGAGGACGCTCTTCAGCGCGTGGTAGACCTCGGCACCCTGGCGCATGGCGTCCGCGAACGTGGTGGCGCCGATCGGCGCGATCATGAACTCCTGGATGTCGACGTTGGAGTCCGCGTGCGCACCGCCGTTGAGGATGTTCATCATCGGCACCGGCAGCACGTGCGCGTTGGGTCCGCCGACGTAGCGGAACAGCGGCAACTCGGCCGAGAGTGCAGCCGCCTTCGCGACCGCAAGACTGACGCCGAGGATCGCGTTCGCACCCAGGCGGGACTTGTTGGGGGTGCCGTCCAGGTCGATCATCAGCTGGTCGAGGAGGCGCTGCTCGGTGGCCTCGAGCCCCATCACCTCGGCCGCGATCTCCTCCTCCGCCGCCTCGACGGCCTGGAGGACGCCCTTGCCGCCGTACCGCTCTCCGCCGTCACGCCGCTCGGCTGCCTCGAAGGCGCCGGTCGACGCCCCGGACGGGACGGCAGCGCGGGCCACCGTGTCGTCGTCGAGCATGACCTCCACTTCGACCGTGGGGTTGCCACGGGAGTCGAGGATTTCGCGGGCGATGATCGCATCGATAGCAGCCATGGGTGAAAGCCTAGGGGCTGGACGTCAGCCATCCACACTCGGTGGAACCCCCACCTCTCCCCTCCCTCCTCCGCGAGTGGTCACTGCGCGCAGGTGCGCGCAGTGACCACTCGCGGAGGAGGGGACAGGCTCCGTCACTGCTTCGTAAGGTCTGGCACCTCGAAGTGAGGATTCCGGCTGCAAGCATTGCTGGCATGCGCACTCTCCGCCGTCCCGCCGTCCTCGTCCCGACCGTCGTCGCCGCCGTCGCCCTCCTCGCCGTCGGGCTGTTCCTCTTCCAGCCGTGGCGGCTGTTCACGAACGTGTCCGTCGACGAGGCCCTTCCCGCAGCGCCGGTTGCGACCTCGTCCGCCCAGGCCGCGTCGACGGAGACAGAGCCGGTGGTCCTTGCCGAGGGTTCGTTCATCTCGCACGAGCACGGAACCACCGGCGCCGCGAGCATCCTCGAGCTGGCGGACGGGTCCCGCATCCTGCGGGTGGAGGGGCTGGACACGAGCAACGGCCCCGACCTCAAGGTGTGGCTCACCGACGCACCAGTGATCGAGGGGGAGGACGGCTGGCGCGTCTTCGACGACGGCCGGTACGTCGACCTCGGATCCCTGAAGGGGAACCAGGGCAACCAGAACTACGCGATCCCGGACGGCGTCGACCTGACGGATCTCACCAGCGTCGCGATCTGGTGCGACCGGTTCTCGGTCTCCTTCGGCGCGGCGGAGCTCATCCCCACCTGACCCCGCGAGTGGTCACTGCGCGCACCTGCGCGCAGTGACCACTCGGCGGTGCGGGGCGATCGGGCGATCACGCGTCGATGGACACCATCCAGTGCCCGTCGAACCACTGAGCGTCACCGTCGAGCATCGGCTGCACGACGGTCGACCACCATTCGTCCTGGGCCGGGTCGTCCGCCAGCGCCTGGTAGCTCTCCTTGTCGTCGAACACGACCCTCACGATGCACGTGACCCCGTCGTCGCAGAGCATCACGTCCTCGTGCCGGAACCCTGGGGTGCGTCGCTCGGCGACCCACTTACGCATGCTCGCTTCGACATCCTCGACGGGGACTGCCAGCCGGGCGATCATGACCGTGCCGTACGGAGTTGCCACGTGGCCTCCTTCTCCAGCCCCCAGCGGCAGCAAGTCTCCCCGCTCAGGCTGGGAAGGACAAGGCTTCAGTCACCGAGCACGCGCACGAGGTAGTCGTTCGCGAACAGCCGATCCGGGTCGACCCGGTCGCGGACAGCGAGGAAGTCGTCGAAGCATGGATACGTCGGACGCAGGTCGTCACGAGCACGGCCGTGCAGCTTTCCCCAATGCGGTCGCCCGTCGTGCGCCCGAGCCACGTCCTCGAAGGCCGCGAAGTACGGGCGATGGTCCATCCGGTGGTACTGGTGCACGGCCACGTAACACGTGTCCCGACCGTGCGCCGTGGACAGCCACACGTCGTCCGCGGCTGTGAAGCGCACCTCGACCGGGAAGGGCAGGCGGTGGCCGCCCTCGTCGACGATCCGCCGGAGCCCGGTGATGACGTCTCGGGCCGCCTCACGTGGCACGGCGTACTCCATCTCGCGGAAGACGACGTCCCGCTGAGACGCGAACACCTCGTAGGAGGCAGCGGTGAACTCCCGCGACGAGAGGACGCGGCTGGACACCCCGTTGATCCGGGGCACCCACTGCGGCCTGGCCGCGCTCACGCGGTTGACGACCTCGAAGAGGCGGTTGGAGAGCAGGTCGTCGTCGAGCCGGGCCCGCCACCTCGGGAGGGGATTCTCCCCTGCCTCCACCGGAAGCCGCGTGTTGCGCTTCGTCAGGACGCGATCCGTGTGCGGGAACCAGTAGAACTCGAAGTGGTCCGTCCCGTCGACGAGGTCGTCGAGCGCGTCCAGGGTTCCGGTGAGAGTGCCCGGCTCCTCGCGCGCGTGCAGGAGGAACGCCGGGACGCACTGCAGGGTCAGCTCAGTGATGATGCCCAGGGCGCCGAGGCTCACCCTCGACGCCGCGAAGAGGTCCGGCTCGGTCTCGACATCGCAGTCGTGAACCGATCCGTCGGCGAGCACGATGCGGGTCCCCACGACGGCGTCCGCGAGGCCGCGGAAGCGAGCACCGGTGCCATGCGTCCCGGTGGCGATCGCACCGCTGATGGTCTGCCGGTCGATGTCACCGAGGTTGGGCAGAGCAAGGCCGAGCGCGCCCAGCGCCGGGTTCAGCTGGTGCAGAGGGGTCCCTGCCAGCACCCGCACCCGACCTCTGGGTACGTCCGCCGCCACGACGCCCCGGAGCCGATCGAGCATGACGAGCACCCCATCGGTGACGGCGACGCCGGTGAAGGAGTGGCCGCTGCCGACCGGCTTGACGGTCAGTCCGCGCTCCCGAGCCTGCCGCACGACGTCCACCACCTCGTCGGTGCTCGACGGGTGCGCCACGGCGACGGGGTCGGCGGTTGCCGTGCCGGCCCAGTTGCCCCAGGTCGTTCCGGCCTCTAGCCGAAGCACTTCCCCTCCCCCCGGTAGGTGGGTACGGATGTCACCACCGCCTGAGTCCCGTCGCTGCCGACGTCCTCCACGAGATGCAGCGTGGCGAAGCGCTCGCAGACCTCGCCCGCCTTGGGGTGCCGCCACCACACGCGATCCCCGACGTTGAGGTCGCCAGCGGCGTCGCCCGACACGGGTGTCTGCACCTCGCCCACTCCCTCCGCGCCGAGCTCGGACAGCCCGGCGGGCAGGACGGCAGTCGGGACCCGCGACTTGCCTGCCGGCCCCGAGGCGACGTAGCCGCCGCCGAACAGCGTGCGCACCCGCGCGCTCGGCCTCCTCGTCACCGGGAGCGCGTAGGCGAAGGCCGGCTCGGGGCGGAAGTCGCGGTAGCCGTCGAAGAGCGTCGGGCCGTAGAGGCCGGATCCCGCCGCCAGCTCGGTGAGCCCCTCGTCGCCGCTGACCATGGTGAGGCTGCCGGTGCCCCCGCCGTTGACGAATTCGAGGTCGGTGAGGTCCCGGACGGCGCGGACGATGCGGGCACGCCGCTCGCGGAGCTCGTTCGCCGAGCGGCGCTTCATCGCCCGAACCGCGGGTGACGAGTCCTGGATGCCCGCCAGCTGCGCGTCGTAGAACATCAGTCCCACGAGGTGGACTGACGGCTCGGCGAGGATCCCCCGCGCCGCATTGACCGCGTTCTCCAGCGTGTGCACGGGCGAGCGGCGCACGCCGAGGTGGACGCCCGCGACGCGCAGCGACGAGTCGATGTCCAGGCACACCCGGATGGGCCGTGCATCCTCGCCGACCGCGCGGGCGATGACCTTGAGGTGCTGAGGGTCGTCGACGACGATGGTGATCTCCCGGGCGGCGACCTCGTCGTGCGCGAGGTCGTGGAAGGCGACCGCGTCGACGCTCGGGTAGGCGACCAGCACATCGGTGAAGCCCCCTCGAACCAGCCAGAGGGCCTCGGACAGCGAGTACGCCATGAGCCCGCCGAAGCCCGGCAGCGCGAGCGTCCGTCGCAGGACCTCGCGGCACCGCACGGACTTCGTCGCGATCCGGATCGGCAACCCGTCCGCCCGGCGAACGAGGTCGTCCGCGTTGGTCATCAGGTCCGCCATGTCCACGGCTGCCAAGGGAGCCGGCAGGTCGCGAGTCGCGGCGTCGATGCGTTCGATGGACATGCCGACGAGCCTAGGTGCCTCCGACAGGTGGCGGACCCCCTTCGAGGCCGAATCCCGATTGCCGCCCCGCCGCTGGGGCCGGGGTCGGCTCCCGGACCCACACCCATCCCCCCTCTCCCGCCTATGGTTGGCGCATGACGGCACCCATGGACGGCAGTGCCCAGCGCGTGGTCACCGTGGTCGACGCTTCCATCGATCCGGATCGAGTCGCAGACCTCCTCGCGGGCTTCGAGGCGCTCGTCGCCGGCCCCACCCCCGACGCACTCGTGAGTTCACAGCTCTTGCGGGGGGCCGACGGCACCTGGCGGATCGAGACGGTCTGGCGCGACCTGGACTCCCTGAAGGCCCTGCGGAGCAGCGGCGAGGCGCCTTCCGCGCTGGCCCTGCTGGACCGTCTCGGAGCGGAGCACACCCACGGCTTCTTCACCGTGGAACGCTCGCTTTCGCGATAGCCCACCGCCCCGAAAGGAGGGCCGCGGACGACCGGTCCTCGCGGCAGGGAAGCACGGCATGAAGCGACTTGCCATGGACCTCGGCGGTCGCAGATACTCGGCACTGGCCAATCAGGTGGCCCAGGCTCCGGGAGTCGCGTCATGCAGTGGGTCGATCCGACCAGTCCGGGAGCCGGCAGGCACCGCTGCCAGCCTCCCCGTCATACGAGCCTCACGTCGAACGACCGCGGCAGGAACTGGCGCTGCCACTTCTGCGACCGGGTCTGGTTCGTGAACCAGGACTCCCTCGGTTCGTGGGAGTGGGAAGTCGCCGACCTCGCGGCCAGCTAGGCCGTTTCGGACGACCGCTCCGCGCCGGTGACCGTGTCCCCGAGGGACTTCTCCATGAAGTGCAGATGGGCCAGCAGTTCTGCCGGGTAGTCGTGGAATGGGGCGCATCGACGGAAGCCGAGCGACTCGTACATCTTCATCGCCTCGGTGTTCTGCCGCCCCGTGTCGAGGCGCATCACCCGATAGCCGTCAGCCGTCGCCTCATCGATGAGGGTCGCGCACAGGAGGCGGCCTGTTCCGCGGCCGCCGAAGCGATCAGGAACGAAGAGCCGCTTCATCTCGCATGAGCCGTCACGGAGGTCGCGGTACGCGACTGCACCCGTGACATCGCCTTCGCGGAACGCAAGGAGTGTCTTCCCCTCAGGCGGGCCGTACTTGGCCGCCAGTCCAGCCAGCTCGGCTTCCAGCGCCTGATGCCCGCCGATCGTGTCGATGAAGCCGGGCATGTCCGAGTAGCGGGCCTGGAGCCAAGCCCAGTACTCCCGGATCAGGTCCCCGAAGGCGGCGTAGTCGGACTCCGTCGTCGCCACGCGAATGTCGTCGTTCACCTGAGCATCCTGTCG
>JAHECS010000041.1 GCA_024641635.1 Actinomycetes bacterium | reverse complement strand
AGCCGGAGGCCGTCGTGGCCCCGAGGGCGGCGGCGAGCACCGGGCCGGCCAGCACTCCCGCGACCGGCATCGCCGTCTTCGAGAACCCGTAGAGGAACACGGCGGCGACGACCACGCCCAGGACGAGCGGGGACCAGGTCTCGGGCACGCGCTCATCCTGCCCTAGACCCGGTCGCGACGCGGACGTGGCGATCCCGCGGCCGACCGTGCCCCGGCGCTGCGGGAACTCGGGCCGCTCTCAGTGCTCGAGGACGTCGACGCTCTCCCTCGCCGCCACCGGGTCGCCGGCACGGGACCTCAGGGCCAGCAGCCCAACGACGGCCAGGAGCAGGCCGAGCTCGATGTCCGCGACCGGCACAGATACGGGCAGCGGGACCAGCGCGACCACTCCGGTGCCGATGAGGACCCACCCCGCGGCACGGGGAAGGACCCGGCTTCGCACGGTCATGATCCCAAGCGGGAGAAGGGAAACGACACCGAAGAAGGCGAGCAGGAAGCCGAGAGCCAGGCGGTCGTTCGACGTGGTTCCGTCCACGAGTCCCGGGTCTGCTGCGCTCAGGGCGCCTGACACGAACAGATCGGTGAAGAGGATCCCGGCCCACAGCGCCAGCCAGGCCGTGACCCCGAGCAGAACGGCGCCGGCCCAAGCGCCGGCGCGCTCGGCCTGGCAGGCCACGAGTGCGGGCATGCCCACCATCACGCCGATCAGCCCGATCAGCCGAATCGCGGCCCCCAGAACGAAGCCCCCCGTCGGTACAACCGCCGAGAACGGCGAGCCGTAAACGGCGGCGTAGATGAGTCCGCCAGCTGCAACAACAAGCCCGCCCACAAGCAGGGACGCGTATCCGAAGGTCAGGTACCTGTGCATCGTGCCTCCTCGAGAAGACCTCCTGACTGGAGGATGGCTCGACGCTACGGAAGCCCCAGCCGCCGGTCGTCTGCCTCACGGCTGAACGTGTCTCTGCCTCAAGGCAGACGCGCGAGAAGGGCTCCCGACCTATCCTCTCCGCATGACTGGGCTCGCCCGGCACCGCACGTGGCTTCGTCGGCACCCCCTGGGTGCGCGAGGGCGCTTCGTCGTGGACATCGCCGTCGCGGTGGCGATTAGCCTCTACGCGACGCTCGAGGCTCTGAGCGGTTCCGCCTATCCCGGGCCGGCAGGACTGGCCGCCGCCCTTGTGGGCGGATCGGGGTTGGCCGTGGCCTTCCGGCGACGCGCCCCGGTTGCCGCCTTCTGCGGGTCGATGGGGCTGCTAGTCGTCGCCGCCGTCGTCGTCGGCCCCTTCCAGACAGGTGGGTCCATCCTCATCGCCGTCGTCGCCTGCTACTCAGGCATGGCGTACGGGGTCTCCTGGGCGCTCTACCTGCCTGTGGTGCTGGCCTTCTCGGTCGTGGACAACACGGGTCCGCTGGAGGCCATGCTCAGTGGAGCGGCCTTCGTGCTGGCGCTGCTGGCGATCAGCGGGTACGGCGGTTGGCTCACGCGCCGCCTGCGTGAGACGTCGGCGGCCAACATGGCCCTGCGAGAGCTAGCCGAGCAGCAGGCCGAGGCACTGGCCGGCGCGGCCGTCGACCGGGAACGCGGAAGGGTGGCCCGCGAGCTGCACGACATCCTTTCGCACAGCCTCGGCGTCGTTGCCCTGCAGACCGGCGCCGCACAGCACGCCTGGGAATCCGATCCCGACGGGGCTCGAGCCGCGGTGACCACGGCACACGAGACGGCGGTGAAGGCGGTCGAGCAACTGCGCACCCTTCTCTCGGTCGTCCGCGAGGACGACCCGTCGGACAGGAGACCGATACCCACGCTCGACGATCTCCCGGAGCTGACCCGTCAGGCCACGGCGGCGGGCTTCCGGGTCGACCTCGCCATTGACGGCGACCCCAGGCCGCTCAGTCCGCAGGTGCAGGCCTCCATCTACCGGATCACGCAGGAGGGCATCGCCAACTCGCTGCGGCACTCCGGGGCGAGCTCCTGCGCGGTGCGGATTCGGTACGAGGCCGACGCCGTCGTGATCGCCGTCGAGGACGAGGGACTCGGTTCACCCGGCGCGACCCCCGGATCGAGTCTGGGTCTGGTCGGGGTCCGGGAGCGAGTCGGTCTCCTCGGCGGACGGGTCGACGTGGGCCCCCGCCCCAGGGGCGGCTGGCGACTCGAAGTGGCGATCCCCGCATGATCCGGGTACTGCTGGCCGACGACCAGGCGGTGGTGAGGACGGGCCTGACAACCCTGCTTTCGGCCGAGCCGGACATCGACGTGCTCGGCGAGGCTGCCACGGGCCGGGACGCCGTCGAGCTCGTCCGCACCGTCCCCGCGGACGTCATTCTCATGGACGTGCGCATGCCCGTGATGGACGGAATCGCCGCGACCGCGCGGATCCTTCAGTCCGGAACGCCATGCCGGGTCTGCATTCTCACCACCTACGGCGTCGACGAGCATGTCTACGACGCTCTCGCCGCCGGAGCTGCGGGGTTCCTCCTCAAGACGGACTCCCCCGAACGAATCGTGTCCACCATCCGGTCGGTGGCCCAGGGGGAGTTCGCGCTCGGCACCGAGACCACTCGCCACCTCGTCGACCGCTACCTGTCGGGGACTCATCCCGCGCCAGCGGCGGCGGACCTCGTTTCCGGGCTGACGGAGCGGGAGCGCGAGGTGTTCGTGCTCGTAGCGCAGGGCCTGAGCAACATGGAGATCGCCGACCAGCTGGTGATCGGCGAGGGCACGGTGAAGACGCACGTCGCGCGCATCCTCATGAAGCTGGGCCTGCGCGATCGCGTGCAGGTTGCCGTCTTCGCCCACCGGAACAGGCTCGCGGACCCCTGACTGCTGCCTTCCCGTGCGTCGGACGCCGACAGCGACCACCGGCGTCAGGCCGTCATGAGCTCCCGCATGAGCGCGGCGGTGGCCGACGGCGTGCGACCGACCTTCACGCCGACCGCCTCGAGGGCGTCCTGCTTGGCGGCAGCGGTGCCCGCCGACCCGGACACGATGGCGCCGGCATGGCCCATGGTCTTGCCCTCGGGGGCGGTGAAGCCCGCGACGTAGCCGACCACCGGCTTGGTGACGTTGTCCTTGATGAACGCCGCCGCCCGCTCCTCGGCATCTCCGCCGATCTCGCCGATCATGACGATCGCGTCGGTCTCCGGGTCGTCCTGGAACGCAGCGAGGCAGTCGATGTGCGTGGTGCCGATGATCGGATCGCCGCCGATGCCGACGCAGGTGGAGAAGCCGAGGTCTCGCAGCTCGTACATCATCTGGTACGTCAGGGTGCCCGACTTCGACACCAGGCCGATACGGCCGGCCTTGGTGATCGAGGCCGGGATGATGCCGGCGTTCGACTTGCCGGGGCTGATGATCCCCGGGCAGTTCGGCCCGATGATGCGGGTGCCGCCCGCGTTCACCGCGTACTGGAAGAACTGGGCCGTGTCGTGGACCGGGATGCCCTCGGTGATGACGACGCACAGCGGGATCTCCGCGTCGATCGACTCCTCGACCGCGGCCTTGGCGAATCGTGGCGGCACGAACACGACGGACACGTTCGCGCCGGTCGCCTCCATGGCCGCGGCGACGTCGTTGAAGACGGGGATGCCGTCGACGTCCTGGCCAGCCTTGCCGGGCGTCACGCCGGCGACGATCTGCGCCCCCGACGCCTTCATCAGACGCGTGTGCTTGGTTCCCTCGGAGCCGGTCATGCCCTGCACGAGGATGCGGCTGTTCTCGTCCAACCAGATTGCCATCGCGACTAGCCCTGCTTCCCGGCCTTGCGAGCGGCGGCCAGCTCGGCCACCCGTCGCGCAGCGCCATCCATGGTGTCCACCAGCTCTATCAGGTCGTGCTCCGCCTCGTTGAGGATGCGGCGGCCCTCCTCGGCGTTGTTGCCGTCGATGCGGCACACGATCGGCTTCGTCACCGGCTCGCCCTTGGCGGCCAGCATGGCGATCGCCTGAACGATGCCGTTCGCGACGGCGTCGCAGGAGGTGATCCCTCCGAACACGTTGACGAACACCGCTTCGACCTCGGGGTCGTTCAGGACGATGTCGAGTCCGTTCGCCATGACCTCGGCGCTCGCTCCGCCGCCGATGTCGAGGAAGTTCGCGGGCTTGATGCCGCCGACCTCCTCGCCGGCGTAGGCCACGACATCGAGGGTGCTCATGACGAGACCGGCCCCGTTGCCGACGATGCCGACCTCTCCGTGCAGCTTCACGTAGTTGAGGTCGAACTCCTTCGCCCGGAGCTCGATCGGGTCGGTGTTGTCGCGGTCGACGAAGTCCGCGTGCGACGCGTGCCGGTAGTGGGCGTTGTCGTCGAGCGTGACCTTGCCGTCCAGCGCCAGCACCTGACCCGTGGGGGTCAGCGCCAACGGGTTCACCTCGACCAGGGTGGCGTCCTCCTCGATGAGGACGCGCCAGAGCTTCTGCAGGATGTCGACGACCTGCGCCTTGACCGGTTCGGGGAAGCGGGCGGCCTCGACGATCTCGACCGCCTTCTCCGGCGTGCAGCCCTCGAGGGCATCGACCCGGATCATCGCGAGCTCCTCGGGCCGGGTGGCCGCGACCTCCTCGATCTCCATGCCGCCCGCGACGCTCGCCATGGCGAGGAAGGTGCGGTTGGCGCGGTCGAGCAGGAAGGACACGTAGTACTCGTCGGCGATATCGCTCGCCTCGTTGACGAGCACCTTGTAGACCGTGTGCCCCTTGATGTCCATGCCGAGGATCGCCCGGGCGATCTCCTGGGCCTCGTCGGGCTTGTCGGCGAGCTTCACGCCGCCTGCCTTGCCGCGGCCGCCCGTCTTCACCTGTGCCTTGATCACCACCTGCGAGCCGATCTTGCGGGCGGCCTCGTGCGCCGCATCAGCGGTGGTGCAGACCTCCCCCGCCGTGACCGGGACGGCGTGCTTCCCGAAAAGGTGCTTGGCCTGGTACTCGTACAGATCCACGCGAACTCCTCCGAAGGCACCGCTAGGTACTAGGACATCCAAGCAGTGGGTGCGCCGTGACTTTATCGCGCCCGGCGGTCCACGTCACGGCCGGTCAACGTGATCTTGCACCCAATCGACGATCTCGTGCATCGGCGTGCCCGGCGTGAAGATGCGCGCGACCCCCATGCCCTCGAGCACCGGGATGTCATCGTCGGGGATGATCCCGCCTCCGAAGACGACGATGTCGCTGGCGTCCTTCGCCTTGAGCAGGTCCATGACCTCGGCGAACAGGGTCAGGTGGGCGCCGGACAGGACGGACATCCCAATGAGGTCGGCGTCCTCCTGGATGGCCGCGTCCACGATCTGCGCCGGCGTCTGGTGCAGGCCGGTGTAGACCACCTCGATGCCCGCGTCCCGGAGGGCTCGCGCCACGACCTTGGCGCCCCTGTCGTGCCCGTCAAGGCCCGGCTTGGCCACGACGACCCTGATCGGTGCCGACATCACGGTCCCTCCGTTGGTCGTGTGCTCGGTGGTCGCGCTCAGACTAGCGCCCGGGGGAGGTGCAAGACTCTGCAGCGTGACGATGCCCGCGCGACCCCCGCACATCGTGGCCATCGGCGGCAGCACGACCCCGATGGCCGCTTCGGAGCGTGCCCTGAGGATGGCCGCCGAGGCCGCGGCGGAGGCCGGCGCCGAGGTCACCTTCGTCACCGGCCGCTCGCTCCTGATCCCCATCTACGACACCGAGAGCTCCGAACGGCCGGTCGAGACGCTGGCCCTCGTCGACGCCCTGCGCGCCGCAGATGGCGTGATCATCGCGAGCCCCGGCTACCACGGTGCCCTCAGCGGGATGGTCAAGAACGCGCTCGACTACGCCGAGGACCTGCGCTACGACGAGCGTCCGTACCTCGAGGGGCGCGCCGTCGGCCTCATCGCCGTGGCGCACGGGTGGCAGACCGCCGTGGGCACGTTGAACCAGCTGCGAACGGTCGTTCACGCGCTGCGCGGCTGGCCGACGCCCCTCGGCGTGGCGATCAACGATGCGGCGGGCCTGATCGGTTCGGACGCGGAGAGCAGCGACGCGGCACTGGTCCGCCAGCTTCGAACGATGGGGCAGCAGGTCGTGGACTTCGCCACCTCGGTGGGGGGCGGTCGAGGCTAGGGTGGCGGCATGGTGACTGCCCTGTGCTTCATCACGGCCGATCCGGCCCGCGTCCACGACGTGGCGTCCGAGATCGCGCGTATCCCCCAGGTCCATGTCGTGTACTCCGTCACCGGGCAGCTCGACATCGTCGCCGTCGTCGAGGTGCCGGACGTCGACTCCGTCCCCAGCGTGGTGACAGACGCGATCGGCGCGATCGCCGGCGTGCGCACCACGGAGACGCACATCGCCTTCCGCACCTACCGGCCCGATGACCTCGCCGCCGGCTTCTCCCTGGGCTACTAGGTGGGCTTCCTCCCCGCGGCTCCGCCCCCGGTACGAGCCCTGCTGTCCCCTGCGGGCCTCGCGGGCGTCGCGGTCGAGGGCGTCTGGGTGGCGCTGCACCTGGCGCTGTACCCCTGGGGCGCGCTCGAGGACCGACTCGACGAGGCCTCGCACCTCGGGGTCGCCCATCTGTCCCCGGTCCAGCGGGGCCTGATCGTCGGCGACGTCGAGGCCGCGGGAACGCCGATCATCCTCATCCACGGGGTCATCGACAATCGCAGCATCTTCACGGTCCTGCGGAGGTCACTGCGGCGCCGCGGCTTCGGTCGCCTGTTCGCGCTGAACTACTCCCCGCTGACCGATGACATCGCGCATGTCGCGGAACGCCTGGGCACCCTCATCGAGGAGGTCTGCCAGCAGACGGGGTACGAGCGGGTGCACATCGTCGGCCACTCCATGGGCGGCCTGATCGCGCGGTACTACGTGCAGCGACTGGGCGGTGACGCCCACGTGCACACCGTGTGCACGCTGGGCAGTCCGCACGGCGGGTCTGCGCCCGCACGGTTCGTCCCGTGGCCCGTGATCCGGCAGATGCGCTCGGGCAGCGAACTGCTCGCCGAGCTCGACGAGCCGGCGCCGGGCTGCCGGACCCGGTTCATCGCGATCTGGTCGGACCTCGACCAGCTGGTGCTGCCGCAGCGGAACGCGCGCATCCTGCACCCCGACCTGCGCGCGCGGAACGTCCTCATCCGCGGCATCGGGCACATGTCACTTCCCGTCGACCGCCGCGTCGTGCACGAGATCTCGAGCGCGCTGGCGCAGCTGGATCACGACGGGTCCCAGCTGTCGTCCGGCGTCACCTCCATCGACAGCACCACCGGACGGCCCGCGGGGCCTGTTCCTAGAGCTTCTCGACGGGGGCGTAGCGCAGCAGGAGGCGCTTGACACCGGCGGAACCGAAGTCGATGGTCGCCTCGGCCTTGTCACCGGCGCCCGACGTCGACACGACCGTGCCGAGGCCGAACTTCTGGTGGGTCACCCGCTCCCCCGGGCTCAGGGACAGCACCGGCCCGGTGCCCACGACGCGATCGCCGAGGCGGAGGGCCGCGCTGCTCGTGCTCGGCGACGATCCGTAGCCTCCGGCCAGCGGGCTGCGTCCCACCGGCTCCTCGCGCCGCCATTCGAGCACCTCGTCGGGGATCTCCTCGAGGAACCGTGACGGCGGGTTGAATGCCGGAGTCCCCCAGGCCGAGCGCATGACGGACCGAGTCACGTACAGCCGCTGGCGCGCGCGGGTGATGCCGACGTAGGCGAGCCGCCGCTCCTCCTCGAGCTCACGGGTGTCGCCCAGTGACCTCATGTGCGGGAAGACGCCGTCCTCCATGCCGGTGAGGAAGACCACCGGGAACTCGAGGCCCTTGGCGGTGTGCAGCGTCATGAGGGTGACGACGCCGCCGCTCTCGTCGTCGTCGGGGATCTCGTCCGAGTCGGCGACGAGGGACACCCGCTCGAGGAAGTCCGCGAGCGCACCCTCGGGATTCTCGGTGGCGAACTCCTGCGCCACCGACTCCAGCTCCGCGAGGTTCTCCACCCGGGTCTCGTCCTGCGGATCGGTCGACGCCTGCAGCTCAGCGAGGTAGCCGCTCTGCTCGAGGACGGCCTGCAGCACGGTCGCCGGGTCCGCTCCGGACTCCACGATGGTGCGCAGGTCGGACATGAGTGTCGTGAACGCCTCGATGGCACTGAGGGAGCGCGTCGCGATGCCGGGAGCCTCCGCAGCGCGCTCGAGTGCAGCCGCGAAGGAGATCCGCTCGCGCTGCCCGAAGGCCTCCACCATCGCCTCGGCCCGCTCGCCGATCCCGCGTCGCGGCGTGTTGAGGATGCGGCGGACGGACACCTCGTCGTCGGGGTTGGCCAGCGCGCGCAGGTAGGCGATGGCGTCGCGCACCTCACGTCGCTCGTAGAAGCGGGTGCCGCCGACGACGCGATAGGGCAGGCCGACCCGGATGAAGATCTCCTCGATGGATCGGGACTGCGCGTTGGTGCGGTAGAACACGGCGACGTCGGACGGCTTGAGGACATCCTCGTCGGACAGGCGGTCGATCTCGTTGGCGATGAAGGACGCCTCGTCATGCTCGTCGTCCGCGACGTAGGCGACGATGGGGCTGCCCTGGCCCGCGTCGGTCCAGAGGCGCTTCTCACGGCGGCTGGCGTTGCGCGAGATGACCGTGTTCGCGGCCGTGAGGATGGTCTGCGTCGAGCGGTAGTTCTGCTCGAGCATGATCGTGGAGGCGTTCGGGTAGTCGCGCTCGAACTCCTCGATGTTGCGGATCGTGGCGCCTCGGAACGCGTAGATCGACTGATCGGCGTCACCGACGACGCACAGCTGCCCCGGCGGCAGGTCGGGTGCGTCGGGGCCGACGAGCTCCTTGATGAGCACGTACTGGGCATGGTTGGTGTCCTGGTACTCGTCGACCAGGACGTGCCGGAACCGGCGGCGGTAGTGCTCCGCCACGTCGGGGAAGAGCTGAAGGACGGCGACGGTGCTGGAGATCAGGTCGTCGAAGTCGAAGGCGTTGGCCCGACGCAGCCGGCGCTGGTACTCGCCATACGCCTCGGCAAGCATCTCCTCCATGTGGTTGGCCGTGCGCGACGCGTAGGTCTCGTGGTCGATGAGCTCGTTCTTCAGGTTGGACACCTGCGCGGTGAAGGACCGCGGCGTGAACTTCTTGGGGTCCAGGCTCATGTCCCGCAGCACCATCGACATCAGCCGCTGGGAGTCCGCGGCGTCGTAGATCGTGAAGCTGCTGCTGACGTCGAGCCGCGAGGACTCGCTGCGCAGGATGCGCACGCAGGCGCTGTGGAACGTGGACACCCACATGGCGCGGGCTCGGCCTCCGACGAGCTCGGCGACGCGCTCCTTCATCTCGCCGGCGGCCTTGTTGGTGAACGTGATGGCGAGGATCTGCCCCGGCGTGGCGTCACCGGTCGCGAGAAGGTGGGCGATGCGTCGGGTGAGGACGCGCGTCTTGCCGGAGCCGGCGCCCGCGACGATGAGCAGCGGGCCACCCCGATGCTCCACGGCCGCGCGTTGCGATGGGTTGAGGTCCGCGACGAGCCGCTCCGCCGCGCCGGCACCGGGAGATCCCGGCGCCCGACCGCCCGACTCGGCGAGGTCGAACAGCGCGTCGGTCACCCACGCATCCTAGGCAGGCCCCCCGACGGGGCCCTCCCCGCGCTGGACGGGGTTCGGGTGCTGCGTCGGGTCCACGCCGCCTCCCTGACGCCGGGAGGGCGCGGGACCGATCAGGGCTTGACCCGCTTGATCCAGCCGACGATCTTGACCTTGACCTTCGCCTTGACGGTCGGGTGCACGACGATCTTGCCGTCCGTCCCGAGTTCCGCCACGACGAGGCTGGTGTACGGGGAGCCCGGGACGACGGGGGCGGATCGCGTGCCCGGGGCGGCCCCGTCCAGCGGATAGATCCGGACGCTTCCGGCGTCCTGGCCCTTGGTCTTCGTGCGCACCTGGAGGATGACGCCGGTCACCTTCTTCTGCTTCTTCGGCAGCCCGGCTATCCCGGTCACCGGCCCGATGACCAGAGGGGCGTCGGCCTCCAGCTTGGCCTTGACGATCCGCGTCGTCGGGGCGCTGCGCACCTTGACCGGCCTGCCGTTGATGGCGTAGCCGAGCACCTCGACCCGGAACTGCACGGTGGCCTTCTTCGGGCCCACGAACTTGACCTGGCTGCCGACCACCGGCACGACCATGACCGCCGACCGGACGCCCCTCTTGGGGAACCTGAACGACGCCTCAGGATCCTTGTCGGGCGGGCCGATGCGGACCTTGCCGCGCTTGGACGCCTCCCGGGTGGTGATGAGCACGAGCGCGGACGTGGCCTCTCCCGGCACCCCGGTCAGGCCGACGACGCGCTCCTCCCCGGGCTGCAGCGGACCCTGGCCGCTGGACTCGTAGCCGACCTCGGCTCCGATGGAGATGAACTCGTCGGGCAGGTCGGGCTGGAACGCCGGAGCCTGCGGTGCGGACGGGGCGGAGGGCGCCGCGGGGGCAGGGACGGGCGCCGGCGGCGGCTCGTCGCCCATCTGCATCGCGTCCCCAGGCTCACCCTTGGTCGCGTTGGGGGTGTCACCGGGCGGGTAGTAGCCGATGACGTCGACGGAGATGTCGGTGGCACCGGCCGACGTCGCCAGCGCGATGGTCCCGTCGGTCCCGACCGGCACCACGGCCGTGCCCACCGCATCCATGTTCTGCGGCACCTTCACGACGACGTCGCTCTTGTTCTCCCCCGGTCCCCAGATGCGCACCTTGGCCGGCGCGTTCGACCCCATGGCAGTGACCTGGACGGCAACCGCGGCCACACCGGTGGCGGGCACGCCCCCGATCCCGGTGACCTTCGCGTAGATCCGCCGGCTGTCGCTGCTGTACCTGTCCTGCTGGAGCCGGCACCGTTGAGGGACGCCCACGCCCTTCCGGGTCCCGACCACCTTGGCCGGCCCGACCGGGATCATGTCCGCGGCGCGACCAGAAGACGCCGACGACGCCGAACTGCGCGCACGGTCGCAGTAGGGCCCGTCCATCGCCGTGCCATCCCAGAACGACGTACGGCCACTCGCCCCGTCCCACGTCAAGGAGATGTGGATGTGGTTGCGATGGCACACCGTGTCACTGCCCTCGCCCGGCGTCGCGAAGCAGCCCTTCAGCTCCGTCCAGCCCCGCTCGATCTCGTAGCCGCGCCAGATCCGATCGTTCCAGCCGATGTACATGACGCCGAGCCGCATCGCGTTCCCGTACGGAATGCCGAACTGGTCCGGGCCGAGGAGCCAGGCAAGGAAGGTCTCCGCGTTCGCCCGCTGCTGCTGGTTGCGCACGCTCGTCATCCAGTCGAGCGCGCGCCCCTCCTTGTGCTCGCTCTGCCCGCCGATGTCGCACGCCCGTGGGATCCACACCGTCTGGTCGGACCCGTAGGTGGCCTTGATGAGGTCGGCGAGCCGCTGGGTGCCCGGCTTCGCCGCCGGGTCGCACTGCGCCTGCCCCTCGTACGTCGGCGACACGTCGTACCCCTCGGGCAACGCCTGCGCGATGGCCGGCACGGCGGCCGGGGGCAGGCCCTCGCCCGGCACGGGCGGTCCGGCCACGGGTCCGGTCCAGGTGGACGGCACCCAGGTGTCCCCGTTCTTCGCACCCGCCGAGATCGGTGCCATCACCGAGACGCCGGCGACGAGTGAGAGGGAGATCCCGACGGTCAGCCCGCGCCGGCCGCGGCGTCCGAGGACGCGGCGGAACAGGGCACGGTGCCCGTGCCGGCGGGGAAGCACGCGCCCTACTCTGTCACGGAAGTGACGGATGTGACTACTGTGACAAGCGTATGACACCCGTGTAATTCGCTCCTCACCCGCACCTCCCGTCGTCTGGGACCCTTCGAGCGGCCCTCAGGGGTATCGGACGCGGTGGCCGGTTCCGCCCCACCGACTACGCTGCCGGGCGTGACCTCGACCACGCCCGACCCCCTCCTGACCAACCGGGACGGCCGCCCCGTGACGCGCGTCCTCGCCGTCATGGCCCATCCGGACGACGTCGACTTCGGCGCCGGCGGCACAGTGAAGGCATGGACGGACGCCGGGATCGAGGTGACCTACTGCCTGGTCACGAACGGTGACGCCGGCGGCTTCGACCCCGACGTGCCGCGATCCGAGATCCCGGGCATCCGGCAGTCCGAGCAGCGGGCCGCTGGGGCGGCGCTCGGCGTGACGGACGTGCGCTTCCTCGGCTACGTGGACGGCGAGCTGTCCGTCAGCCACGAGCTCCGTCGCGACATCAGCCGGGTCATCCGGCAGGTGCGTCCGGACCGCATGCTCATCCAGTCACCCGATCGCAACTGGCAGCGCATCCAGGCCTCGCACCCGGACCACCTCGCCGCGGGAGACGCCGCCATCCAGGCCGTGTACCCCGACGCGCGCAACCCGTTCGCCCACCCCAGCCTCCTGCAGGACGAGGGGCTCGAGGAGTGGGCAGTCCCTGAGGTGTGGGTTCTCGCGTCGCCCACGCCAAATCAGTTCGTGGACGTCACCGATAACTTCGCGGCCAAGATCGCGGCCCTGCGCGCGCACGCGAGCCAGACCTCGCACATGGACGACCTCGAGGCCCGTATCCGCGAGTGGACGGGCCGGCAGGCCCAGCAGGCCGGGCTGCCCGAGGGCCGTCTCGCCGAGGCGTTCATGGTCGTCAGCACCGCCTGACCCGCCCACCTTGAGGTTGGCGCCACCTGACCCGCCCACCTTGAGGTTGGCGCCGCCTGACCCGCCCACCTTGAGGTTGGCGCCGCTACGACCCCCCAAAACCGGCGCCAACCTCAAGGTCGGCGGGGGTCGGCGGGGGTCAGGCGGGCTACCAGAAGACGGCGATCGCCACGTTGGCCAGCGTGAGCAGGCCGATCGCGGCCCACAGGCCGACCTGCGGCGCGGGCCGCTTCTTGCCGACGAACGCGAGCGCCGCGATCACCACCACGATCACCAGCTTCACGCCGATCTTGGTCTCGTTGAGGTCGGCCTTCTCCTCGTCGCCGAGCAGTCCGCCCGAGATCATCCCGACCATGATGAGACCGGTCAGCAGCTGAGTGAGAGCGCCGTCCCACATCCACCGTGTGACGGTCTTCTGCGGATCCCGCACCTGCACCAGGAATGCCCCGAGCAGCAGGGCGAGGCCCACGAAGTGCAGGACGACGACGAGATGGAACACGAACTCCATGGCAACTCCCATTCAGT
>JAHECS010000068.1 GCA_024641635.1 Actinomycetes bacterium | reverse complement strand
TCCTTGAAGTCGATCTTCAGCCACCCGGTGTAGGTCGGAATACGCAGCCACCATATGCGTTCGGCCGAATGCGTGATGACCTGGTACATATTCACGTCGCCGCCTTCCCCGCCGTCGCCAGCTGTCGGGTCCTTGGCCGGTGGTTCGAAAACGGTCCACCCCGTGCCGGTCAGGGTGCCATCGTCGTTGAACATCGGCCGGGTCATGATGTTCATCAGCACCGTTTCATCGATCTTGTCGGCCCCGTTCAGTTCAAGCGCCTTGAGCCAGGCTTTAGTTCGGGTGGATGAATACCAGGCGGTCTTGCCTTGCAGTACGGGGATGCCCCAACTCGGATCCTCGAACTGGTTCGCGCGCAGTGAGTACTCCCCGCCCTCATTGGTGACATTTGCGGTATAGGTCTCCGGCGACATCTCGAAATGGACGCCCCGATCCGGCTGGGACACGCCCATCAGGCCCGGATAGTTCGAATGCACGGAGTTGAAGACGACCTTGAATTCCTCGATCGTGCTGTACTGCCTGAGCATCCACCCCATGTAGCTTATCATGTCGAAACGGTTGGAATAGGTGACCGGTCCGATCGAGCCGACGCCGTTGTTGAACGACAGATAAAGACCTTCGCTGTTCATCATGTCGTCAAAAGCCGTGACTGTCCCGCCGATGCCAAAACCGGCCAGGCCGAAATCCCCGCCATCCGGGTTCATCACCGCGATAACTCCGGTCGATGCGATCAGATCGCGGGCCCAGTCGGGGAAGTCGAGATTGCGCCCCATATAGGCGGTGCCGTCGACGGTCTTGCTGCCCCACGCCACGTAGGAGGAACATCCGGCCCGCCGGCCCAGGAGACAGAGGAAAAGCCAGTTGTCGAGGACCACCACTTCTTCGAGGCTGAGCCCCGATGTCTCGGCCATACCTGCGTAGAGATCTTTGCGAAATTTCGGTGCTGACATGTAGAACGGGGCCCCGATGACCTTGTGAATGCTCTCGAAATCCAGCACGCCCGTGTCGATGAAGATCTTCTTCCAGCCGGCCAGCGCGGCGATCATCTTGTCCTTGGCGAGATGCCCGTACTGGCGCCCCATCTCCTTGTAGGTGCCGTTCAGCACGACCATGTCCACGCCACCGATCCGGTGGAGGCTTCCGCCGTTCCAGTCCTTAACATGCGTGACCTCTGTCGTGATCGAATTCCTGTCCACGCCTTTCGCCTTGTTCGTTTGCTTTGACATTTTGTTTACCTGACTTGTTTTCGTTTCGCTGGACGGATAGCGCCCGTCAGTTCAGGTTGCTCACTCAGGTGCTGTCGTCACCGGGTGAACAACCTGATCTTTCCACCCGTCGCGGGTCAACGCGGCGGACCTGTCCCTTTCAGCTGATGAAAGCGTAGGGCTCGGCCGGTTTGAACTGTGAGGTGACATCTCCGGCAAGATCCGACTGGCCCGAAACAAGAAGCTTGGAAGGCTTCGCGCCTTCGCTCAGGTCGGCGCTCTTGAGATCGGCCCAGAATACGGAAGGATCCCAGATGTTGTCGTAGTAGTATTTCTTGGTGTCACTGTCCGAGACCATCCGGTACATCGTCATCGCGAGATTGGGCTTGTCGGGATCGCCGCCCATGTCTGCACAAGCCACGCTAATGACCCGCATCTGGGCAAAGATCGCGGCGAGCGCCTCTCTTCGGTTGTCCCATTTGGGCATGGACTTAAGCGTGTAGCTGGCCCGGACGTAGCGGTCCGCGGGGGAGATCGTACCCGGCAACATGCGGTCGCCGCCAATCAGGTCCCAGTAGGCATTGATCGCAATTTGCTGATCGTAGGTCGGATTATTGGTCATGACCGTGTATTCGCGGCTATGATGGATCTGCAACTTGCCGTCGATGTATTCGAAGATGGCGGAGTCCCCGGTCGCGTCGGAAACACTCCAATGAACGGTGACCGGCCTGCCGTTCCCGAAGTGACCACTCACCACCGCGTAGGGATCGGAACTGAACTCCTCGACCACCTCGGCAACGGTCTTGAAGTTATCCAGCACATACTGCAGCCAGGCACCGATGGACAGGGTCGGACGTCCGCCCTGTTCGGGGTCACCGAAGTTGGCTTCGGCAAGGAAGTTCATGTTGCAGACCAGCCCTTCCTCGTTCATCCCGTCGGCCGCGATATTCCCGTACATGCAAAGCGAGATGGAGCCATATTTGGACGTCCAGCTGACCGGATTGCTCCCGGCGGTCTTTTCGCGCTTCATGCCCCTTGGAAAGAGCCAGAGAAACACCTCGACGTCCTTGTCGTTCCAGTCGGCGTTGCGGCCGACCATGTAGGTGCCGTAGCCGGTTTCGTAGAGTACTCTGGTGCACATATTTTTTCTCCTCTTTGTGGATTAGATAGGTGTTTGTTCCGTCTTCAGTCGGCTTTTCACTCCGGTTTCCAGGTGACCGCGGTGCCGGCCTTCTGGAAAATGAATGGATCGCAGGGCTGGAATTTCCCTGAGACTTCACCGGCTCCTTCGAGATCCTTGGCGAGATCGAACACCTGCTGGGAGGCACCCTCGCTGAGGTCGAGCTTGTCCAGGTCGACCCACACCACGTTGGGCATCCGGGCAAATTCAAAGAAATACCGCTTTTTCGTGAGGTCAGAGTAGGTGCGCCACTGAGTCGGTGAGACGTTCGGCTTGACGGGATCCACGGCGCCCAGCGGCGTTGCCATGTTCCGCATCACGCTCATCACACCGGCGACGGCTTCCTGATACGATTCCGGCTGCTCAGGGAGCTTCGTCAGATAGAAAGCGCCCCGGGCAAAGCGGTCCTCCGCATCCATGGTTCCGGGGATGGGCTTCTTGCCGCCGAGACCTTCATACTGCTTCAGGAGAACGAGCTGCTCATCATACACGGGGGAGTTCGTCATGACGGTGAACTCCGGTCCGTGGTGAATGACGACTTTGCCGTCGAGGATCTCCATGACGGCGGAATCGCCGGTCGCATCAGCCAGCGAAAGGTGAACCGGCGCATCGGCAGGCTTGCCTTGGTGGATGAGCTCAAAGGGCTGCACCTGGAATGTCTCGGCTGCTTTCACCGCCTCGGCCACGGTCGCGCAGGTGTCGAGAAAGTACTGGGTCCAGAGGCCGGCGGCCATTCCCGGGCGCGACGGATCCCGTTCGCCATACTTGGTTTCGGCCAGATAGAGCACGTTGGCGTTCAGGCCCGCCTCATTAATACCATCGGTGGTCGAGGCGTCCCAGACGGTCGCCACGACGCTTCCGTATTTGGAGGTCCACTTGAGCGGGTTTTCATCGACCAGGCCCTCGCGGGCGATGCCCCTGGGCATCACGTGGAGCTTGGTACCCATCTTCCCGGTCCAGTCCATGTTCCGGCCGATCAGTACGGGTTGGCCTGTTACGGACCACATTATTCTTGAACACATTGTATTTCTCCTTTTGTTACTGGCTGCAGTCCGTTCTTGCTTTCGCAAGTGTTTTCAAATTCTTATTGAGCGGGCCTGATCCAGGTCACGGGTGCCGATTTCTTGAAC